>JABISG010000146.1 GCA_018699955.1 Planctomycetaceae bacterium | reverse complement strand
TTGGACTACGAGACCCCCGCCGCATATGCGGCCCGTTCTGTTCAACAGGACTTCGCTACGCTGCGCCCTGTTGAACAGAACGTGTTACCTGAACCCCGATTCTCTCACTGAGGGTGGTACAAAGATCGGGGGTAGGCCAAATTCATCAAAGGACCACTGCCACTCCCGTGGATGATTGCCGCAACCGCATTGTCTGGAAAGTATCCACTCGCTGTGGCGCTGGTGATCTGGTTTCAAGCGGGATTGGAGAAGAGACGTACCAAATTGAGATTGACGACAAAGATGATTGAACGGTTTGGCGTCAATCGACAGGCCGGCTACCGCGCCTTGGCCGCACTGGAAGATGCTGGACTGGTGACCGTTGACCGCAAACCGGGCAGGTGTCCGCTGGTGAGCATTCGAGAGAAACGAACGACAATCGGGAAGTGATCGATTACGATCCCTCCCGACATCCTCAGAAATGCGTGCTGAAGGATTGGTTGATGTTGCAGAAACAACTGACGGAGTTGTACTACACGATTTAACAGACATTCAGTTTGATGAACACATCGCTGTACGAGCAGGAAGATGATTCGCTGGAAAACGCCTACCAAAGTCGGGCGATACTCACACGTTGCGTGGTGCCTTGTTGGGGTTCTGTTGCAACTCGAATCCCATAACCTGCGCCAGTTTTGTGAACGTCGAGAGCCGTATGTCCCGACCCGTGAGGAAGCCACTCAGAGCCGACTGAGGGATACCAGTCAGGATCGAGAGGCGGTACTGAGACAGGCCACTATTGACAATCGCGTCGCGGAGCGACTGTGCAAATTCGATGTCATTCGTCTCTGCTGCTGCCACTTCGACGACAGAACCATCCCGCAAGCGGACGGCTACCGGCTTCGATGATGTCTTTTTGGGGGGCATTCCAAAAATATATCGCAGAAAGGATTGATCAGCAAGTAGGCCTCGAATACAGTATATCCTCAATAGGATACAGTGTCGTGTGCGGTGTATCGCCGTCCGAAATGACCTCAAATAGGGAGTACTTGAATGGCGGAGGAAATCAAAGTGCATGTCGTGGATTACGGAAAACAGCGAAACCTCATGGCGCGTTATGTTGACCCTTTGACGGGCAAGCACGTCTCGAAGTCCACCGGGACTCGTCGGCGGAAAGACGCGGACCGGTTTGCAGCTAAGTGGGAACACGACCTGCGGGAGGGGCGGTTCAAGTCGACATTGAAAGTAACTTGGAATGAGTTCCGTCAACGATACGAAGACGAGAAGCTGTCAGGGCTGTCCGACAATTATGCACAAACGATGAATGCAACGCTGAACCATTTTGAGAAGTTGCGGATTCGCCGACTGGCGAAAGTAGACGCCAGAGCCCTGAGCCAATTTCAGGCAATGCTGCGAGGAACGGATGTTAAAGAGTCGACAATCCGCTGTTATCTCAAGCATCTTCGTGCGGCTCTCGGGTGGGCGCACGAAATCGGCCTGCTTTCGGAGATTCCAAAATTCACAATGCCGAAGCGGGGGCGAACTACCAGTAAGATGAAAGGACGGCCAATTACGCTGGAAGAATTTGAGCGAATGCTCGACGTTGTGCCGTCTGTGCGCCCCACTGACGCAGCCGATTGGCTACATTACCTCACGGGCTTGTGGCTATCGGGACTACGTCTGGACGAGTCGCTGATTCTTTCTTGGGACGTTGACGCCGATGTCACAGTCGATCTGTCTGGACGTCACCCGCGATTTCGTTTCTGGGCAGAAGGACAGAAGCGGCACAAGGACGAATTGCTGCCAATGACTCCAGATTTCGCCGAATGGCTGTTACGAACGCCGGAATCAGAACGTGTCGGTCGCATCTTCCAATTGCGTGGCCGGAAAGGATATCTGACAACCAACACAGTGGGCCGCAAGGTCTCTCAGATTGGCAGGGCCGCAAATGTCGTCGTTGACAAGAGTGAGGATCAATTCGCCACCTGCCATGATTTGCGGCGGTCGTTCGGAACACGATGGTCACGACGAGTGAAACCGGCCACGCTGCAGTTGTTGATGCGCCATGCTGACATCAAGACAACAATGGCATATTATGTGGCGCAGGATACCGATGACGTATCGGATGAGTTGTGGCAAGAACACGCAAAATCGGGCGTTTCAGGTAACAATCCAGGTAACACCCTGCATGCCGGCCCCCAACCACAAAGCCCGCAGGACGTCGTAACATCCCACGGGCAAATGAGTTCCAAAGTCGGGACGACAGGATTTGAACCTGCGACCTCTTGACCCCCAGTCAAGTGCGCTACCAGACTGCGCTACGTCCCGTTCTTCTTCTTCCTCACACGGCTTAGTCGATTATGTCACTTCTCAACAAAATGGGACAGCCACCGTGCGAAGGTCAGTTATTGCAATCCGGCTGCTGATTTGCAAGTCATTTTCTGTTGAATCCCGTGTTGCTTCCCAGTGATCTGTCGTTGATCGCAGGTTGTGGCCGCTTCGCCCGAGTTGTCGGGCGCGGGCCGTTATTCGACCGGAGGTGCGACGCGGCCGGTCAGGCGGTAGACGTAGGCCATGATCTCGACGAACACCTCGTACATATCGACGGGAATGATGTGGCCGACTTTGACGTTGGCATACAATGCCCGGGCGAGCGGTTTGCGTTCGATGATCGTCACGCCGTGCTCGGCGGCAATCTGGCGAATTCGCATTGCAATCTCTCCCTTGCCCTTGGCAACCACTTTGGGGGCGGGGGTTTTGTCCGGGTCGTACTTCAGGGCAACGGCGATGTGGGTTGGGTTGGTAATCACAACATCGGCATCGCGAACTTCGTTCAACTCGCGGGCCTGGGCGATCTTGCGGTGGGCGTCGCGGCGACGCTGACGAATGAGCGGATCGCCTTCCATGTTCTTCATCTCGTCGCGAATTTCCTGCTTCGTCATCTTCAAGTCTTGCTCGTGTTTCCACTTTTGAAAAGCGAAATCGATCAGCGCGAGGATGACCAGCGCCGCAGCAAGTTGAAACGCCAGGCTTCCCAGCAAGTCGCGAAGCGAAACCAGAAACAGAGCGGCAAAACGGGTCTCACGAAACGACTTTCCGGCAGTCGTCGCGTCGGTCGGCATCCATTCCATATCAAGCGAATGCAGGAGTTCGGGAACTGCTGAGGAGATGAACCACACGGCAATCGACATCAGCACGATGAGTTTTCCGAGGCTCACTCCCAGCTTGACCAATGCGCGGATGGAAACAATGCGCTTGACGCCTTCGAGTGGATTAATCCGCGATGCTTTTGGCTGCAGCGATTCCGTGTTCAACAGGAAACCGACCTGCATCAGATTGAGCGCCAATGCCGAACCGGCCATCATCAGCATCAACGGCAACACAGTCGTCCCCAGAAAATCGGCAACGCTGCTCGAGAGCTTGATGGCCGTTGGCGGATCGATGCTGGTCCAATAAGGACGGCTGAGGTTCGAATGCAGAAACTCCGCCATTTCACGGGTCATTGAAAGCCCGAAGAAATAGATGGCGGCAGCGGCGGCCATCATCAGGCCGGCAGCGTTCAAGTCGGTGCTGCGCGCAATATTGCCCTTCTCGCGGGCTTCAGATCGCTTACGATCGGTCGGTTCCTCTGTCCGATCACCAACGTCGTCTCCGGCCATTTCACAACTTTAGAATAGTGGGTAGTGGGTGGCGACAGTGGGAGAATGGGCGTCTCTTATCTCTTCGTCAGACAAGCACGCTGCGAAGGTGGTCGATCACTTTGGGAATCACATCGACAACGACACGGGCGGCTCCTGAAAGCGTCAAACTGAGGATGAGCAGGTTCGTCACAGCACGAATTGGAAAGCCGACGATTAACACGTTGATTTGTGGAACTGTGTGTCCCAGAAATCCCATCGCCAGAGCGACCAACGACATTCCCGCCAACAGCGGGGCAGCAACCTGAATTGCCAGGACCAATGACTGATGTACCAAATCTCGCAACAGTTCCACGGCGGTCACCGAGACGAAAGCTCCGCCAATGGGAATTGTTTGAAACGTTTCGATAAGTGCCGAGATCATCATCAGGTGGCCACCAACGGGTTCCAAAAGCAAGAACACCGTGACGCCGAACATGAACAGAAAGGTTCCGCTGAGCGATGTGTTGGTATCGAAACCGGGATTGAACACTTCGGCAAGTGCGAGTCCCGCTTGCTGGTCGATCATTTGGCCGGCCAACTGCAAGCCGGACAACACAGTTTTGACCCCAAATCCAAGTACAAACCCGATTGAGAACTCTCCGATGATCACCCACAGGTAATTAGCGATCGTCGGTGGAATCTTCCGTTCGGCTGTGAACTCTGATTCAGTCATTGCGACTACGTTTTGACGAGGCAATTCGGCTGCCCGTCGGTTGAATCGTTCGCGAAGCGAGTCGGGAACTTCGTCTTGTGAGACCAGATGGTCGCCATTGCTGTCCAGTCGCTGAAACATCGTTCGCGAATGATTGTTCAACGTCGGCGTGATCAACAGCGACAACACAAGCACGAGAAAAACACGAATATTGACCGGGATCGCCGATGTGCCGAGTGCCGGCCCGATAACCATCAGCCCGCTCATTCGCACCAACACCAGCGTAAATGCGTAGAACTGAAGGGTGGCCGTCTGCAGCAGCAGATCGCCCACGAATTGACCAGGCGAAAGAATGGCGAGAAGATTGTTCACGTCACTTCAATTCAAACGTGGCAAGGAGTAAAAGCCATCAGTGGGCTTACGCTCACAGTTCGCCTAATTTCCTATGCACGATCCACTCACAGGTTCCCTGGAATGCTCAACACGAGTTCCGACGTGTATTCCATCATCTCGCTCATCGCCCACGGCAGGATGTAAAGCAGGGTCAACAACATCGCAACAATTTTCGGGACGAAGCTGAGGGTCTGATCCTGTAGCTGTGTGACCGCTTGCATCACGCTGATGATCAGCCCGACCGCCACGGCCATCACCAGAATGGGCGCACCGAGTTTCAACGTCAGCATGACGGCGGCGCGACTGAGTTCGACGGCCAGGTCGATTGTCATGAGAACAAGGCAACGAGAAGAAGTAATTGTGTAAAGACATTGGCGGCCAAACGATGACTGAGGTCGTCAGCCAAACGGGCGGACGCTCTCCAGCAACATGCCAACGGTGAGGTACCAGCCGTCAATCAACACAAACAGCAGTAACTTGAACGGCAGTGAAATCAGCACGGGCGGCAACATCATCATGCCCATACTGATGAGGACCGATGCAATGACCATGTCGATGATGAGAAACGGCAGGTAGAGCTGAAATCCGATGACGAAGGCCGTCTTGATTTCGCTCAACATGTACGCCGGCAACAGGACGGTCAAATCGACTTCGTCGTAGCTGGAGGGGAGTTGAAACTCTTCAGCCCCCGGCGATCCAGGTGCTGGCCTCTGAAACTCAACGAACATCCAGATGGCATCGCTGTTGCCGGCCTTTTCGATCTGGTCGCTCATAAATCCGCGAAGCGGCCCGATGGTTCGCTGTGTGGCCCTGGCTAGATCGGTCGGCGCGTCGCCCGGTTGTGGATCGGTGTAGGGGCGAATTCCCTCGTTGTATGCTTCACGCCAGACCGGTCCCATCACGAGCAGTGTCATAAACAGGCAGAGCGAAATGATGACCTGATTGGGTGGCAATTGCTGAGTTCCCAGCGCCTGCCGCAACAAGCCAAGTACGATTACGAATCGAATAAAACAGGTGGTCATGATGAGAATCGACGGTGCCAGGCTCAGCACGGTCATCAACATCATCAGCTTCAATGTCGAAGAGAGACCGCCGGGCGAGACCATCTGTTCGACATCGACATTAAACGGTGCCGGGTTTGATCCTTCGCCCTTTTGCGTCGAGGTGGACGCATCGGTTGTGGAATTCGACTGCCCCCGAACGACTTCGCTCGGCTGTGTTCGTTGTCGCGATTCTGCCTGGGCGAAAATCCAATCGCCGCCGCACAAGACAATGCCCAGCACAATCACGATGATCGAGTGCAGCGATGCGTGCCGCTTCACTCGCTGCCACGCTTCGTCGCGGCGGCGTTCCAGCTTGGCCACCGATTGCCGTTTAGACATGCGCTGCCCCCGAAACCGACTGCTGTCGGGGAACCGCATCATGCTCATCCACTTCCGGCCGCGCAAATGGAATTGCAGCAGATGCCTCGGCTGAATCGACAGTCGAGCCGGCAGCCATTTGGCCGCCAAACAGTGAGCGGAACGACTGGGCAACGCCGCTTTCGGCATCGCGTTGATGACATAGGCCCGCGAGATAATCGACCTCAACCGGATCGGTGACTTCCGAGAGAGTCCGCAGTCCGTTTGCCGTCGATCCGAGGACGAGGATTCGTGATCCGAGCCGAACCAGGACAATTGACTGGCGGGCATCGACGCTTCGTTTTCCCAACACGTCAATCGCTTCGACGGGCAGACCGCCGGTGAGTTTCGGGCCGTGCTTCTTCCAGAATCTGGCTCCAACCACAATCAAACCGATGATGGCGGCGAGTGTTCCAAATGTTTTCCAGGCCGATTGGCCAACCGATGATCTTCCGTTCTTGTCGGCCTCACCAGATCCGGGGTGCTGACCAGAAGGTGTGATCGGTCGGGCATCTGAGAAACGCGATGCTTGCTGTTTCGCTGGTCGATTGGGTCGAACAGCCGGCCCGTTTCGTCCTGACCTAGCCTGAGAGTTTCCGCGCGGTTGCTGTTCCACGAACGGAGGAGCCGTTTGTGCCAGCAGAGAATTGGAGATGAGCGTCACAGTCCCAAGAACGGCCAGAATCATCGACCAACGACCGCTCACGAAAGGGGTGCGGCCCCCTCGGTCCGATTGCTGACGCGTCTCTCGTAGAATACGGGCGGGCGACATCGAGTTGTCCCGTCGTCTGGTCTGTTCGATTGTCACTTCAAGCAACGTGAATGACTCGACTCTGAGGTGCTGTGGGGCTTGAACGCATTTATTGTGTCGCGGTTTTGTCTGTGACTCAGTCAAATGTCCGGAGATAGAATCTCAGCAACGCGGACGCAGAAATTGTCGTTGAGGACGAGTACCTCGCCGCGCGCAACAATGCGACCGTTGACGAGAATATCGACCGGATCGCCAGCCAGTTTGTCCAGCGGAACAACCGCCCCCTGCTTCAGTCGCAGGACCTCTTCAATCAACAATTCGGTTCGCCCCAATTCAATCCGAAGATCGAGTTCAACATCTTTCAGTGCGTCCAAATCGTTGGCGGCCGTGGCGACGGCATTGTCGGAATTGTCGAAAGAGGAAAACCCGAATGGCGTCGGCTGTCCCAAACCAGGGGAGCTAGCGGGTGCCGAATCGAGATCGGGTGCAACTGCCGCCGCCAGATTGGATTCCGCCTGCTCCAGTAACTCATCGGGAGCACTTGGGGGTGCTGCGGAAGCGCTGCTGGGTTGATTCAAAAGCGCTTCGATATCACCGGACGAAAGCAGATCGCTTGCGTCGTCTGCACCAGCTGCCGACTGGTCGTCACCTGCGTCTGCGGGCGAACTCTGCCCACCCCCTGCCGCTCCCAGGAGGGCTTCGATATCTGACGGATCGAGCAGATCGTCGTCTTGTTCGTCGGCCATGTTGCGGCCTAATCTCTCTTTTCGGTGACGTGCAAACCGTGGAACCGCGAGTCTTCCAATTCCATACCAGCGCTACTGCGGCATCAATCGGAATTTGTCCATAACAACCTCAATAATCAATGTCTTGGGCAGCACCTTATTGATTTCTTCGCGAATCTTTCGCTTGATGACGTAGGATTCGGGATCGTTGAGATCTTCGAGATTTGAACTGCGAATGACTCGGATTACGGCAGATCGAATTCGGGCACCATGAGTTTCCAGGAAGGCCACCTTGAGAGCCTGTTCGTTGTCGGCTGCGGCAATCGCCGTCAAATCGAAGGCCACGTGGACAATTCCCACGCCGAGACTGTTGGTTGGATTGTAATTACCCAAGGAAACCTCGACCGTGTCGATGCCATCCTCCGCGGGCTCATCGCCCATCGCGTCGGCCGCCTCGTCCTCAGCCTCCATCGAAATCTTCGTTGGTTCCGGGAGCAGCATGTAACCAACTGCCATCTGCACGCCCATTACGACGAGCAGAAGGACGATCACCTTCACCTTCTGGCGGCTTAGCTGAAGAACACCTGGTGAGGACGATGCTTCATCGGATGCTTCCTGCCCATCCGGTAATTCACCATCGGCCGGCAGATCGGCTGCATCAATGTCCGTATTTTCGGCGAGGTCAGTCGCCATAACACCATCCTCCGTGACGGCTTAGGTATTTTGCCGCGGCATAACAGCTGTCTGCAGGGCTATTGACGGCCCGCGTCAGCCGATTTCGGACGTGTTATATAGGAATCTATCAGAAACACGTCAACCCGACGATTGACCGTCTGGTGTTCCGAACTCTGCGTGGCGAGTCGCGGTTCGGCATCGCCGGCGGCTGAAATAATCAGCCGGTTCGGATCGAGTCCGAGTTCGATGAGGTGTTGCGCGACCGCATGGGCGCGCGCAAAGGAGAGATCGAACTGGTCGTATTCCACATCGGCGGCTTTGCGCCCCACGGCGCGGTTCATCGTCTCTAAAAACGGTGCATCCGGCGGCAGTGGTTGCGGCGAGGCATGGCCTCGAATGACAACGCGCTGCGGCGCATTGGCAATCACCTCGGCAACAACGGACAAATTGCCCTTTATCTCGTCTGTCAGCGTGGCGTCAAAGGGGGCAAACTGGGTTGGGCCGCCCAGCGTAACTACCGTACCGTGATTGATCCGCTGAACCGACTTATGTGCACCGCCGTTGCCTGCCGAGTTTCGGCTCGCCTTCTTGGTTCCCCCTTCAGAACGGCCACCGCGGGAACTCAGCTTGCCCAGTGCACTGCTTGTCTGTGTCGAGGTTCCGGGAACTCCGACGGCACCGGCCGTTGGTCCGAATGCTTCGCGGACCGCGTTAAGCATGGCACGCATCGTGCCGCTGTCACTCTTCATTTCGCTGAGCGACACCAGCATGATGAAGAACGTCAGTAGCAGCGACATCATGTCGCCGTAGGTGACCACCCACTCCGGTACACCGGGATCTGGATCTTCTTCCGGGGCAGACATCGTGAAGAGGCTCCGATGGTTTTCCAATTTCTAATTGGATATGCGGCAGTCAAAGATTAGTCCGGCTGCTTTCTGTGACACGTCCATAGCTCCGGATCATGCCGCCTCGGCATCGGTTTCTCGCTCGGCAGGGGGCAGAACCATGTTCAGTTTCTGCTCCAGGACGCGGGGATTGTCTCCCTCCTGAATGGAGAGCACCCCTTTGAGGATCAATTCGCGTAATTCAATTTCCTTCTTACTGTAATAGGCCAGCTTGTCGGCAAACGGCAGACAGAACAGGTTGGCCACAACGGCACCATACAGCGTGGTAATGAGTGCGACGGCCATACCCGGACCAATGGCATCGGGATCGGCCATGTTTCCCAACATGATGATCAAGCCCATCAGTGTTCCAATCATGCCGAAGGCCGGGGCATAACGGCCGAGAGAATCGAGGATCGACTTGGCATTTTTGTGTCGGCTGGAAACGGCGTCAATTTCCGATTGCATGATGGCATCCATAACTTCCGAGTCGGTGCCATCGATTGCCATTTGTACGCCCAGCAGAAGAAACGGGTCCTCGATTTCTTCGGTCTTACTTTCGAGCGCAAGAATTCCGTCGCGTCGCGCAATTTCCGAAATCGACACCATCTCGGTGATGATGTCCTTCACCCGTTGCTCCTTCGGGGAGAACAGTTTCATCACAATCTTGGGCAATCTCATCAGCATATTCAGGGGAAATGCGATGAAGCAGGCAGCGATTGCTCCACCAACGACGACTGCAGCCGATGCCGGATCGAAGAAGGCTCCAAAAGTTGAACCCGGCGCAATGGCAATGGCGAGAACCAGCAGCCCGATGCCACCTGCCAACCCGCTAATCGTTGCTTTGTCCATATTGCCACCTGCGGAAAATCAAACTGCGTTTGGATGAATCGATGTGGACTCCGACAACCCTTCGATGTCAGCAGGCCCCCACGAGTGACCGAAGCGACCGCGAATACGCGACGCTCCGTTGGACGACTTCATCCACGGTCTCTTTAACAATCAGTCGATCGTTCGACGTCAACGTAATAAACGTGTCGGGCCGGCTTTCGACAAAGCGAATCTGCTCGGCATTGACTACGAATTCGTCGCCATTCAAACGCGTGAGTTTGATCACCTGAGATTTCTCCGTTTTTCCCCACTCGGTCCGTTGCCAGGGGTTTCCATCGTCGCGTGTTGCTCGGTACCTAGTGTGCCGCACATTCAGCGCGACGCGCCGAATGTTCGCGATCCAGTCAACGCATCCGATTGGAATCCGGCAACAAGAGAAAAGCCGTTCCTGCCGAAATCCGTTACCGACCGAGAACGAGTAATTCATCGACCAATTGCTGCACCGAACTGATCACACGGGCGTTACCCCGGTAATTCGTCGAGGCGACGATGAGATCGACCAGGTTACGGCCGACGTCGGTGTTGGAAAGTTCGATCGCACCCGACCGAAGACTTCCTGCACCAAAGTTGCCCGGTGTGGAAACAAACGGCGGCCCCGAACTAACGCCTTCAAGAAACGTGCCGCTGCCGTCTTGGACCAAACCTTGCGGGTTCGAGAATCTCGCCAACGTAATCTGTCCCAGCGTTCGGACAATTCCGTTGTCGAACACGCCGTTGATCACGCCGGTTTCGTCGATGACGAAACTTGTCAATGTCCCGGGGTCCGATCCGTCCTGATTGTTCAGCGACAACGTACTGCCCGCCGTATCGGACGAGATACCCGAGATTGCGCTGAAATCGATATTGAGCTGCATCGGACTGACGGCGGCTGAGTTGTTGCGATCAACGGAGAACGTGGCGGTTCCGCCAGCGATGACCTGACCGGTGCTGTCGAACTGAATCGTTCCCGTCGAAACGGACACGTCGGCATCGCTGTCATCTGCACTCTCAATGAAGTAGCGAAACGTCGTCGAGTTGGTATCGCGTGCTTGCAATACCGACGTCAGTTTGACGGTGACCGGTTGACCAAGCGAATCGAAGACGACGAAGTCGGTGATGGCACTCTCACCCACTGCGGCTTGCGATGCCGTAAACGAGAGCGGCACGGTGATGCCGTTGCTGGTGATGTCGCCGACGGCCAGAACAATTCCGTTGACGGTTCCAGAATTGCCAACGACTTGCAGCGCGCCGCCGACGATGGAAACGCCCGGCTGACCGCCGGAATTCGGATCGTTTGGAATGGTTCCGCCGGAATGAATGCCGATGGTACCGTCGAGCAGTGTGGCGAGTTCTGCGTATGTGGTTGTGCCTGTCACCGCTAGTGTTTGTGGATCGAGCGTTCGACCGCCCTTCTGCGCCGTGAAGGACAGCGTTTCGCCGTTGGTGAACAGGTTGTTCCCGCCGACTTGCAGATTCACCAACAACGCCCCAGCGAGCGCCGGGTTGGTTGTGGCTGTGTCGGTCAGGACCGCACTGGTACTAATTGTGCCTTGTGTACTAAGCGCACCTGTGGGCAACAGCGCCCCATTGATCGACACATTTTGCGTTTGCTGCGCGACGTTCAGGTCGCCGAGTGGAATGCTGATGTCAGTCAGTTGGGTGGTAATGATGCCGAAGTCAGCATCGACGCCATACCCCTGAACCTTCAGTCCCGCGGCGTTTGTCAGCAAGCTGGCACTGTTCAGAGAGAAGTTTCCGTTGCGTGAATACACATTGCCGTCGGCTCCATCCACGACGAAGAAACCTTCACCCTGAATTGCCAGATCCGACGGACTGGTACTGTTGGTAATGCTCCCCTGGCCAAAGTCGGCATTAATTGCCGCGGTGGTCGCACCCAAGCCAATTTGTTGAGGGTTTGTACCACCATTCGTGGCCGTCGGACGCGAGCCGACGCTCAGCGTCCGTGCCAGCTGAGTTGTGAACAGTACATTCGACGCCTTGAAACCATTGGTTCCGGCATTCGAGATGTTGTTGCCCAGAACGTCGATCAACGTTTCGTTCAGCGACAGTCCGTTGAGTGCAGTGTTCAACGCCGACGTGAGACCCATGATACCCCCCTCAGATCTTGCTCATCTTCAAATTAGGAGGGAGCGATCGCGGGCGCAGGGCGCACTCAAAGTGCGCCGGCGTCTGCTTGCTGCTGCCCCCCAAGGCTCGACTGGCGAACCCCGTCTTCAATCTTCTATCGGCGCGCAGCCGGTACAACCGCTACCTTTTGTTGAACCGACCCAATCCTTGCCGCCGAACCAGGCTGAAGAGTCACTCCGCAGAAGCCCACTGCGCGCGCAATGTATTTGTACGATCTACAAATCGCGTCGCTCGGCACTGGATTGGCCACCCACTCAGCGTAATTCGATTACGCCGCGATGATGTCGGTGATCGCGTCCAGGGGAACTTCAGCATCACCAACTGAAACGAATGCTGTCCCGTCGCGCAGGAAAGCGCGATCGACCGTGCCTTCCACCACCTGGCTGCCTACCGCACCGGAGACCGTTTTTCCGATAAACGATGCGGCAGTTCCGAGTTGCTGGTTTGACGTCAATGACTTGAGCGCGTCGCTCAGTTCGACGTTGGATTGCAGCGTCCGCATGGACGAAATCTGGTTCAGCAATTCTTCGTTGCCAATCGGTTCGGTCGGATCCTGATTCTGAAGCTGTGTAATCAACAGTTTCAAAAAGGACTCAGACGTCAGGCCGGCGAAACCGGTGTCGGCTGCATCGACAAACGGAACGTCATTGTTGGTTGACGAAGCGGCATTGACTTCCATTGCGAAATCCTTTTCTGCTGATTGTTGCCACGAGACATCTTCGATGGCTCGGTGATTGTGAGTCGATCAACTTCCGACGACATCACACCTGAATATCGAGTTCGTCGAGACCGTTGCCCACTGACGACGGCACTTGATTGTCTTCTGCTTCTACCTCGGCCGACTGCTCTTCACTCTCTTCGCCTGATTGTTCTTCGGCCTGCTGTTGTTGCTGTTGCTCATCTGTTAGATCTGCTCGGCCCTCTTCCGCGTTGGTTTCAACCAGTTGAACGTCAATGCGGTCGAGCGAATTCCCTTGTTGAACCAGGGCCTCCCGTAGCGCCGACATGTTGTCTGATAAGGCGCTCTGAGCCGCCACCGACTGAACTTCCATCCGCACCGAAAGCGTTCCGTTATTACTCGTGACTTCAATTTGCATTGCGCCGAGATGCGGCGGGTAAAGCCGAACTCGCAATTGCTGGCCGTTTTGCGGCGCCGAGCGCACTGCGCCGGCCACTCGATCTACGAATTGCTCCGCGTCAATTGGAAGTGCGTCTTGTGGCGAAGCGATCGACCGACTCGCACTCGCGGTGATCGGCGTCGATGATGGCTGACCACTCGAGGGCAACACCGACGATCTCGACGAGTCACTGCCGCCGGATTGCTCGGGCAGAGTTTCAAGCTCCGCCGTAGGCGCAACACCGGCTGTCTCTGCCAATTCGGCGTTTTGCCCCGTCACGGCGGGCGACAGAACTGGCAATTCGTCTACAGCAACGGTTTCACGCGTCGGCTCAGTTTTTTCAGATGTTTGAGTCGGCTCGTCTCGGCGCTGCTCACCGTTTTGACTGCCGCCGTATCCTGGGGTGGTTGCTGAGGTTGGCAGATTGGCCGCGAGACTCGATCCGGAATCTTGTGCCGCCGACGCATCGGCAGTGGTTTGCTCAGCGGTTGGATCCACGGTTTGGCGATTTGCAACGACTGCAGACGTGGTCACGACCTCTGAACTGGTGTTTGAGTTGATCGATCCCAGATCGACGACCGGCACCTCGATGTCGCCGTCGCCCTGTAATTGCGACCCGGGAACCTCCTGCGGTGTTACGGCTTCGATAGGCGGGCGAAAATCATCAGTCCCCTCTTGTTGTGGAGACAGCGCGGCAACGGCGAATTGGACGGTTTGGGGTGTCGAACCGAACGTGGGTGACTCCTCGTTCGACGGTATCACAATCGCACTTCCCTGCTGCTCAGCGGAAGATTCAGTTGGTGGCAACTCAAAAAGTCCAGCCGGCGGAATCAGCGGCGCATCGCCGAGTCCGTTTTCATTCAGCGGGACGGATTCAGCCGTCGGCGTTTCGTCTTCGGAAACGGGACCGAACAACGACGACAAATCTGCCGGTGGAACGGGCAGTTCATCGATTCCCGTCAGAATGTCGATCACCGGCGGCGGCACATCGAGATTCGGCAGCGGTTCCACTTCGAGGACGGCTACCTCTGATTCATCCGATGCTGTTTCCTCGCTGATTGCATTGTTCTGCAACTCGCCTGAACCGGCTTGGTCACCGGGTGCGTTGACTGTCGCGTCTTCACCTTCTGAAGGTGGCGCAGCAGCTTGCGACTCAGAATTGGGACGGGCTGTTATCGTGTCTTCTGATCGCTGACTGCTTCTGCTATCGGCTGGCGTCGGTGGCCGACTCGTTTCTGCGGCGTCCGTTCTCGCCGAGGTCGTCTGCTCGCGCCGATCATCGCGACTCAGTGTGCGCGACAATGCACGCTGATATTCGGAACTGGAATTATTGCCGTCGCGCGGTGGAGCCACGACATCCTGTCGACTCCCGTCGCTCAAACCGGGAATGACATCGACGGGCGTTAGAAAATCGTTAATGGGCATCGATCGTCATCCTGAAGAAGCACGGAGAAACGCAAATTGCCGCCTGTTTGCTGTGTGAGCATCTAACCGCGTGGAAAGCTGCCAACATCAAGATCGCGGGTACATCAATTCTCTATCGGCTCGTTTCCCCTCAGGCCGTTGTACGAGTCGCCAATCAGCATTTTCGACGGGTTTCCCTTGCTGATTTCCTTGAAGACTTCCTGTCCGCGTTTCTTTTCGTCGTCATCACCAATGAGAAACTGTTGCAAGATTTTCGCGGTTGATTTTTCTGGCATTCCCTTCAGCAACACGACGTTTTCTTTGATCGTCAGGCCCATCAGAATGTCGATGGCGTCGGCGGGCTGTAACGCGAGCAGGATGCCGCGTGTTTGTTCCGTCGCTTCGGATGATGCGGCTTTATCGAGTTCCTTGAGATCTTTTTCAAAACCCTCTTTTTGTTTCTTGAAACCATCCTGGTCCGCAATCAATTCCTTACGTTTTCTGTTGACGTTACTTTTCAACAGCGCGAGTTCCTCTTCGCGGGTACTCAATTCGAGAATCCGCATCGTTCGGTCTTCGGCAACGTCCTCAATGGAGGGTTGATCCTGCTTCCCGGCTTCATCGATGTCAAATGAATCTGCATCATCTCCGGTCAATACCAACCGAATGTCGGCTATGCTCGCCGATGTCAGTTGACCTCGGTACTAGAGGAATCCCAAACCCACGAGTTCTGATAGCACAGTCGCCACACAGACGATGGCCACAATCATTCCAGCAGTTCTCATCGTCTTGATTCCTCAGTCAAGTGGGTGGCCATCCACATCTCATCCAATTCACGGCCTTCGTCGCGGTTCTGCCCGTAACGAAAGTCTGCGTGTTGTTTGTCCCGCAACTTCTCCAGCACCTTGACCTCGCGATCAGCCTGCATTAATGCCTGTTGGCATCGACTCAACTGTTCGCCAACAATCGCTCGATCACGGTCGATGAAAAGCATGTCGGTCTGAACGTGGCCAGCGAAGTATCGCCGCGCAGCCGTGCGATCGATGTCGATTCGTCCCGGCGCGTGTAACGCACGAATTTCACCGATTTGACCGGCTCGCTGCTGCTCCAGTGCTGCACGATTTTCCAGCAATCGCCGATCATCGGCAAAAACGTCGGCGAGCAACTGCCGACATAAATCGCGGCGGTGCCTGCGATATTTGAGAAGCGATTCGAGTTTGAAGACAAAATTCTTCACGGCATGCACTCATTGGCCAGGAATCGGGGAGCAAAAATCGAAAGGGACGATGGTCATGATCTTTCAACTCTCAATTATCCCGCTTCATTCGTGTTGTTTTGAGGTGAATTCGCAGCGCTCTGGCTCTGCCCGGCGAGCCCCTCTCTCAGGTGATTGAATTTCATCAGGTCGTCAACAACCTCCGAAAACGTCACGCGTTCGGAGGCTTCCTGTTGCAGGAATGCGTCGATTCTCTCTCGTAGTTGAATTGCCAGATCGACGGTCGGGTTCGATCCGGCCTGATAAGCTCCGATGGAAATTAGATCTTCCGACTGTTGATAGGCGGACATCAGCCGTTTCAAACTGTCGGCCGCCTGACGATGTTCGTCTCCAACAATGTCGTTCATCGACCGGCTGATACTCGATAAGACGTCGATTGCCGGCCAATGCGACCGTTCTGCCAGCTGTCGCGAAAGGAAGATATGACCGTCGAGAATCCCACGCACCGTATCTGAAATCGGCTCATTGGCATCATCGGCTTCAACCAGGACCGTATAAAAACCGGTAATGCTTCCCCGATCGTTACGACCGCTACGCTCCAACAACCGGGGCAATGCGGCGAAAACGCTTGGCGGGTAACCCCTTGTGGCCGGCGGTTCGCCCGCGGCCAAGCCAATTTCGCGTTGGGCGAGGGCGAAACGTGTAACGCTGTCCATCATTAGTAGAACATTGCGGCCGGAGTCGCGAAAATACTCGGCGATGGCCGTTCCCGCATGAGCGGCACGCAGACGCAGGAGTGCCGGCTCGTCGCTGGTCGCAACAATCACCACGCTCCGCTTCAAACCTTCTGCACCGAGATTGCGTTCGAGGAACTCCCGCACTTCACGACCCCGTTCTCCGACCAGCACGACGACATTGATGTCGGCGGAACTCGACTGGGCCATTTGTCCCAACAGAACGCTTTTCCCGACGCCGCTGCCCGCGAAAATGCCCAACCGCTGGCCTTTTCCGCAGCTGAGCAGGCCGTCGATGACTCGCACACCCGTCCCCAATGGAGCGTCAATGCGTGGGCGATCCAGAGGCGATGTCGGCGCGGCATGCAAATTGGCTCGATGTGGCAGAACGGCGGCGGGCATTCCATCGATGAACCGTCCTCGCGCGTC
Source organism: Planctomycetaceae bacterium (assembly GCA_018699955.1). Lineage (GTDB taxonomy): Bacteria > Planctomycetota > Planctomycetia > Planctomycetales > Planctomycetaceae > JABISG01. The sequence goes on along the minus strand of JABISG010000146.1, from coordinate 23,509 downwards.
GATCACCCGTCCCAATAACTGCTCACCAACTCGCACTCCTGGCACCGATTCGATCAGCGAGACACGGTTCGCACGGCGAATTCCCGAGAGGTCTCCGTACGGCATCAGGATCGTTTCGTTCCCGTGGAATCCAATCACTTCAGCATCGACCGGTTTTCCGTGTTCGCGAGAAATTCGGCAGACGGCACCGAGTGGAGCGGGAAAACCCACCACTGAGGCGGTCAAACCGACAATGCGACTGACGCGACCGGTCAGTCCGTACGGCAAAATCCGGCTGAGTTGTTCTTTGACAGCATGCATAAGGGGGATGGCTTCGTTTCTATGATTGTCAGCTATTCTTCTCTACGAGTTCCGACATGATGCGTTCGAGCTGTGTTTTCAATCTCGCATCGATCGTTCCGTGTTGCGTCTCGATGACACATCCACCGCGGGCGATCGACGCATCGCCGGTAATTTCCACTTCTCCGCATCGGGAAGCCGCTCGCACGACTTCGTCCGCGTGCGGGCCAAGCAGCGTGATGTCTTCCGGATGCATACGTAACACCAACCGCGAACTGCCGGCGGCAAGATCCAACGTCTTGCGAACCAACTCGACTGAAACATCCGGGCGCAGTTCGATTTCGCGATGTAGAATTTTCTCGGCAATGGCGACGGCCAATTCGACGGCAGTACTCTCCCATCGCGACAGCCAACGGTCGCGTTCGTGAACCATCGCTTCACCGGCTGCCTCGAGCGCTGGAAACGTGGTTTGCAGTTTTTCGAGAGCCATCCCATCGGCCAGTTGTGCAGCTTTCTTGTCGATGTCTGCTGCCGCGTGCGCCAACCCTTCGCGAAGCCCCTCATTCCGGCCTTCTTCGTAGGCGCGGCGGCGGATTTCCTCGCTGTCTCGCTTCGCGTCGTCGCCAATTCGCTGTGCCTCGCTCCGCGCCTGCTCAAGATAATCCTCGCATTGGCGATGCATGTCGCTGTAATCGAAGACGATCTTCGATCCCAGTCCACGAATGGACTCGGCCTTCAGAATGCGAGGGGAGTTATCAACGCTCATTGGGTCTCGATGGGTTCTTGTCTAACTGAGAGTGACCGGCGAACATTGTTAATAACACTGTAAGGAACGCCGTCCCTGGCGTTCCGCGATTGCTCGCCGATCCGGAACGCAGCAGAGGGCGTTCCCTAAAGGCGAATTAAGAAATGAACTGTTCGGTTTCATTTCCGGACGAAACCTCGATTTCGCCGGAGTCTTCCAGTCGGCGTACGATATCGACGATCGTTTGCTGTACGATTTCCACATCGCTCACCTTGACCGGCCCCAAATACTCCATTTCTTCTTTGAGCATTTCTGCCGCTCTTTGGGAAAGGTTCCCCATGATCTTCTGCTGAATTTCGTCGGGTGCTCCCTTGAGTGCGGTGGCCCACTGAGTGTTATCAACTTCCTTCAGCAACGTCTGGATGGCCTTGTCGTCCAGTTTCATCAAGTCGTCGAAGACGAACATCAATCGTCGAATTTCATCGGCGAGTTCTGCATCTTCGTGTTCCAACGACTCCAGAATGCCCTTGTTGGTCATGCGGTCGGTTACGTTCAGAATCTGTGCAACCGTGGGAACGCCGCCCGCCTTCTCCATCTGGTGATTGATCGTCGAAGTCATACGGCTTTCCAGACTCGATTCGACATCGCGGACAACATCGGGACTGGTTTGCTCCATGTTCGCAACGCGACGAATGACCTCCAATTGCTTATTCGAGGGCAACCCGCTCAGGACCTCGGCAGCCAACGTCGGCGGCAGGTGAGATAAAATCAAAGCGATCGTCTGCGGATGCTCGTCGATGATGAATGTCAGCAGGTTGTCGGCCCCCACTTTTTGCAGGAAGCCAAACGGGACAGAACTCATCGAATGCCGAACGTTCTCCAAAATCCGGCCGGCGTCTTCGGTTCCCAATGACTGCGCCAGCAAATCGTTGGCAAAGTCCATTCCGCCACGTTCGATGTGCGTACGCTGACCCGCCATCGAGAAGAACTCGCTGAGTACCAGGTCCTGTTGCTCTTTGGTCACGTCATCCAGCCGGGCGATTTGTAACGTCACCGCCTCGACCATTTCACGTGGCAACTGGCTCAGAACTTCTGCTGCCAGAGGCTTTTCCAAACTCAGCAATAGAATGGCCGCTTTTTCGATATTGATCATTCGCGTTTGCTTTCCACTTCCGCAGTTGTCCGCATGTCTGTTTGCCGGTTGTTATTGTGAACGGAGCCACTTATTCAGAACCGTGGCTGCCAACTCCGGGTCGTCCCGAACGACCGATTGAATTTCGTCGCGTCTTGTATCCTGGACCGCTGGTTCTTCGACTTGCTCAACTTCCGCGGTCGGCAGTTTGAGAGAAAGCGAGGCAGACGCGTTCTCTTCTGCTTCCTCGATCGCGGGCATCTTCTTCATGCTCTTGTTGAGCATCCACAAGGCCCACAGGGCAAACAACGCCAAACCGGCTGCGCCACCCCAACGGCCCAGTGTTTCACCGGCCGTGTCGATCAAACTGGTTTCCAGCGGTGTCACTTCCGGCACACCGGGAATGTGAAAGCTGACATCAACCGCGGCAGCCAGCGATGTCTTGGGAATGAGTTTGAGAACCTGAGGTTCTACTTTGGCTTTAATGCCAGCTTCGGCCGTGGTGACTTCGGCCGCCGTGACCGTTGGGTCCGTCGCGTCGGCTGCCGTCTCATCGGCGGCCGGTTCCTTACCGGCAAGCGCCACTGTGCGGGCATAGGCCGTGGGGATCGACACCGCCACCTGCACCGATTCGGGTACGCCGGGCGTGTAGACTTTCTCTTCATTCGTCCAGCTGGGCAGGATTGTCGTACTCGTTTCACTGTCTTTGCTCGTCTGTGATTTCGGTGTTGTCGTCTGTGTTTGCAGTTGACCGCCTTGATTAGGCCTCACACCCGCTTCGCCAGCGGGACCGCCACCGTTTGAAGAGGTGTCTCGCGTCACTGATGTTTCCTGAACAGCGACCGTGTTTTTCTTGTCGATGGTGCTTTTTCGCTCGGTGTATCGCTGCAGATTCTCGAGATCGACGTTGACAGTCACCAACACACCTGGAATGTATGAGAGCGCGGCGCGAATCTTGCCTTCATAGTCGCGCGCGTACTCGCTCGCTTTTTGCAGGGCGCGACTGTCGTACGGGTTACTCCCGTCATCGACCGTGTATGCGTCGCCGGTTGTTTGGTTCAGCACGGTGACGTTGCCCGCCTCAAGATCCGGAACCATGCTCGCCGTTGCGTATCGAAGTGACTGAATGCGAGCCATCGATAGTTCGCGGCCCGCTTTCGGACGAACGCTGACCAGTGCCGTGACTTTCGATCCGGTGTTCGGCCAGCGGGCGGGCTTCGAGGTCGTCCACTTCGCGCTGGCCTCTTCAATATCCGGCAACGCCCGCAGTACCCTGCGCAGCTCTTTGCCCAGCACAATATCCATCTTGGCCTGCAACTGGGCTTTGCTTTGGAACAGCCCACCGTCGGCCAATGATTTTTCCAGTTCTTCAGCCCAGTGATTTGGCAGCGCTCCGCCGTCAACCAGCGCGGCGTTGTACCGTCCTTCCTCACCTTTGGGAACCATCAGCCGCTGTCCCTCGTGGCGAAAATCGGTCAGGCCGGCATCGATCAGCGTTTGCTCCGCCCGAATCAATTCTTCGGTCCGAAACAGTTTTCCCCACGACAACGCCACGTAGGTACTGGAGTTGTCCTGGAACATCAGAAAGCCAAACGCTGCCACAACCATCAGCGGAACGACAAGCAATGTTGCCCGCTGGCTGCCGGACATCGTGCCGAAGAGTTTGAGAAACTGTTCGTAGGATTTCTTCAGTGCATCCATGCTGAAAAACCGTTCCAAGTTGTTGGATGTTGTGTGAAGTCAGGCCGGTCGGACAAGGAAATGATCAGGCGATTGTTCCCATTGGCAGCGGCTACATTCTCATCTGTTTGATCTCATCGAACGCTTCGAGCAACTTATTTCGGATCTGCATCGTCATCCGTAACGCCATTTCGGCCTTGCGAATCGCGATGAAAACTTCCGGTTTTGAGATTCCGCTGTCGAGTTGATAATCAGTAATGGCCTGCTGTGCCTGACCATCGGCGGCGTTTGTCTGGCCGACAACGTCGAGCAGCATTTTCTGGAAATCAACCTCCGACGACTGGGAAGAATCGCCGCCGACGGCAGCCGACTTCGACATCGACTGTAATATCTGGTCAAGTTGGCCCACGCCACCAACACCATTGATAGGACTCACCATCGCATTGCCTTTTTCGTGAACTGCTCGGAGAACCGGTCAGAGAATTATCGCGGAACGTTTATGGGATTTGATGCCGTCTAGCCGAGGATTTTATAGGACGCGTTCGACATCTCAGACGTCGTCTGGATGGCGGCAATGTTGGCCTCGTAGGCACGTGCTGCCTCCATCATGTTGATCGATTCGGTGATCAGATTCATATTGGGGTACCGCACGATTCCATTCTGGTCGGCATCGCGATGACCGGGATCGTAGACCTCGCGGAACGGAGTGGTGTCGTCAAGTTTGACTTCGTGCGCGACACCAATCGCACCATCGGGGGAGTCGGCACTTTCCACATCGGGGGCAAAACTAACCAAGCGACGGCGGAACGGGGTTGGATTGCCGTCCGGGTCTTGCGTGGTGTTGACGTTGGCAATATTGCCCGCGATGACGTTCATGCGTTGCCGCTGGGCGATCAAACCGCTGACGCTGATGTCGAATGCGCTTTGCATGGCTTTCGATTCTCCGTAAGCGTTCGTGTGTGTTGAAATGGTGGGACTATTGACGAAGGAACGGCCGAGTCAATCGTTTACGGTCGTTCGCTGATAACTGCTTGCAGCATGTTCAACTGCGAGGTAATGACTTCGATGGCAAATCGCTGCTTGGCAGCGTTCTTTCGCATCTCCATCATGGCCCGTTCCACGCTGCGGTTATTTCCATCCTGAAACGTGATGTTTTTTGCGTCGGCCATCTTGGCTTCGAACAATTCCTTGGGAAAGTACCGATCGATGCCCCCGGATTGCTGCCCGGAGGCCGACTGCGACATCGACGACATCGAACCGGTTGTCGTTTGCTGTTTCTCACGGCCCGGATGGCATTCTGAAGTGCTTCCTGGAACTTCTCGACAGGCAGATCGCGCGTCTTGTAACCGACCGTATCAATGTTCGCAATATTTCCGGTCAACAACTTCTGACGTTGCTCGGTGAATCGAACCACCTGTTCGAGCAGCGGCACTGAAGTTGAATTGAGTATTCCCTGAACCATCGCGAATTGTCCGTTGAATCGGTTGTCGTAATTGACCTATGCAACTTTGCGTTGTGCCGGCTGTATGTTCGATCCCGGGCCACCTCGCGGCGGATACCCGTACTCCCGCAGCTTTCCGGAGAGCGTCCGCAGACCGATACTCAACGCCTGCGCGGTCTGCTCGCGATTACCGCAAAAACGATTGAACGTCGTTTCGATGAGTTTGCGTTCCATCTCCCGCAACGTCATGCCGGGCGCTCCGTCAGAAGCCGACAACGATTCCCCGTCGAGCCACGGTCTGAGAGAATCGGCCGTCAGTGTTCCCGTGTTGTCGATGGCCGCTGCCTTCTGGATGACGTTACACAACTGAGAAACGTTGCCAGGCCATTCGCATTCGACCAACAATTGCCGCGCGTCGTAGGAGAGTCCGCGGCATGGTTGCCCTTCCTGCACGGAAAGTCGTTGCAGGAAATGCTCTGCCAGCGGAACAACATCATCGCGACGCTCTCGCAAGGAGGGAACGTCAATGATCTGTTCGCTCAAGAGTTGCCACAGCCCGGAATCGAGTTGCCCCTCATCGACGAGGCATTCCGGTTCCGCATGCGCGACGGCAATCACTCGAACGGATTCGTGCTGGGGGCATTCGAGAATCGAAACTTCGCGAATGAACTTTGCCAACGTCTTCTGCAAGGGCAACGGAACCGTTTCGAGGTTCTCGAGAATCAACGTACCACCGGCCGCCTGTTTCATCCGGCTCGATCCAACGGCCAACCCATTTAGCGACGTGCCGAACAAATCCTGCTCTAAAGCTGCAGACGATTGCAGGCTGCAATCGACGGCAATCAGCGGGCTGTCTGCTCGGTTGCTGAAGAGGTGTACCGCCCGAGCGAGAAGCGTCGTCCCGCTGCCGCGTTCTCCGGTAACGAAAAGTTGAGAATCTTTTTCGGCGGCATCCAGGATTTCATCTCGTAATGACTCGGTCTTTTCGCTGCAGCCAACAAACTCATCGAAAAGACGTCGCTGCGATCTCTGTTTGAGTCGCTCGATTTCTTGACTGAGTTTCAACCGCTGCGATGCGTTCGCAAGACGCCCGGCGAGTCGGTTTGAGGGGTACGGCTTGGGAATCAACTCAAATTGCCCGGCGGCATCGACGTCCGGCGATCCGAGCAAGTCCAGCGATGCCAACCCCAGCAGTGTGACCGATTGCCGCCATCGTGAAGCCGACCGGCAAAACCCGTTCAAGTCGCCAACGGTCTCGTCGAGATCGACGAGGCAGACATCGCTATCGATCTGTGCCAGATGATCGGCCGCAGCAGCCAGATCGGAGCAGACCTGAACCTCATAGCCGGCAATCGTCGCGTCGGCGATGAGCTTGTCGCGGGTACGGCCATTCGGCGCGGCAATAAGAACTCGGCAGCCTTGTCGCGACTGCTGGAACGGGATGATTTCAGCCATTGAAAAGTCGCCTGCGATAAGTGATCCGGAATTGCAGCATCTGCCGCATGTGAAAGGATTTTCCACAACAGAGAAGGACGGTTTACTCTCCTACTGACCAAACTGGGGCCTACTGACCAAACTGGGGCCTACTGCTCAAACTGGGGCTGGAATATTGATCTCCGCAAACTCTTCAAACGGTGTTGGTGGCGTTCTTCATTGATTCACATCGAGATGCCGATGAGTTGTTGGAGCTAACGCGTCGCGGTAGGCGTGGTTGACCCTGCTGCCCTGGTCGAGAGTGAGCAGCTCCCCGTGCGCCTCATCGCGACGACGAACAATGTGCTGTGTGCTGCTTTCTTCTTCCTGAATCAACTCGGCCAAAACCGCTTCCGTTTCGGCAAGTATGTGTTCACAATCGGTTCGTGTCTCGGCATCAAAGTCGTCGCGAACACTCTTCCACCGTGCAAGCATTTCGCTATGCCGAGTCTTCATTTCATCCAGACGCCCGAGGATTAACTGTTTCTTTCCCAACACGACAAGCAAGCCTGTGTAGTCGTCGCTGCGGATCAGTTCCTGCTGAGCCCGAGAGAGTTCGAGCAACGCCTGACAATGATCTCGTCGCGATTGAAAAACGGCTAAGAAGCCTGATGAATTCACAGCTGACATAAATGATTTTGCCTTTGGTATCCGATCAGTCAGTTTTCGTCGCGGGAGTTCATCGTTTTTGGAACTTACGAACCGAAGTTTGACAAGTTGGTGGGAGGTTTACTGAATCGTCGTCGGAGTAATTTTGGCTTTCTGATGCAAACGTTGCATCCATTCCAGCCACTCAAGCCACTCGGCTTTCGACATGCTGGTTGAGTTCGATGCAAACGATTCGTCTGGCAATTGTTTGAGAATGACTTTTGCTTGTTCGAGTGAACTGCGTGCATACGATTTCTCGCCAAGACGCTCGTGGCATTTGGAGATTTGGATATAGGCCAGAATCACCTGTGGGTCATGCTGGTATCTGTTCGCAGCACTTTGGTAAGCAACTATGGCCTTGTTAAAATTGTCAGCGGCCGAGTCGAGGCCGAAGTCGGCCAACATGAAGTAAGTGTGGGCTAATTCAAAAAAGCAGTCGCGCAACAGCCGTCGTTCGAGATCTCCCAGCATGTCGATTTCTTCGAGAGCGCGGAGTTCCGATTGCAACGTGCGGTAGCCATCTCGTGCCTGGCTCAGCAGGTCCTGCATCGTGCGACGCAGTTCGAGTCGGGCATTTTCCGTTTCGGCCGATTCCAGTTTTTGCTGCGGCTTGCCGGCGGCGTGTCTGAGTGCTCTGGCCAACAGATATCGTGCTTCCGGCTTTGCCCGTACGGCCTCAGGATGTCGGGAGTCGCGGGCGACAAATGCGAGGAACAAACCAAGGTGATGGATCGCCCCATCCCAACGCTTGAAGGCTTCTTCGAGGAGGTCTTCCCGCTCGGTTGGTGAGAGAGTGCTGCGTGGGCGTTGGGCGGTCGCTTTCTTCATCACCGCGGTGTGATACATCAGCTTCCCCAACGAAACCTGCGACAATTGCCATTGCTTCGCAGCGGGCGTCAGTGAATCTGAGGTGATAATCGCCCGCCACGCCTTCTCGGAGCCGTCGAGGTCGTTTTGTTCCAGGTGACACACTCCGAGGACATATTGTGCCTCGAATGCAGCCGAGTCGGTTGGAAAGCTGTCGATGACCAATTGGAATTCCAACAGCGCCTCATCGAGGTGGTCGAGATCCATCAATATTTTGCCACGATTAACCAGCGCTTCGGCCAGTCGTGCTTTGGGCCGTGTATTGATAAACAGATTCCACTGTTTGAGTGAATTCTCGAAGTCATGACCGAGGCGATAGTGTTCTGCACTGATTCTTAAAGCGTTGGGATAGTCGGCCGACGTTTTCATTTCGTTGGCATACGCAGAATGCGACTTGCCGCTTTCTCGCCACCGTAGTCGACTTGTTTGCAGTAGCTTCTCACGCTGTGTGTAAGTCGCGTGTTCCATCTGTTGCTCGACATACTCGGCCCAACGATGGTTGGCCCGAGCGGTGTATTCACGTGCCTCCAGCGGCGGGAAAAGCGGTGTCATCATGCCGGCGAGAGTAATCGCCTCTTGGTATGCGTGGGCGTCGGCCCATTCTTCCCAGGCTTTTTGAATCTGCCCGCGAAACTGTTCGAGGCTCAACCAGCGATTACGAAAGTCCTCCGGCTGTTTAACCGTCTTCAAGGCGTTGCTGTATCGCTTGTTCAGGGCTTCTTCATTTCGACCGGCCCGGCGCAGCAAGTCGGCAGCTCGCAAATTTGCTGCCACGCCCTCTTGCGATCGCGCGTATTTTTCTGCCGTCCGTTCAAAGTGATTGATCGCTGCATCCACATCATCAATCGCCTCAGCACAGATACCCAGCAGAAACGAAGATTGGCGTGCAAACGTCTGTTCCAATCCAACGTCGTTGGCAACCGGTTCCAGTTGCTTCATCGCTTTAAGATATTTCGCCTCAGCATCTTTTCTTTCCTCCACAGCGCGATCGAAAATCTTCTCTGCTTCCGAATCTAGCCTAGCCGCTTCGGCAGCTTGCTTTTGCTTTAGAGCTTCTTGGGCTTTTGTTGTCAGAGTGCGTGCCTGCTTCGACAGCGCCTTCGCTTCAGTCATCGTCGATTCCGCCTCGGCCATCAGTGTCTGAGCGCGAAAGACGATGGTTCCATGGTTGCCCTGCGTGTCGTTGGAAACCATTTTCAGCGCCTGCTCTGCCTCGGCATGACGGTTCAGGGCGAGCAAACTCTGGGCGCTTCGCAGGTAAGCGCCATCGTACTGCGAGCGATCCAGCCCTTTCGTGTCGGTGATCGTCTTGAGCAATGAAACGGCACTGAGCAGGACATCTTCGGTCTTCAGATCGAGATAGATATCGACGAGACGTGTCGATGCTTCGATCCGACCCGGCGAATACGTCTTGACTGCTTCTTCCAGCAGAGGTCGCGCTTCAGTCGCTTTGCCAATTTCGTACAGGCTCGATCCCAAGGCGAATGCCCATTCCGGCCGACGCGATTTATCGAGCGCCAGTGTCTCGGATTTTCTCAGTTCGTTGGCTGCGATCAGAAAGCGGCGTTCCCGCTGCGCTTCGTCGAGACCTTCGGCATTGCGGAATGACACCATCCCCAAAACGAACTCGGTACCACCAGCAAAGTCAGGGTCGCGATATCCCTGTTTTCGCAGTTCCATCGCGATAGTGACCGCTTCGGATAGAGCGTCGGGGTCTTCCGGGCCATCGATCAATTCCAACGCAGTCTGCAGCATCTTTTGAGGCGTTGGGCCGGTATCGCGATTCGAATAGAGCACGATACCGATGATTGCCAACAAAACGGCGACCGCTGCCATACCGATACGAAGCTTAACGGCGGAAATATCACGCAGCCTATCGGAAAGCCGATGCACCGTCTCGGTCAACCGAGCGACCGGACCGGCAAGCCGACTCAGCGCAAGGATCTTGCCGACGAAGCCAGTTGCTTCCTCTTGCATCGCCTCTTGCTCAAGTCCCGATTCCGATTCCGGCTCTTGCTCCGGTCCCGGCTCTGGGTCTGGCTGCTCAATGTTTTCCGATTCGGATTCGGCCATTGTTCAGTTGTCTAATTGCGTAGAGATTCTGCACCCGCTGCGGCGCAACAATTGCGGTGCGACGCATGGATCGGTTGCTGGAATTTGTTAACAGAGGTGAGTTACAGATGACGGGGCAGGATGGTCTCAGTCGGCCGCAAGACGGCACGAGATGTCAATTGGAAGTGTTGAGTGAGGTCGGCTCAAAGACGCCGAATGCAGAGACTGCAGCGAGAGAGGAAGCGCAACGCATTCACCGGGCGGAAGGAGTCGGTGAACAACTTCCGCACGAAAAAAGCGCGGTGCCGAGATCAGATTGTGATTTGGAATGCAATGAGAGAGGAGAGTGAACTGCGGCGTGTGATACCCGGAAAACGGTCTGCCTGTCAACCCGTCTTGTGCGATTTGGCGTGACCACGCGACTCAAACTTGAGCGATCTTTGCCATTCACCACCGATTTCGATAGAATTCTTGAATTCGGACAAATTGAACGCATCAGACTTTGTGCCAAGAGGATATCGCGGGATGAAATTGCTGCTGACACAGGGCGGGATGTGGAACGGTGTTGAATTTGACGCGGATTTTGCTCCTCAGATCATTCGCCTGGGTGGCATTGTTATCGATGACGAAGACAACGACCTGCCTGCCTCGCTGAAGAAAACCGTGCTGGTGTCGAAGGTGGCCAACGAGAAGTACGAATTGGATCGATTCGAGGGACCGAACGAGAGCATTGCAGTCTACACATTCAGTGGCGGCAGTAGAGATTGATCGCGAATTTCGGCCGCTGATGCGTTGTGACTCGAATCGGTCGTTATTCAGCGGAAGAGCCTGATTCGTCGTCGTCGCCCGGGTCATCGTCTTCAAAATGGCAATGGAAACCCACGCAGCGCACGCGGCGTTTCCCCGCTTTTGGAGCTGTTGCCAACAATCTCTGAATCTGCTCGAAGCGGTCTGCGTCCAAGGCAATTGAGACAACTTGCTGGCCGCCTCCGCCGTCCGTCGCAACGGTTGTCAGCACCGCCAATGTTTTGGGGTGCTGCAAAGCGGTAATCACGTGCACCCCAACTTGCTCTTCCAGCGGTGCGAGTTTCGTGACAAATCTTGGTAGTGCGTCGGAATGTTGTTCGTCGTCACCGGTCGCAGCAGCATCGACGGCAAGCTCCGTCGGTTCCGGTTGCTTGGGATCACTCTCGGAATCCGCGCCGGCGGATTGCTCGTCAGGTTGATTCATATTGGCAGCGTCACTAAAGGACAAAGCGGAAACAGACAGACGTCATCTCGCCGCCATCACTTCGGTGACGAACGGCACGCACAGCATTGTAGTGTGAGCAGCATCGGAATATCGAGCCGACAGGCAGACGTCGCCTGCGCGGATGGCCAAATGGCATACACCTGCAAAACCGGCATCCGGCGTGAGCCGACCCGACGTTGCTGGTAGACTTGACCTAACCAACGTCTCTGCGATGCAGCGGCGCGATGCGTCATGTATTCCACAAATCGGTGCCGCCACGACCAACACACGCGGGAATCCCGATCCATTCATCATTCAGATTGTTGAGACTCCATGAAACACAACCTGATTATTCTGTCGCTAAGTGTGACTCTGCTCATCAGCTTCGAGAGTATCCGCTGCGATGCTGCCGATCGTTTGCCGAATATCGTAATACTGCTGGCCGACGATTTGGGTTACGGCGAAACGGGATGCCAGGGGAACAAAGAAATTCCCACGCCGCACATCGACTCACTGGCGACCGGCGGTGTTCGCATGACGCAGGGTTACGTCACCGCCGCCTATTGCAGCGCGTCGCGGGCCGGCCTGTTGACCGGGCGTTATCAAACGCGGTTCGGCTATGAGTTCAACCCCATCGGCGCGCAGAACGAAGACCCTACCGCCGGACTTCCCACGACAGAACGGACCTTGGCCGACGTGTTGGTCAATGCCGGTTATGTGACAGGACTGATTGGCAAATGGCATTTGGGCGGCACAGCCAAATATCATCCCATCCGTCGCGGATTCGATGAATTCTTCGGCTTCATGCACGAAGGCCATTACTTTGTGCCGTCACCCTATCGGCAAACGACAACCTGGTTGCGCCGAAAGGTTCTGCCCGGTGGCGGCATGGGGCGTTGGACTTCAACCGACGGCAATACGATTTACTCCACGCACATGGGCTACACCGAACCGGACTACGATGCCGACAATCCCATTTACCGCGCGGGCCAACCGGTCGATGAGCAGAATTACCTCACCGATGCCTTTACCCGTGAAGCAGTTGACTTCATCGACCGCAACGTCGATCGCCCGTTCTTTTTGTACCTCGCCTACAACGCGGTCCACAGCCCCATGCAGGGGGCCGACAAATACATGCGGAAGTTCGCTCACATCGAGGACATTCAACGCCGCATCTTCGCCGCCATGCTGGCCAATCTCGACGACAGCGTGGGCGAGGTGATCGGCAAGCTCCGCGAAAAAGACCTCGAACGAGATACGTTAATCGTCTTCCTCAGCGACAACGGCGGACCGACGCGCGAGTTGACGTCCAGCAATCTGCCGCTCCGCGACGGCAAGGGAAGCGTGTACGAAGGGGGCCTGCGGATTCCCTTCATCGTGCAGTGGAAAGGAAAGTTGCCAGCCGGCAAAGTCTACGATCAGCCGGTGATCTCGCTCGACCTGTTCGCGACGGCAGCGTCACTGTCGGGAGCATCGCTCGACAAGAAGAAGACGTACGACGGCGTCAATCTCATTCCCTACCTGACCGGCAAGAACACAGGCCGACCTCACGAGACACTCTACTGGCGCAGCGGCAACCGCACGGCCCTCCGCGTGGGTGACTGGAAACTGCTCCGCAATCCAAAACGAAAACAGCCCCCCAGTTGGGAACTGTACAACCTAGCCGCCGATCTCAGTGAAACGAACAACCTCGCGAAGACAAATCCGGACAAGCTGAAACAACTCCAATCCGCTTGGCAGGAACTCGACGGCGAAATGATCGAACCGGTCTGGACACCGAGGCGGTAAGCCAATGTGCGACTGTTGCGGTCGCCCCGCATCAAGTTGGTCCGAGGTTCCATTCGCGTTCATTTTCATTGAGCGCGGAATCTCAGGCACGTCCGGCGATGGGGGCAGAAGCACATGCCCGATTGCACAAATCCGTCAATGCGCGGGCCTGCTCCACAATCGTTGCCAGTTCTTCGCCGGCCTTCATGCTGGCATCGAGCAAGCGGGCGGCGTCGGTCATGGTTGGGAATCCGTAACCTCCAGCGGCCCCCTTCAATTGGTGAGCCAGCACCCCCAGCGTCTCAAGGTCTTGCTCGTCGATGGATCTTTCAATCGCAGCGATTCTCTCCGGCAATTCCCCTACAAACATCTCGACAAGCTCAAGCATGTCCTCATCGTCGGCCAGTTCACTAACCAACGCTGCGGGTTGGTGCTGCTGCTTCGACTTCGCGATTTCTCCGCTGGAATGAGTCTTGATCATGTCGATCAGCTTAGTTCGATCGATTGGCTTCGTGGAAAAGTCATCACAGCCCGCGTCGAGGCACTTCTGCCGGTCATCGGGCATGGCATGGGCTGTCAATGCGAGAATCGGTCCCGCATAACCTTGCTGACGTAATTGGCGCGTCGCTGCGTAACCATCCATTTCGGGCATTTGAATGTCCATCAGAATGACATCGAACGCTGCGCCGGCAGCGTTCGCGGCTTGCACCTTGTCGATGGCAATCTGCCCATTTTCCGCAACGGTGACCTTGGCTCCCGACTTTCGCAATATGTATGAGATCAGCCGTTGATTGGCGGGGCCGTCTTCGGCCAACAACAATCGCAAATCCGCGAGAGGCATGCCAGTCGAGTTATTGACTCGCAAATGCGTCGCCGGTGCCGTCTGATGTGCATCTTCGGCAATCTTGAACGGACTCAGCAATTGCACGCCTGTCAGGTCCCCGGTGCTTACCGTTGCGGAGAACGTGCTGCCTTCGCCGAGAACAGACTGAACCTCGATCTCTCCACCGAGCAGCCGGGCCAGTGAATTGGAGATTCGCAAGCCCAACCCGGTCCCACCGAATTGCCGTGTCGTGGATCCGTCGGCTTGGCTGAACGCGTCGAAGCGGGCGATGGCATCACGTTGCTCGGGGCTCATGCCGATGCCTGTATCGACAACGCGCAGGCGCAACCGTTGTTGGTGCGGGTCAACTGACACATGAAGCGTCACGCTTCCAACTTCTGTGAACTTCACGGAATTCGCGAGCAAGTTCAATAATATCTGCCTGAGCCTCGTCGGATCGGATTCGATGTGCGCAGGAATCGGCGTATCGTATTTCACCACAAAACCAATGCCTTTACCCTCCGCCCTGTGTCGCAACAGCGAGACAACCCCTTCCACGATCTGTACCGGACTGACTTTGACGCGTTCTACGGTCATCTTGCCCGCGTCGATCTTCGACATGTCGAGGATGTCGTTGATGATTGTGAGCAAGTGGTTTGCATTGTTACGAATCATATCGATCGACTCGACGCGGCCCGGCGGTGCTTGTGCGATGTCTCCTTCCTCAAGCAGCAGGTCGGCGAAGCCGAGGACTGCCGTCATGGGCGTGCGAATCTCATGGCTCATGTTGGCGAGGAACTCAGACTTCGCCATGTTCGCGAACTCAGCGTCTTCCTTGGCTCGAATCAGTTCGGCTTCCACCTGCTTTTGGGCAGTGAGGTCGCGAATGATGCCTGTGAACAGACGCGGCGAATCAGTGGCGTCGTCCGATTGCGTCTTGACCTCACTCACCGCAAGCTGAATTGGGAACGTCGTCCCGTCAACCCGCTTGCCAATCGTCTCGCAACCGTTGCCGCTGACGGTCTCGTTTCCGTCTTCCTGGGGAGAGCCCCAATGCCCGTCGTTTTTCTCTCGAAACGACGTGGGGACAAGCTGATCGATGTTCTTTCCTAGAACGTCGTCTTTCGGATAACCGAACAGATTCTCCGCAGCCGAATTCAACGATTCAATGGTGCCATCATCGGTGATGGTGATGATCGCGTCGGCGGCTGTTTCGAGGATGGCGAGTGTGCGGCTTCGGCTAATGGAATGTTGTTGCTTTTCCCGGCGTAATGTCTGAATCTGGTGGTACTGCGCGGTGACATCAGTCAGAGTAATCTGGACGACATGATCCTCAGCTCCGAGACGCACCATCACCGTCTTGTAGAGCATCGCACCGTCGGCCTCTTCTGCCAAAGAAATCGGTATGAAAGGATGAGTGGTCGAAGGTGAAAGCAGAGCAGGTTGACCGTACTCGAAAACTCCCTTGATCCGGTGGATGAATCGTGCGGAGTTCAGATGTGGAAAACGCCGAAGCAGGTTGCTGCCGACAACCGTTACGGCAGAAAGTCCCGTCCACTGGGCAAGTGTTTGATTCCACTGCAGAACATTCAGATCACAATCAACGACGCAAATCCCAATGGGCAGAAGATCCAATTGCTGTTCGACAAGTTGGACGGTCGATGATGCTGATTCGCTCATGGTGCTCTCCATTCCTAGACCGTCATACCGTCGGTCAAAGCGGAAAGCAGCACTTCAATGTCACCCGTTTCAAACAACACGATCAAAGAACCTGAAATGTCGCGGCTGGCAACTCTTAATGACGTATTCGCAACCAGGACGATGGAATCCGAACTCTGTACATCGTCATCGCATCGACAGATTATCGTGTTAAAGGTTCTCTTCGTGCAAAATGTCGGCAATGTATAGGACATTTCGCAATCGAACATGTTGGCAATCGAGCCAAGCACTGCGTTGAGAACAATATTGCCAATTTCTTCCAGTACTCCACACAATTCTTCATCCAATTCGCGTTCGCCAGGCTGAATGTCTCCGACAAGGCAAGCCAACTCAAACGCGTTGTTTCTGGGAAACCCCAGCAAGGCCCGACCGGATAATTCCCCCTCAAAACCTTGTTGGATTGTCGTGCCAACATCCAGGTTGAGTGTCTTGGCGATCTCACTGAAATCAGAAGTCCCGCAGAGGTACATATTGGGGACGGCGAGGTCGATCCGTGAACCGGTGATCTCGCTGAGCGAGTTGGCTGCTCGTCCGACACCAATGTTGATGACTTCGGTCAGCGCATCGAGTTGGATTTCATCGAGTGTCATTGTTGTTGAATCCCCACTTGAGCCAATGCGGCATCCACGCTCGCAATGAGAGTTTCTGATGTCATGGGTTTTTGCAGGAAGCCACTGATTCCCAAATCGTCACACGTCTTTCGGGAGGTTCGCTGAATATCGGCAGACACCACGATGACTGGCACGTCGGTGTCGATTTCGCGAATGTGTTTCAGCAATCCCTGCCCGTCCATCACCGGCATCAGCAAATCAGTGATAACGCAATCGGGGCGGTTTTGGCGAAATGACTCCAGCCCTTCCTCACCATTCTTCGCCTCAGAGACCTCATGGCCAGCTTCGCGCAACGGCGTGACGACCATTCGGCGGGATAATCGTGAGTCTTCAACAACAAGTATGTGTGGCATGGGACGGCCTGACAGCGAAAGAACCAAAGGTTGCCAAATCATTCGTGATCCAAAAACTCTTGAACCGTCCAAATCATAGGTTGCGATTCGGCATCATGCGTGGAGGGATTTCACTTGGGGAGCGGCAGCAGGGCTGGAAAGCCGAATTTTCCGCGTTAATGGGTTCTGTAGTCGGTACAATCAGGCAGTGGGCCACAGGGCCTCGCTTATCGAACATGCAATTCCCTGAGTATTTTCACACACAGTCAGTAGTTTTTCCGTAGCCAGGGAACTGACATACCGTGCAGCGTTTCTCCTCAACAATGAGTTTGATGGCTTGGTCTTCACGAAGAGTGCGCACACTTCCCGCACTGCAACATGGACCGACGACATCAATGCCGTTATGCTGCACTGCCCCGATTGGTGAACGGATTTCCCGGAGGACACGGAGTGTCGATGACTCGCATTTGCATCACGCCGGCTGCCGTTACCGACCTGCCTGACATTGTGGCCCTGGCCGATGCGCGACGCCTTGCCCCCGATTCGGCTTCGTCCGACGGGTTTCTCGTGTCGGACTTTTCCCATGCGGACTATGTCAATTTTCAGCAACAGGCCCGACATCTGCTGGTGGCGCGAATCGACTCGAAACCGGCGGGATTTCTGCTGGCATTTGGTAGTGAAGATTCTGGTCCGTGCAGTACTGCTGACCGTTGGCTGACGGAACGCTTCGAGTCTCCATTTCTCACCATCAAACAGGTGTGTGTCGATCAGCGATTCACGCGGCAAGGTGTCGCCAGTCGTTTGTACGAGTTCGTGTTGCAAGCCAATCCACAGCGGCGTCTGTTTGCCGCGATTGTCCTGGCCCCACCCAATCCCAGTTCCGTGAAGTTTCACGAGCGACTGGGATTCGGTAAGCTCTGCGAGATCGATGCCGACGATGGCCTGCGCCGCGGCGTGTGGAGTCGCGAACCGTTGGCATCCGAGTCCGTTCAGGAGTCCGGCCAATGACATCGGCTGCGCCCAACCAATCGAAAGTGGTCCTTCCCGCCGATGCGGACTCGGGTCAGAAATCGCAGCTGTCGCTCCGCATTACCATCTTGACGGCGTTTGTCTTCCTGCTCGTCGTTTGTGTGTTGTCGATCATGGTCGCCAACCACATTCAAAACCGCCGGGCCGTTCTCAACGAAGCTGATCGGTTATTGGATCAGGCGACACGGACGGTCATTGCCAAAGTTGGACACTATCTGTCGCCGGCCGCAAATCTCGTGCAGATGACTTCGCGGTTGTGCGACCAGGGGGCGTTCTCTCTCGACCGTCCGGAAGAGTTGGAGCCGTTGACGATTGAAGTTGTGCGGTCGTACCCCCAATTGACGATGTACAACGTCGCCGACAAGCACGGCAACTTCTTGATGCCCAAGGAATTTCCCGACGGCCATATTGATACCAAAATAATTCGCCGAACTGACGACACCCCCAACGTGACGTGGAAATGCCGCGACCTTGCGGGCAACGTTATGAACGTCTCGACATCGACTCAAATGGAACACGTAGAGCAATACGATCCGCGTGTCCGGCGTTGGTACACGGGCGCTCGCGATGCCGATGGGATTTTCTGGACCGATATCTACGTGCTTTTCACCGACCAGAAACCGGGGGTGACGGCGTCGTATCCGATCCGAAACGCGGATGGCGATTTGGATGGTGTCGTTGGACTGGACATTGAATTGGGCCAATTGTCAGAGTTTCTGCAGCAGCTCAATTTGGGAAACGGGATTGCGTTGATTGTTAACGACAGCAACACACTGGTTGCGTTTCCCGATGCGGCGCGTGTGGTGAAACCGAGCGACGAGCCGGCACCAACCAAGTCGAGCATCTCCCCGTTCGACCCGTGTTCCGCAGACGTCGGCAGAAAATCACTCGAACGGTTGAAAGCGGTGCAGGTCGAGGAACTCGGAATCGAGGCAGTTTCGGATGCCTTTCGCACACGCAAGGCCGGAAGTGAAGATCGCTTCAATTTCGAATCGGGCGGTCACCAGTTTTTGGCGTCGTTTACTCGTCTTCCCCAAGAGGTGGGCGCGCCCTGGACCGTCGTGCTGATTGTGCCGGAAGACGATTTCGTCGGCTATTTGAAGCGAGCGAATCAAACGTCGGCGGTTATCGGAATTGCAATATTTTTCGTGGCCGTTTTGTGTGCCCGTGTGCTGTCGAGGGGCATTTCGCAACCGATAATTGTTCTCGCCGGACAGATCAAGCGGTTGAAAGACTTCCAACTGGATCGACCAGTCGGTGTCAAGTCGCGGATTCACGAGATTCAAGGCATGAGCGACGCAATCTCCACCATGCAAACAGGGCTGCGCGCATTCAACAAATATGTCCCCGCGGCGTTGGTTCGCGATTTGATTCACACCGGCGAAGAAGCTCGCATCGGCGGCCAACCTCGTCAATTGACAATCATGTTCACCGACGTCGCAGATTTCACATCCATCAGCGAAGCAATCGACCCCGACGACTTGTTCGTTCAGCTTTCCGAGTACTTTGATCTTCTCACTCAGACAGTCCGCGAGCATTCCGGGACCGTCGATAAATTCATCGGCGATAGTATCATGGCATTCTGGGGTGCGCCCCATCACAACGATCAGCAGGCAACCGATGCCTGTCGTGCGGCGCTACGATGCCGGGAAGTTTCCGAGGAGTTAAATCGCAAATGGATCGAACAAGGTAAGCCCACCTTTCTCACGCGTTTGGGTTTGCATACCGGGGAAGCCATCGTCGGCAATGTCGGGTCGAACGAGCGCATGAACTACACCGCGATGGGAGACACGACCAACCTCGCCAGCCGGCTGGAAGGTGCGAACAAAGTTTATGGCACACAAATTCTGGTCAGCGAAGCCACGTACGTTCAAACGGCCGACGAATTCCTCTTCCGGCCGGTGGATCTCGTTCGTGTGAAAGGCAAACAGCAGGCGATTGCCGTGTACGAATTGGTTGCCGATCCTGTGTATGTCGGTGAAGAGTTTGTCGAGCGCTGCGCAACATTTTTCGTCGCCTTTGCAGCGTATCGCAATCAGGAATGGGACAAGGCAATCGCGTGCTACGAGGCACTCCTCGAATCGATGCCAGACGACTCGCTCGCCCAACTTTACGTGCATCGCTGTCGTCTGCTTGCAGACGATCCACCGGGACCGGACTGGGACGGCGCGTTTGAAATGCTGACAAAATAGTCAACCGGTTTCTGAAATAGCCGATACGGAAGCGAAGCAGCCGCGATACCAGGAAACGTCTGGAACAATAGTGCCGGTCAGCAATCACGGCAGCACAAACTTCTGGCATCGCTGCAGTAACTCGGATATGCTCATTGTTTCATCAAAGGCACATCTTCTCACAACGATTTTGGAGAACGAATTTATGATTCGCACAATGTTCTTGTTGGCAGCCCTGTCTGCCGTTTGGTTTTCGGGAGAAACAACAGCACAAGCGGACGAGGCGAAGGTTAAGGTGGGCGATGCCGCACCCACATTCACGCTGAAGGACGCGAACGGCAAACAAACTTCGCTGAAAACTTTGCTCAGAAAGAAACCGGTGGCGCTCGTGTTCCACCGTTCGGCCGACTGGTGACCCTTCTGCCGACGGCAACTCGTGCAGTTGCAGAGAGACATCAAAGCCATCAAGGCGGCCGGCATTCGAGTCGTCGCCATCAGCTACGATTCCCCCAAACTGCTGAAGAAATTCGCAAGAGAACAGAAGGTTTCCTTCCCGTTGCTGTCCGACCCGAAGAGTCAAGTCATCAAGACCTACGGCGTCCTCAACGAAAACGCAAAGGGCAGGCAGGAAGGCATCCCCTTTCCAGGTACGTTCCTGGTCGGCACCGACGGCAAAGTCAAAGCCTTCCTCCCGGGAACCACCCGCCGTCGGCATACAACAAAAGAATTGATCGACGCGGCGATGAAGGCAAAGTAACGATACGACCACAATCGGTACGTCGCCGATTTGACGTCAGCATGACTCGACAACGTGTATTCTGTGGTTCATGTCGATGGATCGTCTTTCTTGAGGCAATCGTCGGTGCCTGAAATCAAGATCAACTCCGAGGAGAACGACGGACACGTCATCGTCACAGTAACAGGACGTTACGGTTACGGTTCTGGCGGCAATCAGCATGCTTCCACCATTGTGATGGCGATCGACAACGCCATTGATATCGATTCCATAGAGACTCTCGTCATCGATCTATCTGGCATGCAATACGAATGGGGAGACGCGATTGCACGAATCTTCCACAAGTACCCTGACATGAGCCCAGCGTATCGCCTGTCGGCAGCCGATTCGGAAGCATGGAATGGCCTGTTGGCAATGATCATGCCTTCCTGGGCAGAGACGCTCGGCAGACAAATTCATTTTGTGTAGACCGTAAGAAATCACCTCACGGCGTCCCCAACGCCTTCGCATGCTTCGCGGCCAACCGTTGCCAGTAGGTTTTCCAGTATTTGTCGTAGTAATCGTAGGCGGCGGTTTCGATGAAGTCGGGGTCGATGACTTTGGGTGACTTGGCCGGGTCGAAGTCTTTCAGGTGTTCCTTGCCGGCGCGCTGGCGGGGGGAGACGAAACGCCACCGTGAATTGCCGAGTACGTCTTCGCACATTTTGGCCAGGTGTGGGTCGTACGCTTTGAGTTGTTTTCGCGTGTGGATGTGATTGTGGTCGTGGTCCATTGTGCGGTTGGTGTTGTACCAGCATTGCACGCCCTCGGCCCAGTATTCGGCCCGGTTCTTGTGGGCGTAGCATTCCTTCTCACCACCGAAGACGATGAGCACTTTGTCCTTCCCGGTGACCTTCACCGTCGAGTTGGTCGGCTTGCCGTTGACGAGAATGTCGCCGCCGTCGAGACAGGCTTTGAGTAACGCCGGCGGTTGATCGGAAAACGATTTGACGAGGGCATCGAACAGGCTGACGGGGGTTTCACTTTTGATTCGGCGGTACCGCTGCGCCGCCCGGCCGTCCATCCAGATGCCTTTCAGCCGTGCGCGTTGGAAGGTTTCGGTCAGCCGGTCCTGCAGTTTCCTGTCAAAGCCGGCGCCGTGAATCACGTGGCCGAACTCGTGAATGAGAATGCTCTCGATCCGCATGCCCCCTTCGTATTCCAGCACGTCTTCCTCGGCGAACACGACCGTCGGCCGGCCGTTCTTGTGGGTGAGAAATCCGCGCTGTCGCCAATTGTAGAAGGCAAGTTCCTTGCCGGTTTTGTCGCTGGCAAATTGCGGCAGATCCGACGTCAACTCGTCGTGACCAATCAAAACACAAAGCACCTTCCGCTCGCGAATTCGCCCGGCGATGCTTGGGTTGATGCTCTGCATGATCGTTCTAAACTGATAGGCGGCTTCCCGAATCGCATCATCCGACACGTGATCCGACGTTGCGATGAGAACATCTTCGACGACCGTGCATTTTTTGTAGAACGCCGGGTCCAGTTTGAATTCTTCGGCCTGCTCATCACTCAGAGAGACAACGACAATCGGCGGCACTGGCGCGAGCGGCGGAATTTCGGTTGTCGGCAGCGGCGTTAATGCCAGATTGCGATACCAGACCTTGCTACCGTGATCGGTCAGCATGATTCGCCCTTGGGTATTGCGAGCGAAATCCTTGTACGGGGAGAACTTGCTTTGTGAGAGCCGCTTCCGCCATTCTTCCGAAGCGAGGTCGGCCGTCACAATTTGTTCGCCGTTCATCCAGTGTTCAATTGTCGGACCGTGCGCAACGATCTTTGCCGTGTTCCACTCGCCGTTGGGATTGAGTTTCTTTTTCTCGTTGGGTTCGTACAACGCATACAGCGACCCACAGGAGCCTTTGTTGAGGCTGCGGCCCGTTTCGCCCAGCAGTTGATATTCACAGCCGAGCGTCCGGCCGTCGTACTTGCGAACGCGGTACTTCAAACCGTTGTTGCCACCCTTTTCGATCTTCCATTCAAACGACAGTTCAAAGTCGCCGACCTGTTGTTCGTAGAAAATATTGCCGCCGCGGCTTTCCTGATGAATGGTGCCGTCGGCAACGGTCCAACCATCGGTGACCGGACTGCCGTCCTGTTTCGTCCAGCCGTCGAGAGTTTTTCCGTCGAACAGCGAAATCGGCTTGCCCACTTTCAATTCCGGCAGCGGTTGTTTCTTCGTTCCCAGCCAGCGCACAGCATTCTCGACGATTTTCATCGGCAGCTTTTCGACAAACACCGCGTGTGTTTCGTGACCGGGGCGAAAGTAGAAGACGCGGCCTTTGCCAACATTCCATACCATGCCGCTACGAAAGTGGTGACCTTCTTTCCAATGCTCTTCAAAAACCACCTCATCGGGTTTAGGAACATGAAATGCCTCGTCGTACATTTCGGTGTGCGCGAGCGTGAACGTCTTGGGAATGCCGGCAGCAATCGGATGATCGGGCGACAGCGTTCGCATTTCGCTCGGTTCGCCGTGATTCTTGTACGCGGGGAAGCAGCAGTTGGGCCGCGTGATTTTGATCAGCGTCGTTCCATCGGCTTGCTTTTCGTAGATGGCCGACGGCGTCAGCGGCGCATCGCGGCGCGGTGGTCGGCGGAGAATCTCACCCAGAAATTGCACCTTGGCGGTCTTCCGTTCCGCTTCGGGTAATTTCGCCAACGCATCGGTGGCGGCCCGTTCCTGCATTGCCGCCACAAACGGCGTGGCCCAGTGTGCCGAGTGCAGTGC
>JABISG010000144.1 GCA_018699955.1 Planctomycetaceae bacterium | reverse complement strand
TTGGACTACGAGACCCCCGCCGCATATGCGGCCCGTTCTGTTCAACAGGACTTCGCTACGCTGCGCCCTGTTGAACAGAACGTGTTACCTGAACCCCGATTCTCTCACTGAGGGTGGTACAAAGATCGGGGGTAGGCCAATTGGACGCGAACGGGGCTACTGATTGTTGATATGCAGAACTACGGTGTGAATCCGTCGTGCGGCATTGCGCAAATGCTGGCCGAACGGTATCCGAAAGTTGCGGAGTACTATGTTCCTCGGATTCGTGAAGTGATCGCCAATACGCGGCGGCTCCTCGATGCGTTTCGTCAACTGGAACGCGAAGTTGTCTTCACGCGTCACGGCCCAATGCTGCCCGATGGCCGTGACATGATTCTGCGACGACAACAACGCGACGACTTAGCGCGCGAGCAGACCGATCGGCCCACGCTGTGGTCGAAGGGCAGCAAAGAACATCAAGTTGTTTCCGAGCTGGCTGCCACCGACCGTGAACTGGTGATCGACAAGAACGCCAGCAGTGCCTTCAACGGAACGGGGATCGATCAGCTGCTTCGCAACTTGAATCTGGAAACGCTGGTGGTGACGGGAATGGCGACCGACATGTGCGTCGAAACCACCGCACGCGATGCGGCCGATCGTGGTTACAACGTGATTGTTGTTGAAGACGCAACCGCCACGTTCTTCCCCGACCACCACCGGGCCGCGCTGTCGGCGATGGCCCGCGTCTACACCAAGGTGTGGAACACCGATCAAGTCCTGGATGCGATAGACAGTTGACCGTGTCGCCGGTGGTCCGACTTGCCGAGGTTCGCGGTGCGGAACATAATTGGGCATATCGCAACGACCATCAGGTGCAGCCGGCTGCGCGAATGATTCGTCGCCACACCAGCGTTCAACAGGCTTCAACCGGGAGAATGTCATGTCACAGGCAACCCGTCGCGATTTCATGCAACAAACCGGGATGGGGATCGCCGGCGCGGCCGCTTTGTCCTTGCCCGTTTCATCAAGAGCGGCCGGGGCGAATGAGCGTGTGCGCGTCGCTTTGATCGGTTGCGGCGGTCGCGGCCGTTACGATGCCAACAGATTTGCAGAACGCAACGATGCCGAAGTCGCTTACCTTGCCGATCCCCACAAACAGCGATTGGCCGAGGCTGCCAAGCAGTTCAAGTCGGCCAAGACCACCGACAACTTCCGCCGCGTTCTCGACGACAAGTCGATCGATATTGTGATCGTTGCCACGCCCGTTCATTGGCACGCCCCCGCAACCATCATGGCGTGCGATGCCGGCAAGCATGTGTACGTCGAAAAACCCTGTTCCCACAATATTCGCGAGGGCCGCCTGATGGTCGAGGCCGCGCGACGCAACAATCGCGTCGTGCAACATGGCACGCAGGTGCGCAGCACAAGCACAATCAAGGGGGGGGTCCGGCTGTTGCGTGAAGGTCTGATTGGTGACGTGCTGATTGCCAAGGCGTGGAACATTCAGCGCCGCGCCGGCTCGGGGACGGGAAGAGTCATCGAACCTCCGGCGGAACTCGACTACGACATGTGGCTGGGGCCCGTGCCGCCCGTTCCCTATCACGACAGGATCTTCTCGGGCTGGAATTGGTTACGGCATTTCGGGACGGGCGAAATTGGCAACGACGGCGTCCACGACATCGACTATGCACGCTGGGGTCTCGGCGTCGAAACACATCCGTCGTATATTTCCGCAGCGGGCGGCCGATACCTTTTCAACAACGGAGCCGAATTCCCCGACACTCAGCAGATCTGCTTTGAATACCCCGCCATCGGAGAATCAGACAAAACGCGAATGCTGATTTACGAGGAACGCCTGTGGTCGACGAACTACCCGCACGACTGCGACAGCGGTGTGGAATACTACGGCACCAAGGGCCAGATGTTCCTCAGTCGTCGCGGAAAAATTGAGGTGTTCCTCGAACGCAACAAGCCTCACAAAGTTGACGTACCCAATGAGTTTCAGAACACCGCCGACCACGTGGCCGATTTCATCGACGCGATTCGCAACGACCGAAAACCCAACGCCGACGCGGAAATCGCCCACCTCACAACGTCGCTGTGTCACCTGGGCAATATCGCCATCCGATTGGGTAAGTCGCTAAATTTCGATCCAAAGCAAGAGCGTTTCACCAACGACCGGGAAGCCGACGCGCTGTTGGACCGAACATATCGCGACGGTCACTGGGCCGCCCCCAAAGGAGTGTAGCGCTCGATTCGGAGTGTCCGGTCATTAGACACAAAACAACTGTAGGGAACGCCGTCCCTGGCGTTCCGCGATTGCTCACCAACCTGGAACGCCGCAGAGGGCGTTCCCTACCAGGGGATCGAAATCCCAGAGGTTTCGTTGATGAACAATGTCGACACAACGCACGATCAACGCAGCGGCGTGGTGAAGCGGCGAGACTTCATACGCATGGCGGTCGCATCGGGCATGGCGACGACCGTGAGCGAACTGCCGGCCAAAGAGACGCCCAAGTCGTCACCCAAGGTCTGCACCTACACCGAGCATTTCCAGAAGCTTCCCATTCCCCAGGTCTGCAAAGTCTTCAAGCAGATTGGCGTCGATGGACTCGATTTGACCGTGCGCCCCGGCGGACACATCGATCCGAAGAACGTCAAAGAGGAACTCCCCCAAGCGGTGAAAGCCGCACGGGAACAGAGTCTTGAAATCATGATGCTCACCACCGGCATAACGGCTCCGGACCGGCAAGCAGAAGAGATCGTCGCGACCTGCCAGAAGCTCGGCATCGATCGGATCAAGCTGGGATACTTTCCCGTCGGCAAGTTTGGAAACCTGGCCAAGCGGCTGGACGAGGCGCGACGGCAGTTGGATGCCATCGTCAAACTCACCACCAAGTACGATGTCCGCCCCTGCGTCCACGTCCATTCCGGCAACACAATACCATCCAACGGTTTCATGCTCCACCAGCTGATCCGCGAGATGCCGCCGGACCGCATCGGCGCGTACCTCGATTCCTATCACATGACGATCACCGGCGGAAATGGCGGTTGGCGGCAGGCCATCGACTTGCTCCGGCCGTGGATTTCGCTCGTCGCGCTCAAGAACTTTCAGTGGGAACGGGGTGACCGCGACGACATCGGCCAACAGCGCTGGCGCACCAACTACTGCCGCCTGGAAGACGGCATCGCCCCCATCCCGGAATTCGTCCGCACAATTCACGAAACGGGCTACCGCGGATTCTACACCCTCCACACCGAATACCGCCGCAGCGTCGCCGACTGCATCAAGCTCACGAAGGATGATTTCGTCTTTTTGCGGAAAGTGTTTGCTCGGCTGTCGTGAGAGTGGCGGCTGGCGAAATCACTATTCCGGACAGGGTAGGGTGTTGGTTGCCGCGTTAAGAAAGCGTTGCAGTTCTGCGAAAGAACTCTCACTTTCGGACTCAGTCTGCAGCCGCGACGGTTGGCACGGCATCTGGCAACCAGTCGCTTTCTCGTCATTCCACGTTCAGATGGGGTTTTTCAGCGTGCCCCGTTCAAGTCGAGCAGCCTCGTTGTTCGCCTCGAAACGTTGGCTGTCCTCTTCAAACGCCACTTGTCGCGCGCCGAAAGCGGACCGTGCCCGCTCCAACCACTCACGTTCCAGTGCGAGTCGGCCACGTTCATCCTGGAGTTCTATCCGCTCTATTTCGAGTTCGTGGGCACGTTTGGCAAACTGTTTCTGCTGCCGGTTGAGGTCCGCACGTTCGGCAGCGAGTTTGGATTCTGCGTCCGTGACAGCTCGGCGCTGTTCTTCGAGGTCCGCACGGTCCGCTCCGAGCGCCTTACGCAGTGATTCCAATTCCTGCAGCGCCTGACGGAGTTCATCGCATGTCTCCGTGTTAATTTCGGGCGATGGTTTCACTTTCGACCGCGACGGATTGATCGGGCCGAGAATCCCTCTACCGGTTGGATCGACCGCCTTGCCAAAATTGGGAAAGCATCCCAGAGACATGCGGCTGAGCCGTTTGAAGTCGGCGATCACGGCGTGGCGGATGGCGGGGTCGGCCGCCACTGCGGCATCGACGGTTGTTACCGCGGCCATCACCGCCTTCACCGCTTCGGTTGATCGGCTGCCGGCCGACTCAGAATCCATCGCGGTGGTGACAGAATTAATGGCAGCATAGGCGGCGTTGGAACTGAACGCGGCCTGCCGGTCCGACCATTTCTCGTCGCAGGCGACGACAACGGCACGAACCACGGCGTCTTCGATGCCGCGGGCCTTGTCAGGGTTGATCTCCTTGCCCGCTGCAAAGTCGAGCGCCAGACGAATGGCATCGTCAACTGCCGTGCAGCATTCCTGGGATTCGGGATGTTCCTCGTCAACCCAGAACAACGGTTGGACACGTAGCGCGCTTCGAGCCGAGTAAGCAATCAGCCCGCGAAGCGGAAGTCGTTTTAGATCATTACCGGTTGGAAGAGCTGGCATCTCAAGAGTTGCCTAAAAGCAATTGCATCATCCAATTCAAACACATGTACCAGGAAAACGATCTGGGAACTATCGGGGCGCATGACAAACGTAGCTCATAGTTTCGTCGCAAGAACTCACAAATTACCCAAATCGGCGTTTTCGTCCGAATTGTATGTCAAGTCGAGCCAATCCACTGGAGTTTTCACATTTTTCGTCGACAGGCCCACAAGCTTGGCGTAAGAAATACAGGGACACCCCCATGTGATCAGGCTGCGAAGCCGATCGGAACTCGTTTGAGCAGATGTGTTGGCCCTATTGGACAAGACTATGAAGGCAAGCGATAAAGCCGATGCAATTCAGCTGATAGTCGAACGGACGGGGCATCTACAGTCGTCATCGACGGTGGCCCAAAAAATCGTGTCGTTGACTAGAACGGCCGATTTCAACATGCAGGAAGTGGTCAACTGTCTCAGGCACGACCCCGCAATGGCCGCCCAGATTTTGCGCTTGGTCAACTCGTCGCATTACGGGATGTCACATCAGGTTGTCAGCATCAAGCACGCCGCCACGATCATCGGACAGCGTTCGTTACGAATGTTTGCGGTGACGTTCGCGCTGGTGGACATGTTGATTGAAGGGGCGGCCCGAGAGTTGTTTGACGACTACTGGCAACGCGCGTTGTTGATCGCTTCTGGTTCCTCGCGGATTGCGACGCTCCACGATCGAAAGCACTTTGACGACGCGTACACCGCCGGTCTGCTAGCGGACGTCGGGCTGCTGGTCCTTGCCCAAGACACTGGGATGCCCTACGTCGAACTCTACAAGTCCTGTAATCACAGTGACGAACTCACCGATGCCGAAGAACAAGTGTTTGGTTTCACTCACGCGGAACTGGGAGCTCAACTGCTGAGGTACTGGGAATTCCCGCCGGGAGTGATTGAGGCGGTGTTGCGACACCATACGCACACGCCAGATCACAGCTTGGTCTCCGCCGCAGTTCGCGCCGGCAATTTGGCGGCCGATCTATTGGACGAACCCAGCGAGGAACGCTTGGGTACGCTCTCGACGTTCCTCGCCGAAACGTTCGACGCCACGCCCGAAAGTCCCGGTGCTTTCATTAACGCATGTGTGGCTGACACCAAGAACGCGGGGGCGATATTCGGTTATGGGACTCCTGTGATTCCCGATGGGACGTTGGCAAGGCTGGCAGATCTCACCGCCACGTCGGCCACCGCCTGAGTTGTCCTGCCCCAGACGATGCGTGGCCGACATCCTTTTTGCCTTCGCGCATCCACGGCGGTATTATCGCTGGAACGGGTGGAAAGCTTCGCAAGAACTTCAATGATTTTGGTCACGCTTACGAGTTGACGATTGCTCGCTATCGACGTTTTCCTTTCTCTCCCCGCGAGCGCGGCCTTGCTGCAGATTGGCGAAGACTCACCGATTCGGGTGGATCGTGTTCCTCCGAAGTGGGTACCGTGAGGGGAGCACTCGTCTGGGGGCTTCGCTGCATTTCGACCCCAGCCGGCCCTACTTGCTGATGTTGCGGAAATAGGATCGAATGCAGCGTCGTCTGCGATTATGATAACTATTGAACCGACATTACATTTCCTAAACAGTATTTTGGCTTCTGACGCTGCGTATTGTGCTGGAGAAAAGTAGGCCGTCGTCAGTTTCAACGGGGCTTAGGCTGATCTCCACCGGAAACTCCGTACCATCCTTGTTCTGCCCAAATAATTTCAACCCAGAACCCATCGGTCGGTGGTTGGGAGAGTTTGCGAAGGTATTGAACTTCTCGGGGTGTCCGACACGAAATCGTTCCGGAATGAGAATCTCGATCAGTTCACCGACAAGTTCGTCTCGATTATATCCAAACAGTTTCTCGACCTGACCGTTGACGAGGACAACTTTGCGTTGGGCGTCCACAACGACCATTGCATCCGGAGCCGATTCCAGAATGGCCTGGATCTTCTGCTCCTCTTTCTTTCGTTCCGAAATGTCGCGAACGGCACAAGAAATCAGCAACCCTTGTTCTGTATTGACGGGACTCAGACTGACTTCGACAGGGAAGACCGTGCCGTCCTTGCGTTCGCCACGTAACTCAAGACCGGCTGCCAACGGCCTAACTCTTGATTCCGCAATAAACCCAGCCACCTTTTGCGGGTGGTCGGCACGAAACTGTTTTGGAACGAGTATCTCAATCGGATTGCCGAGGAGTTCTTCTCGCGTGTAGCCAAACAAGCTCTCAAGCTGTGCATTGACGAGTACAATGATTCTGGAATCATTTATCACAACCATCGCATCCGGTGCGGATTCCAGCAAATCTTGAAATGTCTGCTCAGTCCGCTTCCGCTCGGTGATGTCGCGACCGACGAGATAAATCGAGGACTCACCGGGAATCAACTTGGCGTTCCACAAAATCCAGCGATGGGTGCCATCTTTGCAGACACATCGGTATTCGACTTCCGTCAGCGATTCACCCGATAGAATTCGCGCGTGATTCTTTTTCGCGCGTTGGTGGTCGTTGGGGGCAATCAGATCCCAGACTTGCTTGTCTTGTAATTCATCTGCCGACCAACCCAGTACCGATTCCCAGGCCGGGTTCGTCTGTGCCAAACCGCCTTCGGCATCAAGGATTGTCAATAGGTCAAGTGACAGATTGAAGAATCGTTCGCGTTCCTGCTCTGTCCGCTTTCGCTCGGCCCGTTCGGCAATCCAGGTTTGAATCTCGTCACCCAGTTCCTTCGCAGATTGTTGTCGGTCGTCGCGTTTTTTAGACAACCCACGCAGGCAAATCCGCTCAAGTTCTCGTGGAACTCCGTCGATGCAATCGCCGGGTGACTTGGGTTGGTCGTGAATAACGTGTTCCAATACCGCCACGATGCTCTTACCGAGAAAAGGCGGATCTCCGGTGAGAATTTCATACAAAATTGCAGTGAGCCCATACACATCGGTGCGTTCATCAATAATATCGATCTCGCCACGTGCCTGTTCGGGTGACATATAAGCGGGCGTCCCCAGCTTGTCGCCTTGCATCGTTTGGGAAGATGTTTTTGTGTCACGCTCCTCGCCGATAACGGTTGCTCCAAGTTCCTCGGTAGTGGTTTCGGTTGGTAGTTCTTGCTCCTCAAGCCTTTTGGCTAAACCCCAGTCCAAAACCACGACTTCACCGAAATCGCCAACGATCACGTTTTCTGTCTTCAGATCGCGATGAATCACCTGCCGTGAATGGGCGAAGGCAACTGTGTTACACACACTGACAAATTGATTCAGCAACTGCACCAATCGACTCGTGACGCCCGACTTTTCCTTCTTGCGACACCAGTCGTGATACTCTGTAATTGCCTCGGTTAGTGTGCGTCCCTTCACAAATTTCATCGTGTAGTAGCTGCGCCCGCCATCTTCAACATAGTCGTAAACTGGCACTGTGCCGGGATGCGTCATCTGCGCCGTAATCTGAGCTTCGCGAAAGAAGCGCTGCCTGTTGATCTCCGAGCCTGACTGATCGGCCTTGAGTTCCTTCAGTGCGATCTCGCGGTCGAGAACTTTATCGTGCGCGAGCCAGACATGTCCGATTCCACCTGTCGAGTGTAGGCCGCGACGCGTGATGCGATCATCGGGTCTTGCGGTCGGTGAGATTTGGATGGATGTGGTAATTCGCTCGGTATGACTGATACCGCTCAGTGATTCTCGAATCTCTCCATTCCCAATACTCTCAAGTGCAACCTTTACGTCGTCGGACATCCCGGCTAAAGACTTCTTAACGTCTCCGCCTGCCTTTTGAACGCGACGTTTCAATAGATAGTCGACATGCTCTCGGTCATCTGGAAGCAGCCACCCTTGTTCGACAAGAATATCCGCAATCGAACTCTCCTTACGCGAGCCCCACAATGTGCAGGCATCTACAAACTGACTCATTTCGATCAGGTCACTTTGCATCGCGATCAGACCAAACATCAGATTACGGTCGGTCTCGGTTCGTGCCATTGCTTAAGATCTTCCTCAAAGACAGGCGGTGACTTTGTCAGACGGGAAAGTGACGAGTCTGACTGTCTTAATTTCAGTGTATTCATCCTTTCAGCTCAATGGAATCAAGCTGAAGCCATCTTCGCATCATCAACTCCAGATCGCTCAAGATTATCGTTCTTGAAATACGCTGAAGTCAGGGTAGGGTGCGTCAAAGCGCAGCGCGGACGCACCGCTTTACATGAACGATGTTCGATGTCGCGAGGCGATGATTGCGGGCATCGCGAAATCGGCGTGATGTCTTTCGCCGTCTGGACCATCGTGGTGCGTCGTCGCTGCGCTTGGACACACCCTACTTTTCCCTGGTGCCCAACATCGCACGAGGCTGCGGAGTGGAGCTACCTTTGCAATCCCTCAACGTTCGCACTGTCAGACAAGCCGCACAGTGGCACACCGCCCCGGCATCAATCGCCGCCGTGACTTGGCTACGTTCGTGAACCGGCTATAGTAACCCCAGCAGAGGAGAAATATTCGACGGCAGTTCGCATCACGCTGAAAGCGAGGCAATGAAAACTCACGATTTGATTGTCATCGGGGCTGGACTCGGTGGTTATACGGCGGCGATTCGGGCGGCGGGGTGGCTGGGGTCGGCGAACGGGAGCCCCCAGACGATGTGTAACCGACATTCTTTTTGCCTTCTCACATCATCGCCGATACGATTGCTGGAATGGGTGGCAAGCACCGCACGAACTTTAATGACCCGGGTCGCGCTCATGAGTTGACCTTCACGTGCTGGCGTTCGTCTGGGGGACTCGCCGCGCTTCGACCCCAGCCACACTCCGTAGCAATCTGACGCGCCAACCGGTCACATCCGAACGGAAGAACCTCATGGCGATTGAACTCATCTGCCGTAAGTGTGAATCGACGATCCGCGTTCGGGATTCGCGGGCGGGGACCGCTGTTGCTTGTCCGCGATGTCAGGCAGATATTGACGTGCCGGGCAAGAAGACGGCGGCGGCGAAGAAGCACAAGAAGCCGTCCCGATCGAGGGAGCCGCTCGAACCCTGGCTGGTTGTGGCCATAGTGGTGTTGGCTGTCACGGTGGCATCGGGGATCGGCGGCTTCTTCGCCACGCGATTTATCTTGAAGGACTTCAAGGAGTTCGATGAAAGAGTCGAGGCGAAGAAGAACGAAAATCAGCCAGCCGAACCCGTGGAACCCGTTGTCACTCCTTAGCGAGTGAGGTAGGTAGCATCGTCGCTGCGCTTTGACAGACTCTAACACTTTGTGGGAACGTTCAGAGTTGGCACCAGAGGCAATTCGAAGCGGGGACAACACGGCGATGGCAGCAAAACAAATTCTTCTGAATCTGTTCACCGTGGCCGTCATTGTAGCGGCGATGCCGCAACTGGCCGCGGCGGCTGATGGCCGTGCTAAGCCGAACATCGTTCTGGTGTTTATCGACGACATGGGATGGGGTGACTTCTCCTGCTTTGGAAACCGGGCGGCGCGGACTCCGCAAATTGACCGGTTGGCGGGGGAAGGAATTCGGTTCGAGCAGTTCTATGTCAACTCGCCGATCTGCTCCCCGTCCCGCACGGCGATTTCGACGGGGCAATACCCGCAGCGCTGGCGGATCACATCGTATCTTGCCGCTCGTGCGAAGAACGAACAGCGGGGCATGGCGCAATGGCTCGATCCCAAGGCCCCGATGCTCGCGCGATCGTTACAGCAGGCCGGTTATGCGACGGGACACTTTGGCAAATGGCACATGGGCGGTCAGCGTGACGTTGATGACGCACCGCCGATTACGAATTACGGTTTCGACGTCTCCCTGACCAACTTTGAAGGGATGGGATCGAAACTGTTGCCGCTTGTGCTCAAGCCGGGACAAAAGAAACCGGGTAGAATCTGGGGAGACGCCGAACGATTGGGGAAAGGCTACCGCTGGATGCTGCGTTCTGAGATCACCGGCGGATTTGTCGATGCCGCCATCCCGTTCATCGAACAGGCCAGAGACGCGAATCAGCCCTTCTATGTCAACATCTGGCCCGATGACGTCCACAGCTCGTTCTGGCCACCGGTCGATAAGTGGGCGGACGGAAAACGCGGTTTGTATCACTCGGTCCTGCAGGAGATGGACAGTCAACTCGGCAGGCTTTTTGATTTGATCCGCAACGATGAGACGCTCCGCGACAACACGCTTGTTCTGGTCTGTTCCGACAACGGGCCGGAACGGGGAGCCGGTTCGGCGGGGCCGTTTCGCGGATTCAAGACACACCTTTACGAGGGGGGCGTGCGTTCGTCGCTGGTGGCATGGGGGCCTGGGTTGATTGCAAAGAAGAACCACGTCGATCGCAAGTCCGTTTTCTCGGCCATCGATCTGGTGCCGACGTTATTGGATCTCACCGGCACTCCACACCCTGGGGGCGCAACATTCGACGGCGAGTCGCTCCCCAAAACTCTGCTGGGGCAGGGGGGATCGCGAGAGGCTCCGATCTTCTTCCGCCGCCCACCCGATCGCGACTCCTATTACGGCGACAACGATCTGCCCGATCTCGCAATGCGTCAGGGCAAGTGGAAATTCCTCTGTGAATATGACGGCAGCGAACCCGAGCTTTACGATTTGCAAACTGATCGCGGGGAAAAAAACAACATGGCCGATGAACACGCTGAACTTGTCGGCAAGCTGACGAAGTCGCTGATCGCATGGCATCAATCGATGCCCAAGGACAAGGGAGCAGCGCTGGCATTACCGTCTAAGGCGAAGACGAATTAGCACGGACGGTGCCGCACAGTGGCACGCTGGCGGATCGGCTGGGCGGATTGCGATGCAGCCGCGCACTCCATTTGAAATAAGCTGACTTAGAGGGCGCGTGTTGGATAGGCAAACGTGATGGCACCAATTTCAGGCTCAGACAAAGCACAAAACTGTGACGGCGGCGGCGAGTCGTCCGTTCATTTTTTTGCAATGTTTCGCCAAATTTGCGGTGCAATCGCTGGTTCCATTGCGACAGTGCTTCTGGTGGTTTCCGTCGCTGTTTTCGTTTTGGAGATCAGCGGAATTGTCGTCGTGTCGCGTCCGGGTGAACCACCTCGTGGTCACGATGCAGGAATGGCAAAACTCGGGGCAGCGGTTCTTGTTCTGGCAGTGTGTTCGTTTGGTGTTTTCTCTTCAACTGTTCTCGCGATCGTCGCCTGGATCTGCGACCGCAAGTGGAAGTACGTTTGCATTCCCTCCGCAGTGATCACGTTGATTCTTGCCGTGGTGTGGGTGATGCTCTTCAATGGGTAGCGGTGCAGTCGCTGAAGTTGATTCCAGCCATTGGGCTGCGAATTCTGACCGCCCCGGCATCAATCGCCGCCGTGACTTGGCTACGTTCGTGAACCGGCTATAGTAACCCCAGCAGAGGAGACATTTTCGACGGCGGTTCGCATCACGCTGAAAGCGCGGTAATGAAAACTCACGATTTGATTGTCATCGGGGCTGGTCCCGGTGGTTATACGGCGGCGATTCGGGCGGCTCAGTTGGGGTTGGATGTTGCCTGCATCGATAAGGAGCCGTTGCTCGGCGGAACCTGTCTGCGGATAGGCTGCATTCCCAGCAAAGCGTTGTTGGAATCGAGCGAACTGTACCGCGAAGCGGGCAAGTCGTTTGCACAACATGGAATCGAGTTGGGCGAAGTCGGCCTCGATCTGGCGAAGATGCTCTCGCGTAAAGAGCGAATCGTCAAAGCGCTCACAATGGGTGTTGCCTCTCTGCTGAAGAAGAACAAGATCACCTCGTACACGGGAACCGCCCGGCTGGTCGGCGACAAACGGTTAACGGTCACAACCGCAGAGGGCGACGAAGAACTGTCGGCCGCGCATATTCTGATTGCAACCGGTAGCCGCCCGGCAACATTGCCGGGCGTTGAACTCGATGGCGACCGCATCGGAACAAGTACCGAGACGCTGTCGTACGGGGAAGTGCCGCCGCGGCTGGTGGTGATTGGCGCGGGTTATATCGGACTCGAACTGGGAACCGTCTGGCAACGGCTCGGTTCGGAAGTGACCGTGCTGGAATATCTCGACCGCATCCTGCCCGGCACCGATGGCGAGATTGCCGGCGAAGCGCAGAAGCTGTTCAAGAAACAGGGTCTCAACTTCCGTCTCGGCAGCCAGGTCAGCGGTGCGAGAGTTGCAGGTGACCACTGTGTGGTGGAATGCGTGGGAGTTGATCCAATCGAGTGCGACCGTGTTTTGGTGGCCGTCGGACGCAAACCGAATTCACACGGTCTCGGCTTGGAAACGGTCGGTGTGAAACTCAACGACAAGGATTTCATTTCCGTCGATGAACAGTTCAAAACATCATCACCCGGCGTTTACGCCGTGGGCGATGTCATCGGTGGTGCGATGTTGGCGCACAAGGCGGAGGATGAAGCCGTCGCCTGCATCGAGCAGATTGTCAACGGCACGGGCGACATCGATTACAATGCCATTCCCAGCGTGGCTTACACCAATCCGGAAATCGCGGCCGTCGGTAAGACGGAAGAGTCGCTGCAAGCGGCCGGAATCGAATTTCGCAAGGGCGTGTTTCCGTTTCGCGCGAACGGCCGGGCGCGAGCGCTAGCGCAGATGGATGGGTTCGTCAAGATTCTGGCCGATGCCGCGACCGATCGTTTGTTGGGCGTTCACATACTTGGCCCGCGCGCCGGCGACCTGATTGCTGAAGCGGTGTTGGCAATCAAACACGGCTTGACGGCAACCGACATCGCACACTGCTCGCACGCGCATCCCACGCTGTCGGAGACTTTCCGCGAAGCGGCGCTCGCGGTTCACGACCGGGCGATTCACATTTGACAGCGGTATCGCACCACAACATTATTGATCGGCCGCGAGACTCACACAGACCAGTTCTTTGTCGTTCCGCGCGAAGACGCACCGCTCGGCGAACGCGGGATGACTCCAGACGACGTTTCGGCCGAACACAGTGTTGGTCGGGTCAAGCACGTGAAAACGGCTGATTTCCTCGTAACCTTTCGGCGAGAGTTTCGCCAGAATGAGGTCGCCCGTTTCGCTGAACAGGAAGAACCCATTCTTGTGCTTGACCAGAAACGCGGTGCCGTGCCCGGCTCGACGCGTTCCGCCGGTGGTTGGCCGAAACGATTCCCATAGTCGTTCGCCGTCCTTGATGCGCGCAGCGATGAGGCTGCCTTGATGTCCGTCGATTCCGTAGATCATTCCGTCCAGGAGAAACGGCGTGCTGTTCTCGCTGTAGACGGCCGTCTTGGGCTTTCCGCGCCAAACGACTTCGACGCCCGGCTTCGTGTCGTCCAGTTTCAGCAATACGCCGGC
This sequence comes from Planctomycetaceae bacterium, assembly GCA_018699955.1. Taxonomy (GTDB): domain Bacteria; phylum Planctomycetota; class Planctomycetia; order Planctomycetales; family Planctomycetaceae; genus JABISG01. The sequence continues at coordinate 20,944 of JABISG010000144.1, read as the reverse complement.
TTTGCCGTATCCGCTGGCGAACAGGTGTCGGCCCAACTTTCTGGGCGCGACAATCGACATGCCAAACCCCGGTTTGAGTGGCACCGACCAATACGGTTTGCCGGTCAACGGATTCAGAGCGTTGAGTGCATCGGCATGCCAGATCAACAGTTGTTTCGTACCGGCATGTTCGATCATCGTCGGGGGGCAATAGCCCGGGCTGCTCGCGGTGAGCGCACGCCAGACTTCCTCGCCGGTGTTCTTGTTGAAGGCAACGGCAACGCTTCCTTTACCGCCGACAAGACAATACAGCAGGTCGCCGTCAATCAATGGGTGTGCTGCAAAACCCCAAATGGGTGACTCGGTCTTGTACTCTTTCGTCAGTTCTTTGCTCCAAATGACGTTCCCGTCAGCAGCATTGAGACAGAGCAGATCCCCTTCTGCACCAAGCGCGTAGACTTTCCCGGAATCGACACTCGGCGTACAGCGCGGCCCGCCCGGATACGAGATGCGATAGGTGCGGTCGTATTCGTGTTTCCACAGAAGTTTTCCGGAATCGGCGGCGAAGCAGAGTACGCGTTCGGTGCCTTCCAACGCGTCCCGACTTCCGGGTCTGTTTGTGACGTTTCCGGAACGGCTGACGTAATCGGTGACGAAAACGCGTCCATCGGCCACCGCCGGCCCAGAGTAACCGAGTGAAACTTCAACGCGCCACTTCACCTTCAATCCGGAATCGGGGAATCGTTCGACAATTCCCTGTTCTCTCCAGACGCTATCTCGCTGGGGACCGAGCCACTGCGGCCAGTCGTCGGCCCTGGTTGTGTCTGGCGAACCAGCGGCCAGTGCCAACAGGATGAGCAAACGGATTCGCATCGTTGTGAAACCTCATTCGTGTGTTGTGAACAATCGCGCGCTACGCCAGTTTCCAGCCTTTGCGGTATTCGCGACGAATGATGGGGTCGGCTTCTGGGGCATTCTTTGCTCGCAGGTTGTCGGAATCCCATTCAATCTTCTTGCCGACGCGATACGCTACGTTGCCCAAATGATTCGCCTCGGTGAGCAAGCCGGCATAATCGAAATTGCAGGTGGTCGGTTCGCCGGTTTTGGCGGCGTGAATCCACTCAGCGTGATGTCCGCGCGATGCGGGGATGAACGGCTCGGGCCGTTTGAAGTCGGCGAATTTGTCCTCCGGCAGCAAAACGTGTTTGCCGTAGTCGGCCAGCAGCATGCCGTCATCGCCGACGAACAATGTCCCGCTGGACCACTTGGGGATTTTGCCCTCGGTCCAAATTGCCGGCTTGTTTGTTCCCTGATACCAAGTGAGCTCTACCGCCGGCATATCGCCGCGCGGGCCGTATTCGTATTTCGCCTGCATCGAAGCGGGCGCGAGTTCCAGATGCGGCGACGGTCCGGCGGCTTCGATGGTCAGCGGATGATCGAGATTGAGCGCCCAGAAAGAGAGATCGATCCAATGACTGCCCAGGTCCGACATGGTCCCGCTGCCGAAATCCCACCAGCGGTACCACTTTGGGCCGGGGAAATAGACGCTGTGAAACGGCCGTGCGGGTGCCGGTCCCAGCCAGAGATCCCAATCCAAATTAGCAGGGACAGGTTGTGATTCGGTGGGCCGATCCTGGACGAAGACGATATCGCGATGCCGTCGGGCTTCTTCTTCGCTGGGCTGCCAACCCCATGCCCGCGAGACCCAAACGTGCGCTTCGCGAACCGAACCGATCGCGCCGGATTGGATGAGTTCGACCACCCGGCGGTAATTGTTGCCCGCATGAATCTGCGTCCCCATTTGCGTGGCGACTTTCGCCTTTGCGGCCGCTTCGCGAATGACCCGCGCCTCCCAAATGCCGTGCGTCAACGGTTTCTCGCAATAGACGTGCTTGCCCATTTGCAGTGCCGGCAAAGTAGCGAATGCGTGCGTGTGTTCGCAGGTGCTGACGACGACGGCATCGAACTCATTGGCGTGGTCGTACAGTTTCCGAAAATCGACAGCCTGGCGTGCGTTGGGATGCTTTGCGGCGGCTCGATTGAGGTTTTGCTGATTGACGTCACAGAGCGCGACGATATTTTCGCCTGAGACCGAACGCAGGTTCGATCCGCCTCGCCCGCCGCAACCGATAACGGCGATGTTGAGCTTCTCATTCAGATTTCGCGCCCGCAGAAAAGCCGGTGCGCCGAAAGTTGCCGCCGTTCCTGCTGCGGCAGCCGTCTTCAGAAAACGACGCCGGCTGAGTGACTGTGTAGAAACGTCTGACTTGGACCGATCGGCTTGCATGGCATTCCCCTGTTTCAGTTCGAAACAAATAACGGCCTTCGCCTCAGGCCGATGTCCCAACAGAAATCACCGCTGGCGTTCAATGCTTAGACTAGCCGAACTGTTGCGTGGAATCCAGATTCCGCTTGGGTAGCAGCCCGACCGCAGCCGATGCGCGAACTTTGTGTTACAATCCGATGACCGAGCATTTGCTGTAAACCAATCGTCCAAATGGAGTTGCCGAGGAGTTACGCGGGATTTCCTGAATTGCCTTTGCGCCCGCTCACAATCAAACACATTGAACAGCTTACGGAGCGAACAGAATGACGAACGACCCAAACCAGCCACGGGTCGGTTTTATTGGTGCCGGTCGGATGGCGACGGCACTGGCCACGGGTGTGGTAAAATCGGGATTCACCATTGCCGACCGGGTGATTGCGGCCGACGTCTTACCTGAAGCACGCGACCGTTTTGCGGGCGACACCGGCAGCCGAATCGCCGACAGTAACATCGACGTCCTGGATCAGTCCGAGATCGTCGTCCTCGCGGTGAAACCGCAATATATGCAAGTCGTGCTGGATGAGATCAAGACGCACGTCACCGCCGATCACGTTATTGTCTCCATTGCGGCGGGCGTTTCATTGCATACGATCGCAGCAACATTGGGTACGGCAAGGCGGCTCGTTCGCGTGATGCCGAACACGCCCTGTTTGGTGGGTGCCGGTGCCGCTTGTTATGCGACCGGAGGCGGCGCGAGCGATGACGACGCGGCATTAGTGGGGCGGTTGCTGGAAACGGTGGGCATTGGATTTCGCGTACCGGAAAATTTGCTGGATGCTGTGACTGGATTGTCCGGCAGCGGCCCGGCCTTCGTTTACCAGTGCATCGAAGCCATGAGCGATGGCGGCGTTGTCGCTGGCCTGCCGCGTGAACTCGCCACGCGACTGGCGGCACAAACCGTGCTGGGGGCAGCGCAAATGGTGATGCAAACGGGCGAACATCCGGGGGTATTAAAGGATGCGGTCGCAAGTCCCGCCGGAACCACCATTGCCGGACTGCACGAATTGGAACGGGGCGGACTGCGCGCCAGCCTGATGAACGCCGTTGTCGCGGCAGCCAAACGATCAGGCGAATTAGGCGATTCCTAGTCGTCGCATACGGTCCCGCGCCGTTCGAGCCGGTACAAGCGGCACAACCTGAACGCGGGGTCGGCCTTGGTGCGCGAGTTGTTTTTGACATCGCCGCCGCCTGACATAGGTTTGTCATGTGGTCGCGGTGTTTCTTTTGCGCGCGGCGACGAAGAATGCGGCGAAATCTGTAGTCAACAGCAAGGCTTCGGGCGGCACCCTTCAGGCCTGCTGGAATGACATGTGTCGGCACCAACTGCAGCCGACGTCGATTTTTTGAAACAGCAACAAACGTTCGCGGCGCATGTCGGTCGCGATAGGAACGGTGATTTCATGGTGGCGGGACGATTGATCTCCGATGAGATCTTTTCTCCAAAAGGGGGCGAGCGCCGGAGCGTCCCGCGAGATTCTTCGCGGCTGCTACTGGGATTGACGACGCTTGCGCGCCTGGCCGAACTGAAGAGCCAGAACCGTTCGTCGTCCGATCCACTGGAAGGCATCGTCTCCCGGCCGATTCTTCGCATGCTCCTTGGGGCGTTGGGATATCGCGAACCCGATTTTGTCGCGCATGCTCGCCGAGTAGCCATACTGGCGGCCGGCACAGCCGACTATCTTGGTTGGGAAACGCGACAACGAAAACTGTTGGAGGTGTCGTCTCTCGTCCACGATATCGGGAAGATCGGTATCCCCGATCATATTTTGTTCAAATGTGACAAACTCAGCTCTGAGGAATCGGAGTTATTGAACCTGCACCGCAACATTGGCATCAACGTGTTGCAGGCGGCCGGTGTCGATTCGGAAGTGCTGTCAATCGTCTCTGAGGCGAACAGTCATTTCAACGGCGCAACAAACGGCTTTCGACGAATCGGCAGCGATGTCCACCAGGGGGCGAGAATTCTCGCTGTCGCCGATGCATACGATGTCTTACGGAGAGACACCGAAAACGATCAGCCGTTGCGGCACGATGAGATTATCCGGACGATGATGGAGTCGGCCGGTTCGCGGTTCGACGGCAATGTGATTCGCGCGTTGAATCGCTGGATTGAAAACGCCGGTCTCCCATTTGCCGACGAAGATGGCGGACAGGGGCATGCTGCTGTCGCCGCCCCAGACACGGGCGAGAAGGCAGTCGTCGATGCCAGTTTTCTCTGCCACATTTTCTCGTATCTGTATTTTGTCGAGAGCATGTACGACGGGTTGTGCCTGCTCGATTCAAACTTGCGCTATGTTGTGTGGAACAACGGACTCGAAAAACTTTTGGGACGCCGCTCCGACGATGTGCTGGGACGAAACTGGTCGAGTCGTGAGGTGGCGTTCGCCGATTCGACGGGACGGGAACATACCGATAGCGACAACCCAATCCAACGAGCCATTGAAGGTGGCAAGTCGCATACTTCAACCTCGCGCGTTCAGCATGTCGATGGAAATTGGATCGAAGTCGAATTGCAGTCGATTCCGCTGTTCGATCAGGCTGGCCATCTACACGGCGTCGCACAGATATTTCAGGACAAGTCGTCCGGCGGACGAGTTCCCGAATATCACGAATTGAAAATGGCGGCCAGTCGCGATGCGCTGACCGGTGTGGCAAACCGCGGCGAGTTGGAACGGCAGTTGGCAACAATGGTTGCCGAATACAACCAGCAAACCGAACCCGAGCCATTCAGCGTGATCTTTCTCGATATCGACTTTTTCAAGAGCGTTAACGATAACTTCGGACACGCCGCCGGCGATCAGGTTCTCGTTGATCTCTCGAAGCTGTTGCAGCACGAAGTTTACTCGGGCGAATTGATTGCCCGTTACGGTGGCGAAGAATTCGTCGTGCTTTGCCCGGGGACAGATCTCGATCAGGCACGGCGACGCGCCGAACGTTTGCGGACGGCGATCTTCGAAACACAAATCGGCGACCTGCCCGATCACCGCATCACATCGTCGTTCGGTGTGACGGAGATCGAACCGGATGACACGGCCGTCACAGTGCTTTCGCGTGCCGACAACGCGCTTTATATCTCAAAGGAATCGGGCCGAAACCGGACGACAGCGTTGACGCGGGCCTTGGCGAAGAGCCAGGTCGATGTCGAAGCAGCGCCGGCCGCCGACAACTCGCCTTCACCACAACTCACCGAAACATTCGATGCCTGCGTCGCCGCCGACATGATTGTTTACAAACTGGGTGGATTTATCGACGATCATCGTGCACGGCTCATCGAAGTGAAGCCGGAATTTGTCAAGATGCAGGTCGGTCGGCGTGGGTTGCTTCCTTTCTGGGGCAGTCGCGACGATCGCCGTCCGGTGTTGCTCGAGATCAAGTTCGGCGACGGCCAGTCATCGCGTGGCCACGGCGCAAAAAAGACGGCCGCCCAGACGAAGATGACGGTCAGCGTGCAGCCAATCGGCTGGATTCGCGATCAGGAGCAGATCGAACAGCGCGCCCGCCGGGTCATCAAGGACTTGCGTTCATACTTCGTCGCGAATTGAGCTGGTTTTCGGCGAAATCGCCGCTCCCCTTTTCATTGTAGGCATTTCCCTCTATAATCCTGTGTCTGACAGGATCGGAAGCAAACGACACAACGAGTTGAGCGGGAAAACTGTTTATCATGGCGAAGACCCAGCGTAAGTTGAAAAAAGCAAATCACGGTCGCCGGCCGGCGAGTTCGAAAGCCCGCAAGGAAAAGCGGAAGAAATTCAAACTCTAAGCCGCCGCAGTGTATCGCGCACATAATGAAAAAAAGCCCACGGGTTGCAACCCGTGGGCTTTTTGTTGTGCGCCGTCGCAAAATAGCCGCTTGTCGTATCAGACGGCCACGAATCAAACGATCTCTGAGGATTGCCGTTCGCGGTGGCTCCACCAGAGGTCTTTCGGCAGGCAACCGATGAACATGATTGTGAATTGGCTCAGCACGAAGATTAACAGTGTCAGCAGCACACCTTGTGTGAAGCCATAGGAATGCAGGCCGACACCCAGTTCGTTGACGCCGAACCACGACCAGGCGGTGACGACGTTGCCGAAGATGGACAGGACGGCCAATCCACGTTCTTTCACCATGCCGCCCCATCGTGCATGCAGTACCAATGCATTCCACAGCACGATGATGAGAGCGCCGTTTTCTTTCGGATCCCAGCCCCAGAATCGGCCCCAGGAATCGTCGGCCCACAGTCCGCCAAGCACCGTCCCCACAAAGCTGAACAGAATGGCAAAGCAGAGCGTGCCGTAAATCATACGGCCGAGGTCTCGCCCCATTTTCTGCGACATGCCAGGTGTGGCGAATCCGAACACGACATACAGCAGCCCGATGAGGCCGGCGGCGAATGTCGTCGCGTAGCCCAGCGTAATACTGGTGACGTGCGTCGCCAACCAGAATTGGGTGTCGAGGACCGCCTGTAACACGGTGAATGTGTCGCCGTCGCCGGCCAGCAGATGGGCAATCCACAGCGTCGCAAATCCTGCCACGGATGACAGAATGTTGCCGATGCCGATGCGGAAGATCATCTCCACCACCAGCCCCAACACCACGCAGCCCCAGCCGATGAATATGGCCGACGAATACAGGTTGGTCACCGGCGGGCGTCCGGAAATGTAGATTCGCGAGACGAGCGCGAATGTGTGCAACAGCAGTGTGAAGGAAATGATCCCCGTCGAAGCATTTCTCACCGGCTTCCACCAATCCACTCCCAAACCGGCTAACAAAAAGGCCACACAGCCCAGTATGAAAGCGAAGAGATACATCAGAATGGAATAGAAGAACGGTTCAAAGTAATTGAAGAACGCCTCGAAACGCGTTCTCGAAACGGAGGCCAACTTGAGGTCGGACGAGTTGCCGAGTTGATTCTGGTACTTTTCGACCGAACTGTTGAACCCCTCGGCGTCCCCTAACATGTAGGCGTCAAAGATATTCTGCAAAGCCAATGTTGGCGCATTCGGTTTCTCGGTGAAAAGCCGCGCGCGAGAATAGTCGTTCAGCCACGCCATTGGGTACGATTCCCACTCCTTGCGTTCTTTTCCCCAGCCGGCTGGAATCTCCTCACTCGTTCGCATGTCTGGATCGACCGGCACGAGCAGCGGCGGCGAAAACCTCTGCAGGCCTTCTTGGTAGCTTCGCGCTTGTGAATATGCCTTGCGAAAATCCTCGAACGCTTTCATGTTCGCCTGCGGGTCTTTTTTGAATTCCTCTTCATTCGGCAGGCGAGGCAACCGCGGCAGACGGAACGACTCGACCAGCAGCCTAAACGTGCGAACTCGCGTTTCGATTTCCAGGATTTTTCGCTGATAAGTGCTGAGCTTCTCCGGTGTCTCCTCACTCACCGTTTGCGCCAACTTGGCCTGTGTCTCCAGTTCGAGCAGTTTTTCGCGGAATTCATCGATGGAGTACCGGTACCCGTCGCGGCGCGGCAACCCCAGCGTGTCGATGACTTCGAGATTCTCGATGCGAAAGATCTTATGCATGTCGGCACGGTCGGGCCGGGCGACGATGTCCAGCAGCCAACGGATTGCCGGCTGCTTGACGTTGACCTGCTTATCGACGAAAAGGCCGATCTGCTCTTGGTCGTCGTCCGTTTGTTTTTCGATGAGTTCGATCAGCCGATCAACATCGAATTCGACGGAATTGAGGTCGGCTTTGCTGAGTTTCGGCCAGCGCGACTTGGTGGCACGCGTGATCTTCGGCCAATTTTTGCGCAGGGCATCATCCGTCATGCGGCCGTAAAATGTCTGGCGATTGGAAATCACCCGCAGCGCGTTTCGAGCCAGCGTATCGAGCGGCTTTTGCCGACCTTGATACACGACTGGAATCTGCCCGAACGCATACAGGTCCATGCCGTCGCCCGACTGTTTGGGGGGGCGCGACTTGCTGCCGACGTACAACGCGCAGATAAACACAATGACCAACGGAAAAATCCAAGCCAGCGGTCCCGTTGTTTCGCCGAGCAAAGAGCCGCCCGCCTTTTGGTTTCGTTTCACGCGGCGGGCCACAGCCTTTTGTTCCTTAGCAACCTTTCGTGCCGCCGCCACATGGGTAGCCGCTGCAGATGAGGCTCCGGCTGTCGGCTGTAATTTATCGTTCGCATCGAATCCCGGCTCGGCTGCTGTCCGCTCCTTCTGCTGGCGATTGATAAACCGAATGAGGACGAACACAAAATGTGCCATCATTCCCGTCCAAACAATCATGCAGGAGACGTAGGGGATCATCCAACCGCTGTTGGTTACGACAGAAAGGGTGGTGGTCTCGGTGAATTTTGGTACGCGTGCGCCGGTGGCCGGGTCGGTGATTAGCACGGGACGCCGCATGCCACTGGCGGCGTCAATCTGAGTCGCCATCTGCTTGTTGTATCCGCTTTGGTAGAACGTTTCCCCGGCAAAGCGGAGCGGGTTGTTCATCCAAATTCGGATCTCGCGGTCAACGTTGTTGGCTGGATCGTGCAATTTAATGTATGACGAATAATCTCTCGGCGTATTCGTGCCTTGGTAATCCCGTTTTTCGACGTTGATGAGAGTTACGGAATAAGGCTTGTAGGCCCGTTTGAATCGCAAGGCGACGCCGTAAGTTTTGCCGTTAACCGACACTTGCTGCGGTTTCACCAGAAATTGTGAAAACAGCCAGGTGCCGATCGGCTTCCCACTTTGTGGATCCAAAATCTGAACGTATGCCGAAGCGATATCGACAGCCGCGTCGGTGTCGGTGCCGGTCCCCGGCTTGACCTCAACGACAGTTGCGCCCAGACCGTCTCCTTTGGTTGCGAGATTGGGTTTGCCCGACACGGTGTCACGGATGTCCGAATTCGGCAGGTAGCGAAGCACCTTCAGATCAAAAGCGAGATCCGGGTGTTGGATGACGTTTTTGCTTTCGACCGCCGAACTCAGCAGAGAGCCGGGAATCAGCGTGTTGGACATTTCCCCTGGCTTGGAACCGGTAATCACTGCCAGTTCAACTGAACGAATATCGCGAGTGAAGTTGACGGATTCCCCCTCCTCAATGACCATCTGACTTTCGACAGCGGTCATGGCGACCTGCACTTCGCTGAACATCATCAGGCCGATGCCCGCATGCAGCAGCACGATGCCCGCCCGCTTCTTGAAGACCATTGCGCAGCCGGCCAATAGCACCAAGCCTGCCGCTGTCCCCTTCATTAGCTGCCACAGAATCCGCATCGAAGGTCCGTCGAGAGCGGCTTCGCTACCGCCGATGATTGTGTAGAAGAACACTGCCCCCAGAATCCCAGGAACGAGTCCCGCCAGCCCCAGCAGCCAGAGTTCCGATTTCGTGCGTGTGATCATCCAGATGAATCCGCCGACCGACGCCAAAAACGCCACGCCCAAGCCGCCCTTCATCAATATCCACAGCAGTGACCAATCGCCCCAGATCGACTCTTGCACGCCGCCCTTGTTCGAGCCGCTGAAAATGACAGCCGCCGTCACCAGCACGCCGATGCCGATGACACCCAACCCAGCCCACAAGCGATTGCCTTTGGCCTGAGGCTTGAAACGTAATCCGTGGGCTGCCAGCAAGTTGATGGCCATCAGCCCGCCGATGAGCGTCCCGCCGGGAAAGGGAAACCCGCCCTTTAGCTGGGGCTTGCTGGGGAAGAACGAGGGAGGCAGGAAGTCCTGAAACTCAATCCAGGCGAAGCCGCAATTCGGCCACAACGGTACGCGGAAGTACTGTTCGACGACCAGCCAGATGTCTTTGCGATGCTGCGCCAACGTGCCGCCCAGCACCAGAAATATCGCCATCGCAAATAACACGACGGTGAACTTCAACGAAGCCAGTCCCTGGAAAGACTTAAGCACGACCTGACCGATGTTGCGGACTTCGGTCGTTTCACGCTCGATTGTTTCCAGTAACGATTCCTGGGGAACGGATTCAGTCGACATGGTCGGCTCCGCTGTATTGCAGACGCGCGGTCTGTTGTGTTTGTGACGGGAACGACCGCGAATGATCGATTCCGCTGAAGGCGACCGATCGAATCGGCCGCGCGAGGTCTTACTTGAATTTCACTGATTTGACGAACGCTTCGAAACGTCCCTTTTCACTGGCGGCCAATTCGACATCGCCTTGCAGTTTGAAGAACCACGCACTCCCGGCACGTTCAACAATCACCGCCAAAATCGTTTGTGTCTCGCCAACCAGTTCGGCCAGATGTCCTTCGTTTCCATCGACCGTGATCGACTTGAGTTCTTTGTCCAAGTCGGCCTGGGTCATTGCAGCCAGTCCGATTTGACCGCGCCAGCGATTGACGTTCGCCAACACGCCGCTGGGCGGAAACCGGAACACGGTGATCAACGCCGTCTTCTCGCCGTCGGAGACATTAAATGCGGCCAGACGCAGCGCCGATTTCTCACCTTCCGTCCAGCCTTCGGGTGTGTTGTAAGAAATTGGCGATGAGCCGGCTCCCGTGTTTGCGGCCGGTCGTCCCGGTACCGTCGCGGCTCCCGGGTTGCCTCGGTTTGCCATCGGACCGCCCGCGAACGGCGGGTGTCCTTCGCGACTGCTGGTGGGAACTTCGCCGGTGAGGTCCATCACGATGGCCTCAGCGCCTTTGGCGAGTTTGACTCTTTCGATGTTCTCGGTCAGCGTTTCGCCGGTTATCGGTTTCAGCCGAAGCTGCGATCGCCAGCGGTTCAAATTCTCCAGGATCGCCCCATCGCCGCCTCCGGTCATTGTCCCCAACGGAATGACGGTCATTTCCAATGGGGGCTGGTGGGTTCCCACGTGAAATGTCTCCAGCCGAAGCCCCTTCTTCCCCTGCGGACTCCAGCCGCTGGGAGCAGTCCACTGCGGTGTCCCCTCGGAAAACTGCAATGAGCCAACAAACGATTGGAACTCCTCTTCATGCTTGGCGACGGCATCAACCGGCCCGAGCAGTTTGAAGAACCAGGTTTGTTTGCCATCTTCCACCATCGCCACCAGCATGCGGGCGGGGTTCAAAGTGACGTTGGCCGGCGTGTGCTGCGCGCCCTGTGCGCCAGCGACAGGTATCGGGGCATCGTCCGTACTTCCGGCACTCGCAGTTGGAACGGGATAGGATGTAATTTGATCACCATCGCCACAGCCAGCGAGTGACACAAGACCACAAACCAGGCAAATGCCAACAGCAGCAGGACAGAGATTCCGCATTTCGATCATCCTTGTAGGGCGGGAATGGCGGGATGTTCGGTCACCGGGGGCCGAACGGCGCGGGCGGCGGGTTGCCGTTTTGAGGTAAGTTTCGCGGCCTGCTGGCTTCGCACCGATCGACCAGCCGCACAGGCGAGGCTGCGGGCGTTGCAATAAACACGCGTTACACCAACAGGTTAGGGCGATTTCTTGTTGTCAGGTTATATCCAATTCCGGGCAATTGCTAAAGCCGAATCGGCCAACAATGAGAAGGTCACCCGACTCTCCCAACCTCATCATTATAGGCACCTTCCGCGGAAAAGGTACATCGTGATCATCGTTTCCACCGCTCCGGCAGTCAATGGACCACAAACGGGCAAGTTGCGGCATTCATTGTCGGGCCGAAAATGCTCTCTGCTATGACGTTCCAGAGTATTCGTGACGGGAGAAAAAGACGATGCCGGCCAGCAGCGTCGCGGCGGCGATCAACCAAAGGGCGGGCATTGCCGCCGCTGCGGAAATCGGCAGGTACATCGCCTCGTCGTGATGGCCCGCAGGTCCCAGGCCAAAAATCGCAGCGGAGTCGAAGATCATGCACTCGGTGTAGAAAGAAACCGCCACCCGCTTCACAATGCCCGGCATACTGCCGACAAAATTCTCCAGGAACAACGCGTAGGCAAATCCAACGATTGTCGCCCTGCGGAACATGACCCCGAACAGATGAAACAGCCCGACGTAGGCGAATGTCGAAGCCATCACGGTTGGCCAGACGATGGCCAGCGTTCGTTGCCCCGGATCGCCGACGACCTGACACAGCAGTATCAGGCCGCCCATTGTCCACAGCAGCGCCAACGCCAGCGAGGAGCAGTATTTGGCCACGTAGACCAAAGGTCGCGGCAACGGTGAGAGCAACAGATACGTCAGCGTCTGCTCTTCGCGTTCGGCGGCAATGCTGGCGGTTGCGTAACAGAGGCAGAAAATGGGCAGCAGAAACGACGTGTAAACCGGAATCAGAATCTGCGAAATGAACTCCTCGGGTGTTCGCCCCCGCCGCATCGACCACGCCAAAGCCACCATGACGGCGAACCCCAACAGCATCGCACTGACGATCGTCTGTCGCGACCGGAACAACCGGCGAAACGACACGACGGCCAAACAAATCGAGCCGCTCAGCCCGCCACGCCAAATGCTTGTATCGGCTTGAATCACCTGCTGTTTCCCTTCATTTCTCGTCTCTTGACTCTCCTCTGCACTCACTGCCCAGCCTGCCGCAACAGGTAATCAAAAACCGCTTCGGTCGAAGCATCGACGACTTCCAGCTTCTCGATTTCGTAATCCTCTTTTGCCGCCAGTCGAGCCAGTTCCGGAAAGAATTCGCCGGGGCGTTCCACTTCCAGCAACAAACTCTGCGGCGGTTCGAGTTGTACGCCGCGAACGGCATTCAGCCGCAACATTTGACCCGCCAGTTCGCGCGGCGACTTCGCGTTAATCCGCACTTTGAGCGGGTGGTCTTCCAGCATCTCTCGAATTTCTTCGAGAGTGCCGGAGGCGAGCATGCGGCCGCGGCAGATGAACATCACCTGATCGGCGAGCGTGTCCATCTCATCCAGAATGTGACTCGAAATGAGAATGGCTTTGCCGGCGTCGGCCAACTGCCGAAAGACGCGCACCAATTGCGCGCGACCGACCGGATCGACGCCGTTCAGCGGTTCATCGAGTACGACGACATCCGGGTCGTGGACAATCGCCTGCGCCAGTTTGATTCGCTGACGCATTCCCTTGGAGTAGGAACCAAGTTTTCGGTCGGCCCGATCGGTCATTTCCACCTGCTGCAATGCCGCTTCGCTGCGTTCATGGGCATCATTGCGTCGATACCCGCGCAGCCGCGCCATGAATCGTACGAAAGCACGGCCCGACATCTCTTCGTAAAACGCGTCAGCATCGGGGCAATAGCCAATGTAAGACCGGGCGGCTGCCGACCAGGCCGAAACATCCTGCACGCGCACTTCCCCCAGACTGGGACGCAATTGCCCCGTCAACAGCTTGATGAGCGTACTCTTTCCGGCACCGTTGGGACCGACCAGACCGGTGATCCCCGGACGCAGCGCAAAGCTGACGTCGTTCAAGGCAATCACCGCACCGTACCATTTCGAGACACGGCGGAACCTGCAAAGTGACGGCGTTTCACTCACAATCGATCCTCGTGACATCGAGTGACATTTTGAGTTCCTCGCTCACTGCACAACGCGAATCGCGCGCAGACGGGGGATGATGGCTGCGACCGATGCGGCGCAGACGAGCAACACAATGCTCGCCGCCCAGCCGATCAACTCAGTTTCTTCGCCGGCATCAACCGAGCCGAAACACCAACTGCCGAGAAGCCGCAGGTTTCTCCAGAGCATGATCAGCAGCCAATCCTCATCATCCTGCACTCGGCTCAGAATTCTTCCGAGGACAGGCAACAACACGAACAATGCCGCCCACGCCATCACCAACGGCACGGTCTTCTCCAGCCAGGCGGCCAACGCGAATAACACAAGGCTCAAGACCGTGGCCATGATCGCACCATACCCGAGAATCCCCAGCAGGATGCGCCAGTTCTCGCGAAGGTAGGTCAACGAATCGGTCATCGCGCCGTATTCAATAAACAGAATGACTGCAGGAATCGTCGTTGTTAAGGAGACCAGCATGCCGATGCCGAGCAGTTTTCCCAGCGCGTAATGCCGACGACTGATGCGGCGCGACAGATAGAATGTCAACCCGCCCTGTTGAAAGTCGCTGCCAACCAGCACTTCACCGGCAAAGGCCAGCATCAGCATGGTGACCGTTCCCTGCAGGAACATGAAATTGAGGTACGAATCTCCGGTCCCGGTCACCGAAGTCAGAATGCGATCGACGAACCGCTCGATGGCGGGATTCTGTGCGCTCAGTTGTGCCTTCAAATAAATCAACGCAAACATGAATAAAAAGTTGAGCAACGCCAAACCCAGCAGAATCCAGAACAACTTTCGCCGCAGCACGAGAAGCAGCCCGGTTCGGGCAATCGACCAACTGGATAGCCAAGGGGACGTCAGCCGTTCCGACCAACCGCGAAATCCAACGGAGTCAACGCTCACGATGCCGCCTCCTGCCCGACGGACATCGTCGGTCTGTTTCCCGGCGCGTTCATGTCGTCTTGTCGGCCAATCAAGCGATGGTAAACGGCTTCGAGATTCTCTTCTTCCGGCTCCAACGCGGTGAGCGAAATGCTGTGTCGGTGCGCCAACGCGAAGAACAACTGTGTGGTCTTGCCTTCGGGCAGCTTTGCCTGCACCGATGTCTGGTCCATCGATTCGAGTTGGACACCAACCTCTCGCAAGCCGTCGAGAAAATCGTTGGCCTCACCTTTCCAACTCAGCGTATAGCAGCTTGGGCGAGATGAGCGTAAGTCGTCCATTGGCCCGACACCAATCACACGCCCGGCATCGAGGATGATGGTGGTTTCGCAGACGCGCTCGATGTCGCCGAGCAGGTGGCTGGAAAGCACGAGCGACTTATCCGGCCGCGACGCCAACCCGCGAATCAACGACAGCATCTTGTTGCGACCGTCGGGGTCGAGGCCCGCCGTTGGTTCATCGAGCAAAAGCAGATCGGGATCGTGCACGAGTGTGGCCGCCAACTTCAGCCGCTGCTGCATCCCCACCGAATACTGTTCGAGCTTCCGATAACGGGCCTCTTCCAGCCCCAGGTACGAAAGCGTTTCGTGACCGCGCCGCATCGCTTCGCGGCGCGGCATACCGCTGAGTTCACCCGCCAGCGCGACATACTCGAGGCCGTGCAGTCCGGGAATGAGCGCACTGCGTTCGGGCATAAAACCGACGCGCCCACGGAGTTCGACGCCGGTCTGCTGCACGTCCTGTCCGAACAACCGGGCGAAACCTTGGGTCGGTCGATTCAAACCGAGCAAAATCTGCATCAACGTCGATTTGCCGGCCCCGTTCTGCCCAACCAGACCAATCGTCCCCGGCGCAATGTCGAGATTGACATCATCGAGCGCGCGATGCTGCCCGTAGTAGTGGGTGAGGTTTTCCAACTGAAACAGAGATGCCATTGGCGGTCGCTTCAAGAAGTGTCGGCAGCAATCCAAACTCAAGAGGAATCGATAAGCGCTAAATCCTGTTTCACGGCAATCTTCGTCCTCCCCCGATTGGACGATCACGATGGCGAGGCGTCAAGTCTCTCTACAAGTCGTCCGAAAACCCTCTGGCGGGTCAACCGGACACATGCTTGGAAGTATCACGAACAGCCGCAACCGGGCTTTCGGACGAATTCTTGTACCGGGAGTTGGACGGCGAAGTTTCAACTGTCAGAAAAACCGATGACTGCCGTCACGAGGCTGCTAAGAAAATCGCACGATACGACGACGTTTCGACCTCAAGACCCGATAAAACGATCGTTTGCGTGGCAACACACGGTTTCAATGGGTGATTTCATTTCCGAAATTTTCTATCGAATCACTGCTGTAAATGACGACTCTGGCCGCCATTTTGGTGTAGGATGAATTGGCGGTGAACGTTTTTTGCTGTGTGCGACTGGTCTTCCCTGATACTTTTCGGGTAGCATCAAGATACTGAACACCGCAACCGATTCTGATGTGACGAGCGGTTTTGCGACTCGGAATGGGGCCGCCCCGAGTCGCCCAGCGTAGTTGAGAACTGGATTTGCAAGTCCAATTGGCAGCGTTGTCCATATTGACAGTGTTGAACGCAAAAATGTCTGCGACGCACCTTTTTCAAGGTGTGGCAATATTTCAAATCATCAATTCGTTTTGAGTGGCTGAGGTAGTATGGCGGGTTCCATTAAGACATGTCCGGCCTGCAGGACGTTGCTGCTCCGCGACACCGTGCAGTGTCCCGAGTGCAACCACGTTCTTGACAAGGAAGCGCACGGCAAACAGGAAACGGCGTCGGAACAAGCCGCGCCGGAATCCTCGTCAGTCCAAGACATTTGCCCCACCTGTGAGGAAGGTGTTCGGCGCGGCATGGTGCGATGCTGGAACTGCGGAAGTTTCATGCGCGAAGACATCGGCGAACTGTACATGAAAATGCAGGCGAAGCCGGCACCCGTCATCTACAGCGCCTCGCCCGGTGGCGAGGATGTTTACACCGTCGAAGATCCCGGCGACGCAGTACTCACCGGCGAGACGCAGCCGCGCGCCGAAGATGATTTTGAACTCTCTGCAGAAATCACTGCCAGAGCATCCTCTTCCCAAGACGCCGGCACGTACTCGTTGAATGAAGAACCAACGAAGGAAGATTCGGCTGACGAAAGCAAGCCGGAAGCTGCCCCAGAGGCCGAGAGCAAGCCAGAATCCGCGCCGCCTGCGGCCGATTCGGACTCCGCCGAGGTGACCGGCAAGAACACCGACTCCGCGGCCTCGTCTGACGAAAGTGAGTCACAAGAGGAGAAGAAGCCGGAGGACAAAGGCAAGCCGGAAGATCCTACCGAATCGCATTCGGTTGCCACCGGAGGCGATGCGCTGCTGCAGATTGCGTTGGAAGAAGAGTTGGAAACGGGCAAGCGCCGTCGGCAGCCCAAGAAGAAACAAGCCAAGGGCCGCGCGATCACCGGTTTCCTCGTGTTTTGTGCCAACGGACATCGGATTGAAGTGCAGAACCGGCATCGCGGCAAAGCCGGCCGCTGCCCGCGCTGCAAGTCCTTGTTTATCGTTCCTGAAAAAACTAGCGATACAGACGGGAAATCCGGGGACGGTCAAGCGGCCGACGCGGCTGCATCGGCAGACGGAACCGACCAAACGCAATCCAGCGGACGCTATTCACATTGGATGAAGGACGTCCATCTGCACACGGTGAATCCCGAAAAGTTGCGGCTGAAACCCGGAAGTTTGGAGAAGGATTTCCAGACGGTCGATGTCGGCTTCGCCAAGGAAGACATTCTCGCTGCCACGCTCCCGGCTGCCAAGGGATTGTTTGGAATGTCCGGAGGAGGCAAGAATGATGAGGCACGCGAGGCACTGCTGACCAGCCTGCGCGAAGAAACGCCCATTGACGACATTCCCGTTGCAGAAAAACGTGTCCTGACAGCTGAGTCGCTTCAGCAATTGGCCATCGATCAGCCGGTCATTTACGAACACGAGTCGATGTTCGTTGGCATTCCCGTTTTCGGTGAGGGTCGCATTGCCGTCCGCTTGCCCAAGGCCGAAGCGAAGGATCTGCCCACGTTTCTCTCGTTCGATCTGAGCGCTTTTCGTGAGTTTTCCAAACACCTCGGACTGCTATACGGCATCGAAGAGTTTGGTGTCACGCACGAAGTTCCGCTCGCCGAAGAATTCACCGAACAAACCTGCCATTACAGCGAACAGAAGTTTCGGTCGATCGAAAACGCCGAGTTCTATCAGGCGGATTCCGCAAGCACGGTCAAACTGGTCGGCCGCAAGTGCGAAGCGTGTGGGTTGGTCATCAGCGAAGATTCGCGGAAGAAGGAAAAGATCGGCGGAGCAAACGGTCGCGGCATCGCAAAGGCCAACTGTCCCAAATGCAAAAAGAAATTTGGAGACATCTCGCTGTTCGATTTGGAAGACAAGCCCGAGCCAACGCCGGAAGAACAGACTGACCAACCGGAAGCAACCGCCGCCGCGGAGCCAGCGAAGTAGTTCATTCAAACTGCGGGCCTCGCAACTCGTTCGCAAAGCCCACGGGCTGCGCCCCCGTGGGTTCGAGCGGCGAAATGTTTGATTTTCGCAATCAGAGCGCCGATAGCCCACGCAGCGCCTTCAGGTTCATCTGATCGAATTCGTCGCCCTTCTTGCCTTTGGGCGTCTCCAGATACATCGGCAACTCGGCGAATCGCGGATCGTTGACGATGTGGCGGAACGGCTCCAACCCCAAATGCCCCTGACCAATATGTTCGTGTCGATCGACGCGGCTACCGAACTCCTTCTTGCTGTCGTTCAGATGAAACGCCCGAATGCGATCGATGCCAACCAAGCTATCGAACTCGGCCATCGTCTGTTTGTATTCCGACGGCGTAGTGATCGCGTAACCGGCGGCAAAAATGTGACAGCTATCGACACAGACTCCCAGTCGGCTGTTGTCGGCCACGTTGTCGATGAGATACGCCAGATGCTCAAAGCGATGTCCGAGATTCGTCCCCTGCCCTGCCGTCGTTTCCAACCAGACTTCAACCGCCTGACCGTCGGTCTGCTCCAACGCGATGTCCAAGCCATCGACAATTTTCTGCAGACCTTCTTCTTCGCTTGAATCGAGAAAGCTGCCGGGGTGCATCACCACGCCGAGCAATCCCAACATCTCGGCTCGCTCCAACTCGATAACAAACGCGTCTATCGACTTCTGCCGCACGTCGTGTTTGGGACTTCCCAAATTGATGAGATAACTATCGTGAGCGCACGGCTTTTGAATACCTGTTCGGGCCAACGCGTCGCGAAACCGGTCCGCGTCGTCATCAGTCAGCGGCTTAGCTCGCCACTGATTATTGTTCTTGGTCAACAACCGCCCAAATTGCAGGGCTGTTTTCGCTGCTGGAAATTGACGGGGGGTTGCCGTGAGCTTCGACACCCCACACACATGCGACCGCTCATTTCCGCTTCGCCGGCCGTTTCATTTTTATCAGTCCGCGAAGGGCCTTGAGGTTCATTGCGTCGAAGTCGTCGCCCTTCTCACCCTTGGGCGTCTCCATGTACATCGGCAGATCAGCGAAATGCGGGTCGTTGACGATGTGGCGGAACGGCTCCAATCCAAGGTGCCCTTGCCCAATGTGCTCGTGCCGATCCACGCGGCTGCCGAACTCCTTCTTGCTGTCGTTCAGATGGAATGCCCGAATGCGGTCGATGCCGACCACGCTATCAAACTCGGCCATCGTCTTCTTGTATTCCGACGGTTTCGTGATGGGGTAGCCTGCCGCGAAGGTATGGCAGCTATCGATACAGACGCCCAAGCGACTGCTGTCCTGCACGTTACCGATGATGTACGCCAGATGCTCGAACCTGTGTCCCAAATTCGTTCCCTGACCGGCCGTGTTTTCCAACCAGACTTCAACCGCCTGACCGTCGGTCTGCTCCAACACGATATCCAAGCCATCGACGATCTTCTGCAGGCCCTCTTCCTCAGAGGAATCAAGAAAGCTGCCCGGGTGCATCACCACGCCAAGCAATCCCAATTTCTCAGCACGCTCCAGCTCGATGACAAACGCATCGATCGACTTCTCCCGCACATCATCTTTGGGACTTCCCAAATTGATGAGATAGCTATCGTGAGCACACGGCTTTTGTACTCCGGTTTGCACCAAAGCATCGCGAAACCGTTCCGCATCGTCATCGGTCAACGGCTTGGCACGCCACTGATTATTGTTTTTTGAAAATATCTGGACGCAATCCATGTCGAGTGCGGCGGCGGCTTCGACGGCCTTGTAATAGCCACCGGCAATCGACATGTGGGCACCGAGTAACGGCATTTTTAATCTCCATGAATTCTAGACGTTACATCGTAGCGAGTCCGAATTTGTTTACCACGCCGTTGAAGCCAAACAGTTGGCCCGAACTTAGCACAAGGGGCTAGGGAAGTGCACCCCCGAAAAGCCGGAACTCCAGGTCGGCCTGCCCCTTTCATTTGAACCTGGAATCATCACTGGAGGATGATCGTGGAAGAACAAAAGGCACCTCGCAAGAAAGTCACACGGCACAAGGGGCAATTCCAAGTGGTCAACACATGGCTGGTTCATGCACTCGATCTAGGGCCGGGGATGCTCCTCAGCTTCCTCATCAACTGGTACGAAAGATTCGACAAGATCAGCGAGGTGCGGCACGGCTGGTTCTTCGCAACGCAATCGACGATCTACCTGCATACCAGCATTCGGGATCGATCACAGACGCGGTACCTGAAACGGCTGCGATCAAAAGGCTTGGTGGAAGTTCGATTGCGACGTAATCCGAATCGGCGGTACTTGCGGTTAAACATCGACGCAATCAATCGAATGATTGACGAAACAAGAATCGGGTATTGCCACCGACGTGATGGTGACATCCCGATCTCCGACGTGGGGATTACCGAGGGAATGTTAGTGGAACATCCAAAGTTCGGCCGGTGCGAAATATCGGATGTGCCGCAAGACGACCGGGTTGTGATCTGTGGCGACGACTTCGATCACCACACTGTAAACACCAGCGACCTTCATCCGATATCAGCAGATGACGACCCATCCGACGAGGAAGAGTCCGCCACGTTCCAGGGATAACTTGTGACATGACTGGCGGGCATGGCGACACGCCAGATTGGCCGCCTTAAATAGATGGCATGAGTAAATGAAAATAACAGACACAAGCCCGGTCCAATTGGCCTTCCCCCCTTTAATTGATCCACAGCGAGTGAGAGAATCTTGACCGGGCTGAACACCCGGAAAGGATTCTTTGAGATGAAACAGAACCGACACACGGTGGACCAGATCATTGCCAAGTTGCGTCGTGCTGACGT
>JABISG010000131.1 GCA_018699955.1 Planctomycetaceae bacterium | reverse complement strand
TTGGACTACGAGACCCCCGCCGCATATGCGGCCCGTTCTGTTCAACAGGACTTCGCTACGCTGCGCCCTGTTGAACAGAACGTGTTACCTGAACCCCGATTCTCTCACTGAGGGTGGTACAAAGATCGGGGGTAGGCCACAGTCGCTCCGATGGCCCGACAGCTCGGAACGTTGTGCGAGCAGGCGGTCAAAACCGCTCGCTTGGGACTCTTTCCATTACAATGGACCGCGGCGCTTCAAGACAAACTCGACACGCGGCTGGCCGACGTCAGTCTCAGCGTTCCCGAAGAGCGGCACGCCGAGGCGCCAATCTGGTTTTCCGGCGCAGCAGCAAAAAACATTCACCTGCTGCTGGATGATACCGGACTGCAGGCGTTGTTCTCGAACTTGCTCAAGTGTGCCATCGATCGAGACCGGCAAGGCAAAGTTCATCCCGCGTTCATAAAGATCATCGAAGCACTCTCCCCCGACGACGCGCGGTTTCTGTCTCTTCACAGTGCGATCGAGCCGCTGAAAGAGGAACTCACTTCTCAAGTCAGAAACCCGATGCGCGAGTTGATCCGACGACGAATCCCCGAGTTGGATGAACTGCCGCAAGCGGCCATCGACGCGTCGATTGACAACCTCAGAGGACTCAGTGTCGTCCACTCCAGTGTTAGCAATATTGTGGGCCTGGACCGTGGAAGCGTGACGCGGGTTGAGTTGAAGTTGAATCAATTCGGGCGGAACTTTTGCGAAGTTTGCCTGCCCGACTCGACCGACGACGACCTGTAACGTTTTCGCCCCGTGTGTTGGACTTCTCCACCGCTGAATGGTGCCGGCTTGATGCACGACCGGCTATTACGAATCGTTAATCGTCGTGCAGGGGACTTTGCGGTTGATTCGTTTTAGCAGGCCGCGGAGGACGCGGCCGGGGCCGATTTCGTAGAATTCATCGACGCCTGCATCGAGCATGTGGCGGATGGAATCTTCCCATAGTACCGGGCTGACCACCTGGCGGACGAGCAGTTCGCGAATTTCGTCCGGATCGTCGTGCGGGCGGGCATCGACGTTGGAGACGGTGGGGATTTCCGGTTTCTTCAGCGGAATGCCGGCCAGCACTTCGGCCAGACGCGCGTCGGCCGGCTGCATGATTTCGGTGTGGAATGCACCGGCGACCGCCAACGGCACGGCCTTGCCGCCCGCTTCGTCGATCAATTCGACGGCTCGTTCGCAGGCGGCGTTGTCGCCCGACAGAACGATGTTGCCCGGGCAGAGATAGTTGGCAATTTCAAGCCGTCCGGCGGTTCTGGCTTCCTCACAGACGGCTTCAACCTGCTCGGTCTTCAGCAACAGCGAGCTGATCATGCCGGACGGAGTGGCGTCGGCCGCCTCTTGCATGGCGGCTCCGCGTCGTTGCACCAGTCGCAGGCCGTCGTCGAATGTGACGGCACCGGCGAAGACCAGCGCAGTGTATTCACCCAGGCTAAGCCCGGCGGTCATTTCGCAGGCGAGAACGACATCGGGCGAATCGGCTCGCAGCATTTCCAACGCGGCCAAGCTGGTGACATAGAGCGCCGGCTGGCTGTTGACGGTCAAATCGAGTTCGTCTGCCGGTCCGTTGAAACAGAGTTCGGCGAGATCAAACCCGAGAATCTCGGCGGCCCGGTCGTAGAGTGTCCGCGCTGCGGGATAATTCTCGGCAATGGACTTGCCCATGCCGACGTGCTGTGCCCCCTGACCGGGGAACAAGAATGCGATCTTACTCACCGTGAAGTCCTCTGTTTCCGCTTACGTCGTAGCGGGCGATGAACCCTTGCTTGCGCTGCGGGCTGGTATGGCGTCGCGGAAGGGGCCGGTTAATCAACCAGCGACCGCTCCGTTCAACTCCTGCACAATCTGTGAGTTGATTTCATGGTTCTTGATCGTCGTCGCCCCTTTGAGGGCGTTGGCGATGGAGTGTGCGTCGCTCGATCCGTGACAGATGATGCAGATGCCGTCGATGCCCAGCAGCGGTGCGCCGCCCGCTTCGCTGTAAGCGTAACGGCGACCCAACTGTTTGAATGCCTGTGCTGCCGGCTCGCGGTCGGCATCCAGTTTCGACAGTACCTCGGTCGAAACCGATTCGAGCATGAATTGCGCCATGCCTTCGCTGACTTTGAGCACCACATTGCCGACGAATCCTTCGCAGATCAGCACGTCGGCTTCGCCCTGATACAGGCCGCGGCCTTCGATGTTGCCGATGTAGCGGTCCTTGAGCGGGCTGTCGATGAGAAGGGAATGAGTCTGGCGGTAGAGGTCGGTTCCCTTGCCCTCTTCGCTGCCGATGTTCATCAGACCGATGCTGGGATTCTCGATACCGAGCATGTTGCGGGCGTAGACGGCGCCCATAATGCCGTACTGCAGCAGATGTTCGGGACGGGCGGCCGGGTTTGCGCCGACATCCATCAACACCGAACGTCCGCGAACGGTGGGCAAGGCGACCGCGATGCCGGGCCGTTTGATTCCCTTGAGAAACAGCCGGGTTCGCAAACCGGCCGCGACAACGGCCCCGGTGTTGCCGGCGCTGACGACGCCATCGACTTCGCGTCCGGCCATCAGCCTCCAGCAGACGGCGATCGACGAGTTTGGCTTTTTGCGGAGCGCGAGTGTCGGCTTTTCTTCCATGCCGACGACGCCGTCGGACGGCTGAATCGTGAGCCGATCACCAGGACAGCCCGCCTTTTCCACCAGAGAATCGAGCGCAGGCTGATCGCCCACCAGCACGACCTCTAATTCCGGGTGTGCCTTCAGAGCTGCGATTGCACCGTCAACGCTCGTGTCCGGAGCGAAATCGCCCCCCATGGCATCCAACGCAATTTTCATGCGCCGTTATTCCTCGGATTCGACCATTGTACGGCCCTGGTAAAACCCACAGTTGGGGCAAACCACGTGCGTAGGGACCGACGTCCCACACTGAGGGCAATGCGCCAGTTGCATCGGTTTGATTGCATTGCCCGTTCGCCGTTTGCGGCTACGGGTTTTCGATTGTCGTCGCTTGGGGACTGCCATGCTTCGTCTGCTTTAATATCTTGCTGAGAAACGAGTTTCGGAATCACCGCTCTCATCGCAATCGGTGGATGCGCACATCGCCCACCATCGTCTCCACACGAGATCGGATTGAGCATACTACGGGAATGACGAAACGGCTGTCAAGGATGGGTGAAAAACGCTGGAGGGAGGGCGAATTTGAGTTGCCGGCTGCGAACCCAGAATTGGACATATTGCGAATGCTCGTCTTGCTAAGAACAGAAATCCAGTAATAATACCACCCCATGAGCGGTTCACGAGGAATACAGATTTTCGGTTCTGTCTGCCTGCTGGCGTTCGGGATGTGGTGCGCTGGTTGCACGGCTACTCACTCAGTTTCCGATGGAGCCCCCAAAGAAGAGAGCCCTGCGCCACCGTCGTTTGACGGGATGGTACTCACAACCATCCAGCGCAATGTCGGCAATGTAAAGGCGGAAATGTCACCCGATGATGTGGTAACAATTCTCGGCTTGCGTGCATTGGGAACATTGGAGAGGACGCCCAGGGAAGACGGTGTCGACTACGATTTCGCGGGCCAGCGTTCCATGTTGATTGTGAATACATCGGAAGAAGACAACACTTTGGACGACCGATTCCCTATGGGGGGAATTGCTTATGCCCCTGCGGGGGTGGGTAGTTCAGACTTGCTTCGCACTTCGAGGTTCATCAGCGAAATCATTTTGCAGAAGTCCGATGGAACGCGAGCCTCGTTTTTTCCAGCCAAGGCTCCGTAGCGCTCCGGCTGTCCGCGTGCCGATAGCCCGGCAGGGGCTGTTGAAGAAACGCTGAATGAAGCCCGATGGCCACGGCAGGATAAAGCCCCCAAACTACCACGGCGGGTTGCAACTGCGGATCGGGCTGAACAGAATGGGTGGCGTTACAGCTTCAAACGACCGGCGCGAATTCGCACACCCGACCCGAGTGCGACCTTCGACGCTTTCACCCAACCGGAGATTCCATGATGACCCGTATCTCTTTGCTTTTGCTCGGCATCGCAGTTCTGGGCAACAGTGCATCCAGCTTCGCTGCTGACGAAAAGAAGGCGAAACCGGCGCTGACCGCCGCCGAAGCCGACGCGGATTTTGTCCTGCAGGGAGAGTACAGCGGCGAGATTGCTGAAGACGGCAACAAATTCAAGCTGGGCATTCAAGTCATCGCGCTCAGCGGTGGAAAATTCCGCGCGGTTGGCTACCCCGGCGGACTTCCCGGGGACGGTTGGGACGGCGAGAAGAAGGTCGAAGTCGAAGCGACCCGCGAAGGCGATTCGGTCAGATTCAACAGCGACAAGGGACGAGGCGTTCTGAGCAACGGCTTGATCAGTATTCAGGATGCCGACGGCAACGAAACGGGAAAGCTGAAGAAGATCACCCGCAAGAGTCCGACGCTGGGCAAGAAGTCGCCCGCAGGTGCCGTCGTGCTGTTCGACGGAACATCGCCGGACAAATTCAAAGGGGGCCGCATGACCAAAGACGGCCTGCTGATGCAGGGCGTCACCAGCAAACAATTGTTCGGCGACTTCACGCTGCACATGGAGTTCATGCTGTCGTATATGCCATATGCTCGCGGTCAGGGACGCAGCAACAGCGGCATCTACATGCAGGGCCGCCATGAAGTGCAGATTCTTGACTCGTTTGGGTTGGAAGGAAAGAACAACGAGTGCGGCGGCATCTATACGGTGAAAGATCCCGACGTCAACATGTGCTTCCCGCCGCTTTCGTGGCAAACTTACGACGTCGAATTCACGGCCGCCCGTTTCGATGAGAACGGCAAGAAGACTTCCAGCGCCCGCATGACCGTCAAACACAATGGCGTGGTTGTTCACGAAGACGTTGAAGTTCCCAAATCGACAACGGGGGCACCGGTCAAGGAAGGTCCAGACAAAGGACCGGTTTACATTCAGAACCACAGCAACCCAGTCAGGTTCCGCAACATCTGGCTGGTCGAAAAATCTGCAACGGAAGAGGTCGCGGCGAAAGACAAGAAGGGGTGGATTTCACTTTTCGACGGCAAGACGCTCAAGGGTTGGCACAAGAATCCCGAAAAGATTGGTCACGGAACCGGCGGGCATTGGTTTGTCCAGGACGGACAGATTGTCGGCGAGCAAGACCCGCCCGGCAGTGGCAACGGCGGCATCATACTGACCGACCGCAAGTTCGGCGACTTTGAATTGATGATCGATATGAAGCCCGATTGGGGCGTCTGCAGCGGCCTGTTTCTTCGCAGCAACAACCGGGGCCAATGCTACCAGATGATGGTCGATTACCACGACCGCGGCAACGTGGGCCACATTTACGGCGAAGGGACCGGCGGTTTCAACACCCGCACGTTCGATGTGTTCGGCGTCTACGAAGGCGACAAGAAACTGGTCGGTCTAACAACTAAACCGAGCGAGCCACAACCGCCGAAGGCGTTTTCGGTTTCCGGTTCCGGCTGGGTGAAAGCGTGGAAACTGGGCGACTGGAATACCGCCAAGGTGCGCTGCGTGGGCAACCCGCCGGCAATCACCACCTGGATCAACGGCGTTAAAGTGAACGAATTCGACGGCTCAACCTTCGACGGTCCAAAGTTCGACCGCAAGAGTCTCGTCGAGCTGTTGGGGAACGAAGGACGCATCGCTGTGCAGGTTCACGGTGGCAATGGTTGGCCCAAAGGGGCAACCTGCCGTTGGCGCAACATTCGCATTCGGCCAATTATAAACTAGCCAAGTCCGAGTCGCGGCTGTTGAGAATCAGATTGTTGTCGTCGCATCCCAAAGCCCACGGGCTACACCCCGTGGGATCGGACGGTCGCGTTCACTTTCCGCTTTCACGCCCGAAGAGCTTCTCCATCAACACACGACGCTCTTGAGCATCGGCCGAGGCAGACCCTTTCATTGCGCCCAACACTTGCGGATTGACGAATGCGACGGCAGGTTCGGCCAATTTCGCTGCGGTGGCCGCTTGCATCAGCAGAGTTCTTTCGAGACGGCTGAGTCGATGGACGTGACAAAGCTCCAGAAACAGCGATTGCGGTGAATCGCCGCTCCGCAGGATTCTGTCGCGATATCGCCCCCAATAGTGCAGTGCCGCCCATAGCCCGGCGATGCCAATTGCGACCCAGACGATGAGTTCGAGGTTTTTCGACAGACTGGACATCGAACGCGACGAGATGGCGACAAGATCGACACTTGCAATCAACGCAAAGAATGGCATTGGTGATTTCCGCCGTCTGATTCTTTGGGACAAGATTTCGGACACGCTTGCGGAATTCGCAAAGCGTGTTGATCGACATCGCTTTCGAGTACTCACTTCGCAGTTTGCAGGCTCGACAGCGCGCGAGAGGCCTCTTCGCGTACACGGGGATTCTCATCTTCAAGCAAATCGGCCAACGCCTCAATCGTTTCGGGTGTGCGAACTGAGGTGAGCGCTGAAATGCCGGTGCGTCGGATGAGGGGATCATTATCGTCGAGCAAGGGCAAAAGCGACGACTGCAATTCGTTTTGCATGCCGAGAAGGTGGGTTGCGCGAGCTGCCCGAATTTTGCGACCACGAATCGGGCTTTCCAATTCCAGTCGCAATTTGTCGAAGCAATCTGGATCGATTTTGCGAATCAACTGTCCCGCGCGCAGGCAAATTTCCGGGGAGATGTTTTCAAACATTTCGAGCATCGTCGAAACGTCGAATCCCTGGAGTTCCTCTCGGGCGGCGTCACGAACCGCAGGCAAAGGGCTGTCAAGCCGATCGACGAGCAACGTCAGCGCCTCGGGGACTCCCTGGCTGCGAAGCTGTCCGGTAGCCCACGCTTGAATTTCTTCGTCCTTCGAGTCCAGGCCGTTGGTGACAATTTCTTGCACCACTGTTTCGTCCATCGTGCCAAGCATGTTTGCTGCAGCAAGCCGGCCTTCGCGCGTGCCGTGACGCACAACCCATTCCTGCACACCTAGCTTCACGTCGGTTGGCAGACCACTCGCAGAGACAAACTCGACGAGCGCCGGCTGCAACGCGGGAGAAAGGGACTCGAACGATGGCCGGTCGGCATCGATCCACGCCACCGATTCAACCTGCTGAAAGTTCCTCTGTTGCTGCGGCGTCAAACGCTTTGGAAACCACTTCAGAAAATGGGCGATGAATTCCGGATCGTCCCGTGAGGTGAGAACCTCAAAAACCTTCGGTGGTGGGTAGTTCTTCGACATATAGTCGAGGACGAGTTGCATGACACCGGAATGTTTGCCGGTCATCAGCACCACGCCGGTCATTTGACGACATTCACCACCGCTTTGAACGAGCGCCTTCTTGACGGCAAAATTGTCCGGTTCGCCAAGAATCATCACCGCTTCGACAACGTCTTGCTGGTGGCTCAATTCGGAATATTCAGACAGCGCGCGATCGAATCCGGAGAGCACCTTGTGAGTGATTTGGGCAACATTACGCAAGTAACGTCCAGGTCGGCGACTTCCCTTGCCGCCATGGCTGTGCTCGTACAACCGGTCGGTCAGATCGCGCATCGTTTCAGCTGCGTGATCGGTGATTTCGGCCCGGTTGTCTTTGAGCATCTCCAGCAGGGCCGGGAGTAAATCAAAATTCTCGGTGGCTCGCACCAACTCGAGGCCGTGCGCTCGCAATTCGGCATCGCCGTGCAGCAGCGCTTGCCGCAGGGAACCGGAGATGCGATCGATCTGCGATTCCAGCGATTCCCGCACTGCCTCGTGAAGACGTGGCAGGCGACGAATGATTTCCAACTGGCCACGGCTGCTTTTGCGTTTGATGAGAGCATTGACAGCCGACTGCTGAATGTCGGTGCGATCGATATCCAGGGCGGCGATCAAAACTTCGAGCGCGCGCGCGTTGGCCGTCGATCCGAGCACTTGCATCGTCTTGTCGATCGGGCCGGCCATGAATATCTCTATGTTCCTTTTGAGTGCTACGGCGGCGGTCTCTCTTCTCTAATATCGAGAGTCGCAGGGTGAAAACTCGATACCGACCGCGCATGACGGCACGTCTGTCACAACCCGAACGATTGTCAGCGGGAACCCGAATCGCGGAATTGCGCGGGCCGCAGAATCGTTTCAATCGTTAGTTCCGGAATCGACTGCCCGCGTTTCACAGGTGGGGTGCCACTGGCGTGTCGCCAGTGGCACGCATTGACTGAGCGTTGAAAAATTGACAAGACGTTACGTGTACAAGACGTGTGTCTTCAGGAACTCTTCGACGGCGTGATAGAAATGCTCGATCGTTTCGCGCTTCCGCCAGCCGTGGCCCTCGTCCTTGTAAACGTGATAGATGTGCGGGCTGCCGGTACGTTTCAATGCTTCGACAATCGCGTCCGACTGCGCCTGCGGAACCACTCGATCAATCTCCCCCTGAAAAATTGCCAGCGGGCGCGTGATGCGGTCGGCATGATAAACGGGTGACCGCTCGCGATAGACCGAGGCTGCTTCCGGCAACGGGCCGAGCATTGTATCGAGATATCGGCTTTCGAACTTGTGCGTTTGCGCGGCCAGATGAAACTGGTCGGCAACTCCATACAGACTGACGCCGGCCGTGAACGACTGCGGATGTTGCGAAAGGGCATGCAGGACGGTGAAACCGCCGGCACTGCCTCCCATAATCACCGTGCGATGGGGGTCGATTCGACCTTCGGCCACCAACGCCTCTTTGCCGCTGATGGCATCTTCGACATCGCAGATCCCCCAATTGCCACGCAACTTGAGCATGTAATTGCGACCGTATCCGGTGCTACCGCGATAGTTGACGTACAACACGGCATAACCGCGCGTGGCGAAGAATTGTGCGTCGGGCTTCCACCCCGCTCTCACTTGCGACGTCGGCCCGCCGTGAATCATGGCAATTAATGGTGGCTTGCCAATTCCTTCAACGCCTTGACCGGCGGGCGGAAAGAACAACCCGTGGACCGTTTCGGCATTGTTGGTTTTCCAGGAAATCGGTTCGCATTTTGACAAGGCCGCCGCTGGGATCGTCTCCGCTGCCG
Source organism: Planctomycetaceae bacterium (assembly GCA_018699955.1). Lineage (GTDB taxonomy): Bacteria > Planctomycetota > Planctomycetia > Planctomycetales > Planctomycetaceae > JABISG01. The sequence goes on along the minus strand of JABISG010000131.1, from coordinate 125,391 downwards.
CGCGGGCCAGAACTCGCGACGTTCCCGTTTCGAGATCGTGCTGCACGACGCGTGGCGGGCAGTCGGTTCGGCTGCCGATGAACGCAAACCGACGTCTCGCCGGAGCCGCGGCGATGTCGGTGATCTCCGTGTAGTCTTCCGTCGCTTGAATCGGTTCGGCGTTCAGCGTATCGAGATCGATTTGCCACAGGCTTTGAAATCCCTGGACGTTTCGCGCTGCCACCAGTGTGCGGCCATCACCAATCACAACATAGGTCCGCATGCCGAACCGCCACGCCGGCAAACCGTGTTCGATGCCATCGGGAGTCAGCCAGCGGCGTTCTGAAGTTTCCAGGTCGTACTCGGCAATGCGGCCCGATCCGGTTTCATCAGAAATGAAAGCAATGCGTCGATCGTCGATGAACTCGGGTTGAAAGATCGCGATGTCCGATCCACCGGCAATCGCCCGCGCCTCGCCCAATCTCGGCAGAAGGGAACTTCCATCCAAAACGTCGGCCACATACAGCGTCGTTCCATCCCACGGCATATTGGGATGGTCCCACGCAATCCAGCACAACCGCCGACCGTCCGGACTCCAACGCGGCTGCATAAAGAAATCGTGACCGGAGACGAGAACCTGTGGCCAATGTTTGCCTTCACTATCGACGACGGCAATTCGATCATTGCCCACACCGTCGTTATGAACGTAGGCGATCGATGCGCCATCGGGTGACACGGCCGGAGAACAGGCAGAACCGAACGAAGACGTCACCGGCCGAGCAGCGCCTTCGCTCAATCGTTGCCGATACAACTGACCGTTCAGATGCGCGGCGAAGTACACATGGCCGTCTGCAACGGTAGAGTCACCGCCGCCGTATCCAACTTTTGCCCGCACACTAAGATCACTCGTCAAATCACAAGCAGCGTCTCCCAACGATGACTGCGAAACCAGCACTCCATGCCCCGAGCGTCCTTCGAGCCAGACAACCGTTTCGCCGTCCGTATCCCAGGCAACGCCATCGAGCCGTCGCCCCGCAGCCAAACTGCTGGCTGTGATGGGACTATCCCACAATCCAAACTGCCGCCGCTTCTTCTCGGTCATTGCGTTTCCATTGTCAAAAAACGGGATCGAATGTCATCCCTGATCAACTCAAAGTTGCCGCTCCAGGTCGTGCCATCGCCGACAACGGTTCAACCTGCAGACATCGAACGATTGGTCGCATATAATACCGCAGAGCCACACGTTCTCCATCGCGCCCCGGTGTCCGAACCATGTCAATCATCCGATCAGCGAAACTGCAGCGAGCATTGATCTGGTTGGCAGGCCTGTTGATTTTGAGGGTCACCGTGGCAGTGACTCTCGGCTATTCCAATTACTTCCCGCCGAATTTCAATTCGGAATTTCTGCGAGGACGCGAAGACTATTTTTCCAGTTACCAATGGGCGTTCTATCCCCACATTGCGTCTGGTCCCGTGTCTCTCATCATTGGGATGATCCTGATTAGCAAACAATTTCGACTGAGGCTTCCGAAGTGGCACCGTTTTCTCGGGCGGATTCAGGTCGCTTCCATTTTGCTGATTGTCGCTCCCAGCGGGCTGTGGATGGCATATTATGCATCGACTGGAACCGTTGCTGCAATTGGATTCGCTTTGCTGGCCGTCTTAACGGGACTGTGTGCCGCACTGGGTTGGAGAGCTGCCGTCCGGTGCCGATTCGCCGTTCATCGACGCTGGATGTTGAGGTGCTTCCTCCTGCTATGCTCCGCAGTTAGCCTTCGGCTCCTGGGGGGATTGGCGACGGTTTGCGGTGTTCAGTCTGAATGGTTTGACCCGCTGGCTTCGTGGGCAAGTTGGATAGTGCCGCTGTCAGTTTTCGAGTTGAGCGGTCTTTTCAAGGTCTCGCATTTTTCCAGGCTCGATGATTCCGTTCGAGCGGGAAAACTCGGATCTGCCGGTGATTAAGGTGCGCCCAAACACGGCGTGCGTTTTACTTGTCGGCGTCGTCAAAGGAAATCAGCGCACGACGTTTTGCGGTCGGGGTTTCGGCGCTAAGAAAATGCACTCTGCCGTCAGCGAACAATGCATGCATTCCGCCTTCATGCGGTAGCGCCGATTCCGGCCCAAGCCCAAATACCAATGTCTCATCTGAATCCATTGGCGACATCCAGTGGACAGCGTTCTCAGGATCGACCTCGATTACCATCAACGTTTCGCCGAATTCGTCTGTGATCTCGGAAAACGGTCTTGGTTTGGTGGGGCGAATGAAACTCATCCTTGTCACAACAGCCAGATACGTTGTGTGAGTCTCAGCAGAGTCGGCCGAAGGACAGCGGTAGCTATAGACGCTCGTTTCAAACGCCTCCGCATTCGCCGGGTCGTCCCACGGCTTCGACAAATCGAGCCGTTCGTAAAGTGGCTGCTGATCCAAGTAAGGCAGAATCAGCGTACGCCAGCTATGTAGGCGATTGCCATCCTCATCGACTGTGTAAGCGGGAGGAAAATCACCATAGACGTCTGCGTAGTTGTGCATCGCCAAGCCAATCTGCTTGAGATTGTTCTTGCATGTTGAACGCCGCGCCGCAGGTCCGGCACTTCGCGTTACCGGCAACAGCATTACGATCAGTATTGCAATAATGGCAAGTACGACGAAAATCTCGAGTAAGCTGAATCCGCTCCTCTGCGTCGATGTCTTGGTTGCCACGTGCGTCCGGTGCGCGGAATTGTTGGTCATTGCATTGATCTCCCATTGACCCGAGAGTGCGCAAATACGTTAGTAACGTCCACCGTCACCGCCTCCGCCACTGCGGGGGCGATCGGTTCGTGGTCGTGCTTCGTTGACGGTAAGAACGCGACCCTCCAATTCTTTGCCGTTCATTGCCTCGATGGCTGCATCGCCGCCCTCGTCCATTTCGATGAAACCAAATCCACGCGACCGGCCTGTCATGCGGTCGGAAATAACTTTCACGTTGGAGACGGTTCCGAACTGCTCAAACACGGCACGCAGGGAGTCATCGGTGGCCGAGAAGGGAAGATTCCCGATGTACAGATTCTTGCTCATAACATTCCTCTGGGGGCCGTTGACAGACCCGCGCAAAACAGAAACGTAAAGGCCGTCGAACGATGGCCGAATCAGACAAGAAACAAGAACTTCAAGGCGACTGTGATGATTGCTCTCTTCACGTTGGCATCTTCCAACGAGGCAGCCGCTTGCCGACACCTCCAGCGTATGCTACACCATCCGGACCATTGCCGACACAACTTGTTGTTGATTTTCGGATGTTTCTTACGACTGGAACACTGATTCACCGAAGCCATTTTGCCCGGTCTCACCTCGATTGTTTCCCGCGATGAACTGGATTCACTTCATGCCAACGATGCCCGCGCGCCGGAGCGAGACGATATGACAGATTCAGCAGCCGGCGAGATTACGCTGGCGATGATGCGCGACACGTTTTCCAGCGCCGTCGTTTGCGATGCGCTGGATGGGTTGGGATTCAAACGACAGTCGCCGCGCGTGCAATTGCCCCCGCGAACCGGTAGTGGCGTTCTCATCGGACGCTGCAAGACAACTCAGTGGGTCGATATGGCGCACGAGGATCCGAAGCCGTACGAGTTGGAATTGCAGGCGGTCGATAGTTGCCGACCCGATGACGTGCTGATTGCTGCCGCTTCAGGCTCGGTGCGCTCGGGCGTGTGGGGAGAACTGCTTTCGACGGCTGCCCGCAATTCGGGGTGTGTGGGAGTAATTGTTGACGGAGCGGTTCGCGATATCCGCCAGATGACGGAGATGGACTTTCCGGTGTTTGCCCGCAGCACCTGCATTTATGACAGCCAGAACCGCCAGCGGGTGGTGGGATTTGACGTACCCGTCGAAATTGACGACGTGATATTCTCGCCCGGTGATCTGGTCATCGCCGACGTGGATGGTGTGGTTGTTGTGCCGCAAGAAATTGAAGGCGAAGCGGTTCGCCGCGCGTGGCAGAAAGTTCACGACGAGAACGTGACCCGCGACGCGATTCGCGCAGGAATGAAAGCCACCGACGCGTACAAGAAATACGGCGTACTGTAATCGCGTTTCTCAAGGCCGCCGGCCTGCGCCCCGGTGAACAGGGCCGTTCATTCGGCGGCCCGTTGTTCCCGTTTCCAGCGGATGATGTCATCGAGAATTCCGCCGAGCGACATGTTCGGCCGTCGGCCCAGCGTTTCCTGCAAACGCGCTAAATCGGGAACCCGGCGGCGAACGTCCTCAAAATCGTCTCCGTACGCTTCGCTGTAGGGGATGTATTCGATTGGAATCTCCGGGTCAACGCGCTCGATGACTTGTTCGGCCAGTTCTTTGACCGACACGGGTTGATCGCCGCCAATGTTGAAGACTCGGCCTTCGGCTTCGGGGGTATGCATCAGGCCGACAACGGAATCGACGACTTCCTTAACGTGTGCAAAGCAGCGGACCTGCCCGCCGTCGTCGTAGACCGTGACCGGTTTCCCATCCAAAGCGCAATCGACGAATCGTGGGATCACCATACCGTAATGTCCCACTTGTCGCGGTCCGACAACATTGAAGAATCGCCCGACGACAACCTTCAATCCGTACTTGCGGTGATACGCCAGCGCAAGGAACTCATCGATGGCTTTCGAGCAGCCATAGGCCCATCGAGGCCGCGATGTCGGACCCAGCACCAGGTCGTCTTCTTCATCCCAGCGGTCTTTGGCGTTCTTGCCAAACACTTCGCTGGTCGATGCGAGGAAGAAACGCTGTCCTCCTTGCGCGGCCAACCGTAACAGCAACTCGGTGGGGTAAATGTTTGTTTCGATCGTTCGCACCGGATCGTCGGCCACGAGTTTTACTCCGACCGCCGCGGCAAGGTGATAGATGACATCGACTCCCGGCACCAACTCGGCGAGCAACACAGGGTCGGTGATCGATCCGCTACGGTACGTGAGCTTGGGGTGATCGGCGACGGCTTTCAGATTTCCTTCGCGCCCCGTCGAAAGGTTATCGAGTACGACAACCTCATGCCCCGCTTCGAGTAGATACTCGGTCACGTGGCTGCCAATAAATCCCGCTCCGCCCGTCACCAGACACTTTGCCATCTTCGCTCACCTGTGTTTCAATCCGACAACGCCATCAAGTCAAACGGCTGAATACAATGCATTCCAACGCGGCCCCGACAGCACGAGTAACCGATTCTAGCATGCGGCCGATACCGAGTGATACCGACCCTGTCTGCTGGTGGAAAAGAGATCAACCATGCCGTTCGGCGTTGCCTTTCGGACGGTGGTGTCAAATATGACGGTCGCGACGGACGTCAACGTCACGCGTCAAATCAACTGTCAGCAGTCGGCCCAAAGATTTCATCGAGGTCATCGAATGGCTCGCCAACTTCGATTCCGAGCCGGTCGAAGGCTTCCACGATGCGTTCGACCTGTTTCCGCATCGACTCGCGATGAAACGGCATGACACCCCGTTGCGCACAGGCGTTCTTGTAGAACCGGGCTGCATCCTTCCATTCTTCGCGAAGTGGCCGTGCCTCAGCGCTTGTCGCGTGTATCCAAATGTAGTCGTCGGAGAGCCCCTCTTCCCACGTCGACTCACTTTGGATCAAGTCATTTGCAAGCTTTCTGCTGCCTTCTCGCAATTCATCCACTCTTGCCGGAAGCTGTGACCCTGGTTCTCCATATGCTTTGTGTTTGACTAAAAGACTTGCCTTGACCAGAGGCGCGCAGACGCCTGCAAACATTCGCCGCCAGCAACGCAGTTTCACGAATCTCATTCATCAGTGGGCGAGTCGTCGGAAGCCGTGTCGCCATTCACCGGGAGAATCCGCAACGATCGGAAATCGACGTCGCTCTCGTCGTCGTGTCCCTGCAGGCTGAGATGGCCCGCTTTGAGACGCTGCCCTTTGCGTGGGTTGTCGTTCGGCTTGCGGTCGTCGATCCAGTGTGCCGTCGGGTAGCCGTTCACCCACGTGGAAAACCGTGGGCCGTCGGCGACGAGCGTCATGGTGGCCCACTGCATGTCGTCGGCCACGATGTACCGAGCCGGCGCCCGATGCATAATGCCGCCCGTTCCGAAGCCGCCTTTGTAGTCGTTCGGCTGTGCGCGGTTTCCGTTGGCAAAACTGTTGCAGATTTGTAGTTCGTATCCGTTCGACGGATTTTCGGCCGTTCCCTTGGCGGCGCGAAAGAACACGCCACTGTTAATGTTCTTCGCATTCGGGTGAACTTCAAATTGCAGAACGAAGTCGGCCCATGTCTTTTCGGTTTCGAGAAAACCGGGACCACCAGTGAGTTGGATCGTGTCTTCGTCAGGTTTGAATTCGGACTTCGATTCGGGAACTTCGCGCCAACCGGCCAGTGTTTTTCCATCATTCAACGGCATCGTCCCAAGCGGACGCAGCGCGACGTTACTGAATTCGATCTTGCCTTCATTTTGCTGCAGTCCGATGAACCCGATTTCGCGCTGATTCTCGGAATCATCGATGAAGTCGAGAATGATGCGGCCGTCGAGTGTGACCACAATCTGGTTGCCTTCGACACGGACGTGGAACCTATGCCATTTCCCTTCCGGCGCAGTTTCGTCGCCGCCCGCATCATCGAGGACAACTTTCTTGCGGCCGACGATGCTGCCGGTGGGAAATTCCGGGTGCGTGTTGCACATGTTGAGTTCATAGCAATCGACGGCGGGGTTCTCCGGTGTGGGAACACTTCGCAGAAAGACGCCGCTGTTGCCTCCGCTTTCAAGCCGATAGTCCACTTGTAACTCATAATCGGAAAAGCGGACCGATGTCAGCAGGAGTCCCGGCTTTTCACTTTCGTCGGCAACAATCACGCCGTCTTCGATGCGCCAGTTCACGCCGCCGGCATCGGGGTTGTCATTCGCTTTCCAGCCGAACAGCGACTGGCCGTCGAACAGGCTGATCCAGCCCGCAGTAACATCATTGGTATCAAGAAGTTTTGGAGGTGCAGCAACGGTCGCCGCATCCGACGGCTTGGAACCGTCGGGCGCTTGGGGTTGGGAATCGCTCTGTGGTTCGGCATCGTCAGCCGTCGCCGAATCTCCCTTTGTGGGGACTTCCGGATCGTTGGGGGCGGAATCGCCGTTGCAGGAGACCAATCCGAACAGGCCAAGGGCGGCGATGAGTGAATAGTAACGCATGGCGATTGTTCCCGAGTTTCTGGCGGACGGCACGATCGACGGGCTGCCGGCATCCTGCAGCCTCGCGGACATCTATACGTTACAATTGTTATAACGTGTCCAGTGGGCCTCGGGAATGAACGCTTGCGCAAGATTCCTGCGTTTCAACGGCAGCGTGTTGTCATACCGCGAGGCGAGTCGCGCGGAATTGCGTTGACAATCACCGGCGGCGGGATACAATAAATGCACCACCGCTCATCCCACCTGCTTGCCTTAAGCGGGCACCTCGAGTGGACATCCAACTGGGAAACTGTCGTGCCGGCTGGGCGCGAGTGCGGATGTTCTTAGGCAGGTTGCTCACAGGCGCTTTCATCCCCCTCGCTTTTTACCTCGGCTTGACCGACGTTGTTCCGTATTTGTTGGACGGTATGATGGCAAATGGGCGTCCTGTTTGCGCGAGTTTTCAATGTGCCGACCACGTGGGATGATATGATGATCGATTCAGCAATCCTCGCAATTTTTACCGGTATGCCTGGGATTCCGGAGATGGCCATTGTGGCTGTCATCATATTGTTGCTGTTCGGCAAACGATTGCCGGGCGTCATGCGATCACTGGGAAGCAGCATTGTGGAATTCAAGAAGGGTATCAGCGATACCGGCGACGCCGACTCGGAGAAATCTGACTCTGAGGATTCTGGTAAGCCGGAAAGTTAGACGCCGTCGCATAGAATTGATGGAATACGGAACCAAACGACCCGTTCGTGAAAGCTGAGTCAGAAAGATCCCGCTCCCGCAGTGTCGGGGTCACCAACTGGCGAAAGGAAACAGAATTATGACCACACACGTATTGGCATTCGGATTTGCTCCCGGCCCGTTCGAGTTGATGATTATCGGCGGCATTGCGTTGTTGTTGTTCGGCAAGCGATTGCCGGAAGTTGCCCGCAGCCTGGGCAAGGGAATCGTCGAATTCAAGAAGGGCGTGCGCGGCATTGAGGACGAAGTCGATTCGGCGACGTACAACTCGAGCTACTCGGCGACATCATCCACGTCGCGACCGGTTCCCGAAGAAGAGCAGGACGAAGTCACCACCCCAAAATTCGAGCCGCCGGAAACCGCGCCAACGGCGACGGAATAATGATTTCCTGACCCGCGGAATGCCCGCTTGCGGTTTCGCAGCTGCTAAACCGCAAGCGTTACCGTCGCGAACCCTTGGCGGAAGATTTGACACCGACGATTTTCGCCGATGGCTTTTTCAAATCGACGAGGATCGGCTTGCTCGTCACCACGCGGCGCACATTCCCCGCCGCGTCCCGTGCGGAAACGGCGACGAACAGTTGCGGTCCCACGTTGCCGGCAACAACCCACAGGTAACTGCCTGTGTCTTTATCCCAATCGCGAATGGTGGTCCAGGGTCCGTTTGGCGTTGTTGAATAGGCCAGCGAAACTGACCGGGAAGCCGGATTTTCGTCTTCGGCCTTCCAGCGGATCATAATCTTGTTGAGCGATGCCCCCTGTCCTTGCTGCGCCGGATAGAGTTGCACCACCGGCGGCGTCTGATCGACGACGACGATAATTGAGGGATCGTCTCCCGGTTGAGGCGGGTCGGCGGCAAGGCCGGCACCGCTGCGGACGCGGATCTCGAAGCCATAGATCCCGTCGCCGGGAACCTTCACGCGAAACGGACTGCGATGGTCGAGATCGTCGCCCAGTTTGAACCACTTCCGTCCGGCATCGCGGGTGATATAAAACTCGACGGCTCCAATGCCCGAAGGCCCCACCTCGCCGATTTCATAACTGATGTCGAAACTGCCGTCGCGAACGATCCGGTTTCCGGCCGCGTCGAGGAAGATTTCTGATTCCGCTTCGGCGGCTGGAGTCTGCTTCTCGAAGTCGGTTGCTGGAGTCTGCTTCTCAATTGGAGCCTGCTTCTCCACTTCGGTCATCGAAAATTGCTCCTCGACCGGCGGCAGCGGTGGTAGCGGCACTTCGTCGCGATTGGAAGCAAACTGGCTGTTGAGCTCCGCGGCCGATTGGCTGGGAATATCTGCAAACGGACGCCCGTTGGCAATCAACGGTAGACGACCGTCGGGTTCGCCACTGCCTTCGGACATGAAATCTGTGCCGGGGAGCTGGGCGATCGGTTCATCGTAACTGGGTTCGCGGGGCGGGCGACGAACAGGAGCGGTGGGGGCGATTTGTGTCTGCTGTTCGGCCCGAGCGATGTTGTCAGCCATATCGGTGATGCTGCCACGGACGGACACTCTGCCGCCCTGCGGAATCGACCACGAGGTTTGGCCGCTTGCCTGTGGCATCACGCTGACCGGTTGCCAGCGCTGGCGGCCCTCTTGCAAATATTCGAGTCTGAGTGTGCGCGTATCGATGTTCGTGTCGTCGGACCGCCAGGAGAGTTGCACGCGTCCCGGTTTTTGCTGGCGTACCTTGACTTCAAACCTGGGAGGCGTCGCATCGACAATGACTTTCAGGCCGGCACGATTCAATTCGCCACGGGGAAAGAGACGGCCCCCACCATCGACGGTGCGCACCGAAAACCAATATTCGCCGTCACCCTTCGCGACGAAGTCGAACCGGCCTGTCGCCGGAGCCACCGTTTGGACGTGCTGCCAGTTAGTTCCCCGATCCATCGAAACGAACAGCCGGATTTCCTGCGCATCGAGTTTCCGCATCTCCCCGGCATCGTACCGATACGGAATACGGAACTGCGTTTTGCTGGTATGGATCGGCGCGGGCGACTCCGGCGCAGCCTGTGCTTGGGCTGCCGCAAGAATCATCGCCAGTTGGGCAATCACTGTGACAATCGGTCTCATCGAATTCCCTCTGGATGACTTGTCGATGCGTGCCATGATTTTTGGTTGGTGGCCCAACGACTGATATCTACTACGCCCAGATATTGTCTCGTCTTGTTCACCGGACGATCCGCCGCAATCGCAGCGCGCAACTGCGGCGATTTTGGGTGGGCGCTGCGTGCGGGTGCGCGGCTCCCGCTGTGAGGCTCATCCCATCGTGCCGGCAGCGAACTGGCTCGGCGGCGGAATGGTGGCCCCTCAAACGCCCCCCCAGGCATCACCAAACGGTGTTGTTAGTCGAAAACTGACGGCGCACGTCCATCCTCTTCGGAGAATATCCGGGCGCTATCCAATCGTATCGGCCGTAGGGAACGCGCGACTTGACGCGAAAAACAGGGGTGGATCGATGATCTGGACGTTTTGGGTCGTTTCAATTGTGCGGCGAGGCGATAATTCCAAGCTTCTCAAGTCAAGCCACAAAAAAAGATCCCGGGGATTCGAGAACCCCCGGGATCTTTCATCTGAAACTGTGCTGTCAGGTTTTCTGCGTTAGCCGAACAAACCCCTGCGCTAGCCAAACAAGCCAGAGAGAGCTTCGAGAAGCACGCTGTTGAAAGAGCTTGGCTCGTTCCAGGCCCACATGCCGCGAACCAGGTCGAACATCAGCATGGTGCAAAGGGCCATCAAGCCGGTGGAAACCAGAAGTCCCGCGAAGGTTCCACCACCCCAGTCGGCTTCCTGAGCGGCAACTTCCACGCGTCCTCTGCCAGGCGCGGCAAATTCGGCCTGACTCTCTCCGCTTTCCATCGCGTCGTCGAACACGTCGTCGTCGGCATCGAAGACGTCGAGGTCGTCCAGTTCATCGTCTTCGCCGATGACATCATCCGAAATATCCAGATCGTCATCGTCGTCGAATTCGTCCTCTTCCAGGTCAAATCCATCGTCGTCGCCTTCGGTGATATCGAAGGTTTCGCCTTCGGCATCTTCGAAGTCGTTGCTCTTCTTGACGACGGTCTGCGAATGTTCGTCTGGGTCTTCATCCTCGTCGTCGAACAGCAGCACGCTCGAATCGCCGGCGCTGTCCATCTCAGAGTCATCCAACTGCAATTCAAATTCACTGTCGCCGTCAGAATCGAGCGACGGGATTTCCAACTCCGTGTCTTTGTCGCCGTCGTCACTGTCGAGCGACGGCATCGCGAGCATTGCAGCCGTCTTGTCCGTGTCTTCGAGATCAGGATCGGATGCCAGCGCGATTCCACTGTCGGCTTCCAAAGAAATTCCACTGTCATCCGATTCCAGCGTTAGTCCGCTGTCGGCATCGAGGATGGAGAGACCGCTGTCGTCTTCAGCCAGTGTGAGACCACTGTCGGCTTCCAGGGAAATTCCACTGTCGTCGAGATTCTCCAGAGAAATTCCACTTTCGGCGGACAACTCAATTCCGCTTTCCTCTGAAAGAATCGATTCGTCGTCATCGTCACCCCCAAGGACAACGCTGGATCCGTCGCTGTCCGCAGGAATGAGGGCGACATCGCTGTCGCTGGAGAGTTCGGCTGTCGCAGTTTCATCTTCATCAACCAACCGGACATCGCTGTCGCTGCCGGGATCGGTGTCGCCAACTGGTGCGAGTCGGACGTCGCTGTCCGAGTCGGCCCCAACGAGTGCGACATCGCTATCGCTGCCCGCGTCTAACACCGTTGATGAATCGTCGAAGAGTTGCACGTCGCTGTCTGAGTCGAGATCGGACGGTAACGGCATATCCGGTTCACTGCCTGCGGCATCGAGGCCGTCATCGAGAATCAAACGGACGTCGCTATCCGAAGTTCCTTCAACGAGGGCGGCATCGCTGTCGGCGCTTCCTCGTATTGTCGTCGATTGTTCGCCGACGGAGTCTTCCTCGCCACCCAGCACCGAAGCGGATGCAGCCGTTTCATCGGAACCGGCCACGGGCATGATCGAAACGTCCGGGTTGGAATCGGCCTGCAAGGTGCGGCTCAATTCTTCCAGGTCGTCCATCTTGAACTTCCAGGTTCCACGATCGGCGAAACCGCGAACCTTGCCGGTTTCCCGAAGACGTACCAACTCGTCCTGCTGAACTCCAAGAAATTCAGCTGCCTCTTCCAGTCCAATGTACTTCTTTGCCATCGTGTTTCACGCTCCCAAGTGCATCGTCTGCGTCGCTACCGGTTTAAGCGGTCGCGGAAAGCCGCCCGTAATGCGGGACGGCGACCGTGGATGGAGATTCCATGAGACGAACCCGCAAGCCAGCAAAGGCTGACGGCACCTGTCCCAGAGACCAAGCCCATCCAGTTTGATTTTCTGAATTCGAGAAGGAAGTCGGACGTGCATTGCTGAAGGCACCAAACACGACCTACCATTTATTCTAGGTGGAATCCGGGCTGATGCAAGAAGTTTCAGCCCCAGAACCGTCGAAGTCGTGCGAACTCCGCCGAGTTTCTACACAGAGAAATGGCTGCCTATCCTACCTAACCGGATAGATCGGCGTTTTCTCCATCCCTGTGCGGTTGCCGAGCAAGCCGTGTGGAGTGCACGAAATGTGGGATTTTCGCGCTCGTGAAAGCAAACAAGCCGCATGAATGCGGTCGTCGCGAGCCTGAGACGCGCACGTCTCGGCTCCCGGCGCGTTCGGCCGGGCGGTGCGATTGAAGGGCAATCTTTGTCGTTGCCTCAAGCTGCCACTACCTTGCCAGGTGCAGGTAGCCGAAGAGGGTTTCGCTGCCACGGATGATGTAGAACTTCAGCGGATCGAAGGACGTCAGTTGTGGGTGATCGATCACGTACGAGATATTCTCGTGATTGACCGTCTCCCAGATGTGCAGCCCGACAAGAATGTCGCCCGAGCGGATGCCGTTGCGTGCGGCCGGGCTGTCGGGTCTCACAGCAGTGATGCGAAGACCTCCGCGATACTGGTCGCCAACCAATTGGCGTTCACTCTTGGGGAGCGGTGTGAGGCGGAACCCAAACGTCTTCCAGGATTCGCCGACCGACTCGACAGATCGTTTTGACGAGACGACTGTCGCGGTCGTCTTCTTTGCCGAAATGCGTTTCGATCCCAGTTCCGAAAGCGTCAGCGAGAGTGTGCTGGTTTCGTCGTCGCGGCGAACAACAACTTCGATGGCATCGCTGACGGACCGCCCCAACAGGGCGCGTTCAAAGTCTGCACGATCAATCACGTCCACTTCGGCCGCCTTAATGACGACATCGCCTTTCTTGAACCCGGCCTTCTCCGCGGGGCTGCCAGACTGTGCCGCAGAGACGATCATCTCTCGCAGTTCGGCCGACTTGTGGTCCTTTGCCTGCAGACCATGATAGTGATGATTGAGTTGCTCTACGCTGAGCAACTCAGCGGTAATCCGACGTGCCTCGTCGATGGGAATTGCAAACCCGATCCGTTGTGCGCCGGCACGAATTGCAACGTTGACACCGACAACTTCGCCGTCGAGATTGATCAACGGCCCGCCACTATTGCCGGGATTGATGCTGGCGTCGGTTTGCAGCAGTCCTTCGTACGACTGCTTCTCATTCACCTCCACATCGCGCGAAAGCGAACTGATAATTCCGGCCGTTACCGTGTGCTCGTATCCAAAGGCATTGCCGATGGCGATCACGGTCTCACCCAGCATCAGGTCGGACGATGTCCCCATGGGGACGGTGGTTAGCGACCGACTTGACTTGATCTTGATAACAGCCAGATCGTGTTTCCGATCAAATGAAATCACCTTGGCATCGAAGCTCGCTCCATCTTCGAGCGTGACCCGCAGTGAATCGACTCCGTTGACGACGTGGTGGTTGGTGAGAATGTAGCCGCGGGGATCGATGACGATTCCCGTCCCCATTCCGTTCACTTCGCGACCTTTGCGCGTCGAGAACAGCGAGTCGCCGGCGAAAGCCGTCTTCTTGCTGTGGATGTTCGCAACGCCCGGTTTGGCGCGTTTGACGGCACGCACCATCGGCGTTTCGCGTGCCTCAGATGCCGTGCAGCGTGGCGAAATCGACGCCAACAGCAACGCAGAAAACAGGGCGGCAGAGAGGGATGTTCGGATTGAACGATTCATCATCGCTGGTCTTCAATTCGTCCGAGAGTCAATCGTGGCAGATGGTTGTCATAGTCGGATTCGAAAGGACGGGGGGCATTCTTTCCCTAATGATCCCTCGTCGTCGAAGGCTTCAAAATCCGCTTGTGCAACGCACCGGCTGGGTCAAAGATCCATCGACTGAATCGGAGCGCAATCCATTATGTCTCCGCAGATGCGAAGATCGTCCTCTCTGAAGTCGTCTCTTGAAGAGTGCAGCAGCGCCATGCGCAAGTTACCTAGCTGGAACCGAGTTTCGGTCCTGACGACTGTAGCGATGGGGCAAGAACAGTTCCGCCAGACTGCCGGAAATGAGGAGTTTTCGGCTTCAGAGGACGCGGAATTCCCCGACGATTCGGCACCCGAAATTGCCGATTTTGGTTGCGCAGCAGCAGTGTTGAATCCGAACGATCCTCATAACCGGCAGAATCCCTCCCACCCACGGATCAAAAGGCAGGTTGCTGTCGAACAATAAAAATGACCTGTCGCGTGAGAGTCGCTTGCTGCGGGCAATTGTGACCGTTGCAACCGATAGAATCGGTACACACTGGCTGTGGCAATGGAGTGGGGATTGACCAGTTTCTGCTGGACTGATAATCTTCCGCCCTCTCAACCCCCAAATCTTCCTCGCTGTCTCTCTTGACCTTTCCAACTCTGGGCCGAATTATGCGCCGTTTCGCGCGTCTTGTGCTGTTGTGTTTCGCTGTGTCGATTGGATCTTTGATTGCAGGGTGCGCCTCGCCGCTGTTGAAATCACCGCTGTTGAAATCACCGTTGGCGACCTACGAGCATTCGCACGTCTACTATCCGTCGAAGTTTCCCGAAGGAAATTGGCATCCCGAAGACTTGCAGTTTGAGGATGCCCGGTTCACGGCCGAGGATGGCACAAAACTGCATGGGTGGTTTGTTCCACACGAGAATCCAAGGGCAGTCGTGTTGTTCGCCCACGGAAATGCCGGAAACATCACGCACCGCGAAGAGTCGCTGCGGATTCTCAACGAACGCCACGGGCTGGCCGTGTTAGCATTCGACTACCGTGGATACGGTCGAAGCGAGGGAATCCCCGACGAGGCGGGTCTGTTGCAAGATGCCCGTGCAGCGCGGAAATGGCTGGCGGAGCGAACCGGCATCGAAGAACAAGAGGTTGTGGTGATGGGCCGTTCGTTGGGCGGTGGAGTCGCCGTCGATTTGGCAGCAAATGATGGAGCCCGCGGACTGGTGTTGGCAAGCACATTTACGACGCTTCCCGCTGTTGCCAATCATCATGCGGGCGGGATTCCAGCGGGCGTCGTCATGAAGAATCGCTTCGACTCCGCGAAAAAGATCGCGCGCTACGATGGCCCCCTTCTGCAATCGCACGGTGACTCAGACGAAGTCATTCCCTACAAATTGGGCCGTCGGCTATTCGAGCAGGCGCCTGGGCCGAAGCGTTTTGTCGCGATTACGGGTGGAAGACATAACTCACCGCAAAGCGAAGAGTATCGCCGCGCGTTCGATGAGTTTATCGATGCACTTCCATGAGCGCCGAGTCGGTCGATGGCCGTTGTTCTATTGACCTTCTTGCTTGCGCTGCAGGGGTGGTGTGGTTATAATACGCCGCAGTTGCGTGAGTTGCCCCTCTGAACACGATGCCCCGGGAGCCGGTCCCCATGGACGATGCGCGAAATGCGAACATGCCGATCCTCTGGCGACGGCAACTTCCCTGGCTGCATATTTTTCGCGCGTTTCGCATCGCCGTCGATCCTCGCAAATTGTTGTTGGCCGGACTGGCGATGTTGTTTCTTTCGGCTGGCGAATGGGGTATCGATCGGCTTCCCTTTGCGCCGCCGCAGGAAAACCCCGCAGCGATGCAGTGGCCTTGGGAGCAACCGGTGCAATGGGATGGATTCTCCGCCATCGACGGCCAACCTGGATCCGTGCTGGTGCAGATGCCGCGGGCTTTCACCGAAACTTGGCGTGCAGTGTTGCGACCGATTGACGGGTTTGTCGAGCCGACTCGCTTGCTGTTTCATCCGCGACTGAGTTGGACGCTGGCCGCTTACGCGTGGACGAAGCTGCTATGGACGCTGCTGGTCTGGTCGGTGTTCGGCGGGGCAATCACTCGAATGGCGGCCCTGCATTTTTCGCGAGACGAACGCATCGGTATGTTGGCATCGCTGAAATTCGCCGCCGCGCGACTGCTTTCGTATTTTTCGGCCCCGTTGCTGCCTTTGGCCGGCATTGGTTTCTTTTGGTTGTTGTGCATGCTCGGCGGATTGGTTGGCCGTATTCCCTTGGTCGGCGAATCGATACTCGGTGCGTTGTGGATTCTGCCGCTGATTTTCAGCCTGTTGATGGCGTTGATTCTGATCGGTGTTGCCGCGGGTTGGCCGTTGATGTACGCCACCATTAGTGCCGAGGGCAGCGACGCCTTTGACGGATTGAGCCGGACGTTCAGTTACGTTTACGACCGCCCATTGCATTACCTGTGGTACGCCGTCGTGGCGGTGACTTACGGAACGGTTCTCGTCGTCTTCGTGTCGCTACTGTTCTCGCTGACGGTTTATCTGGCGGGCTGGTCGGTTGCGAGTGGACTCGGCCCCAAAGGAATGAGCGATTTGTATTCGGCAGCGCCGGAACATCTGGGCGGAACGTCTGATTGGAGACCTCGTTCCGGATATGAACCGGAGATAGGTGGGATACTGGCTGGCGTTTGGTTGAATCTTGCCGCCTTGCTGCAGGCCGGTTTCGCGTACAGCTACTTCTGGACGGCGACGACGATCATCTACTTCCTGCTGCGTAAGAGCGACGACGGGACCGATCCCGACGAGGTCTATCTGCCGGATCAAGTGGAAGACGACGAACTGCTGCCACTCGTGGGGGTTGCCGACTCGGATCAACCGGTCATCGAGCGTCCGCCAGCGGAACAACCCGATGAACAGCCGGATTCCGCGAGTTGAAACCGTTGTGACGCAAAGGGCAATCCCACGGGGCGCTGCCCGTGGGATTTTAGCGCGTCAATTCGTTCCACATGGCTTTGTAGTACCGCATGACGCGCAGGGGATCGGTTGTGGCCGGGCTTTCTGAGAGGCAGTAGCCGCCGAACTTTTCCTGCTTCAACAGCGAGAACAACTCACGGTACGGGTATTTCTCGTCGTACAAATCGTGAATGTGGATCACGCCGCTCAGATGGTCTTTGAGCAAATCGAAGTTGTGCTGGATCGATCCGTCGATTGTTTCACCCGGATTGGAATTCCAGCAGACGCGGACCTGGGGATGGTCGGCCACTTGCATAATTTCGTGCATGACCATCGGGTCGGAGGTTCCCCGGCCATGCACCTCGACTCGAAGTTCCTGCTTGTAATCGGCGGCGAAATCGCCGCATTCGCGTAATGCCATGCCGATGCGGGCGATGGTTGTCTCGCGGTCTTCGCCTGGGTTGAACCGGTTTGGCCGCACCTTGACTCCGCTTCCACCGACATCGTGTGACAGCACGATGAATTTCTTGGTCAACTCGATGTTCTGCCGCAGCACCTTTTCATCGGGACTCTGATATTCGCAGGCGGACCCCAGACCGACCAGTTCCACCGGCGAGTTGGCAAACCGCAGGCGGACTTCTTTTCGCTCGGCCTCGGTCAACGTGACTTCAACACCATGCGCGTGGGTGCTGCGAAGTTCCACTCCCGCGAATCCGGTCTCTGCACAGTTCTTAATCAGCGTGGGCAGGTCCCACTTCGCGCCCCACAAGTAGGTCACCATGCCGAGCTTCATCGATGTGTCTCCCGTGAGTGAGTTCTCGATCAAAGAGTGTCGCTGGCGACACGACAGTGTCGAGCAACGCGTCAATCGTCACGTGTCACGTTACCAGCCAACAGGAATGCAGAGCAAGCGCACGCTCTCTCTGAGGAGTGCAATGTGAGAGACATTCCGCGGCGGGTGGCCAACGCCTACCAGCGGAACAGGGCCGTACCCCAGGTCAAACCGGCACCGAAGCCGCTCAACAACAACGTGTCTCCACGGTTGATACGGCCTTCCTGGAAGGCTTCGTCGAGCGCCAGCGGGATCGAGGCGGCCGACGTGTTCCCGTATTTATGAAGATTGTTGTGCATCTTCTGCGGGGGAATGCCAAGCTGCTCCATCGCATAATTGATGATGCGAATGTTCGCCTGATGAACGAGGTACAGCGAGACATCGTGCGGACTCATGCCGGTCTTTTCCAGCATGAGGTCGATCGTGTCGGTGAGGGCGCGAACCGCCCACTTGAAGACACTGCGGCCATCCATTTGCAGGAACTGCCTGCCGGAATCCAGGTCTTCCGGGGTCATGGGATTGCGGGTTCCGCCGGCCGGCATTTCGAGCATTGGGCCGCCACTGCCGTCGGCACCCATCTGATAGCACATCAAACCCTGATGCGGTTCTCCGCGCGTCAGCAGAACGGCACCTGCACCATCGCCAAACAAGGGGCCGATGCGTTGATCCTGCGGGTTGACGATACGGCTGTTGGTATCGCCGCCAATCACCAACGCCATTTTGCTGTTGCCCGTCGCAACATACTGGGCTGCGGTGACCAGTGCGTACATAAAGCCGGAACAGGCTGCCTGCATGTCAACCGCCGGGGCATCCAGTCCCAGTTGGTCTTGTACCAGGCATGCGGTCGAGGGGCAGTTGAAATCGGGAGTGAAGGTGCCGACGATTACGAGATCGATCTCCTGCGGATCGATGCGGGCGGAGCGAATGGCTCGACGCGCAGCTTCGGTGCAGAGATGGCTGGTGGACTGTCCCGCTTCAACATGTCGTCGCGCACGAATACCGGTCCGCTGCTCGATCCAACCGGGATCGAACCCGTATTGCGTCTCCAACTGTTCGTTGGTGACCACGTTTTCCGGAACGTAAGCTCCGCTGGCCACAATCTGAATGCCCAGCAGAGAATTAGTGCGACGACTTAGATTGAACAACTTTCGTGGCTTCTGTTTTTCAATTGCACGAGTTTTTTGGCCGACAGCGACCGATGCGGCGGGCGTACCCTCGCTTCGGGATGCGTTTTCGGCATCGACTTGAAAATGCGGCGAACTTTCATGCATAACTCTACAGCCCTGTAGAGAGTTGATGTCAACACCTCCAGCCTTCAAACGACTTTTGGCGATCCATCATCCCGCCCACGAATTCCGTTCGCAGTCCGCATTACAGCTGAAACACGTAATACATCTGTAAGGCCAAACCACGGGCCGGGCGCGCGACACTCCATCGTTGCGATGGGGGAGTATAACGGGTCTCAACTTCCGAAACTAGCGACATTTGCGTCAGAAACCGCCTTCCGCAACATTCTCACAGGCGAAGTTCGGTGGTGAGTGTCACGAAGGATGGACCATTTTCCTGAAAAATGAACTGTATCCAACGGTTTGGCCTACCCTATATTTCGACGTATTTCGCCGATTCTTGTCGTTAAACTGGGAAAAAGGCGGGAAAGAGATACAATCTGCGCCGCTCGGGTCCCACGGGGCGCGACCCGTGGGCTTTGGAATGTTGGCAAAATGAACTCAGCCCCTGTTTAGCTCTACAGAGCAATGCAGCCACACCGAATTCATCTTAATGGGCCGTGGACTTACGAGTGGATTGGCCGTAAGGACGATCGTGGCAGCGAACGCCAGGCGGAACCGCTGCGTATCAAGCTACCCGCTGTGTGGAACGATCTTTTTGGTCCGGTCACGGGAAATGTTCGCTTTCGTCGTTCGTTTGGAAAACCGACTAATCTTGAGAGCAACGAACGGGTGTTTCTCTGTTTCGACGGCATCGGCGGGACGGGAACCGTGCGTCTGAACGGCGGGGAACTGGGAACACTCGACGGCAAACAAACCAGTGCACGATATGATGTGACCCGCTTGCTCAAGTCGAGAAACACGCTGCTGGTCGAATTGTGCTTCGCTCCCGATGCGTCTCCCGCAGAACCGGGCGGGTTGTGGCGTCCGGTGGCGATTGAGATTCAGCAAGTGTGACCCATCGCGGTAACAGAATACCAGCCCGCAGCGCATGCAAAGGTTTGAACCGTAAGAATGCCCCAAGAAGCCTTGCTTGCGCTGCGGGCTGGTTTCCAGTTCACGAGATCATGCGGCCCGGGTTTGAGATTCACTTGCCGAGACCGTGTAGCCGACGATGATTTCCTCGGGATCCGATGTCGTTTCGATTCTTCTGGCTTCGAGGCGCGCGCCGTAGGTGTGTGTTGCGGTCGCGCGGAGTCGCACCGGGAGGTCTTCCAGCAAATAACAACTGACCTGCGGCTGACCAACCAACGGCGGACTGAAGGGAAGATGAACCACGCCGATTTGCTGTCCCGCACCAAACCGCAGCGTGACGGTCCCCTCAATCGTCTCACTGCCGTCATCCTGTGTTACACGACTCATCGACTGCGAAAACGCCTGCCCGTCGCCTTCAGCGAGATCTTCCGCATCCGTTTCGTCAGATTCGCCAAGTGGCGAAGACTCATCTGGTTCCGGTGCCTCTGCAATCACGAGTTCACGCACTGCGGAGGTTCCGTTGATCGTTTCCGTTAGTCCGACGGTCACGGCAATGTCGCTTGGGGATTCATCTGCCGAAGGAGACCAACGAATGTCCGTACCGCAAACCAGCATCGCAACAGCACACAGCAGTGCCAGCGTCACCAGCGCCGGGAAGCCAGTCGTCGATCCGGCTGCCAGCAGCGAAACCCCCATTGAAAACGGCGGAACAAGCGTTGCCAGGAAGACGCCAAGCGATACGGACCAACGCTGCATCGCCCTGTCTGTGGTCGCCGACTTCAACAACGCGGCCGCCGCCATGTTCAATCCGGTCAGCAGGGCGACAATTAAAGAGGTTGGCGCAGGGTGAAGCCCGCCCGCAAAGTGTCCGCCCAATCGGCGTGAAACGACAACGGCGGCCATAATTGTGGTGGCCGTCCACAACGCCGCCGCCAATGTGCGACGCCAATCGTTACGTTGCAGCGTAGTTGCTGCGCGTTTGGGCATGGACTCGTTCCATCGAGAATTGCCAAGCCGCCATCCGTGGCGGTATTCAGCGGACAGAGACGCCTTTCGGCTATGCCCCGGCCGCTTCGCGAAGTTCCGACGCCCGATCAGTCGCTTCCCATGTGAATTCCGGCTCACTGCGGCCGAAGTGTCCACCCCATGCTGTCAACTGAAAGATCGGCCGGCGCAGCTTCAAATACTCAATAATCCCGCCCGGTGTCAACGGGAACATTTCGCGGACGGCATTGGCAATGGCCGTCTCGGCCACTTTTGCGGTGCCATTGGTCTCGATGTGAATGCTGACCGGGTCGGCGACACCAATGGCGTAGGCCAACTGGATCTCGCATTCATCGGCAAGTTCTGCAGCCACAATGTTTTTGGCGACGTGCCGGGCCATATAGGCGGCCGAACGATCGACTTTCGTCGAATCCTTCCCGCTGAACGCTCCGCCCCCATGACGACCCCAACCGCCGTAGGTATCGACGATGATTTTCCGTCCGGTCAGTCCGGTGTCGCCGTGCGGACCGCCAATGACGAATCTCCCAGTGGGATTGACGTGATAGACGGTTGAATCCGAGAGATAGCCTTCCGGAATCGAATCGGGAACGATCGATTCCCTGATGAATGTCGCGATTTCCTCCTGCGAGACGTCTTCGTCATGCTGCGTCGAGACGACAACCGCCGAGACACCCACCGGTTTCGTGCCGTCGTATTCCACCGTCACCTGGCTCTTACTGTCCGGACGGAGCCAGCCGACTTCCCCCTTTTGCCGGGCCACGGTCAGCCGCTGCAGAATGCGGTGTGACAAGGCGATCGGCAGCGGCATCAATTCTTCGGTTTGATTGCATGCGTAGCCGAACATCAGCCCCTGATCGCCGGCACCGTCGCGATCGACACCCTGGGCAATATCGCCGCTTTGGCTGTGCAGGGCGAGAAAGACGCGGCACGATTCGGCGTCGAACCCAACGTCGTCGCTCGTATAGCCGATGTCGTGAATTACGCGACGGACGACTTCGGCGTGGTCGATTTTCGCAGTCGTTGTCACTTCGCCGGACAGCACAACAAGGTCGGTGGTACACAATGTTTCACAGGCAACGCGGGAAGCAGGGTCCTGGGCCAACAGCGCGTCGAGGATGCCGTCAGAGACCTGATCGGACACCTTGTCGGGGTGTCCCATACTGACCGATTCACTCGTAAACAAATACTGGGACATGCAAAACTCCGGGATTCAACCAAACTCAATCAACTTCGCAATGCAGAAATGCCGCACCACGTCGGACGTCGCCCAACGGCGGCATGAAGTACCGACCGTTACAACTGGGTAGACGATAGCGGGCTGGATTCGACTTTACCAGCGACGCGCGATCTACGCGGCACGCGATTGTGGCGCGGTGATCGGACCGGCCATTTGCACCAGCAGCTTACTCGTTTTTTCCGTCGCGCCCTGTTGTGCGACGACCAGCCGCTGTGCGATTTGTCCCTGTTTCGTCGCTGTTGCCCCGTCCCTTAGCAGTTCGCCGACGGTTTGCGTCAACTCTTCGCGGTCGGCAACAACGCGGGCCGCCCCAGAATTCAGCAATAGTTCGACGACGTCGCGAAAGTTCCAGGTGTTCGGTCCGAACAAGACGGCAGCACCATACGCGGCCGGTTCGATCATATTCTGTCCGCCGCGCCGCGTCAGACTGCCGCCGACAAATGCGACATCGGCCAACCCCCAGCAGGCGCCCAATTCGCCAAGGGTGTCGAGGAGGAGGATCGGGGCCGAATAACTGTCATCGCACCGGGGGGTTAACACCCCCCGCTCGCCTTTGGTCTCAGTTCGTCGCATTAAGGGCAGGTCATGACTTTTGACCAGCTCGGCGACTTCTTCGAACCGCTCTTTGTGTCGCGGGACGAGAATCAGGCGAAGTTCGGGGAATTCTTCGCGGAGTGATATCCAGGTTTGCAGCGCGTAGTCTTCTTCCGGTGCCTGCGTACTGCCAGCGACGAAAACGCGTTCGGCTTGGCCGATTCCGAATGAACGACGCAACTCAGCAGTTTGTGGGTTTTCGCGGTCGGTGTTCACGCCGTCGAACTTAATCGAACCGGTGACGACAACCCGATCTTTCGGGGCGCCCAATTCAATCAGCCGCTGGCCGTAGGTCTCATTCTGCACGGCCAACGTTTCAAATCGCCGGAGCAACCATCGCATCAGCACACGAATCCGCCGGTAACCGCGAAAACTCCGCTCGCTAATCCGACCGTTGACTAAAGCCAGCGGAATGCCCCGCCGCCCCGCCGCTGCAATGAAGTTCGGCCAGAGTTCCAATTCGACCAACACAATCGCGCGTGGCTGAATGACTTTGAGTGCGCGGTTGACCGCCCAACTGAAATCGAGCGGAAAGTAACAGACGTGATGCCGATCCGCCGCAAACTTTTCGCGGGCAACACTCAAGCCGGTCACCGTTGTTGTCGTAATGACGAAGTCGTGTCCAGGCAGCCGCGGTTCGAGTTCGTTCAGAACCGACTGCAACTGCAGCACCTCGCCAACGCTGACCGCGTGAAACCAAATACAGGGGCGCTCGGAAGATCGCGCGGGCAACCGTCCCAGCAGTTTCTCACCCCAGCCGTCACGGTATTTGCCGTGAGCCAGCCTGCGGTACAGCAGCACGGGGGAAACTGCGATCAGCAGCAGAATGTAGGCGATGTTGAGCAACCACGACATCAAAGGGCATCCATTCCCAATGGTGTTTCCCGCCGGACGCGGCTGGCGGGCTTTTATTCGTTGTTAGAACGGATTTCGTTCAACCTGCCACGATTGGAGACGGCATTGCGAAAAACATTCTGTAGAATGCGAGTGAGGCAACAATGAGCAGCAAGGAACACAATGCGACCAACCGAAGTTTGCGGGTGTTCTTCATCAAACGATCTCCGATCATGTTTGGAGTTTCCCGCCGAACGCGACCGGCGAGTTTAATTCATCGTTCAGAATTCAACGTTTCAACGTCACCGTCCGTGGCATTTCTTGTACTTCTTGCCGCTGCCGCAGGGGCAGGCGTCGTTGCGGCCGACTTTGGGTTGCACGTTGCGAATCGGCTCGATGGCCGTCTGTGACGCACCCGGTTCGGGGCCATCGTCACTGTACGTCTCTGCTGCGTAATCTGCGCCAGCGTTCGCATCTTCGTGAACGGTCGAGGTGATTTCCCACAGCGAACCGACGAAGCCGGGGCTTTCATGTTCCATGCGGAAAATGGCGCCGGTCACCTGTTCGCCGATGCGATCCCACATGGTGATGAACGCTTTGCGGCCTTCCCGCTTGTATTCGACCTTGGGATCTTTCTGCGCGTAGCCAACCAGTCCAATGCTGGCCCGCAGGTGGTCCATGTAGTACAGGTGATCTTTCCAGGCCGTGTCGAGTACTTC
Source organism: Planctomycetaceae bacterium (assembly GCA_018699955.1). Taxonomy (GTDB): domain Bacteria; phylum Planctomycetota; class Planctomycetia; order Planctomycetales; family Planctomycetaceae; genus JABISG01. The sequence continues at coordinate 101,000 of JABISG010000131.1, read as the reverse complement.
GAGTACCAACGAACGCTCCGCCTGACATAACTCGGGCCGGAACCGATTGTCGTAGCCGTCGAGTACGCGCTGCCGCACGTCGTCTCGCGGCAACTGCTGCAATTCCGACGGTTCGAGAGTTACCTGCAATTCGTCGTCGGCCCACTTCGCCATATCGGCCGCCGCGTCGTCCTGAAATTCGCCGTCACCCGGCAAAACGCCGTTCGACGAATGTCCGTTGCCGTTGTGTCGATGCTCGTCGTTTCCATAGGCGCGGTCGAGGTAATCGTCAACTTTTCCGGCAACGTTTTCATCGCCACTCTGAAGATACCTGCGGCTGCACTCGGTCAACAGAATTTCGATTTCAGTCCGTTGCTTGCTCTTGAGATCGTCCGGCTGAAGTTCTGCGGCGAAGCGGTCGTTCGACCAGCGTATGAGTCCATCGCGATCGTACTTCTCGCCGCTCGTTTGCTGGTCGGCCGCCATGAAGCGTTGCATGCCAACAGCCACCGGGAAGCCGACTTCCTTATCGTGATAAAGCTGTTCGATTTTCTCGATGATAATCGCTTCGGCCTCTTCGGCAGTTTCCAGGCCTGCCAGTTCGTCGGGCGAAATTTGCAGCGCAAATTGCTGCTCCAACCACCCGCACAACGCGCGAGTCGCGTAGTCGTCGAGCAGAAAACCTTCCAATGGACTGAAGTCGAGCCGGTCGATGGCTTCGACGGCGCGCTCGTTGAGGTAGGGCGAGAGGTTCTCTCGTCCGATCTTTTTCAATTCGCGGTCGTTGGTATTGAGGCCCCACTGGGCGTTCGCCCACTTCGAGAGCGCCAACCAGTTCCACTCACTAGTGTCTTCGGCCTCTTCGGGTAGGTTGACCTCAATCTGCTCGCCAATAATATCCTCGCCCTGCCGGCGTGCCTCATCTTTGAGATACTCCGTCAGTTGTTCGCGACTCATGTCGCGAATGGCTGAAACATCAATGTCGATGCCGCACGCCTGCCCCGACCAGGCGACAATGGTTCCCCAGTGATAATCCCGGTCGAGAAAAACCCCGGTGCCGCGCGCGACCTGCTCGTGGATCATATCGACAATCAACTGACGGCAATTCGCCCCGTCGAGAATTCGCTGCCGGTACGAGTAGACCTGCTTCCGCTGATCGTCCATCACCTCGTCGTATTCGAGCAGATGTTTCCGCTGATCGAAGTGGCGTTCTTCGACTTTCTTCTGGGCCGCTTCAATCCGTCGCGAAACCAAACCGCTTTCAATCGCTTCGCCTTCCTGCATGCCCAGCCGGGTGAGAATGTTCTTCACCCATTCGCCGGCGAAGATCCGCATCAGATCATCTTCCAGCGACAGGAAAAACCGGCTGGAACCGGGATCGCCCTGGCGACCGGCGCGCCCGCGCAGCTGCAAATCGATGCGGCGCGAATCGTGGCGCTCGGTTCCCATCACGTGCAGCCCGCCCACTTCGGCGACTTCGCGTCCTTCGACCTTCATGCCTTCGCGGTCGGCAATGCTGTCGGTCAAATCGTCCCATTCCGCCTTGGAGACTTCGAGCCGTGACGAATATTTTTGGCTCAGTTCTTCCCACGCCATGTGTTCGGGGTTGCCGCCCAGAATGATGTCGGTACCGCGACCCGCCATGTTGGTGGCAATGGTGACCGCCGATTTGCGTCCCGCTTGCGCGATGATTTCCGCTTCGCGCTCGTGATGCTTGGCATTCAGCACATTGTGTTTGACGCCGAACTTATCCAGCTTGCGGCTCAGCAGTTCCGACTTTTCAATCGACACCGTACCAACGAGAATCGGCCGTCCCGTCTGGTGAACTTCGCGGATCTCATCGACGACGGCCGTCCATTTTTCATTTTCGCTGCGGTAAATAACGTCCTGTTTATTCACCCGCTGCAACGGCCGGTTGGTGGGACACGACAGCACATCCAACTTATAAATCTTCCAGAACTCGGCCGCTTCGGTCATTGCCGTACCGGTCATGCCGGCCAGTTTCTTGTACAGCTTGAAGTAGTTCTGCAGCGTGATAGTCGCCAGCGTTTGGTTTTCGGCCTTGATCGTCACGCCTTCTTTGGCTTCGACCGCCTGATGCAGCCCGTCGCTCCACTGCCGCCCTTCCATCTTGCGACCGGTGAATTCATCGACGATGACCACGCCACCGTTCTCCACAACATAGCTGACGTCGCGTTTGTAGAGATGGTGCGCCTTCAGCCCGTTGTCCAACAGGTGCGGCCATTCCATGTTGCCGGCCGTGTAGAAACTCTCGACGCCCGCCAACTCTTCGGCCCGTCGAATGCCCGGCTCGGTCATGTGGCAGGAGTGTTCTTTCTCCTTGACCTCAAAATCCTCGCCCTTCTTCAACTGCCGGACGATGCGGTCGGCCTTCGAGTACTTTTCGATATCGTCATGGGCTGGGCCGGAAATGATCAGCGGGGTTCGCGCCTCGTCAATCAGAATGTTGTCGATTTCATCGACGACGGCGAAGTTCAATTCGCCTTGCACCTGCTTGTTCTTGACCGGTTTCATGTTGTCGCGGAGGTAGTCGAAACCGAATTCGTTGTTGGTGCCGTAGGTGATATCGCAAGCGTACTGTTCTTGACGCTCTTCCGGATTCATTTTGCCCTGAATCGCACCGACGGTCAGTCCCAAACCGAGATAGACAGGCCCCATCCATTCCATGTCGCGCAGCGCGAGATAGTCGTTGACCGTGATGACGTGGACATGACCGGCCACCCCGTTGAGAAATGTGGGCAGCGTGGCGACCAGCGTCTTACCTTCACCGGTCGTCATTTCGGCAATGATGCCCTGATGCAGAATCACGCCGCCGACCATCTGCACGTTGTAATGGCGCATTTTGAGAAAACGCCAACCCGATTCACGCGTCGCCGCAAATGCGTCGGGCAGAATGTCTTCGAGCGTTTCACCGGCCGCCATTCGCGCGCGCAGTTTCGTGGCCGTCTGTTTCAGTTCTTCATCGGTGAGCTTCTGGTATTCCGGTTCCAGCTGGTTGATTTTGTCCAGCGTCGAGCCGGGAACGACCACTTCGTTGCCGTTCTTGTCGCGTTTGTAACCAATTGCCCGAATCCGTCGCTCGTTCGACGACCCAAACAACCGCGTAATCGAACGTTCGAACCACGCCGTAAAAGCGTTGAACCAATCGCCGAACTTATCAAGAAATTCCATCACACAGCCTGTTGGTTATTGCCTGTCAGAATGGCAGTCTGAACGTTTAGCGCAGCGACAAACGGCGACAGTGCTCGCGGTGCAAACAGAGCCGCCGGGTCGAGACGTAAGTTCCCTCTGCCGCAAAGTTTATTGGCTTTCCCCCCGAATGGTCAATGCCGTTCCTTGCGGGGACTCTAGCGGTTAGAACGCAAGCGGTGTGCCAATTGGTTCTCGGTGTTGTGCCGGGGAGACGGCGAGTGGGGAAGAAAAGGAGTGAGGGAGAGCGGGAGTTCGGTCGGCCTAGCAGGCTGTCTTTGTCTTCGAGATGCGATTCACGCGGTGGATGTTTTCCAGCAGCGTGTGGATCTGCTTGCGGCGCGTGGCGGTGCAGGGTTCGCGGCCGGGAGCATGTTTTGGCCAGGTGAACGAAGCGGGACGCGGGCGAGCCGGCGGCGTGGGTTCGGGGTCCGATTCCCCGTAACGCTGGATCAAATACATCAGAATCTTGATGCGGATTTCCCACAGCCAAGTCAACTCCGGCCGCTTGACGATCAGCGAGCAGAGTTCCTCAACCCGAGCATACCATTCGCGAATTCGCTTGTTGGGAGCCATTGTGGTACCCACTTGAAAACGACCGACGGGCGGCATTCGGAATATCGAAACCGCCGCAAACACCAACCCAATTGTACGCCACGATCGCGTCTCGGTCTACGGCGAAGGTGGTTTCGTAGCGCGGCCTGCTTGACTTCCCCCCGCACTGGCAGATAGTTTAATAGTTAACCATTTTGCCAGGCAACAACACAGCAGGATTCCGTCAGCGTGACTGCGAAGGCCGCACAACCTGATCTGCGGGACGACTTCCCCGATTCGCCGGCGCGGCGGGCGGTGGTGGCGGTGGTGCGTGGGTTTGGGGCGGTGCAGCGGCAAATGGGGCCGTACTTTGCTCAGTTCGATTTGACGCCGCCGCAGTTTCAAATGCTGACGGTCATTCATCGGCTGCAGGATGAACCGGTGTCACAACGGCGACTGGGCCGCGAGTTGTATGTCTCGTTTCCCAACATCACCGTCATGCTGTCACGGATGGAGGCGGCAAAGTTAATTCGACGCCGGGCCAATCCACTCGACCGACGTGAGAAATTCGTCGAACTGACACGCCGAGGTGAGTCGCTGTTGAACCGCATCTGGAAAGTGCATCAACAGCAACTCGAACATGTCACCGCCGGATTGAATAGCAGTGAACGTGAACAACTGACCGGACTGTTGAACAAGCTGATTTTCCATCATGTGCCCGAAGAGAGTAAGATGGAAACAACGGGCGTTCATTCCAAAACGTGATTGAAAAAGTTGACCAGACTGGGATCTGTTTGGATGATTCCCAACCAACCGACAACCGAGGTAACACCATGAATTCGCTCCGATTCGCTGCCGTTGTACCGGCCGTCCTGTTGTTGATGAGTGGGGATTCGTTCGCGGAAAACCTGCGTGTTCCCGGAGACCACAAGACGATTCAAGCTGCCATCAATGCATCTGCAGCGGGCGATACCGTGCTGGTTGCCGCCGGCACCTACGAAGAACGGCTGCGGCTGAAGGCGGGTGTGACTCTCAGAAGTGAAGGCGACGACGCAAAAGGCAAGGTGGGATTGAAGCGGGCCGAGGCGACGATTCTTGACGGCGGAGGCGATGCCGGAACCGATCCCGGAGTTGATATGGCCGCCGGTTCAACACTCGACGGATTCACGGTGACCAACATTGGCACGTACAGCGAAACGAAGTGGAAGAAGCACTACGCCACACAAGGCGAAGAACAATCGCACGAACACATCGGTGCACCGGGCGTCGCCGGCATCGGCATCGTCGGCGTCTCCTGCACGGTTCGCAATAACATTGTGCACCACATCGGCTACTCGGGAATCGGCATCAGCGGTGTGAAGGGCAAGCGGTGTTCGCCATTGGTTACCAACAATGTCTGCTATCGCAACATGGGCGGCGGCATCGGCTCGATGAAAGGATCGACCGCCATCATTCGCAGCAACATCTGCTTTGAAAACTTCTTTGCCGGCATCGGACACGACAACAGCAGCCCGCTGGTGGTGAATAACATTTGTTACGGCAACATTCGCGCCGGCATCGGGATCAGTGAAGGATCGAAACCGATCGTGCGCGGCAACAAATGCTACAAGAACCGCCGTGCAGGAATTGGAACCCGTACCGAACCCGAGACACAGCCGCTGATCGAGAACAACGAATGTTACGAAAACGACATGGCCGGAATCGGCACCCGGGAAGAGGCGGCCCCGTTGATTCGCAACAACAAATGCTACAAGAACAAATTGGCCGGCATCGGTTCGCGAACCGGAGCGCACGCGACGATCATCGGCAACGAGTGCTACGAAAACGGAAAGGCCGGCATCGGTCAGCGCGGCGACACACGCAACACGCTCATCGGCAATTACTGTCATCACAACAAAACCTCAGGAATCGGTTTCGCCGCATGCAAGGAAGGGCATGCGACTGTGGTGAATAATCGCGTAATCGACAATGCACTGGTAGCCGTCGGCATCAACCCCGGTTGGACGGTCAGTCTCTCGGGTAACGAGTTGTCGCGGAAGGGCGGGCTGCCACCGATTGTGATGGTCTTCAATGGCGCGTCGGCAACGTTTACGGGCAATGTCATTCGCGGTGGTGGAGTCGCGGGCATCCGTGTCGCCGGCGATGTGAAAATTGACGACAATCGCTTTGAGGGAACCAGCCTGAGGCGGCGTGGTCCGCCGAACTTTGCCGTCTGGGCGCTCAAGGGTTCGACCGTTGCAATGAGCGACAACGAAATTACAACGTGGCGGCACGCACTCTCGGCCGGCGAAGCGAACGTGACGGCGATCAATAACACCGTCGGCAACTTTCACTCGGCGGCGTTCGTCGTCAACAAATCACCGTCGCCACCACAGATCATCGGCAACACCGCGTACTCGAACGATGCGAAAGCCAAGGTCGTCTCGATGGACAGAGCAGACGGGATCAACATCGACAACGAGATAAAACCGATGCGTACCGGGAAATCCTCATCGGCCATCGAAAAGTAGCCCGCATGCAGGTTTGATCTTTTTTTGAAAGTGGGATCGGCGAACGCGGGTGTCAAACGGTTGGCATCCTCGCTCGCTTGGGTTTACAACGCTCGAATCACTGGCCGGCCGTGCATTGGCGTTCTGCATGCTGTCAACTGTGGCAACCGGGTGATAGAATTAGCCGTTCGCTGCTGGAATCCGGCTGGCATCGCAGCCGCGATCGTCCCTTCTGCAGCGTGCTGTCGCAGTGAAATCGTGTTGTAACAGAAGAAGAGTCATGGCAAATTCCTCGTCCGCATCCACGGATTCCGATGAATGCGTCTCCGCAGGAGGCGGCAATGGAGAGATGACGGAGCCGACGCCGGTCGATTTACCACGGATCGAGCGTGCGGTTCGCGAGATTCTTTCAGCGATCGGCGAAGATCCGGATCGCTCGAGTTTGTGTGAGACGCCGGCCCGTGTCGCGCGGATGTATGCCGAGTTGTTTTCCGGTCTGCATATTGATCCGTCGCGGCATCTCGACAAATGTTTTGACGAAGAATACGACGAGTTGGTGCTGGTGCGCGACATTGCGTTCAACAGCACTTGCGAGCATCACCTGCTGCCGTTTATGGGCGTTGCACACGTCGGCTACCTCCCGAAGGGCAAGGTGGTCGGGTTGAGCAAGCTGGCGCGCGTTGTTGAAGAGATTTCGCATCGTCCGCAGGTGCAGGAGCGAATGACACATCAGATTGCCGATCTGGTCAACACAAAGCTCGACGCCAAAGGGGTGGTCGTGGTGATCGAAGCAACGCACACCTGCATGACGATTCGCGGCGTTCGCAAACCGGGCAGTTTAACAGTGACCAGTGCAGTCCGTGGTCTATTCAAAACGAATCAATCGAGCCGCGCGGAAGTGATGGCGTTGATTAACCGGAAATGATTTGTACGTTTCGAACAGTTTTCGGTTAGCCGCGACGCGGAGTTTACGGAGCGGAGCGCTCCGCTTCGGAAAACCTTCGCGTCGCGGCTAACCATGTTTTCTTCACACACTCCAGCCGCCACATCGCGACCGACCATGATTGCACATTTTTCGTTACGGTTGATTTTCGGCATGAGCCTGATGTGGTGCCTGATGCCGCGCGGTCAGGTCACATCGGGATTCTTTCGCATTCAAATGCTGGTGGTGCTGGGACTGAGCGTGCTGTCGGCGTTGACGCTGGGAATGTTTACGGGTGACAGCGACGAACAATTGCCCGCATTGTTGAATATGCAGGTCACGACCGGATTGTGTGTGGTGATGGCGGTCGCTGCGTTTTTTGGTTCGGTGATGTGGACGTTGGAACGGCGAAAGGCGGGTGGCTGGTTCGCAGCGATAATCGCCGCCGTTTCGCTGGCCGTGCTGTTGTTGTCTTTTCCGCGAATCGGATCGTTTGCTGATGCTTCGGAGTGGTTACGGATGTTGTCCGATGTTTCCTCGGCGGTGATTTTGGGCGGCGCGATGACGGCCATGTTGTTGGGACACTGGTATCTGACTGCGCCGACAATGTCGATCGATCCGTTGAAGCAATTGACGTGTTACTTTGGCGGTGCGGCGATGCTACGGCTATTGGTTTCGGCGATTGGTTTGGCGATGGCGTGGGGCAGCATCGGTGACAGCACACATTCCATGTGGCTGTGGTTGCGTTGGACCGCCGGCATTGCTGGGCCGTTGGCCGTCGCCTTCATGGTGTGGCGGATTCTGAAATACCGCAACACACAGGCGGCTACCGGCGTGCTGTTTGTCGGTGTGATTGTGACGTTTATCGGCGAGATGACCGGGTCGCTGCTCTACCAGGCACTGTGGAAGCCGCTTTAAGGGAGATCAGGAGTGCGAGAGATTCGGAGAAAGGGAGACAAGGATGGCCATTTCGCCTCTGCCCCGCGCTTCGCTCGTTGCTCTTTCGGTCGCCGCAGGGGATACTGAAGCGTTCGTGTTGTTTGATTGAATCCGTTTTTCGGTCATAAGAATCCAGACTGCCAGCTGCCATGCAATTAATCTATCGATGTCTCCGATGCCAGCAGACGTCACGCGTGCAAGTGTCCAAGTCGCTGGAGACGCTGCAATGCGAATCGTGCGATTGGTCGCGTGCTGTGGAGCCGGGTGAACTGGACGAACAGGAGCGACCGCAACGATGCCTGGCCTGCAGTTGCGACGACCTCTGGCGGCAAAAGGACTTTTCGCAAAAAATCGGACTGATGTTTGTCGGTACGGGGATTCTGCTGAGTACGATCGCCTGGGCTTACATGTGGCCGATGTTGGCGATTGGTATTCTGATGGTTTTCGCGCTCATCGATTTGTCGCTGTACTCTCTCATGCGCGACGTGTTGGTGTGCTATCGCTGCGGCGCGCGTCATCGTCACACGGAAATCGACGAACGCCATGTCTCTTTCAATCTCGAAACAGCCGAACGACATCGGCAGGAAACCGCCCGACTCGCCGACAGCAAGTGAGGGTGCGGATTTCGGCATTCGGATTTCAAGGGCAATGCCCTTGCCTGGACCACGACGGTGAATTGTGGATGAATTGCGGCAACGAATTACGGAAGACCTTTCGGGGTTGTTCAGGGGAGAGCTCCGCTGTGATCCGTTGACCGTTTCCATGTACAGCTGCGATGCCAGCCTGTACGAAGTCGCTCCGCTGGGCGTTGCCTATCCCAAAGACCAGGACGATGTGGCGGTGCTGGCCCGTTACGCCGGTGAGAACGGCATGCCGCTCGTACCCCGTGGCGCGGGGACCGGTCTTGCCGGCGGTGCGCTGGGCGAAGGGCTGATTGTCGATTTTTCGCGGCATATGCAGCGGATCGAAGCGATTGACTCTGACACGGTCCGTGTGCAAGCCGGCGTCGTTCGCGATCAGTTGAATCGCGTCTTGAAGCAACACGGCCGATATTTTCCACCCGATCCGTCCAACTCGGCGGTCACTACGGTTGGCGGAATGCTGGCCGTCGATGCGGCTGGTTCGCGTTCCATCCGTATCGGGTCGGCCCGCGACCACGTGCAGCAGATCGAGATGATACTGGCCGGCGGGCATCGGCTCGATGCGCGAAACGAATCGTTGGCCAATCTCAACACGCCGCTTCCCGTCGAGCATTCCAGTTTTTCCTGGCCGGAAATGCTTGCAGTCGGAAACAACGTTCCGGAGTCGATCATCAAACGAACCGTTGTCAGTCGGCTGTCTAACTTGCTGACGGACAATGCAGCCACAATTCTCGAACGGCAACCGCACTTAACACGGAATTGCTCCGGCTATTATTTGCGGAATGTCGTTTCCGACACACACCTGCATTTGCCCCGGCTGCTGGTCGGCTCGGAAGGGACGCTGGGGTTGTTCACCTCGGCCACGCTTCACACCGCCCCCTTGCCACGACATCGCGGCGTTGTGTTGTTGTTGTTTGGTCAATTGGAAGCGGCCATTCAAACCGTGCAGTCGATCTTGAGCGAACAACCCAGCGCGTGCGATTTGCTCGACCGTCGGTTGCTGTCGCTGGCGCGTGAGGCAGACAGCCGATTTGCACAGTTGATCTCACCGTCGGCCGAGGCGGCACTGTTGGTCGAACAGCCCGGCAACAGCGATCACGAAGTGCGCGACCGCATCCGGCAAGTGATTGATGCCGTCCACAACGTCAACCTGCGGGCGGTTGTTGCCTGTGAGGCGTACACGTTGGATGATGTTGAGTTTCTGTGGTCGTTGCCAACAAAGGTCGTGCCGCTGCTAAGCCGGCTGAAAGGACAAACCCGGCCGCTGCCGTTCGTCGAAGACATTGCCGTCCCCGTCGCGGCATTGCACGATTTTCTACTCCGTGCACAAAAAGTGTTTCAACGGCATCACGTCACCGCCTCGCTGTATGCCCACGCGGCGTCGGGCCAACTCCATTTGCGGCCGTTTCTGCCAAGCCCGGCTCCAAGAGATTCTCAGCAACTCGAATCGATCGCACGCGACCTGTATCAGGTTGTGTTCTCGGTCGGTGGAACGATGAGCGGCGAACATGGCGACGGGCTATCGCGGACGGCGTTTGTCCGTTCGCAATACGGCCCGTTGTACAAGGTCTTTCAGCAGGTCAAGGAGATTTTCGATCCGCAAAACCTGATGAACCCCGGCAAGATTGTTAGCGATGACCAGCATGTGACCGTCCGCAACTTGCGACCGCCGGCCGATCCGTCGCCCAACGTCGTCGATCTCCAATTGCAATGGAAACCGCAACAACTGACCGACGCCGCAGTCTCTTGTAATGGATGCGGAACCTGCAAGACGCAATCGTCGCTGTCGCGAATGTGTCCGTTTTTCCGTATCGACCAAATTGAAGAAGCCAGTCCCCGCGCGAAAGCGAACATTGTGCGCGACTGGGTCGGTGATCGTCTTGATCCGCAGCGGCTTGCATCGCCCGATATGAAGCGGCTGGCCGACCTCTGTTTCAACTGCAAGCAATGCCAACTCGAATGCCCGACGAACGTCGATATCCCACACATGGTCATCGAAACCCGCGCCGCACATGTGGCGGCCAACGGACTGGGCCGAAACGATTGGTTGCTTTCCCGTGCACAGTACGTTGCCGCATTGGGATGCACTGTTTCGCCCGTGTCGAACTGGGCGTTAGATAACCCGACCGTCCGTTGGGTAATGGAGAAACTGTTCGGGATCGCACGGCAGCGAAAGTTGCCGAAATTTGCCCGACGCACGTTTTTGCGTTCGCTCAGCGGGTCGGCCACGCGAAAACCCAAGCCGGAAACCTCGCCGCGGCCGATTGTCTATTTCGTCGACTACTTTGCCAATTACCACGATCCGCAACTGGCCCGGGCGTTTGTCGCCATTCTCCGGCACAACGGGATTCCGGTTCACGTTCCGCCCGCGCAGACCGTTTCCGGTATGTCGCTGATCTCGGCCGGTGACATTGAAGCAGCACGTGCGGTCGCCGAGCAGAATGTGCGCGAGCTGGGAGAACTGGCCCGCGAGGGATTTCAAATCGTCTGCACCGAACCGTCGGCCGCCCTCTGCCTGAAGCAAGAATACTCGATGCTGCTCGATCATCCCGACGTCGAACAGATTGCGAACCAGACAATCGAAGCGGGGGCGTTTCTGCAGGGACTCGAATCAGAGGGCCGATTACGCAAAGACTTCGCCCCGCTTCCAATCGAAGCGGGATACCACATGCCCTGCCATTTGAAGGCAATTTCGTCCGAGTCGCCGCTGCAGACGCTTCTCTCTTTGATTCCCGAATTCAACGTGCGTACAATCGATGAAGGCTGCTCGGGAATGGCCGGAGCATTCGGCCTGAAGAAACAGAATTTCCGGACGTCGCTGCGAATCGGCTGGGGACTGGTCGGCGAGATGCGAAAGCCCGACTTCACCATCGGCACCACCGAATGTAGCACCTGCCGAATGCAGATGGAGCAAGGCACCCCCAAACCAACCCTGCATCCGTTGAAACTTTTAGCTTTATCCTACGGACTGCTGCCGGAGCTTGAACGGCAACTGAATCCATCGAAACTCAAACTGGTTCTTTCGTAACCGGACTAACAACCGGACTCGTGATGAAACTCGAAGTAAAAATGTTCGCCCGGGCCCGCGATTTGGCCGGTGCCGAAGCTGTTGAAATTGACTTGCCGGAAAAGGCCAGGGTTTCGGACCTGCGCACCGCGCTGGGCGAGGCGATGCCGCAACTGCTTCCCCTGTTGCCCAGCCTGCACGTGGCCATGGGAACCGACTACGCAACCGACGACACGCTGATCGATTCTACGCAGGAGATCGCCTGTTTCCCCCCGGTTAGCGGAGGGTAATTCGACTATGATCCAACTCACCCGCGAAATTATCGACTATCAGGCACTCACCGAATCGGTGCGCTCCGATTTGGCCGGAGCGGTTGTGCTGTTTCTGGGTACGGTCCGCGAAATGACCAATGGGCGGCAAACTGTCGCGCTCGATTATGAAGGCTATCCCGAGATGGCCGAGGCAAAACTGACCGAGTTGGAAGCGGCTGCCAGATCGCAGTGGCCGGTCACCCAGGTCGCGATTGCTCATCGGCTGGGAAAATTAGAACTGGGGGAGATCAGCGTCGCGGTTGCCGTCAGCTGTCCGCACCGCAAGGATGCATTCGACGCGGGCCGGTTCCTGATCGACGAATTGAAAGTGACCGTTCCCATCTGGAAGAAAGAAAACTGGTCCGACGGAACAACCGAATGGGTTCATCCGGGAACAGACACACCCTAGCTGCGATGCAACGCATCGCAGACCGATCCAAATTTAAACGAACATCGCAAAAACATCGTGGTAAGATCCCATGACGGAACAACTCATCGACTCATTCGGCCGTGTGCATAACAACCTGCGGATCAGCGTGACCGACCGCTGTAACATTCGCTGCTTCTACTGCATGCCGGCCGACGATGTCGTCTTCATGAAACGTAGCGCGCTGCTCAGCTTCGAAGAAATCGAGCGGTTTGTGCGTGTGGCAACAAAACTGGGCGTCAACAAAGTTCGCCTGACCGGCGGTGAACCGCTGGTTCGCCGCGAACTCGACAAACTGGTGGCTCAAATTGCCGCCATTCCAGAAATTCTCGACGTCGGCCTGACCACCAACGGCATCCTGCTGGCCGATCAAGCCGAAGCGCTCTACGCCGCCGGCCTAAGGCGAATCAACATCAGCCTCGATGCACTCGACCCCGTGCGGTTCAAAGAGATCACCCGCCGCGAAGGCTACGAAAAGGTGATCGAGGGGATTCAAGCAGCGCAGCAAGTCGGTTTCGATCCGGTTAAGGTGAACGCCGTGACGATTCGCGGCATGACTGAAGACCAAGTCGTGCCGTTCGGACATTTCGCGCGCGAGACGGGTGCGGAAATCCGCTTCATCGAGTTCATGCCTCTCGATGCCGACAATGCCTGGGAACGCGACAAGGTGCTGTTCGCCCACGAGATCATCGAATCGCTCAACCGCGAGATCATGCCATTGGTTCCGGTCGGACAACAAGACAAAACCGCGCCCGCGACCGAATTCATGTTCGAAGATGGAGTCGGACGCATCGGGTTCATCGCATCGGTCAGCCGCCCGTTCTGCGAAAGCTGCAACCGGTTCCGGCTAACAGCCGACGGCAAACTCCGCAATTGCCTGTTCAGTCTGGAAGAGACCGACGTGAAGACCATGATTCGCGACGGCGGCAGTGACGATGAAATCGCTGCCGCCATCCGCGAAAGCGTGGCCGCGAAAAAAGAAGGCCACGAAATCAACACCGCTCGCTTTATCCAACCAGACCGACCGATGTATTCGATTGGTGGGTAACCGAAAGAATTAGCCTCCGCCGCTCATGCCTGAATCCTCCACGCCGCGCATTTATCTCGACAACGCCGCCACCAGTTGGCCGAAGCCGGCGGCGGTGTACGACGCGGTTGACGATTACAATCGGAATCTCGGCGTTGCCGTTGGGCGAGGGGCTTATCGGCAGGCGGGTGAGGTGCAGGGCATCGTTGATCGTTGCCGCAAACATGCCGCCGATTTGTTGGGGGCCGAAAGTTGGGACCGCATTGTTTTCACATTCAACGGAACCGACAGCCTCAATTTGGCGTTGCATGGGTTGGTGAACGCGGGCGATCATGTCGTCACCTCGGACATCGAACACAATTCGGTGTTGCGCCCACTGCGGGAGTTAAGTCGTCGGCTCGGTGTCGAAACAACCTTCGTGTCTGCCGATCGGACGGGCCTCATCGATCCGACGACCGTCCGAGACGCGCTGCGACCGAATACAAAACTGGTGGCGATCACTCACGCCTCGAACGTTACCGGAACCATCCAGCCGATTGCCGAAATCGCCGCAATCGCCCGCGAAGCGGGCGTCCTCTGTCTCGTCGATGCCGCACAGTCGGCCGGGCATTTGCCCATCGACCTGAAAAACCTGCCGGTCGATCTGCTGGCCTGCCCCGGTCACAAGGGATTGCTGGGACCGCTGGGAACCGGACTGCTTTACGTTCGCCCCGGTGTGGAACAGCAACTTCAAAGCGTGCGGCAGGGAGGGACCGGCTCGAATAGCGAAGACGACCGCCAACCCGATCTGCTGCCGGACAAATACGAATCGGGCAACCACAACGCGCCGGGATTATGTGGGCTGGAAGCTGCGCTGGCATGGATTCAAGAACGCGGCGTCGAGTCGATTCGTGCACACGAACGGGAATTGACGAGCCGTTTGCTGGATGGCTTGGCGAGAATCGAACAGCTGACAATTCATGGACCCTGCGATGCCGAAAAACAGGTCGGCGTTGTTAGTGTTACCATTCCCGGCTTCGAGCCGCAGGTGCTGGCTTCGATACTCGATGAGAGTTTTGGAATTCAAACCCGAGCCGGTCTACATTGCGCCCCCGGCGCACATCGCGCCCTTCGCACGTTTGAGGCGGGAGGTACGGTGCGGCTTAGTGTCGGCCCATTTACAACAGCGAATGAGATTGATGCTGCGGTGACCGGGTTGGCGGAACTTGCCGGCGCGGTGTGATTTAGTAGATACGCCAGACGTTAGTTTGGATCGCGCAAAACCAGCCCGCAGCGCAAGCAAGGCGTTTACGCTGATTATGTCCGAAAACCCCTTGCTTGCGCTGCGGGCTGGTACTCACTATCGATGCCGAACTGTTCGACGTCGCACAGACTGCAGTTCGTACCCGCCTTATGATTGAGATTCCATCCTGTATTGAACCCCGCCCGAGAGGTCTGTTATCGTAATGAGACGATCCGCTTGCACGCGCAGTGAGCAACACTCCGTTATCTGAGGAACAACAGCATGTATCGACGTATCGCAATCTCTTCCTGTCTGATGGCGTTTGTCGGTTTGTCGTTTGCCCACACCAGCTTTGCCGGCAAGTATAACAAGAAACTCAGTGTCGGCGATAAAGCGCCGGGCTTCGAGGCGATTACCGGTATCGACGAAAAAAGTCACAGCATCGGTGATTACGCCAAGGCCAAGGTGCTCGTACTCTGCTTCACCTGCAATACCTGCCCCGTCGCCGCGGGCTACAACGATCGCTTTGTGAAGTTCACCAAGGACTATAGGGACAAGGGAGTCGAGTTCGTCGCCATCAACGTAAACAACGACGACGACAATAAGTTGGACAAGATGAGAGAGCGGGCGTTAAAAAGCGGTTTCAACTTCGACTACCTGCACGACTCCAGCCAGGAATCGGCCCGGGCGTTTGGTGCGACTGTGACGCCGCAAATATTCGTACTTGGCAAGGATCGCAAAATTGTCTACATGGGAAAGTTTGACGACTCGCTGAATCCCAGAAAGATCAAGAACAACTACGTTCGCGAGGCCGTCGATGCCACGTTGGACGGCAAGAAAGTCGAAGTCACCGAGACTCGCCAGATCGGTTGCAGCATTGGGTACGAACCGGGATCGAATTAGAATCCGTTGACTTGCCGGAACCTGAAACATTCTCTGAAGGAACGTGACGAATGATGGATCGCAAATTTGCCGTTGCTGCGTGGATCGCGTTTTCGTGTTCCGCCATGCTACTCGTCGGCTGTGGTGGCAGCGATTCCGGCGAAACTGCGACAGACTCGACGACGCCTTCGGTCACCGCCGACGAAAGCGATTCGCAAGTCGATGGGACTGAGCCGGAAACGAAAGCAGCGGAGTGGGAAAACTCAGAGCAACCGGCCGTCGGGATTAAGCCGAAGGAGAAATCGGTCGACTGGGAAATCTCACTCCGTTCGACCGACAAGGCCGGCTACGACTCCGTGCTGAAAGAAAGCGTCGGCAAAGTCGTGCTGGTTGATTTCTGGGGTTCGTGGTGTGCCGAGTGTATGAAGGGGTTCCCACACACAGTGGAATTGAGCCGCAAATACCGGGAGCAGGGACTTCGCGTCGTTTCCTATTCGATTGAGTTTGATGAGGAAAACGGAGCCAAACAAGCGCTGGAGTTCTTGAAGAAAACGGACGCGACCTTGATTGAGAACCTCACAAGCAGCAAGGATTACGAAGCAACCTTTGATGCCTTCGAGTTGACCTCTCTGCCGGAGTACCGGATTTACGACCGCGAGGGCAAACTCGTCAAGACGTTCAACAACGACGACAATGTCGAAGAAGGCCCCACGTTCGATCACCACGACATCGAAGCGGCGATACGCGAAGCGCTGGGATTGCCCGCAGAGAAAGACAGCGCAGAGAAGGAAGCCGAGGCGGAAAAGCCCTCCGAGTGATCGCGAAGCTGGGGCGATGCGAAACCGCAAGCGGCGGATGTTGGATTAGAGGCTTGCGCGGACTTCTTTCATTAGCGCGACATATTGCGACGCCAGTTCGCCGATGCGGTTCATGTCGCCATCGAGGACGGCCTGTTTCTCCACCAGTGCGCTACCCAGCCCGACGGCCGATGCGCCCGCTTCGACGAATCCGCGCAGCGTATCCAAATCGACTCCCCCGGTTGGCAGCAGGCGGATCTGCGGCAACGGTCCACGCAAGGCTTTCAGGTGACCGGGGCCGCCGATGTCTGCAGGGAATATCTTGACGAAGTCGGCCCCTGCTTCCCAAGCGGTCAGAACTTCGGTCGGCGTGAACGCGCCCGGCATGATGAGTTTGTCGTATCGGCGACACATGCGGATGACATCGACGTTAACGGTGGGAGAAACAATGAACTCGGCGCCGGCCAACATCGCAGCGCGGGCGGTTTCGGTATCCAGCACGGTACCGGCTCCCAATAGCACGCGATCACCCAGTTCCCGGCGAACCGCAGAAATCACATCGAGTGCGCCGGGTACGGTCAGCGTCACTTCCTGCACGTCGATGCCCGCTTCGTACAGCGTTCGGGCAACCGCGACCAATTGCTCGCTGGATGGAGCGCGAATGATGGCAACAATGCCACTGTCTAAAACCCGTTGGGTGTCTGCTTGCCGACTCATGTTGTCAATTGCTTCCTTAAAACGGTGCGCTTGCCGGAGATTACATTCTGGCGGCGAATTGCTCGGCGTATTCGAGAGCCCACAGGTCGATCAATTCTCTGAACGAATCGACGTCAACCTGATTGAGAAACTGGAAATGTGATCGGTTGAAAATCTCTTTGTTGCGGACGGTTGCTTTGGCGGCCAATTCGATGATGTGCGTCGAACTGAACGGGCGAATCAGCATTTCGGTGCGGCTGTAGAGACTCTTGACATCTCCACGACCGCCCACGAAATCGTCGCGGCTGATTTTTGCTCCCCAACCCTCTTCACTCACGACCGACTGAAACTGAAACCCGGGGAAGTGGTCGGACAACTGTCTCAGGCAAGTCTCAATGTGCTCGGAAAGATCAAGCCGACACTTGGAGTGGAGGTTTTTCAGATCCTCGATGCTCATTGCATCGCTGGCTTGCTTCTGCCCCTGGGCCGCGCGCGTCTGGCGGCCACGGTCGATCGCTTTTTCGAGTCGTTTGTCGAAATCCATTTTGATTCCAAGGCGCGCTGGGCAGTGCCGATTGCGATTTTGTTTGTGAAGCGTCTGCCGCCATTCTATGCCTGACTTTGGCCGGTCGCAACTGCTGCTATGACAGCGTTAGATCGGGCTTACCATTTGTGACAACGTTCAACGCTGTGTAAAGAATGCAAAGTTGAGTTGGCCCGAACAATCGGACTTGCTCCAAGTTTAGAAATCGACCGGCAGTTTGTGCCGGAACAGGGCGGGTTCCTGGTGCTGGACCGGCAACGTCAACCTTCCGAAGACTAAACTGGCGATTGGCGCAGGATATGCGTATCCGCAGAGAGACCGCGTAGCAAGACTTGTCGATTGGCGACCATCTGCGGATAATAAAAGCGAGGAGAGCAGCGGTTGTTTGGTTGGTTTTTCTCATCTTGCGTCTTGCTGGGGGCGATTGAAGTGCGGCGAGGTCTGGGTTCATTCTTTTGGAAGCTATTAAACGGCACGGGGGCGGATTTGGCCGAGTTATTCGGTTGGTCTGCCGCTGTTCTTGCCGCGCTTGTGGTTTTGATTTGGGGGATCGTTCGGATCAGGTCACTGTTTCGCGATGATGACGATCCTGCCGCAGTCGATCAATCAATGTTGCTGGGGCTGGGAGATTTGCACCGTGAAGGTGACCTCTCGGAGTCAGAATACCGATCCATCAAAAGTCAACTCATCCAGCGCATGCAAGACCCCCCATCTCACGATTCCGAGAAACAGCCCTGACCTGCCATTCGATGACTCGACTGCCGCCTTCGTTTTCAACAACGCGGCAAACAAGCCCGGCAACGTTTTTCCGGCACAACAATTTGACTTGACGTTATGAACCGCCAGGGTAGCACGGAGGCGCACCAGGGAACGTTGAGGACTTGAACTCCCCGACATGAACGGCTGACACTGAAGGAGACCCGATGCCCTCACGTAAAGATACGACCTCCGCTAAGCGAAGTTCCACCGCCAAGAAAAATGCCAACTGCTCTTTTTGCCGAAAGAGCTACCGCGAAGTTGGACCGTTGGTGGAAGGCCCCGAAGACGTTTATATTTGTGGCGAATGTATCGAATTATGCCAGTCGATCCTCGACCAGGAAAAACGTCGCCGTGGCGGCTCTCGCGATCTGTTCAACAACGTTCCTTCGCCACGCGAGATTGTCGCGTATCTCGACGAGTACGTCATTGGTCAGGAACACACCAAAAAGGTGCTCGCCGTTGCGGTTCACAACCATTACAAGCGGTTGATGCTACACGAGGAGATCGACAGCGACGTCGAAATCGAGAAGTCGAACATCATGATGATCGGTCCGACCGGTTGCGGCAAAACTCTGATGGCCCGCACACTGGCCCGATTCCTGCAAGTGCCGTTCGCCATCGGCGATGCCACCACGCTGACCGAAGCGGGCTACGTGGGTGAAGATGTCGAAAACCTGTTACTCAAACTGCTGCACGCTGCCGACTTCGATATCGAAGCGGCCCAGCGCGGCATTCTGTTCATTGACGAAATCGACAAGATTGGTAAGACGAGCCAAAACGTGTCCATCACCCGCGACGTGTCGGGTGAAGGTGTCCAGCAGGCATTGCTGAAAATGCTGGAAGGAACAGTTGCCAATGTGCCACCCCAGGGAGGACGCAAGCACCCGGAACAGCAATACATTCAAATCGACACGACGAATATTCTGTTCGTTTGCGGCGGGACATTCGTCGGCATCGAGGACATTGTCGGCAAACGAATGGGCCGCAAAATGATCGGCTTCGGCCAGGACAGCCGCGACGCCATCGAAGAACGAAACCGTGAATTGCTCGGTCAGGTGACCGTGGATGACGTGCTCGAATTCGGCCTGATTCCCGAATTGGTAGGACGCCTTCCAGTCATCACGAGTTTGCAATCGCTCGCAGTGGAAGACCTCGTCCGCATTCTCACCGAGCCGAAGAATTCCCTGGTCAGGCAGTTCAAAAAGTTCTTCCAGATGGAAGAAGCGGAAATCGACTTCACCGACGATGCTTTACGCGAAGTTGCCATGATCGCCAAAAAGAAAGAGACCGGAGCACGCGGGCTGAGAAGTGTCGTCGAAGAATGCATGTTCGATCTGATGTACGAATTGCCCGACCGCAAGCCGGGCCAGAAGTATGTTCTCACTGCTGAGATGATTCGCGGCGAAGAGAGCGTCCTTCCCGAGGACGGGTCGGCTGCCGCATAGCTGCCGATGATTTTGCGGGCCAAATCTATCGAACCGCCGTTTGCTGCAACGAGCAAACGGCGTTTTTTTGCGCGGACTTCGGAGTACGTCGGCGACCGATCACTCCGGCAGATCTTTGGGGCGCCAGAACTCGACGAGTTGGGCATCGCACTTCCTGTCGAATTGGTCCCAAATGTCGATATCGAGTTGAATATGGGCGAGCGCCGCAGTCGGCATCGAGTCTTCCACACCGGTCAGTTGCGAAAGAAGCTCTGCGATTCCGGGATTGTGGCCGACCGCCAGGACAATGTCGCAGGAGGTTGGTAACTGCGCCAGAACTTCGAAGTAAGCCGCCGGCGGCGCGTGATACAACTCGCGGGCCAGTTGAATCTCACCCTCGAAACCGCAGTTCTCGGCGACGAGTTCTGCGGTTGTGCGGGCGCGCACGGCAGTGGACGAAACAATGCAATTGGGAACGAGACCTTCGCTTTCAACCAACTGTCCCATCCGCGGTGCGTCGCGTTCGCCCCGATTGTTGAGTGTACGATCGTGGTCGGTTTGTGTTGCGTCGGTCCAACTTGATTTGGCATGCCGCAGTAACAGGAGTGTCTTCATGACAGAGGAATCCATCGATCAGGATGTCGAATGACCTGGCGCTCGGTGTGGTTCGAATGCGGTTGACCGCGATTGCCGCGCCTGTTTAACCGCCTCGCGGGTTAGTTCGTAAAGCCGTTGTTGGCTGCGAAACGGTTGGCCGCCGTTGGCCGAATCCACAGGGACGTACGTACCGTCGGACAGCAGTCGGCGGCCTTTGACGGTATCTTTGAAGTACATTTCAAAAATTGCAAGGAGCCGCTCGCGTGCGCGGGAATTATCGACCGGCACGAGCAGTTCGACGCGGCGATCCAGATTGCGCGGCATCCAATCGGCACTGGAGATAAATAGGCGTTCGTCTCCGCCGTGGTGAAAATGAAAGATGCGTGCATGTTCGAGAAAACGATCGACGACCCCGACCACGGTAATATTCTCGCTGAGTCCCTCGACTCCCGGTCGCAGACAACAAATGCCGCGAATGTTCAACCGCACCGGCACGCCGGCTTGCGAGGCCTCGTAAAGCGCATCGATGATTTTCGGATCGACGAGCGAATTGAGTTTGGCCGTGATTGAAGCGCGGCCGCTCTCCTTCTGCCGCTGCGTTTCCGACTGAATCATTTCGAGCAAACGTTCTCTCAGGCCGATCGGGGCGGCCTCGATCCGGCGGAACTTCTGCGGTTGCGAATATCCGGTGATGGCGTTGAAGAAACTGGTGGCGTCGGCTCCGAGTTCCTCGTTGCAGGTCATCAGGCTGACATCGCTGTATATTCTTGCCGTCGCTTCGTTGTAGTTGCCCGTTCCGAAGTGAACGTAACGGCGAATTCCCGCCGGTTCACGCCTCACGACGATGCACAATTTGGAATGCGTTTTGAATCCCTTGACGCCGTAGAAAACCTGTACGCCGGCCTGTTCCAGGCTGCGTGCCCATTCAATGTTGCGTGCCTCGTCGAATCGAGCCTTCAGTTCGACGATGACCGTGACGTACTTCCCTCGCTCGGCTGCCTGCCGCAGCGCCGCGACAATCGGGCTGTTCCGACTGGTGCGATACAAAGTCTGCTTGATCGCCAACACATCGGGATCGACGGCTGCCTCTTCAAGCAGTCGCAGTACCGGATCGAAACTATCGTAAGGGTGATACAACAGCACGTCGTCACGGGCAACTGTGCTGAAGATGTCACCGGCTGGATCGACATCGGGTGACGCCTGTGGCGGCCACGGCTCGTAGCGCAGGTTGTCGAAACCGGGAAGATCGGAGAGCTGCATGAACGCGCCGAGATCCACCGGTCCAGGCGCGGCATAAACGTTGACGTCATCGACTTCCAAAGTGTCGGTGAGGAAACCCAGCGCCGTCGGCGTCACGCCGTCCACAATTTCCAGACGTACACAGTCGCCTGCAGTGCGGGCGTCGAGTAGATGTTCCATCTCCACGAGCAGGTCGGATGCGAGGTCTTCACGAACTGCCAGATCGGCGTTGCGTGTGATTCGGAACGCGACACACTCAACGATTTGCTCTCCGGGAAAGAAACGGTCGGCAAACATTTCCACCGCGTCTTCCAGCAGCATGTATTCGTAGCCGCCCTCTGACGGGAGCGTAATGAAACGCGATGATGTTGGACCGAACGGTATGATGGCAAACCGTGGTCCCTCACCATCGGCGGCCGCCTCGAGATGAACGCAGACATTCATTGTCTGGTTGATCAACAGTGGAAAGTCGTCGCGACCGCTGACGGCCATGGGAGTGAGGACGGGATAGATGCGGTTCTCGAAAACCTGAGCGATGGATTTCGATTGTTGCCCGGTCAACTCGGCCGGGCGCACGCGGCGAATGCCTGCTTCGGCCAGCGCCGGTTCGAGTTCATTCAGATAACACGTGTACTGTTCGAGCATCATCCGATGGGTGCGGGCGCTGATCGATGCGAGCTGCTGTTGGGGGGACATTCCGCTCGCGTCGGCCTTGGTGCTTCCCTGTTGATCCAACAGCTGAAGTCCGCCGACGCGAACCATAAAGAACTCGTCGAGATTCGATCCGGTAATCGCAAGGAACATCAGCCGCGAGAGCAGCGGGGTCATCGCATCCCCGGCTTCATCCAGCACACGCTGATTGAATTCGAGCCAGCTCAATTCGCGATTGATGTATTTGACCGGTGTGCGTCCCATGTGATTTGTAAGTTGCTTTCGATTGTGTTGTCGTGAGTTGTGTAATTGCTGGCGGGCGTCGCTTTGTGGTCAATCGGCCGCCTTCCGCAATTCGGCCTGCATTCCGAAGACCTCTTCGAAAAACGTTCCCTTTTGTTTTAATGCGAGTTGTTCCAAGGTGAGGTCATCGACGTGCGGCGCGCTGATTATCAATCGGCCTTCGTCGCGGCTGCATTGGATGTCGTGAATTCGCCGACTGCGCGACCGGTCCAGCGCGTCGGCAAGTCGGAGAATCGCCCCCAATTTGGCCACCGCCACGCGACGGTCGCGGTCGAGACTTGAATACCCTTCGTGAGACGGTTTGGGAGAAGCCCGGCGATGATAACGGGCCACCAGCGAAACCAGAAGAACGTCCGTCTCACTCAGCCCAAACAATTCGCTATTGCGGATGAGGTACATCGAATGCTTGTGGTGGCTGTTGCTGGAAATGAACAACCCAATTTCGTGCAGCAGAGCCGCAACGTACAACATCAATTCGTACCGCGAATCCAACTGGTGTTCTTCGGCGAGCGCACGAAACAAGGTTTGCGATAGCTCGGCCACCTGCAGCGCATGCGCTTCGTCGAAGTTGAATTTTCGGCCCAGTTCCATCGCCGATCTGACAATTTGATTATTAAAATCTTCCGTCCAGATGCCGTGAGAGGCAACGTCCTGCAACAGTCCGTCTCGAAGATTGACGTTGGCAACAAACAGTTGGTCGATTTGCAGGCCGCGTGCCAACCCAACGTATGCCAGCAGCGCCGGCCCCAGCGTTTCGGCATCGGCAAAATTCAAATGATAGGTTCGACTGAGTTCGTCTTCCGACATCGACAGGACGCGTTGTGTGAATCCCTCCAACTCCGCGATGGAAAGCCGGCCGGGGTGCTCTGGATCCCAGTCGGGCAATAACTGAGATGCGGCAGAACGAACGTCGCCACCGATTGCAATCAACTCGCGCTGTTGGCCGAGATCGACGTGCTGCGCGACCTGTTCGACGGTACGGCGAATGTGCGATTCCATAATCGCCCGCATTTGCCCCAATGGCGCGCGGTACGATTCGAGCGTCTCCCGCAGACGCAGCGAGCCAAGCCGGTACGTGTGCGCAAACAAGACATCTTCACCGCGAATAATCAGCACTTCGGTGTTGCCGCCGCCCACTTCGATGACAATCGTCTGTGCCGATGCCAATTTTTCCTCGGCCTGCAACAACGGCTGGATGCCGAGGTATGTGATGCGGTTGACCTCGGCCTCGTCAATCGGCTCCACTTCGATTCCGGTGGCAACATAAATGCGGTCGAGAAATGCCAGGCGGTTGCTGGCTTCGCGGACGGCACTGGTCGCGACGACACGGATTTCGCTGGGACTCTCAATTCGAAACTCGCTCAGCACGCGCTGATAACTCCGTAAGACGCGCACGCAGTCTTCGATGGTCGATTTGCGGATCTCGCCCGTTGTGAATGTATCCTTGCCCAGATTAACCGCCTGCGACAGCGTTTCGAGGCGGCGAATTTCTCCGGCCGGATCGATTTCGGCGACTGCCATGCGAATGAGCGTCGTGCCGATGTCGATGACCGCAACGGGACGCACGTTCGATGCCGAATCGGCAGCCGTCACGTTGCCATCCGCCGCAGATGCCGTCTTTCGTGCATTCATCGCCACGTCCGAGGGGAGCAATTTCCGTTGTTGGAATCGGCTAGCCAGCCAATTCATTGTGTGCGGTCAGATTGTAACCGTCCAGTGTGAAGATTGTGGTGTGGGAAACCCGGTTTTTCAAAAAACCGGGTTTCTGAAGTGTCAACTCCGACTCAATTACCCTCAAGACTTAGAGTCGGTTTCGCGAAACTCGACCTCTGCCCAGGCTGCCGCTCCTTTGATTGTGGCATCATCTGCCAATTCAGCCGCAACCACCTCGAAGGTGTCGAGGAAGGACGGCAACAAGTGCTTGCGGACGGACTTGTTCACCGTTTCGACAATCAGTTCGGGCATCGCTTCCACGAGTCCGCCTCCCAGCACAACCACATCGGGAGCCAGCAGATGAATCGCCCCGGCCAGGGCAATGCCAATGTGGTTTGCCGCATCGACGATGATTTGCTTGATGACTCGGTCGCCATTTTCAATGGCCGCAGCCAGGACGCCACTTCGTATTTTTGAGATGTCGGTTCCCACCTGTTCTCGCAAGTAGGGAGCCTGTCCGCGAAACGCAGCTTGCGCCGCCTGACCTGCGATTGCGAGACGGCTGGCAACGGCTTCGAGCGAACCAGCCTGTCCCGTGCCAGAGCGGGGACCATCGGCCAGCAGCTGCATGTGACCAATCTCCATGCAGCTCATCGTCTTCCCGCGGAAGATGCGGCCCTCGTAGACGCAGCCGCCACCGACACCCGTTCCGGGAAAAATTCCCAGAACACAACGTTCATTTTTTCCGGCCCCGAATCGGTATTCTCCGAAGACTCCGGTATCGACGTCGTTGGCGATGACCGTCGGACAGCCGAACTCCTTTTCGAGGGTTTTCTTAACCGGCGCGTTTTCCCAACCGAGATTTGGCGCTTCGAGAATCACGCCGCGGGCGAGGTCGAGTGGACCGGGGCAACCGACACCAATTCCAAGTAGCTGGGTGTCATCGATGTCCGCTTCTTCGAGTGCGGAGCGGATGGTGCCGATCATCCGCTCCAATCCCGCTTCGACACCCAGGTGTCCCTTGGTCTTCTTGCGTTCGCTTCCCAGCTGCTTGAACTTCGCGTCGAAAACGGCCGCCAGCATCTTCGTTCCGCCCAGATCGAAGCCGACCCAGTAGTCCTTTTCTTTGTCTTCAGGCATGTTTCCCTCTGCCTTGAATGCACGACGATAATCACACGCCGCAATTGTAGCAGTCCACTGCAAAAGTGCGACCGTCGTGACCGTGGCTACAAACGTTTCGTGTTGCTTGAACTCAGGTTAACAGCCCGCGAGAACGCGACAATGTGAAGGAGAGGTTTCCGGCGGTTTTGTCGGTGAACTGGTTGCGTTGTGTCCAGAGTACAATTACGATGAAGGCAACGTTTCCGGTCTCAATTCATGAATTCAATTCGCGTACACGAAGGACATTGGAATGGAAGAGAGCCACTATCGCGCGCTGTTGGAAGAAGTTCGCAGCGACGTTGCCAATGCCAATCAGGCCATCGAAGATGCCAAACAGGCCATCGTCGATTCCGAAGACGCCATCGCCGAATTGGCCACACTGGAAACCTATCTGCTGTCGAAGGTAGATGGTGGCACGCCGGTGTCCAAACCGGCCAAAGTGAAACCCGCCGGAAAAAGCGGTGGCTCTCGTCCCGCAAAAAAAGTTGAGCCTGTTCAGGAAAAAGAGGAATCGGGTGCCGGGGGCAAAGGGATGCAGACCGTCGAATTCGGCCCCGATGGATTTCCATCGACGTAACGGCCCCCATCGCCCTACCCGCACAGTGTGTGGAAGCAAGCTGCTCAACGATTGAAGCCTGAAGCGCAAGCGAAGGACATAACCTTGTCTTGCGATTCAGGCTTCTGTGCGTAGCGCGACTGCCGATCGGAAACACCCAATCCGTTAGATCGGACAGGCGATGTTTCCCAGCCGTTCGGTCAGCAGCGAGTTCTCGCGGTAATCGATGGGAACCACCACCAGCGACGGGCCGTCCGCTTCAAACGCTTGTTCCAGCGTGTCGTGCAGTTCGGCGCTCTTGTCGCACCAGAATCCGTTCCAGCCGAACGCGTCGGCCAGCTTCAGCCAGTCTGGGTTGGTGAATTCCAACTCCGTATGATGTCCGAAGTGGGTGTCCTGCTTCCAGGCGATCAGGCCGTAAGCGTTGTCTTCCCAGACCATCACCACGATGTTCGAGTTCAGCCGCTTGGCGGTTTCCATTTCCTGCACGTTCATCATGAATCCCGCGTCACCGCAGATGGCCATCGTGCGGCGGTCGGGGTTCACCAAATCGGCCGCAATTACGCCCGGCAATGCGAAGCCCATTGAGCAGAATCCGTTGGGAATCAGGCAGGTGTTCGGATCGTGGCATTGGTAGTAGCGGGCGATCCACATTTTGTGGGCACCGACGTCGGATAACAGAATGTCGTCCGGCCCCATCACCTGCCGCACATCCCACAAGACCTTCTGCGGCTTGATGAGGCCCTCGGCATCGTCATCCTTCAGGGCCGAAATGTCCTCCGTCATGTCGCGCCGCGTCGCTCGCTGTTGCGGCAGAGCAAACTTCAGGCCGCCATTGCGTTCGACCCGTTCGTTGAGCATCCACAGGGCGTGGGCAACGTCGCCAATCGCCTCGACATCGGGATGGTAATCGGCGTCGATTTCGGCAGGGAGAAAATCGATGTGCACAACCGGTTTCTTGCCGCCTTTGTTCCACAACCGCGGATGATATTCGACCATGTCGAAACCGATGGCGATGACCAGATCGGCCGCATCGATAGCGCACGACGGCAGGTCTTTCGCTTGCAGGCCAATGGTGTAAAGGCACTGATCCGAATCCATATCGACGGCACCCTTGGCCATAAAGGTGTTGATCACGCCGATGCCGGTTGCTTCACAGAGCCGTCTTAATTGCTTGCTGGCACGGCGGCGAATACAGCCGTTGCCCGCAAGAATGACGGGGTTCTTGGCCTGCTTGATCATCTCGAAGCAGCGATCGATGGCCTTGTCATCGGGAACGGGACGACGATAGCGAATAACTTCCAACGGAACGACATCGGTTGGGAGTTTGGCGATGTCTTCAGGCAGTTCAATCATGACGGCGCCCGGTTTTTCCGTTCGTGCCAAGCGGACCGCTTTGCGAATGACCTCGGGGACATTGTCCGGGTGAATGATCAGGTGCGCCCACTTGGTGACCGGCTTGTACATGGACACGTCGTCCATGATTTGGTGCGACTCTTTGTGCTGCCTTGTGGTTGCACCTTGTCCGGTGAGGACCAGCATCGGGGCGCGGTCCATGTTGGCATCGGCAACACCGGTAATGAGGTTGGTTGCCCCCGGTCCAAGCGTTCCCAGACAACAGGCGGGGTTGCCGGTCAAGCGACCGTAAACCTCGGCCATGAAGGCGGCCCCTTGCTCGTGACGCGTGAGTACGAACTTGATCGACTTGGAGTCGGCCAGCGACATCACAAAGTCAGCATTCTCTTCGCCAGGTACGCCGAAGATGTATTCGATGTTCTCGTTTTCAAGACACTTGACGAACAGGTCGGACGTTTTCATACGATTACCATCGGTTTCTGCGGCGAGTTGAGCAACTCAGGGAAATTGAAAGCACTGAACTCCCTCTCCTTGTGGGAGAGGGCTGGGGTGAGGGGCGTTGATTTAAGAGTTGTCCCCTCACACACAGTCTCCCGCCAAGGGAGACTGTCTCCACAACATTACAACAGTTCAAACGGTACCGTAAGCAACCATCGCATCGGCAACCTTTACGAAGCCGGCGATGTTAGCGCCTTTGACGTAGTTCACGAATCCGTCCTCTTCGGTGCCGTAGTTGACGCACTGTTCGTGAATTCGTTGCATGATGCCTTTCAGCCGATCTTCGACTTCTTCCCGACTCCAGGCGATGCGGAGCGAATTCTGGCTTTGCTCCAACCCGGAAACGCCCACTCCGCCGGCGTTGGCGGCCTTGGCCGGGGCGAACAGGATTTTGGCGGCGAGAAACGAGTGAATGGCGTCGAGAGTACTGGGCATGTTGGCGCCTTCGGCCACCACTTTCACTCCGTTCGCAATCAACTCGCGAGCGTCATCGCCGTCCAACTCGTTTTGTGTTGCACAGGGGAAGGCGAGATCGCAGGGAACGCTCCAAGGGCGTTGGCCTTCGTGATATTCCACGCCAAAGTGTTCGGCGTATTCAGAGATGCGACCGCGGCGAACTTCCTTCAGTTCTTTCAGCCATTCCAGTTTTTCGCCTTCGATGCCATCGGGATCGTGAATGAATCCGCCGGAGTCGGAAGCGGTGACGACGGTTGCCCCCAATGCGGCGAGTTTTTCGATGCAGTAGGTTGCAACATTGCCCGATCCGGAGACGACGGCCGTCTTCCCTTCGATTCCGTCGCCCTGTTTTTCGAGCATGTTTTTCACGAAGAAGACGGCACCGTAACCGGTTGCTTCGGTGCGAATCAGGCTGCCGCCGAAGGCAAGTCCCTTGCCGGTCAATACGCCGACGAATCGGTTTTCGAGCCGCTTGTATTGGCCGAACAAGTAGCTGATTTCCCGTGCTCCCACGCCGATATCGCCGGCGGGGACATCGGTGTCTTCGCCGATATGACGATGCAACTCGATCATCAACGATTGGCAGAACCGCATGACTTCGCGCGAGCTTTTGCCCTTGGGATTGAAGTTCGAGCCGCCTTTGCCTCCGCCCATTGGCAAACCGGTCAATGCGTTCTTAAAGACCTGTTCAAACCCAAGAAACTTCAGGACCGACAGCGTCACCGTCGGGTGGAATCGCATGCCACCTTTGTACGGTCCGATGGAGTTGTTGAACTGCACTCGCCAAGCGCGGTTGGTGCGAATATTTCCTTTGTCGTCTTCCCAACAGACGCGGAAAATGACGACGCGGTCTGGCTCGGTCATTCGCTCAAGAATGCAAGCTTCCTTGTACTCCTTGTGGTCGAGGATGAATGGCATCAACGTTTCGGCCACTTCCTGCACGGCCTGTTGAAATTCCGGTTCGCCCGGATTCCGTTTCTCCAGCCCGACCATGAATTGCTGGATTTCCGTTTTTGCGCTTGCGGCCATAATCTTGGGGATCCCTGCCTGGCTGGACAACGCCGATGAAAGTTGGCGCGTGGTTGAATTGTCAGAAGTTGCTATTCAAGCCGACTCTGCAGATTGTCCCGCCAGTCGATCGAATGCACAACGGCCGTAGTCGGCAAACAAACGTGATTCCATTCTCGGAATGCGTGTATCCCACCCGAAGCGCCGATGGAAATCAATAGTCCGTCCCAGCTTTTTTTGATTGTCGCGCAAACAGACCGTCGAATGTGTCGTTGAGGCAGTTCGATTACAGGTGATTTCGGTATCGAGACCGACGAACCGCAATCACCGAATTGCGCCTGCTTCACTTGCTCGACATCTCGATGACACCATTCCAATTGTCTGGTGGCTCGTAGTCGTTTTGAGCAATGTAGATGAGCAGGAAATCCTTCGCGCGATCGTTGCTGGGAAGCGAACCCAGAGTCTCCAACGCATCGTCCCAGCGCCCCTCGACTACGGCATCGACGCCCTCTTCGTAGATGCGAATGTGCTCGTTGGAAATCGTTCCGGGAAAATCTTCGGGCGGCAGCAATTCGCTGACCGTTAACGGCACATCCATTCCGTAGGGGCGAATCCGTCCCAACCGACGACAGCGGCCGATTTCCGGTGACAACGACTTTCTGACGGTATTGGCAGTCACCTCGTCGATCAGGATTGGAACCCGCAACTGTTTGGTCATGCTTTCCAGTCGTGCGCCAAGATTGACAACCGGACCGAATACGCCAACTTTCGCCTGTTCAGCGGTACCGATTTTTCCCGCAATTGCGCTGCCGTGTGCAATTCCGATACCGACTTTGATTCTCGCCCGCGGATCTGATTCCCGCTGGCTGTTACGCAGAAACTGCTGATGGATTTCCAGCGCAGCACGACATGCGGATAACGGCCCCTCTTCCGTCTGAGTCGGCCAACCCCAGAATCCAAGCGCTGCATCTCCCTGGAAGTCGGCAATGACGCCATCGTATTTGAGAATGCCGTTCGTCATCACTCCCAATGCTGAACTCACGCGGTCGAGCAGACCTTGCAGGTTACCCCGCGACCGTTCCACGGTACGTGAAAAGCCGCGCACATCGCAAAATAGCGATGTAATTTCTGTTTCCTTCGGAGCAAGCACTTCGTCGGCGTTGGTGACTCGCATCATTTCCAAGACTGCCGGCGAGAAGAAATGGGCAAGCCCGGCCTGCTCTTGTTCGAGCATCTTCACACGGCGAATGGCGCCGATGAACTCCGACAACATTTCGGTAAATCGCAGATCGCTACGGAGGTCATCTTCGGAGACAATCTTCGACGACGAACTCACATCGAAGCCGAATTGCCCAGACACGTACAAGCACCACCCCTTGCAGGAGATATCGGTGATCGGCGTGCAGAACGCCCAATCGAATTTCCCAGTGGTTGTGTAGCCCGCGTCGGATTCCTCATTTTCGCTCCAAACGTGTAGCACCGGTTCGCAGCTTTCCAGCGACTGCATGATCAACCGGCGGCTGGGGCGAAACCGTCCATGATCGCCAGACGAGGCAAACCGGGACATGTCGCGGGTATCCCACCGCAGCATTATTGGCGTGGACGGATCGATGTTTTCAAACTCTGCAGGATACTGCAACACAGCTGCGGCTCCGGCGTGCGGAATCGCCCGCAGTAACATATCGACCAGACCTAAGGCCAGTTCGTCGTCGTTGGATACTTCGGAAAGAACGCGCGGTAATTCCGAAAGAACGTCAAGCCTATGCCCCGCGTTTCGAAATGTGAACTGTCTCAATTCGCCCGGGCGAAATGATTGCTCCTCAACCGGCATCATTTCCCCGTCGCGGGGTTCGACATCCGCGAGATAGAACGAGGTGACGCCGATCCGAAATTCCTCTCCAACCGACAGTGTAAACTCGTTGGATGAACTGCCTTGGTAGGAGATGTAGTTCCGTGCGACTTCAAGCCGCCGGACTTTGATTTGACCGCCGCCGAGCAATGCCAACTCAGCATGTTCGCGGGAGATATGCCTGTCCCAGGGGACTGCCCACCCGTTACGAGGCGCGCGACCGAGGCGAATCACCTGACCGTCCGGGATATGCCGTCGCCAACGTTGATTCGGCTCCGGTCCAACAGCAATCAGTTCCGGCACTCGCGAGCCCTCTGCTGGATATCAATGGAGTCGGAACCAGTTGCTTGCGCCCGATTCGCGTTTGAAGAAGGAATTCGCACGTACAAAAATTACTTGGCCACATTAGGATACGGTTATCCCCGATGATACGATAGCCGGGCGAGCGCGTGCAAGCGGCGGGTGTTATAACCTTCGAGCTGGTCGAATCGGGTGAACGATTCGGAAGTGTCAACAAAATCAGACAAATCAGCGAGAAAACAGCGGGGAGGAGACCGGGCGGGTGGCAAATCCAGAACACATCGAGCTTTTGCTGGCGGGTACCGAAGCGGTTCGGGCTTGGCGCGTTGTTCACCCGCAGCAGCAAATGGACCTGACGAACGCCGACCTGAGCCGCATTCAACTCGGCGGTGCCGATTTGAGAAATGCAAACTTCGATGGTGCCGCCTTAAACGCGGCTGTTCTGACGGGAGCCAACCTCACCGACGCGACGGCATCCGGCGCCAATCTGCGCGGCGCCCGTCTGGAGCGGGCCGATTTACGAGGGATGGATCTATCGAATGCCTACCTGAAAGGGGCCGACTTCAGCAGTGCGAAAAGCGGAGCCACGATCTGGAACAGCCGGGAACTGGCGCAGACTGTCGGCCTCGATGAAATCGTTCATGTCGGCCGAAGCTTTATCGACGTGGATACGGTCATGTGGTCGGCTGGCGATTGGCCAATTTCGTTTCTTCGCGGCTGTGGTCTTCCCGAAAACTTCATTGCGAGTCTGTCGGAGTTCTCGAATGATGCCATGCGCTTCGAGCGGTCGCTCCTCTGGTTTACCGACGAGTACTCTGATTTTGGTGAGCGGCTCATTCGAGCGCTACGACAGCGGGGAGTGCGCTGTTGGCCCGCGAACCTGTCTGCCTCCGGCGAAAGTCGCGATGACAGAAAAATGAGAGTCGGCTGCACCGACGTATTAATCGTCTGCGTGTCGGGCGCGGCGATCGATAACCCGCAAGTGGAAACCGCAGTGCGATCCGCCTTGGCGCGAGAGGTTCTTCCTGCCGGTGTTTTGGAACCTCAACGTCGGTTGCTCACGGTGCTCGACCTCGACGGTGCACTTGATGGCGATGGTCCACAGGGTGGTCTGCCGGAATTGGCTGACCGCGTCGTCGGCAAGTTCGTCGGTTCTGCCACTGAAGGCGACGCGTTTCAAGAGGGCGTCGATCAGGTCGTTCGCTCGCTGACAATTCCACGCACAACCAATCTGGATGTTGTTCCTCCGGTAGCATCCGGAATCTTCATGTCGGAGAGCGAAGAGAAGTCCGAACAGGCCCAGACCATCTCGCTCGATGAACTTGAACAATTGCCCGGTCAGACGGCCGGATTATTCTCTGGATTTCGGCGATTGTTGCAAAACGATGGTGGGAACAGTGTGTGGTTTGATTATCGAGGACAAAAGCAACCGACGCATCACCTTCGGCAACTGAGCGCTGACAATGTCGTGGAATGGGAAACCGGCCTGGTGCCCCCGGGCTTCGACGATTCGCTCGCCTGTTTCGTTTGGGCGGGCTCATTCGGGGCATTCGATGAGCCTCAAAGTGATGGTTTCGGGTTGTCCTTCAACGGTGAAGACCAACTCGTGTTCGACTTGACTCGAACGACTCAACTTTGGCGCAACTCGCAGGATACCGTCGTGTTGATGTTCGATATGCGTTGGTCATCCGCCGATGACGTTGCGGGCTTCTTTTACCTCGGCGTGTCGCCTGAGTTGGTCACGCAAGGGAAATCCTGCCGAGTCGGCATTCGTACTCTGGGCGTCGATTCAGAGCGGTGGGTCGGCCTCATTCCAATCACCGACTCCATCGAGCGGCAAGCGACGAATGTCAGCGACTGATCGTGCAATTGCGAAGTGACCTTTTCAGAGTCGCGACACCGGCGTCGGTGACCTTGGTCCCATACAGACCCAAGAACTGAAGGTTCTTCAGACGCGATAACGTCTTAAGCCCTGCGTCGGTGACGTCGGTGGCGTACAGTCCCAGAAACTGTAGTCCGCGCAGACGCTTCACATGGGCCAGACCGAGGTCGGTAATTTGAGTGTTTGCCAGATCGAGTTGCTTCAACCCTTTCAAATTCTTCAGGTGCTTCAACCCGGCATCCGTCACCTTGGTGTAGGACAGGTCAAGCACCGGCAAGCTCGTCAGCCCACCCAGACAGGCAATCCCCTCATCGGTGACATTGGTTTCCGATAGCCGCAAGACGAGCAATTTGTCGAGTCCGATCAGGAACTTCAAGCCGTCGTCGTCCACCTCGCCGTTCTTCAGCAGGGCGATATCCACAACCTGGAAAGGGGGATCGGGCAGATCGTTCAGATCGGCGACGGCAACCGATTTCGACTCGTTCGTCGATACTTTTAATGCGCCGCCAATTTTCAGGACCCATCGGGCGGCTTCTTCATCCGGACTTGTGGCGGCCGCCGGTGGAGTCTCTTTCGGCGAGGCGGGCAGAGATGAACTGCTTAAAATCGACGACGACGAGAACTCCTTCATATAGCTGCCGACGGCATCGGCCAGATCTTTCATCGATCCGTATCGATCGGAAACTTCTTTAGCCAGCATGTGCAGACAGATCGACTCGAATTCTGAATCGATTTCGGGGCGCAGTTCCGAGGGCAGAGGGGGTTCGACCGATGTGATTTCGTCGAAAATCTTAGAAAGATTTCCACGGAACGGGCGCCGCCGTGTCAGCAATTCATAGGTAATCGTCCCCAAACTGAAAATGTCGCTAGACGGACCAACATCGCCCGGCAATCCGCTAACCTGCTCGGGCGACATGTAGGCTGGTGAACCAACGATAGCGCCACTGGTCGTCAACCGGTCGTCATCATCCATCAGCCGCACCAGACCGAAGTCCATAATGATCGGCTCGCCCCGCTCGTCGATCATGATGTTATCGGGTTTCAGATCGCGATGAACCAATCCGTTGTCGTGCGCTTCCTGCAAGGCTTTGGCCAGCTTCCTCACGGTCGAAGCAATCTTTCGAACCGGCAATGGCGTCGATTGCTTGATGAACATCGAAAGCGGGTTGCCGTTGATGTACTCCATAGAAATGAAGTGTTGGCCCTCGATCTCGCCGATATCGAACACCTGACAGATATTCGGATGCCGCAACGTGGCCGCCGCCCGCGCTTCACGATAAAAACGCTCGGTCTCTTCACTCTTATCTGAATGAGAAAACCTCGGAATCTTCAACGCAATCTTGCGATCGAGTTGCGAGTCGTGCGCCAGGTAGACGGCTCCCATTGAACCCTGGCCAATTTGTTCGAGGACATGATACCGGCCGAATTGCTCTGGGATGTCGTCATCGGCCATCATCGCTTCCATGGCGGCCGCCGCCGATTCGTCAAAATCGACGGTCTCAATCGGGCGTTCGTCGTCGCCATCTTCCTGCGCATCTGGGTCCAGGTGGGTATCCGCGGCCGAACCTGACGGTTCGACCGTTTCACCGGCCGGTTCCGTTTCGTCAGTCAGGACGGTCTTCTCCTGTTGTCGGCGCTTCTCCTCGTCGAGTCGTTGTTGCTCTTCTTGCCGTTCCTTTTCTTCTTTACGTCGCTCTTCTTCGGCAAGTCGGCGTTCCTCTTCGGCGCGTTCTCTTGCGGCACGCTCTTCGGCTGCGCGTTCTTCGGCAGCACGTTCTTCAGTTGCGCGCTTCTCCGCAGCAATGCGTTCTGCTTCAGCCGCCCGTTCCTGTTCGAGTTGCAGCGATTCCGCCTCGTCAACAACGAGTTTTTCTTCCATGACGAACTTTAATTGGCATTCCGGACACCGTCCCTTACGACCGAGAAAAGCGCGGTCGGGGAGATGCAGCTGATGGCTGCATTTCGGGCATGGAATGACAATATTCGTCATAGCGACAATCGGGAATCTGCTGAGGAGTTCCAGGCCGACGATCTGCAGGATCGACGGACCAATGACTTCAAACTTTGGTCGTGTGAGATCCAGTGTGCCAACGCCGCATCAGCAGTGTGAAAACTCGGTTCTCTCGACCCAATTTCACCCATAACCTGGAATCGGTGAATTACAACAAACCGCTGCAACCGACGGTGGAATCAAAGTTGTTGGTTTAGGAAAACTGCCATTCGGTGTGCGCGATCCTGGGGATGCGGTGCTAAACATGCACACATCCTCGACATGTCATTCAAGCACACTTGGAGACTCAAGACAAGTCGAGTCGTCCGCTGGCGCACGACGGCCCGATGTTCAAGGCCACGTGGGAACGCGACGAAAACGGTCGCCCTCATGGGTGTCAGTCGCCACGGTGGGACTTCGTTGCCTGCGGCAGCGAGAGAACGAAACAAGCCCCGTCGGTCACGGTGCCGTCAATCGACAAGTCGCCACCCTGTTTTCTCGCCAGTTCACGGCTCAACGCCAGTCCCAAACCGATGCCAGGCTTAGAACCGGCAGCATCGCGGGCCGACTTTGCGAACAGGTGGAATAAACGTTTACGCTCTTTGGGTGTCGCGCCGGGGCCAAAATCGCGCACCCGGACATCCACCTGGGACTTGCGAATGTTGCAGCTCAATTCAATCGTACGGTTTGCCGCCGTCTCTGCGTACTTGCAGGCATTATCGACCAGATTGAGCAACACCCGCTCGACCCCCGATGGATCGACGGAAACCACAGTCGGCTTCCCCTCTTCAGCGGGTACAACAGACAACTGCATTCCCGAGCGTTCGACCCGTTGCTGTAATTGCCCGGTGACGCGTTCGATCAAATCGGCCAGCGAAATCTCCTCGACGTGAATCGGTTCTCTGCTGCGGTCGATGCGTGCGTAAGCCAGCACGTTTTCGACCAAATGACCCAATCGGTCCGCTTCGCCGCGAAGCGTCTTCAGGTATTCGCTCCGCTTTTGTTCGTCGCTCACGAGTCCTTCGTCCAGCATTTCGGTATAGAGTTGGAACGTCGTCAATGGCGTTCGCAATTCGTGTGTGACCGCCGAGACAAATGCCGCGCGGCGTTCGCTGAGCGACAACACACCCGACAGCAATACGGCCCCCAACACGGCTGCGGAGAGCGTACACAGCCACGCCACTGTTAACGAACTGCGAATCGGCGACCATTCGCCCACCGTTGCATCCTGCAAGGGACCGGGGACAATGCGAGCCGGAATCACCGTCAGCATGCGGCCCTCTTCCTCCGGCAATTCGTTACGGATCGGCTGCAGATCGGCCTCAGGAAGTAAATCGCCAACGTCGGTCAACAACGTCGATCGAATTTGCGGCCAATCGAGCCACACGCCCTGCACCAATTCACTGCCATCGACAGAGACCCGCCGCGCAAACAGCAGCCGCTCTCCAATCCACAACGGTCTGAGCGCCGAGACACGCACGTTGGATCTCTGGATGGGGAATCCCCAGTTCGACATCAGATTGTTGCCCACTTGCGCCGTATTCTTGGCGCGCAGCCGGTACTCGTTTGCGGCCATCTGCTGTTGACCTACGACGCTGGCACGTCCGTTATTGTTGAAATTGAATTGAGGCTGCGGCGTTGGTTGCTGGGGCGCCGCGTTGGGGTTTGGAAATCCGTTCGGCAGCGTCTGCTGTTGGATTTCTTCCGCTGCCAATTGCCCCGGCACGACGGTCGACGAGTTCCTTTGTTCTATGCTGGGGGCCGGTAGCGTCTCAAGCAGCATGTCGCGATTTGTGAAATGCGAGAGCGCGGTCAATCGACGGCCGGCTTCCGACACTTGTCGTTCCGTCATATCGGTGTTGTTGCGTATGACCTTATTGACTTCTCCACGGGGAACCTGTGGTGAGGTCAATTTGCCTTGGGGATCGTACTGAAAATAGCAGAGTACCAGCGGAGATGAACCGGACAACAACGGCGATGGCAACAGCACCGGCGATTTCACCTGCGAATAGGTCGTAGTCAATGCTTGCGACATCGGCACGAACGATCGGTACTCTTCATGCGGCCGCGCGCTTTCCTGTCCGATAATTGGCAGCAACGTCGAGTCCATTCGCCACAGCGCCAGCCGCACGTTCTCTTCCAACGCAGCCCGTTGCTCGGCAAGTTGCTGTTCGCGCTCCAGCCGCACCGCCGTCCGGCTGATCCAGCCCATGGCGAACAGCACCACGGCCAGGCAGGTACCAAATGCGATCCAAATATGAGACGTACGTTTCATGGCCTTGTCTAGACTCTTGTCTCTCGTCCGTGTTACGCCGACGGTGCGGCGAGCATGTATCCTTTGCCGCGAACGGTCAAAATAGTGCGAGTGTCATCGGTCGCGTCGCGTAGCTTTTCACGCGTGCGGGCAATATGCATGTCGATGGTGCGCGTTGTCACGCCCTTGGGATTCAAACCCCACACGCGCGACAACAATTCCTCGCGCGATATCGCGCGGCCGGCGTTCGAGGCGAGATACCGCAACAACTTCGTCTCCCGCTCCGAAAGTTCCTGACGGCTGCCGTCGCTGAATCGCACTTCGCAGCGGGCGAAATCAACCGTGCCATCGGGAATCGGCAACTCTGCCGGTCCACTGGAACGATCGGGCGTGCGCCGCAGCACCGCCTCAACGCGTGCCAACAGTTCACGAACGCTGAACGGCTTGACCACATAATCGTCGGCTCCCAACTGCAGCCCACGAACGCGATCCGCCTCTTCACCCATTGCCGTCAGGATGATCACCGGCGTCGCCGGTTGCGACTCCCGCAGCCCGGCAAGAACTTCCAGACCACCAATGCCCGGCAATATCAGATCGAGCAGCACCAGATCAAAGTTGTCGCTGTCGGCAGCCTGCAATCCCGTTTCACCGTCGCCCGCGTCATCCGCACGGTATCCAGCACTTGTCAGCGCATCGACAACCGCCCGACGAATCGCCGCGTCATCTTCAATCACAAGTATGCGTCTGACGCTCATGTGACAATTTCTTGATCTTAATCCTACTCGTAATTATTATCTCACGAGCTGCGGTGCATTGCACCGCAGCTAATTTGTTGTACCCCTCTTCCCCCCCGCAAACGCGACGGCGCACCGTTCACGCATGATAATCAATTATTGCAGCGCACATCGTAACGGTTCTGTAACAACAGCTACGTGGCAGTCAAAAAAGGGGGGTTACGCGGCGCGCGACTGGGGCGGCGCTGCCGACGGGAAACTGTGCGTTTCCGAAGATTCGGGAACGTCAACCGGAACGAAACCCGAGAGCCGCTCTGCGATCGCAGCATCGACGCAGAGAATGTTCTTCGAGACAATCTCGCCGAAGACATTCGTCGGATTACCGGCGAAGTTCTGCGGGTGAAACAGCGGCGGCAGATGCCAGAACATCGTGTATCCCAGCGAATCCAGCAATCGAATCAGCGAGTCGGATTTGTCGGTCCGGTCGCATTCGCAGTACAGAATGGGCTTGCAGCGGGCGATGGTCTCGGCCGCTCCTCGGAACACATCCTCTTCCATCCCCTCGACATCGACCTTGATGAAATCGCAGCGGGGCAATTGAAAACTGTCGATGGTTGCCAACGGCACGGACTCGCCCTGTTCGTGCATTCCCAATTCGATGCCGCCAAAATTGTCGGCTCGCGCATAATCGAGTGCCGGCACGGTGATTTCACCCGCTTCACTGCCGACGGCCATGTTCCAGCAATGAGTGTTGGTCACGCTGTTCAAAGCCAGATTGCCGCACAAAGTTTGAAAGAGAATGCGTTGCGGCTCGAAGGCAAGCACTCTTCCTGCAGGTCCCACCTGTTTGGCGAAGAACAGCGTGTGGGTGCCAATGTTGGCCCCCACTTCCAGTACGACTTCACCCGGCTCAACAAGCTGCTCGAACAGCAGCGTTTCACCCTGCGAAAATTCGCCGTACAGCTCAACCGAACGACCGATGTAGACATCGTTGACGTTGTAGATCAACTGCCCGAATCGAGTCTGTGCGACAGTGTTGAATGGAATGAAGTCGGTCATAGCGAA
The DNA here is from genome assembly GCA_018699955.1 of Planctomycetaceae bacterium. GTDB lineage: Bacteria > Planctomycetota > Planctomycetia > Planctomycetales > Planctomycetaceae > JABISG01. Next base: position 61,638 of record JABISG010000131.1, on the reverse strand, counting down.
CCTGTGAAAACGGGTGGAGTCAACTGCTGCTGATTAAAGGTGCCTAATTCGCAGAAGGGGCATCGACCGCTACTCCCGGCGCAAGCAGGTCGCGTGCTGTCGGGGATGTGCCGAGTTCCGAGATGCCGGGCATGTCGGGCATCAGCAGTTTCATCGCGAAAAAGACGGCGCGGCGGCGGGATTCGAGGCGTCGCAACTCAAACATTTCAGCTTCCAGATTGGTGTTCGACACTTCCAGAAAACCGGATCGTACTTCGCCCCGCCCGTCGGTTCCCGGTATACCCGTAAGTGGCTGTCCGCTGGCGTCGGTCAAGCCATATAAGTTGTTGCCCAGTTGAATCAAACCCTGCGGATTGACGAATCTTACCGTTTGAATCGTTCCAATTTGATTCAGCGTTTCACTTCCCGCCTGCCTCACGGAGACGGTTCCGTCGCTGGTAATGATGACATCGACGGCGTCCGGGGGAACTGTGATGTTTGGTTCGAGCAACCGCCCGCGATCGGCCGAAGCCAGCACGAGTTGACCTTCGGAGTTCTTTGTGAAGTTACCCGCCCGCGAGAAGAGTGTTTCGCTGTTTCCCTGAATTTGAAAGAAGCCGTCGCCGACGATCGCGATATCGAATGTGTTTCCCGTCTGCTGTAGACATCCTTCGCTGTGATCGACTTCGGTGCCAGCAACGCGGCTGCCCCGGCCGGCGGCCATTCCGATCGGCGAGAGATGTCCCTGTGCATCGGATGCTCCGGGTAACGCGACCTGTTTGTACGCGAGATCGGCAAATCTAATTCGTGATCGTTTGAAGCCGGTTGTTCCCGCGTTGGCGATGTTGTTCAGCACGACATCTTGTGCCAGCCGAAGTCCCGCCAGCGTGTTCTGAAATTGAGTCAGTGCTGCAGACCGTGATTGGTAACTGTTGGTATGCGATGCGACTCGCGTCGGTGCAATGTTGCCGCGTTCTTCCGGCCGATTCCATGCGTTGTTGGGTTGAAAGTGGGCGGGGCCTGCTTGTCTCTGAACACCTGGCACAAATGCCGACGTTTCAGCACCGAAGTGTCGCCGCTCGGCAGGAGTTGAAGCAATGTTCTTACCGGCTTCTGCGTCCGGCTGTGCGCCGTGCATCGCAATGTTCCGTTGAATCAGAACATCGCCGACAACGATCGCGACGACCGAGAGAAACAACGTAACGCAGATAATCACCGTCTGCTGGGTCTTCATTTTCGTCTCCTGGTCGGTTGAGGTGAACGCTCCGCATCGCAGAGGCTGCGCGTCGCAGCTAACCGGATGGCTTGGATCACTCTTCGGGAACGCGCAACGAAAACGTGTGACCGAATTGGCGTCCGCCGACGGTCAGGAATTCGACGCGAAAGTCCATGTCGTCGGGGATCTCGAAGTCCTCGGGGACGTCGAAGAAGCAGGCCAGCCGAACGTCGATTGCCGATTCGGGAGCGATGTTCCACGGAAACTTCTCGTCTTCCATGTATCCCCAGTAGCCCTTGATGCTCGCACCTTGATATTTGAAGGAGCAGTTGAAGCGCACGATGGAATTCTGCCGTGTGCTGTTGTTGGCGATGAGGATGCCACATTGCTCGATTTGTGTCAGCCCGAGCCGTTTGGTGTTCGAGCCTTCCTCGCCGCGGCGGAGATTGGCGCGGAAGCTGCGCATCTGAAAGAACTCCAAGCTCGGCCGTTCGCGCCGCGCTTTGACCATCCAGAAATACGCAGTGAGACTGATCGACAGCACACTCAGAATCGCCTCATAGGAGACGACCGGTAACGGCAGTTGGCCAAAAAGCGTCGGCAGCGGCATGGTCACATCCATCCTTCCCGAAGGCCAGGAACATCAAAACCAAATCGGGGAGAGACCGTAAGACGTCGATACGGGCGAATTGGGCGGGATATTAGAGGAAAGCGGCCAACGTGTCAGCAGGAACCTCGACCCGGTGCGGGGGTTGAATTTGCCGGGATCGGTCTCCGCCCCGATCCGACGTCGATGGTGCGACACGGATCGCCACAACAGTTGGTGCCTACCGGGGTTACACTCCCGCTCGCCGAAACGCCGCTGTCCGTCCTCCCCGCGAGTGATCGCACCTGCTACAATTGCCGTTCGTGGCTATGGATTGATGATCCAATTGCCGACCCAATCGCGACTGAAGGACCAAATCGTTGACCGATCCACAACTACACGACAGCCGTTTCCTGCGAGCGGCGCGATGCGAACCGACCGACACCACGCCCATCTGGATTATGCGTCAGGCGGGACGGTATTTGCCGGAATACATGGCCGTTCGCAGCAAGGTCACCTTTCTGGAGTTATGCAAAACGCCGGAATTGGCTGCCGAAGTCACACTCTCGGCACAACGTGTCTTGGGCGTCGATGCGGCCATTTTGTTCGCCGACCTGTTGCCCATTCTGGAGCCCATGGGACTCGAGTTGGAATACCGTCCCGGGCCGGCCATTATGAATCCGATCCGTGAAGCGGCCGATGTTGACCGGGTGACCGAATTGGAAGAGATGGGCGAACTCGATTTCGTGTTCGAGGCTGTCCGTTTGATTCGCCGCGATCTGCCGGGGAACATTCCGCTGCTGGGATTTGCCGGCTGCCCGTTTACGTTGGCCTCGTACGCCATCGAAGGGGGTGGATCGAGGAACTACATCCACACCAAGAAGTTAATGTACAACGACAGCGGCGCTTGGAACGCCTTGATGAACAAGCTGACCGCGAGTTTGATCCGGTATCTCAAAGCCCAAATCGAAGCCGGCTGTCAGGCCGTGCAGATTTTCGATAGTTGGGCCGGTTGTTTGTCACCCGCCGATTACCGCCAATACGTGTTGCCGCATACAAAGGCCATTGTCGATGCCATGCCGCCGGACACGCCGGTCATTAATTTCCTGACCGGTAACCCGGCGTTGTTGCCGTTACTGCGCGAGTCGGGCGGCAATGTCTTTGGGTTGGACTGGCGCGTCGATTTGAAAAATGCCTGGGCCACCGTGGGACACGATGTTGCCGTCCAGGGCAACCTCGATCCGATCTCACTGTTCGCCAATCTGGACACACTGAGAAACCGCGCACGAGCGGTGCTCAATGCCGCCGAAGGACGGCCGGGTCACATTTTCAATCTCGGACACGGCGTCACGCCCGAGATGGACCCGAACAACGTCAAGGCATTGGTTGAAATGGTTCACGAAATGGGACAGCGCTAACCCGCGATTCTGTTTCACACCGCATCCACAAAGCCCACGGGCCGCATCCCATGGGGTCAAACTTTCATGGGTACAAATTCTCCAACACGGGTCGCCGTCATCGGCGGCGGCATCAGCGGATTGGCGGCCGCATATCGCTGCATCGAATTGGCCGACGAGTCGCTGCAGCCGCTGCAGATGACGATGTTCGAGGCTGGGGATTGCGTCGGCGGCGTGTTCGGCACGTCCCACATCGACGACTATCTCGTCGAGCGCGGAGCCGACATGTTCATCACGAACAAGCCGTGGGCGCTCGATTTGTGTCGGCGACTTGGGTTGGAAGATCAACTGATTCCCCTGGACGAAACGTTCCGCCGATCACTCGTTTTACGAAACGGTCGTCCGGTACCCGTCCCCGATGGTTTCATGTTGCTCTCGCCGGCGAAGGTTTGGCCGATCCTTTCATCGTCGCTCTTCAGCCCGTGGGGCAAATTGCGGATGGGATTGGAATACATCATTCCCCGTCGCGCCGACAACGGCGACGAAAGTCTCGCATCGTTCGTCCGCCGTAGGTTCGGCAAAGAAGCACTCGACCGGCTGGTTCAGCCACTGGTCGGGGGGATTTACACATCCGATCCGGAACAGTTGAGCCTGCGGGCGACCATGCCGCGATTCCTCGAAATGGAGAAGGCGCATCGCAGTTTGATCCGCGCCTCCAAACGACAAGCCTCCAAACAGGCGGCCGCCGAACAACAGGGCAGCGGCGCACGATATGGCTTGTTCGTCGCGCCCAAAGGCGGCATGACCGTCATTCTCGACGAACTCGAACGACGCGTGAAAGAACGGGCTGAGATTCGCCTCGACACCAAGATCAGCCGCATCGATCCCGTTGAAGCCGGCGGATGGTCGCTGACACTCAGTGACGGTAGCACCCAGCAGTTCGACCGCGTCGTTATCGCGATTCGATCACATCAGGTGGCCGAACTGATTGGTGATTTCGACAATCAACTTGCCAAGTGCTTGCGGAAGATTCCGTATGCTTCCAGCGCAATTGTTGTCAGCGGCCATCGACTGGTCGACATTTCCGACCCGCTTGATGCGTTCGGATTGGTCATCCCGCATGCGGAGAAACGAAAGATCCTGGCGGTGTCGTACACCAGCCGCAAGTTGGCGGGACGCGCTCCCGAAGGACGCGTGTTGCTGCGAACATTCGTCGGCGGGGCCATGCAGCCTGAATTGTTGGAACAAAGCGACGAAGAGATTCTGCGGATGGTTCGTGACGAGTTGAGCGAAATTCTGGGTGTCGGCGGCGATCCGGACTTTGCCATCGTCGTTCGCTACCAAAACGCCATGCCGCAGTATCACGTTGGCCATCTCGAATTGGTCGAGCAGATCGAAAGTCGCACGAAAACTCATCCGGGGCTGGCGTTGGCAGGCAACGCCTATCGCGGAGTGGGAATTCCCGATTGCATTCACAGCGGCGAACAAGCCGCCGAACGCGTTTGGGCGGCCGATTCCGCGACGACACATCCAACGTGAATTCAACGCCCACGGGCTGCGTCCCGTGGGAACCCAACTTCAGATAGCGCGCAAACTCGTCTGCGCTACTGCCGCGCGGGAAGTTCTTCCGTCGCGTGCTGCAACAGCGGTGTGCGCTGATTGTTCACGGGATCTTGAATCAGGCCGATGTCGATGAGAATGGCATACGTAAATAACGCAAGCAGCGCATAGGTAATGACGTTCGGCACGAGTTTCTTGCCGGAATATTTCAGTGCGCTGCCGGCGGCTTTGTTCAACCTCAAGCGGATGCCGGTCCATTCGACGCTGTAGACCTCATCCAGCAACAGGTGTGAGAAGAAGCCCAAGGCCACTCCGCCGGCCATCAGCATTTTGACATAGATCGAATCATGCTTGTAGCCGAGGTACGCCACTTCGGCCGCAATCAGCAGCGCCGGAATACTGTGAAACATGCCGCGATGCACGGAGACTTTCGCGAGCAGCATCGCCCCGCCGTAACGGATGAGGGCATATGTCAGCACGCCGAGCAGAACGGCCGTTTCCGTGTCGCCCGCCCAGGCGAGCAAATGCTGCATCGTCACCAACGGCACCATCGCGGCAAACAGCGAAGAAACTTCGCGCACCGGTTTCCCGGTTTGCGAGTCGAGGTCGGGCAGCATGCCGGCCACCCACGTCAAAATGCCGGCCAAAGCACCTTGCACGGGTGAAAACCCGAAGACCAACACCGAACCCACACCGTAGCACACGCCCAGCACGCCGCTAACGCTGATGTGTTCACGATACCCGGCCATACGCGCGTCCTTCCCTGAACGGCTTGTCGGCGAGAAGATTCTTAACGTTCAATTCGAGGCGGAACGATAACAGAACAGCCCAGTGAACGGCAATGTGCATTCCTGCGGTTCGATTGCTTCAAGGAACGTTCCAACTCGATGAATCGGGTCACTACAAACATCCCCTCGCGCAACCCGAGTCACTCTCACTTCTTCAATAAACTGAGGACTTCGTCCTTCAACATGGAATTCACCGAGAGACCGTTGCCGCCGTCGATGGTGGTGTTGCCGGCCCAATCGACGAACTCCCCGCCCGCCTCTTGCACAATCGGTATCAGCGCGGCGATGTCCCAGGCGTTCATTTCGGGATCGACCATCACGTCGGCCCGACCGGTGGCGACCAGAATGTGGCCGTAGCAATCGCTCCAGCCGCGCACCAATCGCGATGCGTCACACAGGCGATCGAATGCCGCGCGGTTGCCGGTGGTGTCCCAGCCGGTGATGGTCGTCGTGCAGAACAGTGCGTCGGCCAACTGCGCAACATCGGTCACTTTTGCGCGACGTGGCTCGTTGCCTCCCGTTTGCCACCAGGTTCCCTGTCCCGTCGCCGCATACACAACTTCATTCAACGCGGGAAATCGGCAAACGCCGGCGACCATTTGTCCGTCGTGTTCCACACCAATCAAAGTGCCAAACAACGGCACGCCGTGCACGAACGACTTCGTGCCATCGACCGGATCGAGAATCCAACGAAAACCGTTGGCCGCAGGTTTGTCTTCAAATTCTTCGCCCAGCACGCCATCGTCGGGAAACGTCTCGCCGACCAATTGACGAATCAACTCTTCCGCACCACGGTCGGCGGCAGTGACAGGTGACTCGTCACTCTTCAAATCGACATGCAGATCGTCCCGTTGATAAAACGACAGGATCAATTCACCGGCGCGGCGGGCCGCTTCAACGGCGAAGTCGAGACGTTGTGAAAGTTCGGGGATGGATGAATTCATATTGTAGTTTGGACTCATTTGAAAAAACAGCGGTCGCGGGACAATGGGCTGCACATCGGAGCATGACGTTATTTGGTCACTTAGCCAAGAGGTCCAATTGCCTCTTAGTTAGAGCTTCAACATCTGAAACTGACATTTGTTTTTCTTCAAATGACCGGCATGAAACTTCCAGCATTACATCTTTGAAACACGCGATGTAATGTCTCCTCCCATCGAACATGCTATCGGAATGGCGCGGATGCACTCGGTTTGCAATCATCTGCTCTCTTATCCATGGTGAGTTGTCCACCTCAAACAACCCGTAAAACCCCAACCCAAATTTGCAGAGAGGGTGCCCGCCGCTAGCCTCGTCATTCGGCGAGCCATATTTGATGTTTGCTGAGTCGAAGTGAAGAACGTCAATCACATTGTCGTGTTTCTCCAACAACAGATAGGTGTCGTGTTGCGTCGCAATGACGAAGTTCTCATACATGAAGGCATAGTTCTTGCTCAGCCCGATCTCCACTACTTTAGGCTTCGGTTTAAACATCGCGCCCTCTTGTATTCAACGAAATCCGAAGATAATTGTCTGATCGACTCATCACGCATCTTCAAGACGAAACAGCCGTTCGCCCGCTTTGCGGACGAGCAGGATTCCTTCGTCTTCGCGGTTGGCGAAACTTTCGATTTCGATGTTGGCCGGGTTGCGGTACCCGAGATTGATGCGCTCGCACGTTTCCTGTGAAAGACCCGATGCCAACGTGACTTGAATTCGTGGGTGTTCCACGCCGTCTTCAAATGTTCCCGTGCCGCGAACGTGTGTGGAATGTGCGAGTACGCCCCACGGAATGTCGCGGAAGCGGTCCCACTGTTTCGTGAAATATTCGCACACGTGGTAGCCGACCTGTTCAATGAGTGTGCCGTGCGTCACTGATATCTCTGTCAAATGCGGCGCGTAAATAATCAACTCGCCGCCATCGGCGACCACCGGCTCCAGCTTGTACATACATTTGCCAGCCACCCACAACTCATCATACATGGGCGGCGCACAGGAGAGAATCTGTCGAAACGGACGCGGACAACGCTGTATATGGACGCGGGCAGAGAGATCAGCAGCCTGATCCCAGGCGTCTTCCGGTGTGCCGTAGAACATGCCGTAGAGTTCGGCCTGCGGATTGACGACGAATGTGAGACATCGTTTCTGGTTGGGAATCATCGATGCTGCCCGATTGACGACCTCGCGCACCGGGGTTTCTTTCACGCCAATGATGCCCACGTTGGTAATGAGCGCGCCGAGCCAGTGGAAGAAATTGAGCAATTGCGGGCCGGCGATTCCGGGAAAGAAATACTTGTTGCCGCCGGAGAATCCCACGACCTCGTGCGGAAAGACCGGCCCGAGCACCAACAGCACGTCGTAATCCTGAATACGGGAATTGATCTCAATCGGAACTTCGAGCGATAACAGGCCGCCGGAAACTTCTTCCGTATCCTGCTTGGTCAACGTGCCGATGCGGGTCAGTTCTTCCGGACGGTCCCAGTGGTGATTGAAGAACCGCGTTCCGACATCCAAGTCACTGCCGTTTTCGACTGTCACGCCGAGCAGGCTGCCTATTTGCTCATCCGTCATCGGCGGATGCGTTCCCAACGCGACCAACACGTCGAGAGCCGTAACCGCTCGCTGCAAGTGTTCCTTAATCGCTGCAAACAGCAATGGCAGCGGAGCGGTGCGGGTGGCATCAGGAACAATCAGCAGCACACGTTTTCCGGAAAAATCGGCGGTGGGAACGTTGCTGGCAATCCAATTGAGGACTGCTGCTTCCGATAGAGTCGATGTCTGTCCAGCCATAAGTGTTCCCCGTTCTTCGCGTAACCCGCCAGCACCAAGATTTTCGGCTTGAACACTCTATAACACACCGGTTTGGCGCTGAAAAGAGACTGGCCCGCAGCGCAAGCAACGGTCTTCGGTCGCAATCACATCTGCGTTATTCGATTTCACTGTTCGCTGAAATTCTCGTTTTTTCAGGTGAGGTGGGAAAAGTTTGGCCATTCGGGTGCCAAAGCAGGGCGGATTTCGATAGGCTCGCGGGAAGCGCTAGAAATCTTCCACACACGATTTATAACCCGGCAGGATACTGCGGATGTCGCTCGCTGATTTGTTGCAACCTTCCTTTCGTGCCGACATTCGTTTTCGGGGCGACGCCTACCTCAAAGCCGATCGTGTGGCGATCACGCGTGTCACGTCCGACGAGTTGTTTGGCGTCGTCCGTGACGGCGTCGAATATCAGACGACGCTGACTCGCAACGACGGCGAGTTGAAGATGTACTGCAACTGCGAGCAGATGCAGAAGACGGGCGTCTGCAAACATTTGTGGGCAACAATTCTGGCCGTCGATGAGGAAGGCTGTCTTTCTGCGACGACGCGACCGGGACACGTGCCTCCGTTCACAACCGAGCCGAGTTCGTTTCCGTTGGTATTCGACGACGACGAAGAGGGTTTCGAGGCTGAGACGGGACTTCCACATTCGAGTGGTGCGCCGAACCGCGCGGAAGCACCAGCGCAGCCGCTTCGCCCCTGGGAAGCCTCGCTCACCGACGTCCGGACCGACATGGCCGGCCTCGACGCGAAAAAAACTTCGGCCGGCCGCGACCGGGAAGTTTTTTACGAAATCGACGCAAACGCCAGCCGCGAGGCGGGCCGATTGATCGTGCAGACGTCGCAACGGCAGCGGCGAGCCAACGGTCAATGGGGTAAGCTGAAACCACTCAAACTGCGGCACGGCGAATACGAGGAACTGGAGCACGCCGACGACCGCGCGATTCTAGCGTACATGTTCGGCGGCGCACCCGAGCGATCGAACTGGTATGCGCAACAAGCGGAGACGCAGACGCTCGTCTACCGCTACCGAGTGGCCTACGAATTATGCGAATTGATTCTGCCCATGATGTGCCGTACCGGGCGGGTGCGTTTTCTGGGCGATCACGAGAAGAAACCCAAACCGCTGGAATGGGACGACGGCTCGCCGTGGGAGTTAAGCCTGTGCATCGAGCAAGATAAGGAAACTAGTGAGTGGGTCCCCTTTGGGCGACTGCGCCGCGATGCTGAGACGTTGCCGATTCAGGCGGCGGAGTTTTTGTTGCCCGGCGGTTTGGTAGTGAGCGGTGAGCGAATCGGCCGGCTGCAGGACTTCGGCGCGTTCGAGTGGGTGAAACTGCTCACGCGAAAGGAACCGCTGACGATTCCCGACGGGGAGCAGGAAGATTTCGTCGATCACTTGCTCGACATGCCCGTTCTGCCGCGACTGGAATTGCCCGAAGAGCTGCGTTTGGATGAAGTGGTCGGCACGCCGGAGTTTCATCTCACTTTGCGTTCCCCGCGCAGTGGTCGTTGGCACCTGGAACGGTTAACCGGGCAGGTGCAGTTCGAATACATGGGGACGCGTTTGTCGGGATCGAGTACCCAATGGGCCATTGTGCAACGAGAAGAGGGGCGTTGCATTCTGCGCGACCGCGCTGCCGAAACGCAGGCGTGGGGAACTTTGCAGGATTGCGGATTTCGTCGGTTGATCGACCGTCGCCGTGACGGCCAGGATGTTGAAGTTGCAGCCCGCGATCTGGGTCCGGCCGTTCGCCGCCTGATCGAATTTGGCTGGCAAGTACACGCCGACGGACAACGCGTTCGCCAACCGCAGGAGTTAAAGTTTCAACTCAAATCGGGCATCGACTGGTTTGAATTACACGCCGACGTCCAATTCGAGCAATCGCAAGTCTCGTTCCCCGAGTTGCTCTCTGCCTTGGCACGGGGAGACACGACGGTGCGACTCGACGACGGCTCGCTGGGCATCCTGCCGGAAGAATGGGCAAAAAAGGTTGGATTGCTGGGCGGACTCGGAGTGGTCGGCGAAGACCACGTGCGGTTTGAGCATAATCAGGTTGCGATGCTGGACGCGCTTCTGGCAGCGCAGGAATCGGTCGATCTCGACGACCAATTCATTGAAATGCGCGACAAGTTTCGTCAATTCTCCGGCGTGATCTCTGTGAAGGAGCCGAAAGACTTCAAGGGGGAACTGCGCGAATACCAGCGAACCGGATTGGGATGGCTCGACTTCCTGCAGCAATTTGGGTTCGGCGGATGTTTGGCCGACGACATGGGATTGGGCAAGACGGTGCAGCTGATTGCCTTACTGGTGGAACGCGTTAAGACCCGCGAGAAACCACTGCCCTCGCTCATCGTTGTTCCAAAATCGCTGATGTTCAACTGGCATCAGGAATGCAATCGATTCGCCCCGCAGTTGAACGTGATGGAATACACCGGCCTCGATCGAGCCAAGTTGCTGGGTGACTTTTCAAAACAGGACATTATCTTGGCAACCTACGGAACGGTGCGCCGAGATATTCTACAGTTGCAGGAAATCGAGTTCGATTACATTGTTCTCGACGAAGCGCAGATGATAAAGAACTCTGGATCGCAGGTCGCAAAGGCGTCGCGATTGCTGAAGGCCAAACACCGTGTCGCCCTATCGGGAACGCCGATAGAAAACCATCTCGGCGACTTGTGGTCGATCTTCGAGTTTCTCAATCCCGGAATGCTCGGCCGCAGTTCCGTCTTCAAAACCTACGCGGCTGACATTGAAGACAGAGAGTCGCGAAAACTGCTTTCGACCGCTTTGCAGCCGTTCATTCTCCGTCGCACGAAAGCTCAGGTTGCCAGCGAACTGCCCGAAAAAATCGAGCAGACAATCTACTGCGACATGAGCGACGATCAGCGAAAAATGTACGACGAGCTGCGTGAACACTATCGTAGTTCGCTGCTGGGAATGGTACACGATCAAGGGTTGGGCAAAACAAAGATGCACGTGCTCGAAGCCCTGCTGCGTCTGCGGCAGGCAGCGTGCCACCCCGGTTTGCTCAACAATTCCAAGCAGGACGATCCGTCGGCCAAGCTCGACGTGCTGGTTCCGCATATCGAGGAATTGATCGACGAAGGACACAAGACCTTGGTCTTTTCTCAGTTCACCAGCATGCTGGCGATCGTCCGTCGGCATCTCGATCGGCGGAACATCGTCTACGAATACCTCGATGGCCAAACGAGAAACCGCAAAGATCACATCGAACGATTTCAGGAAGATTCCGATTGCCGCGTGTTTCTCATCAGCCTGAAGGCGGGCGGTTTGGGGCTGAACCTGACTGCAGCCGACTATGTCTTTCTGCTCGATCCGTGGTGGAATCCGGCCGTCGAAGCGCAGGCCATCGACCGGGCGCATCGTGTGGGACAAACGCGGCAGGTGATGGCCTACCGCCTGATTTGCCGCGATACGGTGGAAGAGAAGATCGCCAAATTGCAATCGAAAAAGCGTTCGCTGGTCGATGCGATTCTAACGGTCGATAAGAACCTGCTAAGCGACCTCTCCACCGAAGACCTGGAAATGCTGTTGTCGTAATGGGCTATCGATAGGGTGCCTGGGTCCAATGCCTCACTCGACCGTTTCACCCATCATTGCCGACGTCTTGCGATGCTTCAGGCAGACGCGGGATGTCACATCGGTCTCGTTCCCCACGCCAGGTTTCAGCGGTGCAATTGTTGTTCGCGCGAACGGCCCGGTTGGCGACTTCTGCCTGCGCGGCTGGCCGCCCGATGCGTTGCCGGAACGGCGACTTCGTGGCCTGCATCGGTTGCTGATGCACATTCACGAGCAGGGAGTCGGCTGCGTCTCTGTCCCGGTCCAAAGTGAAATGAGCGACACGCTCTTTATGCGGCATGGCCGTTATTGGCAACTGGAACCGTGGCTGCCGGGGACCGCCGATTACTGGTCGAAGCCCAGCGAAGCCCGTCTGCGGTCAGCGGCACGTTGTTTGGCAAAATGGCATCGCGCAGCAAAGTTGTTCGCCCCGCGCCAATCCGAAGCCGAGTGGTTTGCTTGCCGAATCCAATGCGAGTCGCCCGCCGTTCGCGAACGATTGCAGCGTATTCGCGGTCTCCAGCACGGCGGCATTCACCACCTCAAGGAGAGTCTTCCAACAAACGGCCGCTCCGAATTTCATGACATCGGAAGACACATCCTCGAACTATTCCCACAGGCGGCGACCGCAATTGAGAGCGAGTTGGCCGCCGTGAAGCATTTTGCGTTTGATCTTCAACCTTGTCTGCGCGACATCTGGCACGATCACGTTCTTTTCACTGGCGATGAAGTCACAGGATTCATCGACGCTTCCGCTTGCCGGTTCGAAAATGTCGCAACCGATCTGGCCCGATTGTTCGGCAGTCTTATTGAAGATGACTCAGATGCGTGGCAGATCGCGTTGGAGGAATACCAACGGCAATCCCCGCTCACAGCGGAAGAACGTGCTCTCGTGCAAAGACTCGATCGCAGTGCAGTTCTGCTGGCCGGAATCACCTGGCTCCGCCGCAGTTGCACCAAGAACGAGGCAGTTTCAAACGACGAACGCGTTGTGTTGCGAATGCAAATTATCGCCACTCGGCTCGAACGACTGATGCGAACTTTGTGATTCAACTCGCAATCTGGAAACGAGTTGCGACGCGGTCCCCAAAGTGAATCGCATCGTCATTCGGTTCCTCTATCCCCTCAAACAAGCCTGTGTTAACATCCCCCCTCGAAGCGGAGACCCCTTGAAGTTCGTCGACTGATCAGCGTGTTTTCGTGTTCCTGTCCCATTATCGCGGCGTCCGCCGTCGGCAGTTCCAATCGATGAATAGTTGGCCGGGAAAGCAACTCATCTTGCTCATTGCGGCCTGCTGCGCGATGTCGGGATGCTCGTGGCTGGACAAGGTGCGAGGGCATCCCAGCCTGGAAGCACAAAGTCTGATGGAACAAGCGCAACGCGCCGAGTCCGAGGGCGATGTGGAGCAGGCCGGCAGCTTGTTACACCAAGCCATCGAAGCCAATCCGGAAGACGTCGAGGCCCATCGCGAGTTGGCGCGACTGCTGCTCGACCAGGGTGCAGTTGATGCGGCCGTCGATCAACTGCGACTGGCCGTCGGTCAAAGTCCCGACGACATCGACAGCTACACACAGCTGGCGCGAATCCAACTCGATCACAGTCGATTTCGCGGTGCGGAGCGTGACATCATTTCGGCACTGGCCATCGATCCCGAACATGTCGAGTCGCTGTTGCTCAAAGCGGAATTGGCCGAACAACACGGCCGGGATGCGTTGGCGATGGAAACCTACTATCGGGTGCTATCGCGTGATCCGGAAAACAATGTGGCCCGTCTACAATTGGCTGATCTGCAAATCGCGACCGGTCACCCGGATCGTGCTGCCCCACTATTGCGCGCGCTGTGCGAATGCACGGCAGCGAGCGAGCAACAGCGCGCTGCGGCGCTCTGGTCGCTGGGAATTGTCTACGGTCATCGGGGGCGCTGGAGCGACGCAGCGACTGCGCTTGCAGCATCGGTTCCCGGTCGCCGCACAATGACTGCCGACGACTGGTATCGATTAGCCTACGCAAGGTACACAGCAGGCGATTTCAACGGTGCATGGTCCGACGCCGAGCGTGTCCTGCGACTACATCCCGACCACCGCCGCGCAGTCGCCATGCGCAACTCACTACAAGCAATCGCTGACCGTCGCAGTCCCGACGACGCAAACAAACGTGTTGCGTTGGTCGTTCCAACTCCCGCCGGCTGGTGATGAGCCCACACACCACAGCGAGCGGCCGGCTTTATGCCGGTCGTCAATTGCAAGTTCCGCATGCGCCCGCTCCATTGGACGCATCAGTGGGCTGACGCCCACCGCTCGCCTGATTCTTTCGGGTCAGGTTCGTCATTCCGCTTCAACCGGGTTTCGCAACGTTCCCAGTCCTTCGATCTCGACCTCCGCCGTGTCGCCTGGCTTCAAAAAGACCGGCGGCTTGCGGGCGGCCCCGACGCCGGGAGGTGTCCCGGTGAAAATGACATCGCCCGGCTGCAACGTAATCAGTTGCGAAAGATGCGCAATGAGTTGATTGATTGTAAAAATGAGTTGCGCGGTCGTGGAATCCTGCATCGTCTCGCCGTTCAACCGCAGGACAATGCCCAAATTATGCGGGTCGGCAACCTCGTCGGCTGTCACCAGCCACGGACCGGTCGGAGCAAAACTATCGGGCGTTTTTCCGAGCAGCCACTGACCGCCGGGACGTCCCGCTTGCCAATCGCGGGCCGAAACATCGTGTCCGTTCATGTAGCCGGCGACATGGCTGAGGGCGTCGGCTTCGGCGATGTGCTTACCGGCTCGGCCGATGACGACAACCAGTTCGGCTTCGTAATCCACCTGTTCCGAGACGCGCGGCAACTGAATCGCATCGTCCGGCCCGATAATGGTCTGCGAGAACTTGCTGAAGCAGACCGGCTCGGTGGGGATTTCCGCTCCGCTTTCGATTGCGTGATCGCGGTAATTTAACCCGATGCAGATCACTTTGCCCGGCGAAACAATCGGCGCACGTAGTCGGCCGTTCACAAACGCGCCGGCTGTGGTCGCCGCGCTCATCGCCGTTGCCGCGCGCGACAATCCGTCAGATTGCTCCAGCAGCGCCTTGAGAGATCGCGGAATCGAACTGTCAGTCGATGACAAATCGACAAACTGTGTTTCGTCACCGTCGCCAGTCACACCGACAACGCGGTCGCCGTCGCTGGTGTTTAATGTCGCCAAACGCATGTTGCTGTCCCTTTGGTGTTGAGCTTGCCACGGTTTCTGAAACCGTGATTCTGTGCAATCGTGGTGTCGGCCACAACTATGCGGTATTCTGAACGAGGTTGCAATCCGACCGAATCAAGATCCCCCAAGCCCACGGGCCGCACCCCGTGGGATCGAACGGCCATTGATGTCTTCTCCAAGCGGGCAAACACCAAAATGAATCGACCAATGTGTTGGATATTGAACTGCGTGACATTGTCAGCAATTTTCTGCCTGACTGCCGACTTACAAGCCGGCGATTTCAACGTGACGGAGAACGACGACGAAATCCGTCTTTCGACGCCGTTGCTGGAAGCGGCAATTCGCAAGCGGGGTTATGTCACCGGCGTGTATCGGCAGACGTTTCTCGATAAGAAAACCGGCTTCCGCGATGCCGGATTCGGGCTGGACATCGCCGACTGGATTATGGAACCGGGCAGCGACAAATCGTACCGCAGCAAACTCGATCCGGAACTCGTCTACCGTTATGGCAATCCGTATCACGGCAAGGGACAAAAGCGGTCCATCGAAGGACCACAGATTTGCACTCAGGCGAAAGTGCTCAAGCCCGAAGTGATTCACGGGAAGGATTTCGTCGCCGTCAAACAGACATTTCAATATCGCACGGCCGCACCGGGAAAGAAGACCGGCTCAGTCTGGACGCAGTGGCTCGTGTTTCCCAACAACACACGGTATTTCATTTCGATGGACCGCATCGATGCCGTCAATTCGAGCGATGCCATGTTTCTGCGGCTCGACATGCCGGGCCACATCCGCCACAAGCAGGGCGACACGTTTTCACAGGTCTACTTGAGCTACCACGGCAAGATTCCGGCCAAAAAATTCGCCGAGAATTTCGCGCCCGATGAAAAATTCGACTACCGTCGCGACCGCAACAAAATGCCGCAGCGTTTCATCCGCGGCTATCAATTGCGCGATCCCATGACGGGCAAGACCGGGCCGTGGCTGGCGGGAATGACGCTCGATCCGTCGGTAGTCCACGAAGCATGGTGCCACCAGCGGAACTACGTCTGCATGATCGAAGAGTTCGGCGGCCGCCCCATCAAGGCGGGCGAATCATTCAGCGCAGCGTTCATCGTCGGCTATTTTGATTCCATCGACGAAATGAACAAAGTTTACGATCGCTACAAAGGCCACACCGGTTTAGAAGTAACGAAAGACGGTTGGCGACTGACAAAGTAGACAGGTTCGTAGTGACCGCGTTCATGCGGTTCGGTGGGAATTCCGGTGGCGGTTCAATCGGCGGCAGGAGGTGCAGCGATGGCTGGTGAGGAACGGGTCGGAGTCAGACGTTGGGCGGTGAGAAGCGGGGGCCTTCTCACCACTTTCCTCGTGCTATACGTGCTGAGCGTTGGGCCTGCCATGTGGTGGGTCGAAAACCGGGGCGCAACGGACAAACAATACGAATCGTTGGACAGAATCTACTGGCCGCTGCTGAAACTTGACGAACAGTCTTCGTCGTTTCACGATGCGCTCTACTGGTACATGGGCTTGTGGTACAACTTGGATACGCGGAGCAATCTGCCACCCACCCAGAACCGAGGTGCCGGCCACCTTTGGATCGTTTAGCAATAGAGCAGTGCCCAGCGAATCAATCCAGAAAGATTCGCTGATAGCCTTCGAACGCCACGTCCAGCATGTCTCGGCCTTCTTCGGTGGCGCGGAAACGGACGAATTCTTCGTTGCGCGCGGTCTCTTCAATCAGCCGCACCTTCACATCGTCGTCGTAGTACCAATCCTCGCGCTCGAAGTGCCCCAGGATCTCGAACAGGTCTGCCTCGTTCGTCGGCAGGAAGACTTCGCCGTCGAGGAAAAACTGGTAGGCGTATTCTTCCAGCTTCGGCCAGGGCAAATCATCCCCGCCTTCACCCAGATAGTACGGCACGAGTACCGATTCATCCGGCTTGACGTTGGGATTGTGCAGCATGTCAATCGCGTTCCACGGGCAAATTTCGAGCGTGTAATACTCGTTACTCTCGGTGGGAATGCGAAAGCAGAGTTGGCAGCCAATGCAGCGCGACGTGTCGATTTGGTGAAAGCTCGCCGACGGGACCGTGCTGACCACTTCGTAGATGCAATCGACGGGACACTGCGTCGCACACGAATTGCACGACGTACAGGAATCCTTATTGATGACCGCGAGATAACGGGTCTCTTTTTTGCGATCAGATTTTCGCGTCGCGAAGTATTCGTTGACAGAGATCGTCACCGCGTCAGCCTTTCTTAAACCGGCACTGTCTTAAACCGACACAGTGGCCGGGCGTTTGGTCATTTGTCGATGTGGCACCCAACTCGTCAGTCGAGATGTGTTGAGGTGCGAAGCCGTAAGCAATGTCGGTATTCTGGCGTTTACGGGCGACTGGGACAAGCGCAACTGCCCAAAGATACTTGTCGGACGCGCCAGTGAAGCGGTACAAAGGACGGTGCCGCCGGATTTTGCAGATTTCAGACCGTTGGAGAGACGTGTTGAAGGAGACGCAGCCCCTGATTTTGGCGCTCGACGTTGGCAACAGCCGCATCAAATGCGGGTTGTTGGACACGATGGCCTGCGCACAGTCCAACAAATTGCCACTGTGTCGGAATTTCATGGCGGTCGCTGTGGAAGATGACATCCCCTGGAAAAACTTCTCCGCCTGGATGAATGGCGCAGAGCTGTGCACTGCCACGGCTGTCGTTGCGGGATCGAATCCGGACCGAATTCAACGACTGTTGGAAAACTGGCCGACCTACGGCCCGATGGCAAAATCGGTGATCCACGATTTTGATCAGATGCCGCTGACGGTCGATCTTCCCGAACCGGGGCGAGTGGGAATCGATCGTTTGTTGAATGCCGTCGCAGCCAATCACATTCGTCCAGAAAAAATGCCGGCCATTGTTATCGACTGTGGGACTGCGACAACCGTCGATTTCATCTCGGCGACCGGCGCGTTTGCGGGCGGGGCGATTCTTCCCGGTTTCGAGTTGTCGGCCCGTTCCCTGCATCAATACACGGCCCGTTTGCCGTTGATTGATGTCGCCACGTTAAATCAATCGCCGCCCAACCCACTCGGCCGCGATACCACCGCCGCCATTCAGAGCGGCTTATTCTGGGGGCATCTGGGGGCCGTTCGAGAATTAATCGCCCGCCTTTCGGACAAATCGGTCAGCCCGCTCATTTTGTTGACGGGCGGCGGAGGAAATCTGCTGCAGCCGCACATTCCGGAAGCAACATACGAACCGCATCTTTCGCTGCAGGGGCTGGCGTTGTCGGTGCGACGTGAACAGACATGACGGACCTGGTAACGAGACCGATCACAATACCGACGGCCGCGTTGTTGACTTCGCGCGGGCGAGGCGCGGTGGCGACGGTTCGCCTGGTTGGCGATTTTGGATTGGTCGACGCGCCCGCACCGCCATTGTTTCGTGCCGCTAACGGACGTCCGGTTGCTCAGCAATCGGTCGATCAGACGGTGTTCGGGCAGTGGGGCGCGAATGCGGATGTTAGTGAAGACGTGGTATTGTGCCGAAGCGACAAGAACATCATCGAGGTTCATTGTCACGGTGGAGAAGCGGCGACCGCTGCAATCCTTTCGGATCTCGAATCGCGCGGCTGCGAAATTGTCACGTGGCAACATCAGGCCGAACAATTGGGCGGCAGATTCGAGGCGGAATGTCTGGAAGCGCTGTCGCACGCGACGACAACCCAGACCGCCGATTTGATACTCGAACAGCACGCGGGAGTTCTGCGGCGTGAAATTGAAGGTATCCATAACTTGGCGAACGACGGCGGCCCCGACCCAAATCAGCTGATCGTCGAACGTCTCGACGCGCTGTTGCGGTGGGCCGACTTCGGTTTGCATCTGTCGAAACCGTGGCAGGTCGTGTTGGCCGGGAGGCCGAACGTTGGCAAATCAAGCCTGATCAACGCGCTGGTTGGTTTTTCGCGATCGATTGTTTACGACCAGCCCGGAACGACGCGCGACGTGGTGACCGCCGAGACCGCGATCGAGGGATGGCCGGTTCAATTCTCGGATACGGCCGGCCTGCGCGACGGTGGAGATGCCGTCGAGATGGCAGGCATCGAGCGGACACGCGAAACTCTCGCTGAGGCCGATTGCTGCATTTTGCTGTTCGACACGAGCCGTGCGCCGCACGTTGACGACCGGCAATTGCTGACGGAATGGCCTGACGCGATTCACGTTGCCCACAAATGCGACTTGCCGAATGTTTGGGATAGTGCCGAGTTGGAATCGGCGCTGCCTGTTTCTTCGGTCACCGGAGTAGGATTAGAAGAACTGGCCGGCCGCATCATCGCCCGCCTGATTCCCATCGTTCCCACGACGGGGACGCCGGTTCCCATTTGCCAACGACAGGTCGAACTGCTGACCCGAGCGCGTGAGGAGATTGTAGCCGGCAGATTGGCTGGGGCGACGGCATCGCTGGGTGAATGCCTGCGTTAACGCGAAACGGCACATCCAATCAGGTTTAGCGGCGGGGCAACGCCCCGCTTGTCTGGCAACAGTTTGCCTCAACCGGATGCACCGGTTTAGAATGGGAACGGTAGGTACTATGGGTACCACTGACTGAGGCATTGGCCCAGTTAAGTCGCTTGAGTCAACTGATGTCAGAACAATGAACAATGTCTGAAATCAAATCCACAGACAGCACTGCGGCCGGCGATCAATCGTCGTCGGCACCTCCATCAGGCGTACTGCGTCAATTGTTCGAGCCGGTCGCGATTGATTTTCTCGTCTATTTCCGCATGGCCTTCGGCGCGATCATGCTGTGGGAGATGGTGCGGTACATCGAAGCGGGATGGGTCCAGCGTAATTTCATCGATCCGCCGATTCACTTCACGTTTTACGGGTTTTCGTGGGCGCGTCCGTGGCCTGGCGACGGCATGCATTGGCATTTCTACGCAATGGCCCTGTTGGCAGCGTGCATAACGACCGGGCTGTGTTACCGGCTGGCGGCGCTGCTGTTCTTTCTGGGTTTTACCCATATCTTTTTGATCGATCAGGCATTCTATCTGAATCATTTCTACATGGTCTGCCTCGTCAGTTTCAGCATGATCTTTTTGCCGGCACATCGTGCGTTTTCGTTCGATGTCAAATTACGACCCGCGCTGCGGTCGGGTGTGACTCCGGCGTGGACGTTGTGGGTTCTCAGGTCATTGGTGGGCATTACTTATTTCTACGGAGCGATTGCCAAGTTCAACCTCGACTGGCTCACCGGCAATCCGATGCGGCAAATGTTGGCCTCGGCCGATACGTTTCCCATTCTGGGACGATTGTTTCATCTGGAGCCGGTGATTTGGTTTTATGCGTGGGCGGGATTGATCCTCGACTTGCTGATTGTGCCGGCGCTGTTGTGGAAGCGAACGCGTCTGCTTGCGCTGTTGGCGGCGGCAATCTTTCATCTTTCAAACGATCAGATGTTTCAGATCGGCATCTTCCCCTGGTTCATGCTGACTGCGACGCTGGTGTTGTGGCCGCCTAGAAAACTGCAACTGTTATGGTTGTCACAGACGATGCTGGGTACCATCTATGTTTATGCCTGCGTGGCGATGATGAATACGCCCTGGGGTGACGAAGCGGCCGTTCGCACCGTTGCATTGACGCTGAGCGTCGGCTGCCTGCCGTTGATGCTCTGGAAGCCGGCCCGCATTCCGGCATTTGCTCTTGCCGCGTTTTGGATGCTGGCAGGACCGAGAATTTTCGGCTTTGGAGGATTACCCGCCACTCTGATTTCGATTCTGCCTGGACTGATTGTCTGGGCGACCATCGTTGTCTTTCCGCCCGACTTCCTGCGGAGTTTTCAACTTGTTGGCGACCCGGGTGCTGACAACGACGCGCTGTCGAGCGCTCATCGGCAAGTCGCCGCGTTGACGTTCTCACAGAAACTCACCGCCGGGTTTTTGATTGTCTTCATGGGCGCACAGTGTCTCGTGCCGTTTCGCCATTGGCTTTATCCGGGAACCGTGCACTGGACGGAGGAAGGACACCTGTTTGCGTGGCATATGAAGCTGCGTTACAAGAGCGGCCACGCCGCCTTCCGCGCGACTGCCGACGGTGGAAAACCGATTCCGGCTCTGCTGGCCGACGGACATTTGATTGCGGCGACCGATGCCGCAGGAAACTTGACTCACCTGCTCGATGCCGACGGCAATCGAACTTTCGCACTAACAACGCAGGATCAGCGGTTCATTGCGACGGATTCGGCGGACGTTCCGGTATTCGAATTAGATATCGACGGTTGGCTGATTTACGAGTTGGATAAGAACGGCGAACGACTGTATTCGCTCGATGCCGATGGCAGCCGCATTTACGAAATCGATGCGCAGGGCGAGCGGATTCTCAGGCGAGACGAACAGGGCAAAGTCATTCAATCGCGGCGCTCGCCCTATTACCTCACGCGGCGACAGCGAACGAAGATGGCAGAGCGCCCGGAAATGTTGATTCAGTTTGCGCACTTTCTGGTCGAGATGCTCGAACAGCAGGGATACGAGAACGTCGATTTGCGAGCCGATGTTTTCTGTTCGCTCAACGGCCGGGAAGAGCAGCGGTTGATCGATCCGAATGTGAACCTTGCCGACGTGAAGCGGTCGTTGGGACATGCGGATTGGATTGTGCCGCTTGATCAAAGCGCGGAACCCGGCGTGCTTTACAAACGTGCGTTGACGCGCGCGGCAGAGAGCAAGTGATTCGAACGGGGGGATCCGACGGGACGCAGCCCGTCGGCTTTGCCAATTGTGATTGACAGCTCGCCATTATTGTTGATTCAACAGCACGCGTCCTTGCTCGCGCAGTGTGTCCAATAACAGATCGAGATGGGTTTCTTCTGTCAGCGGGTTGATGATGGTGCAGCGCAGTGCGCCGATTCCGTTCACCTTAGTTGGCACGATGTAGAATTCGCCCGAGCGGATGATGTCGCGGCGGAGATCGAGCTGGAATTGCCCGAGCCGCTCCGGAGGGGCATCGCTGAGTTCATCGGGAATGTAACGGAAGGCGACGATGTTGCACTCCGGTTCATGCATCGGATGGAAATCGGAAGCGGCCGCCAGCTTTTCGTAAAACGTTCGGCCCAAATCGAACGTGACGTCAACCATGTCGGCGAACAATTCCGGTCCGAACATCGACCACACGCCCCACAAACCCAACGCCGCCGCCCGTTTGGTGCACTCGATTGTCTTCAGCCCACTGTCAAAATCCGCGAGTCCAGGGGCCGAGGGATCGAACAGGTACGGAGCTTCCTGCCGAAATGCCTCGAACCGATGCGCCTTGTCTTTGTAGAACACGAATGCACAAAGTGCCGGGACGAACAGCATTTTGTGTGCATCCCAAATCAAACTGTCGGCCCGGTCGAGTCCCGCGACCAGATGCCGATGCTTCCGGCTGAAGCAGGCAGCTCCGCCGTGCGCGGCATCGACGTGCAACCAAACGTCGTGACGCGCACAGACATCGGCGATGTCTTCCAGCGGGTCGAATGCACCGATGGGAGTCGCGCACGCGCTCGCAGAAACCGCAACAATCGGCTGATTGCGTTGCCGTAATTCTGCCAGTGTTTCGTCGAGTTTGTTCGGATCGATTCGGCGTCGATCGTCCAACGCGGCACGCACCACCTGTCGAGTTCCCAGACCGAGAATTCCGGCCGAGCGGGCGATGCAGTAATGCGTTTCGGCGTGGGCGACGAGTACCGGCGGGAGACCGCCGCGGACGATGCCCTGTTCCCACACATCTCCCAGCGAAACGTTGCGGGCCGTCAACAACGCCGTGAGGTTTGCCAACGATCCGCCATGCGTAATCAAGCCGGCGAATTCGTCGCGCTGCCAGCCAATCTGCTCACCCAGACGCTGCACCATCGCCTCTTCGACGGCCGATGCCCACGGTCCCATTTCGTAAATCGCCATCACCTGGTTGGTGACCGAGCCGACCGCATCGAACAGTCCGCCAATGGGGACCGATGCCGGCACCTGATGTCCGATGTAACGTGGATCGTGCAGGTTGTGTCCACGGGAAAGCGTCAGTTGCACAAGATCGGCGAAGTGATCGGCGAGCGCCTGCGAATCGTCCAGCGGCCGGCGTTTGTCGTCCAACCGGCCGTTGGCAACGGCGACATTGTCCGGCGGCTCGTTCCAGTTCAGAACGGATTCGCTGCTGCGTTCAACGCGCGCGAGATGCTCTGACAAGAGGTCAGTCAGTTGGTGTCCGGCCGAGCGCAGCAATTCGGGATCGTATGCGGCGCGAATACGGCGGCGAACATCAGTCACGGGATCGGTGCCGGCCATGCGTGATTTCAGATGACCGGTTCCATCGGCTTGACAGTTTTGGGCTTCCTCTGCTTCGGACGAAACCGCAGGAGAAGTTGCTTCTCGCAGTGCGGGCAGGGAATCGTTAACTGACGAGTGACCTTCAACAGCAACGGCTGATCCCAATTCAACAGCAGCAGATTGCCGTCGTCGTCAAATCGCGAACTGATGGTGCCCTTGGGAACCAGCGCGAATGTCTTGACCACTCCCTTGGCGCTGACGTAGCTCAATTCCGTGCTGGCGTAATTGGTAACGATGAGATGTCCCTTGGGATCGAAGGTGACATCGGACGGAACAGCCAAACCGCGGGCCAGCACGCTGACCTCGCCCATGGGCGTAATCGCAAACAGTGTGCCTTCGGTTGAACTGACGACGTAAAGTATTCCCCGGGAATCGAACGCCAACGCCGCCGGCGAGGGGATCTCGTCGGCGAACAATTCGACCTCGCCACCCATACTAATGACGGCAATGTTGTCCTCGTGGAAATTGGCGACAAACAGATTGTCCATCGTGTCGAAGGCCAACGCCGTCGGACCGGTCAACCCGGTGGCAAAAATCGATCGCTCACCCATCGGCGTGATCCGCACGATTGTCCCCGCGCTCGTCATTCCTTCGGCATGCGTGGAGACGAACAGGTTGCCCATGCTATCGAAGGCAAGACCGGCCGGTTCATTCAAACCCGTTGCGAGGATGGTGACCCGTTCTTCCGGCGTCACCTTCACAACATTGCCGGCACCCCAGTCGGCAACGTACAAATTGCCCTGGCCGTCGCGCAACATTCGCCGCGGCTGAACGAGCGAAACGGCCAACCGTGAAACAATGGGTCGGGCATCGACATCGATGGGATCGTGGCGATGCTGCGCCGGCGTGAAAGCGGAATCGGGTAACGCAGAATCCTGCGCGCCAATTTCCGGCACGAGCAGAAGGACCACCGAGAGTCCGAGGGCCAATTGTCGGTAGTGCCGATTCGCGATTCTCGCCATCATGCTCTGACTCCTCTAGATGATCGCTGCCTCTCCGTCGGTAATGGCCCGTCAGATTGTCAATCCGCGATCCCGGCCGCAAGACGACAGCTCTCATTCTGGCTATCGGCAGACGGGAGGTCAATATGGAGCAGCAGAAAGTGGGAATTTGGTACGAGTTGCGCATTTCAGCAGAAACCCTCAGTTGACGGATTCTGATGTCCGATTCGAAGGTTGTCGATTGCTTTGGTCGATGATCTGTGGCTCAGCGTCAGGCAGTGGACTTGGCGCGTGATCGCGCTGACGGTGGCGGACCTGCGCGACGAAAAGACAAGTGAAACCGGCCAGAAGCACCTGAACGGTGGGAACATCGACCATTACGGCGACCTTGAACAGACAGCGCTGGATGAAGAACCCGCGCTGAAACTCGCTGGCTGTTGGCAGCCAATTGATTGCCTGCCAAATCACAACCGCAATCACAGCCACTACACCGAGAGTTGCCAGCAAACTGCCAATCGCATGCAGACGCTTGATTGTCAATAAACGAGACATAAGCCAGATCGGTGAGGCAAAGAGTACCAGCCAAAAGCCGTGATACGAGATGAGCGCGTTCAGCGGCGGACCGCAACCCCATGCCGGACTGCAAATGGAGTGTTCGGTGAAAGCAGGCAGCCGGTGGACTTGCAACACACCGAAAACAACCGCCCCCCAAATGCTAAAGGCAACAAACGACCGTCGGGACTCTGGTTTCAACACGGAATCGAACATCTCACCATCGCTCCTCAACTGTCCTGCACCCAAGGAGAGGCAAGAAGTTGCCTGGGACATTTTGCCGAACAACTCCAATAGACCAGGACCGCAAAGATGTTCTCTGTGAGATTCAATACGTTTTGCCGCCGATCACAGTTTTCTACGTGTCGCCGAACTCAATCGTATCGACCGCCAGTACTCAACAATCAACCAAACAAACCAGGGGCCGAATTCCACCCACGACACGACGAAGTCGAAGAACGCATGGCCGTTGTATCCGGTGCCGAAGACCGTGGTTTCCGGCCAGTGATACCCCAACCAGAACCGTAAGTAGTACAACAGCGCGCAGCCGCTCATCGCCAACCACACGCGGTTACGAGAAAACGGAACGAACGGCAACGCCCAAATCCAGTACCAGGGATTTTGCGTCGGTAGCAGGAGCCAGAACCACGCGAGCGTGAGAAACACGCATTCCAGAAATCGTTTACCGTTTCCGTCAATCGGTAATCGCCAACTCCACCACAACGCCAACGACAGAAAAATGCTGGCGGTGACAAACCGCGTCAATAGGAACGGAACGTGACGGCGATCAATTCCAAACTGTTGCGAGACCCCCGTAACGAACTGTTCCCGCCCTTGTTCCGGTGTGATCACGAACCACGCCCGTTTGGCGGTAGGCTGTTTGGGCGTCGGCTTCACGTTTTCGATCAGAATGAGAAACAGGAAGTCGTTCATCTCCCAGCGGCGAAGGAATGTTGACAATCCACGGCTGGGGTCCTGCGCGATGATCGAGGTGTCTTCCGGTTGTGGCGGCATGAAATTATCCGTTTGCTGCGACGCCAGTTCTCCAACTGCGTCTGCATCGGAAGACCGGGGCAACATCGGCGCACACAGGACACCTGTGAGCAGCACGAAAGTTACAGCGGGGATCAATGTTCGCCGCCAACCGAGACGCCGCAGCGATGTGAACACAAAAATCGGCACGAGTACAACGGGATACAGCTTCGCACCAACGGCCAGCGCCAACAGCGCTGTAGCGAACATCGTCGTCCAACCACTCTCTGCTGAGTGGCACCCGTCGCGCTCGGATTCACCGACAAGCGATGGACGATAGAACGCCTTGAGCGACAGATAGACCGCGCCGGTTGTCAGGCAAACGGCGATGGAATCGAGATGTCCGCTGTTGGCGAATTCCTTCATCACCAGCGGACACCAGGCGTAGGCCAGCACCCAGCCATCGGGCTTGCCGACGTGCCGCAGTATCAACAGCAACAACCAGATAGTCACCATGTCGAACACCAGCAGCCAGCAACGCATAATGACCACATGCGTCCGCACGCTGGCCGAATTTGGCGTTGTAAACGACGCGGCGGCAAACACCGCCTGACTGACCGACGGATAAACGGTGGGCAGATGCCCGAAGTGTACGCGGCGCAGAATCTCATGCAGTGCCGGCGACGAATCACGCAGCTCAACGAGCCGGCCGAGATCATCGGGCATCGGCGCGTCTGCATCGGCGTCAAGTGTCTGTTGTGGACTGTATCGGCAGGGGCTGATGCCAACGCGAACCACGGCACCGTCCCACACGTACCGGTAGATGTCGATCTCCTGAATCGGATCGGATGCCAGCAGCAGCAAACGAAAGCCAATCGCAAATCCGAAGACCGTTGGCACCAGCGCGCGGTTGGCAGTGCATTTGAGTGCCGTCCGCTGCCCGAACAAATACAAGATGAACAGCACAACAAAACAAAACAGCACTGGCACGATCGGGCGTTTTCGCAGGATGACGTACATCTCCGCAAAATCGAGCGAGCGATCGACGAACTCAAACTGCCAGCTCAGCCAAACCACGACGGTGTAGATTGCCGCGCTGAATCCCCCCAGCACAATCAGCCGGCGGATCCCCGCTGTGTCTGCATGCGGCGTTCCCTTGTCGTGCGGATCGGCGACAGAAATCGAATTGGCCCTTCTATGTTCTCACTCTGCACCCAACCCGTCGCTCGTAAACTCACACATCACGGCCGGCGAGTCAGCCCGTAACGGGCGATGAGATACAGGATTTTCGACCCGGCTTTAATGGTCCCCGATATCGTGCCGCTGATCTTGCTCGTTCCGATGCGGCAACGATAAGGCACCGGGATTTCTAGCGTCCTCAAACCGGCACGAGTCGCCTTGATTTGCATTTCGACCGTCCAGCCGAAATCCTGATCAACCATGTTCAAATCACACAGCGCAGAATAGCTGATGGCACGAAACGGACCGAGATCGGTGTACCGTCCGCCAAACAAGACCCGCATCAAGAAGCAGGCCAATCGATTGCCGTACAAACTTTGAGGCGGCATCGCGCCCGGTTCACGTTCACCCAGCAATCGGGAACCCAGTACAAAATCGGCTTCACCCGTTTCGATCGGCCGAACCAATTCAGGCAACAGGTCGGGGTGATCGCTATAGTCGGCATCGACGAAGACAACGACCTCCGGCGGCGGCGATCCCTGACGAATGTCTTCGGCAATGAAACGCAGCCCGCACAAACAAGCCGCCCCGTAACCGCGTTGTGCCTCGTGCACAACTGTCGCATGATGTTTCACTGCGACCTCGGCCGTCGCATCGGTCGAGCCGTTATCGACGACAATCACACGCCCGACCTCGGGCAGATCGCCAAGAACCAACGGCAACGACGCTTCTTCATTCAACGCGGGAATGACGACTGTTACGCCGGACAACATATCGGTGGCGTGCCGGCATTCATCTGTCATCGTTTCCCTGACATCGGCCACAGCCATGTCCACATTCCCTTCCGGCAGTGTCGGCTGAAGTGATTGTTCTACGGTCGGAATTGTAGCAAAACGGGCCGACACCGACTGTATGAAAGGCCACACTCTCCCGGGGAACGCTCAGTCCGTATCGGGACGGGTCGGGTTGGCCCAGTGGTTGGTCGGGTCGTCACCGCCGACGATGACTCCTTTTTGATTCCAATCCATCCCCGCACGCACATCGGCTGCACAATACCGCAGCGTCAACCCGCAGCGTCGGCGGTCGGAATCGTTGGCCTCGGAACCGTGCAGCAGCAGGTCGGAATGAATCGAAATCTCGCCCGCTTGCAGAATATCGTCCACCGGCGTGCCGTACTGCTCGGCATTTTCAACGGTTTGATTCAGCACATTGCCTTCGGCGTCTTCACTCGGCCGATACGTCAAATGCCCCAGCCGATGTGAACCGGAAATGAACCGCATGCAGGCGTTCTCAACGTCGGCATTGTCAATCGCCAGCCAGACGGTGACCGCCTTCGACGGAGTCAGCGGCCAATAACTGGCATCCTGATGCCAGGCGACCGCTTTGCCATCGTGTGGCATTTTGCAGAAAAAATGCGATCCCCATGCAACAAGGTTCTCGCCCAATAAATCTTTCACACAATCGACAATCCGCCGTTCCGTCAGCAGGTCAAACACATGGCCGTATTTCAAATGAGCCGTGCTGATCGAATAACTGTCGCCCCCTTCGGCAATCACAGTCTCCAACAAACGGTCGAAGTATTGCCGATGGGTGGCAATCTCGTCTGCAGCAAAAACAGGAATGTTGCGCAGGTACCCATCACGATTGAACTGCTCAACTTGTTCCAAATTAAGAGTCACCGGATCGGTCGTTGTGGCAGGATGAAACCGCAAATCCCGATCAACACGATCCAGATCGTTCTGATCGGGAACCGCCTGAAACTCAATATCGCGCGACATGAAACTGATCCATCTGCACTGTGCTGTGTATCCGCCAAACCCAACTGAAAAGACTAGAAATTGTAACCGAAAACGACTGTCGATGGGGAAACAGACGCGTTGCCGCGACCAACGTCATTCGCTCGGTTTGTTGAACGCCCCGGCTGCGTGTTGCGACCAGAATTCAGGCGGCGCAAGACGCTTCGGTTCGCGAAATGTGACATCCAGTTCCCGTAGCGAATTCATCGATCGCACAACGTCCAACCCCGATTTGATTCGATCAGGCGTAAAAATCAGCCGGGTCAATTTCAAGTTTTGAAGTGAAGTGAGGTCGGTGACCTGTGTGTCGGCGATGTTCAAGCGTAACACGGGCATCGCCTTGAGGAGCGCCAGGTCGTCGTCGCCAAACGCTGTTCCCTGCACGTCGAGACTGTCGAGATACAGTCCTTTCAGCGGGCGGAAATCTTTCACCGGCACGTCGCGCAGCCAAAGCGTGTTCAGCGGCAGCGTTGCAATCACGCTAATGTCAACCACCTTGGTGCCGAACAGATTGAGTTTCTCAATCGGCATTCCCTTGAGCGGTGAGATGTCCTCGACCGCCGTCGCATTCAGCCACAGCGTTTTCAGCGGCATACCGGCAAGTGGGCTGATGTCGCTGACGGCGGTTTCATCGGCCATCAATTCGACGAGCGGCATTCCCTCAAGAGGTGACAGGTCCGAAACTTTCGTCTGAAACAGATCGAGCGATTGCAATTTCATGCCGGCGAGTGGACTAAGGTCGGTCACCCCGGTGTCGCGGAGAGACACGGCAATAATCTCGCCATCCTGCGGACCGAATTGCGCGTTGTTTTCGTACTCTGGATTCTTCTCTTTCAGCCATTCGTGCAGCATTCTGGGGGTAAGTTGATTCTCTCCCGATGACTCCGCCACTGGCAGTGGCGGATCGCCGCCCTTGAATGTCTCCGTCTGGGCAGAATCCGTACCGGCAGAGTTCGACGCACCGTCGTCTTCGCCGCCGCAGCCGGAAGCCAGCACTGTCAAACAGACCAACAGCAGGATCGCGCAACGCGTCCCCTTGAACGGCATCAAAAGTCGCGCGGCGATAGTTGGCATGATTATCCCTCGAAGAGGTGATTGCGTCGGCGCAGCGGGAATCGTCCACACGAAGAAATTGGCGAATCACTACTTGTTGTAAAAAATCGTCTGCAGACGGTCCGGACCGACGGAGACAATGTGTACCGGCGAACCGATGATTTCGGCGAGCGTGTCGATGTAGCCTCTGGCTGCTGCCGGCAGGTCTTCCGTCTTACGGACGCCGGTGATGTCGGTCTTCCATCCGGGCAACGTACGATAAATCGGTTTCACCTTGGCGAGCGCGTCAACATGGCTGGGAAAGTCGGTGGTCCGTTCGCCGTCGATTTCGTAGGCTTCGCAAATCTTCAGTTCGTCGAGGTCACTCAACACATCCAGCAGGGCAATGACGATGCCATCGACTCCGCTGAGCCGTGCGCCATAACGCGTGGCGACACCGTCGAACCAGCCACACCGCCTCGGGCGGCCGGTCACGGTGCCGTATTCGTTCCCCGTATCGCGAATGTGCTGACCGATTTCGTCATCCAACTCGGTGGGAAACGGTCCACCGCCAACACGGGTGGTGTAGGCCTTGGCGACGCCGAGCATGCGGCCGATGACACGTTCGGAAACGCCACTGCCACTGTGCACGCCACACCCCGAACTGTTCGATGAGGTGACGAACGGGTAGGTGCCGTGATCCAGATCGAGCAGACTTCCCTGTGCGCCTTCAAAGAGAAGTCGTTTCCCCTCGTCGAGGGCGTGATGCAGATATGCGGTGGTGTCGATCACCAACGGCTTGAGCCGGCGGGCGTACTCGGAATACTCTTCAAAGATGGCATCGGCGTCGAGCGGTTCCACGTCGGGATTGATCGCCTTCAGCACGATATTCTTGAACTCAACGATTTCGCCGATCCGGCTGCGAAACGTCTCGCTGCGATACATGTCGCCGACGCGAATGGCATGCGTCCGGCCGGCTTTGTCGCGGTAGCAGGTGCCAATTCCTCGCTTGGTTGTGCCAATGGCCTCGTCGCGGCGATTCTTTTCGAGCGCGGCTTCTTCCAGCATATGCCAAGGGAAGATGACGTGCGCCCGATCGCTGATCAACAACCGCCCCTCAACCGCTCCGCGGCGGGCGACGATGCCGTCGATTTCTTTCAGTAATGCCTGCGGGTGAATGACGACGCCGGTGGCGATGACCGAGATGACGCTGTCGTGCAGAATTCCCGACGGGATGAGCGACAGCTTGTAAGTTTCCCCGTCGGCGACGACCGTATGCCCGGCGTTGTTGCCCCCCTGATACCGAACCACCAGATCGTGTTCTTCGGTGAGCAGATCGACGATCTTCCCTTTCGCCTCATCGCCCCATTGCAGTCCGATCACAGAAGTTGCAGACACGTCGCCTCATCCCATCCAGAGAAAAAAGGGCCAACACCGAAGGATTGGCACCCGTTGGCCAACCGTTAAACTCCAGCAAACCCCAAACCTACGCAGTCTATCGCAAACCACACCAAAGGGGGAGCGTTGGAGATGCCGAACAAGAATGAGCCGGCGATTTTTTCCCCGGCCGATTGGTGGGGTGCCAGAACAACACTTGCGGAATAACCCTCCACATCGCATATAGGAACGATTTCCCTCGCAGACTCTTTGTTATTCGCCCCTTTGGCCTGAAGTCGGGCGTATAATTACACAGTGAGGATCGGCAATCGGGACTGTTGTGCATCGCAGATGACTTTTTGTCCGATGGGTGCAACGCGCAAGGCGGGTTAGGTCTGACTATGGAAGCGTCGAGAAAACGCGTACTCATCGTCGATGATGACGAGCAGATCGTTGAAGCAGTGCAGATGGCCTTGGAAGAAAAAGGCTACGAAGTGCTGACCGCCTGCGACGGTGCCGAAGGACTGATGCGAGCCGAACGCGATGAACCCGACTTGATCTTGCTGGACGTTGTTCTACCAAAACGCAGCGGTTTCACCGTTCTCGATCACTTGCGGCGGAGCCATTTTCGCGCGACGCGCATCATTATGCTAACTGCCAACGACGAACAGCGGCACCGCGATTTCGCCGCCGCACGTGGAGCCGACGCCTTCATCGCCAAGCCGTTCGACATGGCCGAACTGATGTGCGAAGTCGATACGCTGCTGAAGGTGTGATGAGAAGCGCCCACCGCCTTATCCTCCGCCGATGGCCGGAAGAAAGTGGACTTCGCTTTCTTCACCAACCTGCTGCAGCAATCCGAGCGAGCTGATATTGCCATCGACGGCAACAGTTAGGCCGGGTTGGAGGCCATCCTCGTCGCACAGTCGGCTCTCGATGCCCGGGAATCGAGATTCCAATGCGGCAATGACCTGCCGCACGTTTTTTGCATCGACGGTCACTTCTTCCACGTCACCGGTAAGCGGCCGCAACAGCGGCGGGATGAAGACGCGCGGCATTTCGATCTGGCCAATGAATTCGAGGCCGCCCCGGTGTATTTACCGGGGGCTAAGTGTTCTTGAGGATTTCGGGTAGCAGATTTGGCGGGGACATGGGCAGATGCCGCATGCGGACGCCGACCGCATCGTAAATGGCATTGGTGATGGCGGCCGGCGGTGGCACGATGGGGACTTCACCGACGCCACGAACGCCATAGGGATGACCGGGATTCGGAACTTCGACAATGATTGTGTCGATCATCGGCACATCAAAACACGTGGGCATGCGGTAGTCGAGCAGGCTGGCGTTTTGCATCACGCCCTGTTCGTCGTAGACGTATTCCTCGTTCAGCGCCCAGCCGATTCCCTGCACGACACCGCCTTGCAACTGGCCTTCAACATATGCCGGGTGAATGGCGGTGCCGGCGTCTTGCGCGATGGTGTACCGCAAAATTTCGACCTTGCCCGTGTCGGGATCGATCTCGACATCGACACAGTGTGTGCCAAACGCACCTCCCGGCTCATCGTGCGCCGACGACCCGCGTCCGATGATCGGCTCGCCCGTCTTGTTGATTTGGGCGGCAAGTTCCTGGAAGGTGAAGACTTTGTCATCGGGGCCGATAATGCTCCCGTCCCGATATTCAACCTGCTCGGCATCGACGTCCCAAATGAGTGCGGCGCGGGCGATCATCTGGCGGCGAATATCCATTGCCGCTTCGTAGGCGGCCCAACCGGTCGCATAGGTCACACGACTGCCGCCGGTAACGTCGGTGTAGCCGACATTGTCGGTGTCGGCGACGGTGGGGGTGACATCTTCGGCAGCGATGCCCAGCGTCTCGGCCAGTTGCATGGCGATGCTTGCGCGACTGCCGCCGATATCGGTCGAACCTTCAACCAACGCAACCCGCCCGTCGGTGTTAACCGAAGCGGTGACCACCGATTTCAGTCCGGCATTGAACCAGAATCCGGAAGCAACACCGCGACCGCGTTTCTTTTCGACGTCGCCTTCGTGTCCGGGGAGCGGGGTGGAACCCGTTGGTCGCTGTCCGGCAGCTTTGCTTTCATCGAGCGATGATTTCCAGTGATCGCCCTGCTGAATCGCTTCGACGGTTTCGACCATGCCAACGCGCGGAAAGAGTACACCATCGACGCGGCGGGTCCCTTCGACGGCAGCGTTCTTCAGGCGAAATTCGAGCGGGTCGATTTTCAACTCTTCGCAGATTTCATCGACAATCGTTTCGACGGCGAAGGCGGCATGAGTTGCGCCGGGCGCGCGATACGCTTTCGATGCCGGCTTGTTGACGCAGACGTCGTAGCCGTTCACAAGGCCGTTGGGAACATCGTAACAGGCGAAAACGGTCATGCAGGCGGCGGGAATCGGAGAGCCGGGAAACCCGCCCGCTTCAAATACAAGATATGCCTCGGCCGCGGTGATGCTGCCTTCGGCATCGACTCCGATCTTCACACGCATGTACGAACCGGGCGTTGGGCCTGTTGCTTCGAGGACGGCCGCGCGGTCCATTACCACCTTGACCGGCCGGCCCGATTTCTTCGACAGCAGCGCCGCGATCGGCGGCGTGTAAACAACAATTTTCCCGCCGAAGCCGCCGCCGATTTCCATCGGCACAATCTTCACGCGTGAGAGCGGCACCTGCAATAAGCCGGACATCTGTTCGCGGACGCAGAACGATCCCTGGGTGCTGGTCCAGGCGGTGATTTGACCGTCGGCATTCCAGATGGCGGTCGCGGTGTGCGGTTCGATGTATCCCTGATGGACGGTCGCCGTGGTGAACTCGCGTTCGATGACCAATTTGGCCTCGGCGAATCCCTTTTCGACATCGCCCTTTTCGTGCAGGAAGTGTTTGGCAACGTTGGTCGGTTTCTCGCCGGGATCGTCGGTTGCCGAGGCGAATGCGGCCGTTCGCAAGTCTTCGTGCAGAATCGGCGCATCGTCCTGCATCGCCGCGCGAACATCGAGCACCGGCGGCAGCGGTTCGTAATCGACTTCGATCAAGCGGGCTGCCTCTTCGGCCTGATGGATTGTTTCGGCAGCAACGGCGGCGACGGCGTGTCCTTTGTAAACGACCTTCTCGCGAGCCAGGACGATTCGGGTAAGGTCCTTCAAGTCGAACATGCCCTCACCCAGATCGGCGATTTTGCTGCCGATTTCGGGCATATCGGCGCTGGTGATGACCGCGTGCACGCCGGGAGCCTGTTCGGCCTTCGATGTATCGATCGACTTGATGCGGGCATGCGCGTGCGGGCTGCGGAGAATCTTGCCGTACAGCATGCCGGTCATTTGGGTGTCGGCCCCGTACTTGGCACGGCCGGTCACTTTATCGACGCCGTCGTGTCGAATCGGGCGGGTGCCGATGACCTTGTAATTTGGTTTTGTCTCGGTGGGTTTATCGACGGTAGCCATTAGGCTTTGACCTCCTGTCGCGACTCGGCAGCAGCCTGCACGGCGCGGACAATTTTATCGTATCCGGTGCAACGGCAGAGATTGCCGGCAAGATAGAAGCGAATTTCGTCTTCGGTAGGCGAGGGGTTTTCGGCCAACAACGCCTTGGCCGAGACGATGAATCCCGGCGTGCAAATGCCGCATTGCAGTGCGGCTTCTTCCAGAAAAGCGTTCTGAATGGGATCGAGTCCCTCGGCCGGTGCGACGCCTTCGATGGTTTCGATGGCTGCGCCTGCGGCTTCGACAGCAAGCACCAGGCAACTATCGACCGGGCGACCGTTCAAGAGTACGGTGCAGGCACCGCAGTTGCCGTTCGTGCAGCCCTCTTTCGTACCGGTCAAATCGAGTACGTCGCGCAATACTTCGAGCAACGTCTGCCGCGGTTCACAAAGGAACTCCGCGTTCTGCGCGTTGATGGTAGTTTCTACGATGCGTTTCTTGGCCATCTATTTGAAATTCCCTGCTTTATTTCCGGTCTGCGTTCCGTGAATGTCCGACAAAAGTACGCTCACAAGTCCTGTGACAATTGGGCGACCCAATCGAACTGTTCCTGTGTATCCGGCACGTCAAATCCTCTCGATGTTGAGATTCGCATGAAAGCTTCTTCAACCGTCACTCCCTGCTGAACGATTAGAGCGGCGACAATCATTGCAGATCGACCAATTCCCATTCGGCAGTGAACGGCGACATTGGAAGCATTCGACAACCTCGCATCAAGTGTTCGAATCAGTCCGCTACACTCATCACTCGAACTCGGAATGTTGCGGTCATTTATTGGAAACGAAATCAACTCAATTCCGGATTGGTCACAAAACTTTTTTTCGTCCGACAACTCAAGTTCGCTTGCTTCATCTGCAGTTAGCAATGACACCAAGACATTGACGCCACAATCCTGCAGTGCTTTGATCTCATCTTCCAGCCAATCTCCTCCCCGAGGTCGCGGCATCACTGCCAGCTTTCCCGGTGTTTCGTTCGCAACCCAAAAGATTTCAGGACGCATTAGTCGCCTTTGCCCGTTCCACCGCCGCCTTCAACACGCGTTCGGTCAGCACGGCGGTCAGGTGCAGGCGGAACGCTTTGGTGCCGCGCATGTCGTCGATGGGGCTGATGCTTTCGCGGGCGGTTTGGGCGGCTTGTTTGATTGTTTCGTCATTCACCGGTTGGCCGGCGAGTTGGTTGCCGACGTCTGTGACGAACAGCGGCGTTGGCGCGACGGCGGCCAATGCAACTCGGGCCGAGACGAATGTTTCGCATTTCTCGTCCAACTCCACCGAGGCTCCCACGCCGACAACGGCGATGTCCATTTCGTTGCGGGGGATGAACCTGCGGTAATGTGATCCGCTGTGTGTTGGTCGCGGCGGGAATTTCAGTTCGACGAGCAATTCGCCCGGTTGGAGAACGTTCTGTCCCGGCGCGGTGCAGAAGTCTTCGACGGGGACATCGCGCGTGCCTGTCGGTCCGGCGACGACGGCGGTTGCGCCGAGTGCGATCAGCGACGGAATCGAATCGGCTGCCGGGCCGGAGTTGCACAAGTTCCCGCCGACGCTGGCGCGGCTTTGAACTTGAACGCCGCCAATAATTCGGCAACTGTCAGCAAGGGCGGCGTAGTCAGCAGCGATGGTTTCGTTTTCGTAAATCCGGTAGCAGGGGACGGCGGCTCCCAACCGCAAACCGTCGGCCGTTACTTCCAGCACGTTCAGATCGGGGATCTGCTTGATATCGATGACGATATCGGGCGTGGCCCGTCGCGTGCGGATGTGATCGATCAGATCGGTTCCGCCGGCAAGCGGTTTGGCCGAGCCGTTATGTTTCGCGAGCAGTTGTATCGCGTTATCGAGCGACCCGGGGGCTTCGTACTCAAAATCGTGCATCGTCGGCCTTTGGTGTGCGTCCTATGGTGATTGTGTGAGGTTGCGGCGGTGAGACGTCGGACGGTATTGGTTGAAATATGGTATCAACCACCTCGCACATTGTCGCGGCAGGAGCCGCAGACCTGTCCAGTTTTTCAAATTGGCAGACGAAAGACAAGCACGGCAAATGTGAAACCAACCCGTCGCGCAAGTGAGGGCTTGTCGGCCACAATGGCGGCTTAAACCCATGCTTGCGCGGCGGGCTGGTATTTGCGCAGATGAAAAACGCAGAGCGATCGCGGGTTGTCAGTTCGCCTGTGTCGGCTTCGCGGGTGTGGTGACCTTGGCGGTTTTGCGGTCGGTTGCGATCAGCCGGATGCGGCTGTTGTACGAGCGCATCTCGATGTAACGATCGGCCAGATTCACATCAACGGAACGGAAGCTGGAATTGAACGGGGACTTTGCGTCGATGAGTTTGCGCCCCGTTTTCTTGTCGATGGCAACGACGCCAAGCGTCCAATAACTCAGCTGGCCTTTGCGAACGTGGGTTCGCATGGCGAAGGTCATTACGGGCGAATGATCGAACTGTGAGACAACCAGATTCTGATTGGGTACCGCCTGCTTCCAAAGCCGCTTGCCGTTCCTGCGATCGAACGCGAAGACCGTTCCGTTCACGCGAACGAATGGCAGGCCCAACGAGTAATAACTTCCCGAACGCGTTGTCTTGTTGGACAACAGGTAGACGTTGTCGCGGTCGGCGATGACATACATTCCCGAACGCGACTTCAGTTCGCTGTCGTCCAACTTGCCCAATTCGGTGAGCCGGCCGTTCTCGAGATCGAGCAAGGCGAAGGTGCCGTCCTTGCGAAGGGCGGCCAGCAGGTCGCCATCGATGAGGGTGAAATAGGCACCGTTGGGGAAGCTGTGCTTCCAGTGGTCCTTCTTCGTCATTGGGTCGAATTGGTGGACAACGGTCGAAGAGGAAGATGACAGCCCGAGAATACTCGAGCCGGATCGCGACTCGACCAGTACCAATCCCCGCTCGGAAATGCGAATTGCTTTGGCCATCAAGCCGCCGACGTTCTCTACGGTGATTGGTTTTCCATCGGCGGCGCGAAAAGCGACTGCGTCGCTGCGGTTCTGCGGCACCATATAGAGGACGTCTTCGTTGCCGACGAGTTTGGTGCGGGCGGAAACGTGATCGCGCGTCCAACGGATCTCGCCGGTGGCCGCATCGAGTACGGTGAATTTCCGCCGCCCGTAGACGCAGACATAATTGAAATTGGCGACGGCTAACATGCCGGTTTGCGAATTGCGTTGCAGGAGAGCCTGACCGGAGAGAATGCTTTGACCGGACTGCATTGGCCTGGCAGTTTGCTGGTTGGGAGAATAATAGTATCCACTGGCCTGCCCGCGCGTTTCGAGCATCTTCGTCCACAGCACTTTTCGCTCGACTGGCGAAAGGCAATGCAGCACATCACGGTGCAGAACGAACAGTTTGTGTCCAACGGCTTTTGCCACCGCATAACTTTGCGACGAACGCGACTTGCCCCGCAGCGGGACGAGCCAATGCAGTTTCCCATCGTCCAGCTTGATAATGGAAAGCTTCTGCTTCGAGTCGATCTCAAAGCGAAACTGGCGGAAGTACGGCATTCGAAAGCTGCCGCTCTTGAGTTCATTCTTCTGAGACGAGGAGTAGCTTGCTCCACTTCGCTCGATCTTCAAATCGTAATCACCCCAACTGAGGCGACCAGCATTGTCGGTTATTTTTCGGAGGTCGCCGGCCATCAGTGTTTCGTACAGTGCGCGGGCTGTTTTTCCCTCGGCCACTTCGACTTCGGCATGGCGATCGTTCAATTGCTGGTAGTAGAAATGTGCATCGGTTGTCAGTTTTTGGTCGTCCATTAGCCGGGCCAAAGTATATAGCGAATTGGCGGCGACTTTTTCATCGGCTGAACGCGACAGGTGCATCAAATGATTCTGCGCGTTGGACAACTCCCCACGTTGGGAATACAGTTCCGCCAATTTCTGCCGGGCCACAAGTGCCTGCGGATGAAAATCGTACAGCGATATGAATCGTTCGAGTGCCGCCGGGTTGTCTCCAAGAGCTTGCGCAGCGGCGGTGATTTGACCGCCCGGTTCGCTGCGGGCGTCCTCATCCATTTGTGACCAGAGATCGCTCATACGGCCGGCGATCCAGCGATCCAACGGCAACGCAACCTTCGGGTTGCCGGTACGCTTCACCGATTCGCGACTTTCGTTCGCAGCCAGTGCGTTGTAGATGGCAAATGCGGCTTTGTGCTGCTTCAGCGATTCAAGCTGTTCGGCGGCAAGGCGTCGCGCGTGTAACTTTTCTTCCGGCTGCTGCGCGAACTTTGTCAACTCATCCAGTTCCCGGCCACGTTTCTGAAAGTCTGAACGAACGAGTTCCGTCAGGCAGGCAATCATCTGTTTGCGGTAATGCGGTTGTTGATCCGACTCGACCTTGTCGGCGGGTACCGCCTTCAGCAACGCGAGAGCCGGTTCGTATTCGCGGTTGAGCAAGTGGATGTCGGCTTCTCGCAGCAGCGCCCACGGATCGCGCGGATTGCGTTCTTTGCGGCGGCGAATCTCCGCCACGATTGCTTCGCGCTGTTCAAAACTGGTGAGTCCCGCTGGGCTAAGCGAGAGCAACATGCCGCGGTGCATGGCCAGATTGCCTAACCGGTTGGGACCATCGGCCAGGTACGATTTCGATGCCACTTTGCCGTCGGTGAGATCGACCGTCCATAGTTGCCCCGAACTGAGTGGCAGGTGATACCGATTGCCGACAGCCACTCCGAAACCTGATGGATGGCCGTCGGCCGTGGAGATGGATCGGTTCCAAGAGACCGCTCCATTTTTGAGCGACATGGCTGAAATGGAGTTGGTTCCCACGATGACAGCGCGTTCGTCGAACACACCCGCCAGATAGCGATTCGTTCCTTTGGCCTTTTGCCACAATCGTTTTCCGTCCGACAGATTCAGACAAACGATGGCAGTTTGCCCCGAGTTGAAGTCTGTGTATTCGGCCGGCGTGTAGAGGACGCGATTGCCGACGATTACCGGTGCCGAGGGACACCATCTCTGGCCGAACGTGCTGTTGGCGACGGCAGACATTTGTCGTCCGCCAAAACGGTTTCTGTTGCTTTGTTTTGTTGGTGGAGAATAGCGATAGGCCCAGAGAATGGCGTGGCTGGTACGGTCGATGGCGACCAGCCAACCGACGGTTGTTGGACAGACGATGACGCCATTACCGACGGCCACCTGGGCGTTCCACCAGCGGCGGCCGAAATCTTCGTCGATCTTCGATTCGGAAACGGCCAGCATTTGCGACCAATTGGACTTGCCGGTTTTGGGGTCGAGAGAGAACAACCGGATTTCATTGTCTTTCTCACCCACTGCGAAAAGTTCCTGGCCATCGGGAGTGGGCGGGCCGAAGAAGTAGGTGCCGGCCAACGGCAGTTGGATTGGCTCTCGGGTGTCCCTGCCACCGATTTCCCACAGAGGTCGGCCGCTCTCCAGGTTGTAAGCCGTCAGCTTGTTACTCGACCAGTCGCGTTGATAGGCATCGTTTTGGTTTTGCCGCGATCCCCAATAGTAGCCGGGTTGTTGTTGAGACATAATGGCGTGATCTTCGACCACAAACAGTTTGTCTTCGTGACTGCTGAGGACACCGTAAATGCCGTCGCGAAACAGCAGGCTGGTCAACGGGTTTTGATCGACTGAATTGTTGCGATAATTTGACAGGATACCGTTGTTGATTTGGACTCCGAGCTGAATTGTTTGTGCGCCAAATTGTTGCACCTGTTGGCCGGTCAGCAGATGTTCGGGCGAGACGCCTGCGCGGGTTTCCCACAACGTTTTTCCACTGTCAGCATCAATCACCTGCACGCCGCGCATGGTGCGAAAAATGACCTTGTTGCCGACGGTGAGCGGATGCCACGCGGAAATTGCCGCGCGGTTCTGGTCGGTGAGGTCTTCCATTAAGATATTCACCTGCTCGGCGATTGCCCGGTTGTACGTCAAGGGAGATTGCCAGCGCTCCAACAGCAGTGGGTCGCCGCCAATTGCGGTTCCGGTTCGTTGCGAACTGCCGTAAACCATTCGCCACTCATCCAACTGAGGCGGTGTGGATTCGGCGATACCTCCGAGGGCATCGAGCCACGAGTTGGGTTGAACGTCGCGGCCACCGATGGTCAGTGAATTCACCGCAGAGGCTGACAATTGGCGCCGGAGTTGTTTGAGGCCATCGACCATTCCCGCTTCACGAAAAGCGACGGCCGCTTTCAATCGCCATTGCGGTGCGTGGGAAACGAGGGCGTCGGCTTCAATCAATTGTAGAAACCGACGAGCGGCAGGACCAAATTCGCCGCGGTCGATGTGTTGCGTGCCAAGAAAATTGGCAGCTTCCTGCCCCGCAGCGGTGTGAAAGTATTTGTCAGCAACTTCGGCGATGCCGGCAGGATTGCCTGAATCGCGTGCTTCGAGCAACAGTTGTTTCGCAAGATCGCCATGTTCCCTGCGGTAACTTTCGAGGGCAGCGGGAGGAAATTTTCCCAACAGCCGATTGGCCTGCCAGCCGACCGATTCGAGTTGACCGTTGGGCAGCCGGACCACCGAGTCTTCTTCGTCATCGACGGTGTCGAGAACTCGCTGCAGCCATTGGGCCGCTTGTTCGTACTGGGCCGATTTGATCAGCGCCCGCGCCTTGCGAAGCCTTGAAGCTTGCTTTGTGTCGAAGGGAGCCCGTGTGTCGATGTGGTCGCGAGCCGACGTGTCGCCGTTACCGGCGGGCTTTTTGCCGTCGGCTCCGTCTTTGGGAATTAAATCACCCGCAGGTGGATTGGTTGCCGCGTTGGGCTTCTTGCCGCCGAAAATATTGCGAATGAGATTGGAAAGTGGATTGGCGGGCGGTTTCTTTTTTGCCTTGGCTTCGTCTTTTTTTGCTTCCGGTTTCGCTTTCGGATCATCGGCCTTCTTGTCGGCTTCTTTCGTTTCGACGGCTGCCGGTTTCTCGTCGGCTTGTTTTGCCGCGGCTGCCGGCTCTTCGTCGGCACCTGCGAATGAACAGGCCAACAACCCACCTGCGAGCACCGTGACGGCCATCCAGCGTCGATGCGAATCCGATTGATATCCGCGCATGTTGATCACTCCGGGAGATACTGGCCGGACACGTCGGTCCTGGCAAACTACCCACAAAGCCGTTATCGATCAGAACGCCCACCACCATGGCGGCAGGCAACCGCCAGAAGGCGAGCTGAAATCACTTAGAACTCGTCCGAAAACTCGGTTGCGGTTATTCGTGACACTTCGAGGCAAGTGTCCGTGTGACCCGCCAGAGGGTTTTCGGGCCACTTACATAGTACATTATGGCACAGATATGACGAAGAATACCCCACCACTATAACGGGAATTATGGGAATTGACAGGTTGTACACTCAATCGGACGGGTTAGTTCGCCACAACTGGCCATAAGGGTTTGCTGGTGTTGCCGGACACGCGGTGCGAACGAATCTCCGACACGCGGTGACACGTTGATCGCTTCGGTTGCGGTTTCCGCCGAAAGGCGGTATTCTCACTCGATTCTGCGGTGGTCGCAGTATTGAAACGATGGCGGCAGCCGGCGTCCTTTGTGTTCGCCGAAACGCCTCAATAGCGCAGTCTAAACGAAATACGGTTGATCGATGGTCGACACAGCAGTTCTTGTTGCCAAAACACGTGATGGTATGGGTTCGGTCGAGTGCCGCCGCTTACGACGGCGGGGTGAAACGCCCGGAATCGTCTATGGCCATAAGAAGGCGACAGTGGCCATAGCTGTCTCGTCAGAACAACTGTCCACACTTTTACACAGCGGGCAACGGCTGGTTCAGTGTGAGATCGACGGCACGGTCGAAACGACCATGTTCCGCGAGGTTCAATGGGACACTTTTGCGATCGAAATCCAGCATTTCGACCTGGTTCGGATCGACGCTGACGAGCGCGTCACGATTCACGTACCCATCAGACTCCGCGGAACGGCTCCCGGCGATTTGGCGGGCGGCCGCTTAGTGCAACCGATTCACGAGTTAACCGTCGATTGCCTGGCCGCTCAAATGCCGGAGTCGATTGACGTAAAGATCAGCGAACTCGAAATCGGCCAGTCGATCAACGTTGGCGATCTGGAATTGCCATCGGGCGTGAATTGCGACCTGCCACCCGAGACAACCGTCGTGCAAATCATCGAAGTGATTGAAGAAGAAGAAGAAACCGACGAAGCGGGTTTGGGTCCGGTGGAGCCGGAAGTCATCGGCCAGAAAGCAGACGCGGACGAGGCCGAATAACCCGGTATCGGTCGGTTGTCGTGCTGCAACTGTTCGCGTTCGGTACTCCGTGGGTACGAATTTCTGAGTTTCTTCGCCTCGGTGGTTGAACGATGAAAGCGGTCGTCGGTTTGGGCAATCCCGGACCGGAGTATGCCGGGACGCGGCACAATGTGGGGTTTGGAGTGCTCGCGGAGCTGGCGCGGCGGCAAGGCGCAACGCAGCCCAAGCTGAAATTCGAGGCGGAAGTTCTCGAAGTGATGCTGGGCAGCGAAAAATTGCTGCTCGTCGCGCCCCAAACTTACATGAACAACAGCGGCCGAAGTGTCCGCAAACTGATCGATTTTTATCGGCTGCCACTCGACGATTTGCTGGTTGTTTGCGACGATCTGAACCTGGATACCGGCCGCTTGCGGATTCGACAAGCGGGATCGGCGGGCGGACAGAAGGGGTTGGGTGACATGATTGCCCGGCTCGGCACACAGGAATTCAGCCGTCTGAGAATTGGCGTCGGTCGACCGCCGGGACGAATGAACGCGGCCGATTACGTGCTGCGGCGGTTTCGTGCAGAGGAGCGGGAATTGATCGAACCGGCCCTGTCATTCGCTGCCGATGCTGTCGAAATCTGGTGCAAAGAGGGCGTGGAAACCGCCATGAACCGCTTTAACGCCCCAGCAAGAACACAGGAACGTAAGAAAGGCAACCGGCAGAAAGAGGGCGAAGACTGAGTCCGCGCCGTATTTCGCCGAGCCTCGTTCGCCTCAAATCGGCAGGAAGCCGGACCAAAGACCTTCCTTGTCGGAAACTTCGTCGCGTAGATGATGGGGGCGTTGCAAATCTACGAAAAATCGATAAAAAGGTAACTTGCTGAAACGTTTCCGGCGATGCCGGTTATAGTCACGAATGGCGTCTGGCAGCAATTTGCGACCAGTCGTTGAACAAGGAGTCGAGAATTGGCAGTCGCAACAAGCGAACCAGAAGCGGTCACCAAGAACCTGTACGAGGGGATGTTTCTGCTGGATAGCGGCAAATTTGCTGCAAATCCGGAAGAAGTCACGCAGCATGTGCTCGACTTCCTGGAAAAGGCGGGTGCTGAGGTTGTCGCCCATCGTCCGTGGCTGGATGGCCGTTTGGCGTACGAAATTGAGGGAAAACGCAGGGGCGTGCATTACCTCATTTACTTCAAAATGCCCGGTGCAGGAGTGACCGAGATCACGCGACGCTGCAAGCTGAGCGAATTGGTCATGCGGCACCTTGTCATTCGCCACGAGCAAACTCTGTTCGATGCGATGGTCCAGGCCCTGAATGTCGGTGGTGAGTCCGATGGCGAAGGGTCGGAATCGACTGCAGCAGAAGCGTCTGCACCTGCTGAGGGCGGCGAGGCAACAGAAGCCACAGACGACGCAGTTGAAGCCACAACAGGCGACGCGGAATAACGAGGGACGCACGACAAATCGTAGCGTTAAGCCCAGCGAATCGGCGCGAGTCGAAGGAGCGTTGAGATGGCCAGTTTCAACAAAGTTATCATCATGGGGAACCTCACCCGCGATCCGCAGGTGCGATACACCCCAAACCAAACTGCCGTCACCGATTTGGGGTTGGCCGTAAACCGCACTTGGTACGACAAGGGTTC
The DNA here is from genome assembly GCA_018699955.1 of Planctomycetaceae bacterium. GTDB lineage: Bacteria > Planctomycetota > Planctomycetia > Planctomycetales > Planctomycetaceae > JABISG01. Next base: position 17,041 of record JABISG010000131.1, on the reverse strand, counting down.
GCAACAAAAACGTGAGGAGGTCACTTTTGTTGATGTCACCCTCTGGGGTCGTCAGGCAGAAGTCGCCGGGGAATATCTCTCCAAAGGTCGCTCGGTGCTAATCGAGGGGCGGTTGCATCTGGACTCCTGGGACGATAAAGAAACCGGACAGAAACGCAGCAAGCTGAAAGTCGTCTGTGAAAACATGACGATGGTCGGTGGCCGAAATGAACAGGGCGGCGGATCTCGAGGTGGCTCTCAGGGTGGAGGCGGATATTCAAACCAAGGTGGCGGTGGTGGTGGGTATTCAAACCAAGGTCCCGCAGGCCAGTCACAAGGCGGCGGCGAATACAACCAGACGGAATCGGCTGGCGCATTTCAGGACTCCCCGCCACCCGACGACGAGGTCCCGTTTTAGTCTCTGTTTGCATTCAGCGTGAATCCACACAATCAACACGGCGACCCAACGGTTGCCCACGAGTGTTTCTCGAAACCACTCCAATACAAAACTGAAATTCGGAACGCGATTGATTATGGTACGACGGCGATCAGGAAATCAGAAGACGGTTAGTGGAACCACCAAGACTTCGGTGGATGTCCTGCTGGCAGAAAAGGTCCCGCAACTTGGCGAACAGGGCGACGTTGTCCGGGTCAAGCCGGGATTCGCACGCAACTATTTGTTGCCGCAAGGCTTGGCAACAATCGCCACCGACCACAACAAGCGAATGGTCGAGCAGCATCGGCTGCGCCTCGAAGAGTTGCAGGTCAGCCGGCTGAAAGACCTGCGTCGGCAGGCCGAAGCCATCGGCAAGTACAGCGTCACGCTGGAAGCCAATGCCAACAAAGACGGTCATCTGTACGGCTCGATTGTTGCCGTCGATATCGCCAAGGCTTTGCGAGCTGCGTCATTCGCCGTCGATCCCGATCATGTTCAGTTGGAAGGTCCGCTGAAAGAACTGGGAATGTACACCGTCAAAATAGCCCTGCATGCCAAGGTGGAAACGGCCGTCAAAGTGTGGGTTGTTCCGGTGACGGCCGCAGCGACTTAAGCGGGCCGTAACCCGGACGGATGATTCCCGGCCCAGGAGGGGAAAGCGATGGCCACTGCGCCCGCGGTATCGACAAACAACCTGTTCGATCGGCTTCCGCCCCAGAACCTCGACGCCGAACGCAGCGTGCTTGGCAGTATCCTGCTCGTCAACGAGGCAATTGACGAAGTCGCCGAGTTTCTCGATGCCGACCATTTCTACGGCGATGCCCACCGGCGAATGTATGCGGCCATTGCCAAGCTGCACGATTCCGGTATTCGCGGAATCGATGCGGTCACACTGGGCAACGAGTTGGCCCTCCATTCCGAACTGGAAGAGGTCGGCGGCGTTCCCTATTTGGTCGAGGTCCTCGAAAGCGTGCCGCACGCAGGGCACGCCCGATATTATGCCAACATCGTTCGCGACAAGTCGGTACAGAGAAGCCTGATTTACGCCTGCACCGAAATCCTCCGCGAAAGTTACGACCCGGCTGGCGATACCGAAGAGTTGCTGCAATCGGCCGAAAAACAGATCTTCCAGATTCTGGAAGGGCAGGAAGAAACCGCTCATTTCGATATCGGCAACATCCTGATCGACGCCTGGGACCGCATTAACGAGCGATTGGAGAGCGACGATAGTTTCAGCGGGTTGCCTACCGGCTACACCGACTTCGACGCAAAGACCAACGGCCTGCAACCATCGGAACTAATTATTCTCGCCGCTCGGCCCAGTATGGGAAAGACGGCGCTCGCTTGTAACTGGGCCGTCAACATTGCAGCGGCAACGGGCCGCGGGGTGTTGTTCTTCAGTCTGGAACAATCGCGATTGGAACTCGCCGAACGCTTTCTCTGCATTCGCTCGCAAATCAACGGTCACAAACTACGCTCTGGCGACCTGGACGAAGAGGAGCGAGACAAGTTGATGAAGGCGTCGCAGGAATTGAGCGAGATCCCGCTGTTCATCGACGACAAGCCCGGCCGCACGGTGGGGCAGATGGGGGCCATTGCCCGCCGTTTGAAACGGCAAAACGACATCGGACTGATGGTGATCGACTACCTGCAATTTGTCGAACCGGAAGACCGGCAGGCTCCCCGCGAACAGCAGATTGCCCTCATCACGCGACGGCTCAAGAACATCGGAAAGGAATTGGGGATTCCGGTGATTGCGTTGGCGCAGTTGAATCGCGGCGTTGAAATGCGCGAAGACAAACGCCCCAGGTTGGCCGACCTGCGGGAAAGCGGTGCCATCGAACAGGATGCCGACCTCGTCACATTCTTGCATCGGCCCGATGCCTACGACCCAACCGACCAACCGGGCGTAGCCGAAGTCATCATCGCTAAACACCGAAGCGGTCCGACCGGCATCGTTCCGTTGACGTGGCGGGCCGAAATCATGCGGTTTGAAAACCTTAGTCCGCTGGTCGAACCGGACGGTGGCTACTTCGGCGATGACAGCGGCAGCAGCGACGGTGGTTTCTAAAAACCGTTGAGCGGCGGGGCAACGCCCCGCGCGGTTGGCATGATGTCTGCCACCGATGTTGGGGTGCCACTGGCGTGTCGCCAGTTCAGGGCGTGAACACTGGCGACACGCCAGTGGCACACATCAATCGCGCAGCGCCGCAGCAAATGCTCGCGCTCGTTCCGGCGCTGGTCCCGGCGACTTCGGGCCGACGGCGCCGGGAATCGGTGCCACCTTCAGCACCGCACAGGTCGGTCCCGGTTGGTCAATCACCGTCCGCGCCTGCTCCCGCCATTTGTCGATATCGTCGAATTCATACAGCGACTGAAAACCGGCGGCGCGTGCCACAGCGGCCAGATCAACGCACCGGCCGTCCGGTCCCGACGCTGTCGATGCCGGCGTCAACTGCGCTCCGGTCACTTCGTACACACCGTTGTCGAAGATCAACAGCGTTAGGTTTTCCGCCGCTGCGGCCGTCAGCGTGACGAACGCTCCTAAATTCATCAACGTCGAGCCGTCGCCGTTGCAAACGATGACCTTACGGTCCGGCCTCGCCAACGCGATTCCCAGACCCAACCCGGGCGCCTGCCCCATGCTGGACGGCACAAAGTTGAAGTCGAGCGGATGTGACCCAATCGCCATCCATTCTCGTGAAGCTCCCATAGCCGTCACGACAACTGCGTCGTCGCGCACCTCGCTTAGCACTTGCAGTGATTCCACCAGCGACAGCGTCATTTTGTTCAAGCTTTCCCTTCTGCAATCAACGCCACTCCCGGTTTACCCGCTTCGCGGCAGGCAATGTAGTGTTCGCCAATTTGGGAGAACTTTTCCGGCGCATCGATCAGTCGATAGTCGAGTCGCCACGCGTCCAGAATTGGCTCGGTGAATACCAGGCAGGTATCGCCGGGTAGCGTGCTCTGGTTCAAGTAGCTGCGATAGCCGACGATTGCAAACAACGGCAGTTTGTAATCGTGAACCGCGTTTCGCAGGGCATCGCCCGACTCGAACAGCCCGGTGCATTGGATAATAACCAACGGCCGCGCACCGCCCAGATGCAGGCCCGCCGCCACCGCCCACGTTTCCCCTTCGCGGCACACGCGCACCAATTCAATGTTCGGTGCCGCGGTGAGCGCCTCTTCCCATTGCCCCAGCGTGCTATCGGGAACCCACACCACGTGCGTAATGCCCAATTCTGAAATCAATTCGACAATTTGCGGGCCGGTAAACATGCAGACAATTATTCAGTGCAAGAGGCGGCTGGGGCGAGACGGAGTCTTCAGAGCGTAATCCCCAAAGCATGTGTCCGCAAGCGTTACTTCGCGCGTCGCTTCGGCACCAAAGGTGTGACCCACACAAACGGTCGGCCGTTTTCGTCGATGCGAAACTTTCGCGTCAACTTGTACGGCGTTGTGATGCTGCGCAGCAACAGACTCCATGACGTCTTCTTTGCCGGATAGGAAATCACGATCCTGTCCACATCGATGCCCCGCGCTTCGATATCGAAACGGTCGAGGTGAATCGGAACGTCAGTCACCGTCGCAATTCCAGTGAGCGCATCGACGAGATTCACTTTGTCCAACTCAACGGGGACCAGCTTGAAAAACTGTGGTGCAGTTTTCGCACGCTGTGCTCTCAGGTCCCAGCCAATCGGCCAGACGTCGCTCACTTTGTCCCGCGATTCAATCGAAAGTTCCAACCCGCCGTTGGGCATGCGCTGGGGGCGAAAACCCAATCCAAATTCGCGTAACGCCAACGCCAAAGCCGTCCCTTTGCTGTGACCTTTGAGCAACTCGCGTACGGGCCTTTGATTTGCACTCGGCGTTCCAAGCCGCTGTTTCGCCGCCACGGTATACCGCAGGGGATACGTTGCGGGAAGTTTCATCGCCGTGATCGCAGCGTTGAGAGATTGTCCCTGAATATCGGCTTCCACTTTGGGGGAGAGCGCATTGAAAAGAATATCGAACTGCGATTTATCCAACCCCCAAACCGGTTTGCCTTTGGGAGAACCTTGTGCCCCGTAGACTTCCAGTGACCGCAGCCACTCGGCCAACTTGGCTCCCTGGGATGGCGAAAATGTGCGATCGGCGAAAATCAGTCGGCCGCTGCGGTCAAGCTTGCCAATCACCTTGACCTCGCGCAGCCTTCCCCGCGTTTGCTCTTTGATTTCCGGCTTCTCTTTGAGAATGGCCCGCCGAATTCGGACGGTGTAACCGATCTTGTCGAAGGTCCGACCCCATTGTTGTGCGGTCAAACCGTTGGCCTGAGCATCGGCCAGCAATTCGACAGAAACGGTCGTCCTGGTCTTCGACGTTTTCCGATTCGTCGCCCGAGAACCGGTGCGCAACTGCGCCAAGGTGATCGTCGGAATCGTGACAAGAAACAACATCAGAGCGGCGGTTCGGAAGAACATCCTGCACCTCGCGCGAACGGGAATGGTGACCAAGTTTGTTCAGCATATCACAACCGTTCAAGCGACGCACGACCGCAATTTTGGGCTGAGAAGAACGACTCACAACGACCGTCACAACCGGAACAGCGGATTCTGCTGCAACACCACCCGAACCGATAAAACAAGTATCGATTGATGCGTTGGGTGCCGATTTGGTATCATGAGGGGACCAGAACCGACTGCGAATACACCAACGCCCTGTGGGGCTGGAGAATTGCGATGCTTACCATTCTTGGACGCAAAGCACCAAAATCGACCACGTGTGACGGCCTGTCGCGCCGCGGCTTTCTACAAATCGGTGCGCTGGGTGCCGCAGGGATGTCGCTGCCGCAACTGTTGCGTGCCGAAGCGGCGGCCGGAATTCGCAATTCACATAAGGCTGTCATCAATGTGCTGCTGCCCGGCGGACCGCCGCATCAGGACATGTTCGACCTGAAGCCGGACGCCCCCTCCGAAGTCCGTGGCGAACTCAACCCGATTGCCACCAACGTCCCGGGCATCGAGATCTGTGAGCTCATGCCGCGCGTCGCCGCGATGATGGATCGGTTCGCCATCATCCGGTCAATGGCCGATTCCAATCCGCAGCACGATCTGTATCAATGCGTCACCGGTTACCCGCGTAACAAACGTGTGGCGGTTGGCGGAACACCATCGGCCGGCGCGTGGATTTCGCGAATGGCCGGTCCGGTCTCTCGTGCCGTGCCGCCGCACATGTCGCTGATGTATCCCACCGGAGAGCGGCGTTGGGGCGATCCCGGCGACGGCGGGTTTCTCGGACTGGGGCATGCCCCCTTCCGTCTGGTCAGCGGCAAGGGCAGTAACAAGGTTGAAACGGCAGAGAACATGGTGCTGCAGGGAATCAGCCTGGAACGGTTAAACCAACGCAACAACCTGCGGCAGTCGTTGGACAACTTCCGGCGGGAAGCGGACGCATCCGGCGTGATGGACGGAATGGATGTTTTCAGCAAACAGGCGTTGGGAATTCTCACGTCGTCGAATCTGAGCGACGCTCTCGATTTGTCGAAGGAAGACCCGGAAATCGTTGCCCGCTATGGCAAACCCGATGCGAAGTTTCGGGCCGACGGCGCGCCGAAAATGACAACCAATCTGCTGCTCGCACGCCGACTGGTTGAAGCCGGTGCGCGGTACGTCTCGCTGAACTTCAGCCGCTGGGACTGGCACGGCAACGCCTTCGGCCGCGCGCGGCAGGACCTGCCGATGCTCGATCACGCCCTCAGCGCACTGCTGCAGGATTTGCACGAGCGTGGCATGGAGAAAGATGTCTCGGTGGTTTGCTGGGGTGAATTCGGCCGCACACCAAAAATCAACAAGAACTCCGGCCGCGATCATTGGCCTCGCGCCAACTTCGCGCTGCTGGCCGGCGGTGGTATGCAAACCGGACAGGTCATCGGTTCGACCAACCGAACGGCGGCCGTCCCCAAAGACCGCCCGGTCAAATTCCAGGAAGTCTTTGCGACGCTGTACCACAACATGGGAATTCTGGATCTCCCCGAACGCATCTTCGACCCCTCCGGAACGCCGCGCAACCCAATCGATACCGGCACCAAGCCGCTCGAAGAACTGGTTTAGTCTGCGCGCTGCAATGGTTCAAGCAGAAATTGACTGCATGCCGTCTGGCGGAAAAGTGGACGCGTCCTCGTTGTTGTCACAACTGAGCCGCACCACAATTCGGTGAATGTGAGCTGCGACCAAAGAAATTGCTATCGGACGGCCTGCGTATTCACTGCAACCCGCTCGTGCGATGCATGCGTTGCGACTACTCATGCGGATTGAATCAAAAACCGGCCGTTTGGATCGGTTTCGCGGGGTTTGATGGATCAGCAGTTCCCCCTCACAAACTCCGATACGTATATTTCCTCCCCATCAGCAGAAGTCTGCGGAGCCATTTGCGCGAGAATACTTTCCGCGCGAGGCAGTCTCCCCTCCTGCCGACTTCGACTGACCTATACTTGCCGGTTGCAAACAGATTAACAGAAATCGACTGTGGCACCGCCGCGCGACTTTCCCGCCAGTTGATTTACCAGCCACGAAATTTCTGTCGGTCGAGTGATCGTAGTAAGGTGACGAAGGCAACTGGAGATTTGGCATGAACTGGACTGCACTGCGAATTTCATTGATCGGAACGGAGTCGCGGTCACCGATTCCATCACGCGTGAAGCTTCCAATTCTCCCGCTGGCTGTGACGAAGTTCTCGAAACGAGCCGACGATCCCAACGCCACGGCCACCGAACTGGGCAAGATCATCGAGACCGATTCGGGATTGACCTGCGAACTGTTGCGGTATGTGAACTCATCGGCCAGAGGCATGTCGCAGAAGGCGAAGTCGGCTCAGCAAGCGGTTGCGCTCGTTGGTGTCACAGAGTGCCGACTTTATCTGCTCACCAAGGCGGTCGAGCGTGCTTTACGCAGCCAGGAATCGAAGATGATCGATCTGCGATCATTTTGGACGAACAGTTTGGAAAGAGCACTGTTTGCGCGGCATGTTGCCCGACTGCTGAAAACCGATACCGAAGTCGCGTTCGCCGGAGCTATGCTGCAGGATTTCCTGCTGCCGTCGCTCACAAACGACCTGTTTCCCACGTATCGCAAATTCACCGAAAACCAGGATGACGACCCGATCGATCTACACCAGTTTGAACAAAAAACTCAGCGGTGGGATCATGCCGAAGCGGCTGCCCAGCTGATGTTTGGTTGGGGATTTCCCGACGAATTGATTTGCTGTGTTCTGCTTCATCACCGCGGGTTGAAACTGCTGAACAACAAGCAACTCGGCCGCACGCCGGTCGCGGCCGTCGCCGTCTCATCACTCATGCCGGACGCGTTCCGGCAGGTTGCTGGCGGCATGGAGCAACTCATCGCTCTCGAATCGAAGTGGGCCGCTTTTGACCTGCTGAAAGCGGCAATGCAGGTTGACCGGGATTTTCAGGAACTCTCACCTGCCGGCGAAAAACCATTTTCCTTTCTGCGCTGCTGCCGCATTGCGACGTCCGTCGCCTGACTTTAGGGACGCTGCAAGGCCGAACATCAGCGGCGGCCGGACAATCTGCGACAGCATTTGCCCTCTGGAAAAGAAAAACTCGCAAAAGAAAAGCCCGCAACTCAATGTGAGTTACGGGCTTATGTAGTGGACAGGGGGGGAATCGAACCCCCGACACCAGGATTTTCAATCCTGTGCTCTACCGACTGAGCTACCTGTCCGGAACGCCTAAATCGGGAACCTACGGGCGGTTACTGCGTCCATTTCTCCCAAAGCGACCCCAAGGATAGACATCGTTCCGCCAGCCGTCAAGCGGGCGGAAATCCCGCATCGGTGCCGCGAACGGGTGGTCAATTGGGGGAATTGCTCGCGTTCCCTTACCGCTCTCGGTGGAGGCCGCCACACTGCCCCATCGTCCCGGCGCTGCCGCGACGAAATTCCGGCCGACGCTCATTCCCTTTCAACGGCGACCATTTCACCTTCAAGGTACCGTTGCGTTGGACTGTGGTGACCACAAATTTGATGTAGGCTTTCTGCCGTCCGTCGTTGATCTCCTGCACAAATACGTGGCCTTCATGGGGCCGGGCGCAATCAATTCGCCACCCTTTCTTCGGTGCCGTGTCCACTTTGTCGAAGTTGACGACGCCGAGGTCGGCAATTCGACTCTTCATCCCACCGTGTGCATTGACGTGCAGATTGCCACAGCGATTGTAGACAAGGTCGACGAGGTTGCGATGAACCCGCAGGCTCTGCGACGCAAAGCGAAAACTGAACGCTGCAGTCTCGTATGCTCCGTTATCTTTCCGGATCGTCAGCTCAAATTCGTTCGACTTCTTCTCCTGTTTCCTTGTGCGCGCGGTATCATCGGCGGCCATTAAGGGCATGGAAAAGGCTGTGGCAACAACGAGCGACAGGCAGCTGAATCGCATGGCAGGATCCCCCTTGGGTGTGAGATGTGACACTCCCCAACCGTAGCCACCCGCCGTCAATTGCACAACACTTTTTTCCAGTGTTACTGCCATCCTGATATCTTGGGTTATTGTGAGGCCGAATTGTGAGGTCCGCTGGGCCACATTTTTTTTGAAATAGACGAGATTTCCGCTAAGATAGCCTGTGGCGGGACGAACAACCGGGCGAGTGCGATTTCTGAGTCGCTGTGGGTCCATGCGTTTGAGGGTGAAGGGGAAATGAGATGTTCAATAGTGATCTGACGGGTTTGATTGCGGTGTGCTTGATCTTTGGCGGACCGGTCCTCTGTTTTCTTGTTGGAATCATTGTGAACGGTTGGGTGAAGGCGGCGCGGAACCGTGAGCAGACGGAATTGAAGCACCGTCTCGTCGAAGCCGATTTTTCGGCTGATGAAATCGAGCGAATCCTGAACGCGGGACGCGGATCGGAAAAGGTAGCAAAAGCCACAGATAATATGTTGGCGGACACAGAGGTCGGGCCGAAGATTCGAGTCGGCTGATTCGAAAGTCTGCGCGACTTTCAGCGTGCCGCCGTGGCCGTTTCATCCGTGCCAAGCCGTGAAATCCGTGGTTCCCTTTTCTGTTTCGTGAGTCATCGCTTCGGGTGTGTGACCGTCGCACCCGGCTCGCGGGGCGTTGCCCGGTCGCGAAACGGGCGTGTCGTTCAATCGCCGTGTGACACCGACCGGAAATTGGTCGGGTTGACGCAACAGCCTCCCCCCGTCGTTTGAAGATTCACGCTGCCCGAGTATGCTGGTTGTCATCAGGCTTGGGCTCAGTTTTCAAACGAAGGCCGGTTTTCAATTGAAGGGGAGAGACGATGCGTTTTGAGGGGCGAGCGGTCATAGTCACTGGCGGGAGTAAGGGCATTGGCGGCGGATGTTCGCGGCTGTTTTGCGCAGAGGGTGGGTTGGTCGCAATTCTGGCGCGTGGTGTTGAAGCGGGCGAAGCGTTGGCGGCCGAATTGAATTCGCAAGGGCCGGGTCGGGCGGTGTTTATTCGCTGCGATGTTTCGCAGCCGGAACAATTGCTGCAAGCGATCGAACAAACGGTGCAGGAATTCGGCCGACTCGACTGCATTATCAACAATGCGGGTTGGCATCCACCGGCGACGAGCATCGACGACACCAGCGTCGAAGAACTGCGCGGGCTGTTGGACTTGAACTATGTCTCCACGTTCGCCGGCTCGAAGTTCGCAGTACCGCATTTGCGAAAGACCAAGGGAACCATCGTCAACATTGCCTCGATGGTGGCGATTCTCGGCCAGGATATGGCCGCGGGATATTGCGGCACCAAGGCGGCCCAAATCGGTTTGACGAAGGCGTTGGCTGTCGAGTTGGGCCGGGACGGAGTTCGCGTGAATGCGATTCTTCCGGGCAACATCGATACTCCGCTGATGCGCGACTGGGCGGCAACACTCGACGATCCGGAATCGGCATTGCAGCGGGTGGCCAACCTGCAACTCTCGAAGCGAATGGGAACGGCGGAAGAAATCGCGCGGATTGCCCTATTCCTCGCAACCGACGACTCGGCGTTTGTCACCGGACAGGCGATTGAGGCCGAAGGTGGTGCGAGCCTCGATTATTGATGCTCGCAAACCAGAAACCCGGTTTCTCTTGGCTGGCCGCTAAACCGCAAGCGTCAAAAGCATTCAAACGGTCGCATTCGTTGCAAATTGGGGGCGATTCCCTAATATGGATGCATCGGCAAGTTTCGGTTCGCCGGCCTTGAAGCCCCGCCTTTTTTTGTCCTGCCTCAGACGCTCTGCCATGGCGGCCCCGTTATCGCAATGACCTCGTGAAGCCGCCAGTCAGTCACCTTGTGATCCCAGTTTGGTTACCTTGTGAAGCCAGTTTAGTTAACTCGTGAAGAGAGACAGACCGTGAGCGAAAACAACCTCGATGCCCTTGTCGCAGACGCACAGAAAAAACTGGATGAGCAGACGGTTGAAATCGTGCAATTGCACTTTCATCCGGAAGACGGTGCTCCCTATTGGCTGGAGCAAGCCAAATCGCTCGATTTCGATCCGCTCAAGGATATCAATTGCTTCGACGACCTGAAAAAGTTTCCGCTGTTTGAAGACGATTCGCTGCGTGGCGGGCCGGTCCAGCGGTTCCTGCCCAAGAAGTCGCACGGCAAGGCAAAGTACGTATTCGAGACCGGGGGTACGACCGGGCTTCCCAAGAGCCGTTGCGTTGTCGATGACTTTCGTATCGACTACGAAATGTTCAGCGAAACGCTGCCGGACGAATCGTTTCCACGCGGCTCCAACTGGCTGATGTTGGGACCGTCCGGTCCGCGTCGTTTGCGGTTGGCCGTCGAACACCTGTGCCAACATCGCGGCGGCATCTGCTTCTGCGTCGATCTCGATCCGCGTTGGGTCGTCAAGCTGCTCAAACGGGGCAAGATCGACGAAGTGAAAGAATACAGCGCCCACGTCATCGATCAGGCAATGAGCCTGCTCTCAGGCGGTCACAACATCAAAGGCATGTTCGCCACGCCCAAGTTGCTCGAAGCGCTCGCACTGCGATTGATCGACGAGGGTTCGAGCGTCGAGGAAGCGGGCATCACCGGCATCTTCGCCGGCGGAACCGAGTTCACCCCGCAGTGGTACCGTTTCTGCAAGGAAGAATTACTCGGCCCGAACGTTTACATCACACCGACCTACGGCAACACGCTGATGGGTCTGGCCTGTGGCAAACCGTTCGATCCGGCCGACGATTACAAGATCACCTACCACGCCCCGCAGCCGCGTGCGGTGGTCGAAGTGGTCGAATTCGACGACTACAGCAAGCGAGTCGGCTACGGCGAAACCGGCCGCGTGAAACTCTACACGCTGACGCACGAACTGTTCATTCCCGGCTTCATGGAACGTGACGAAGGCGAACGCGAACAGCCCCACGAAAAATACCCCTGGGACGGCGTCAGCGGCACCCGCCCCTTCCACGAAATCGCCCAGGCAACCACGGTTGGCGTCTATTGAAATTCGGTCTTAACGCAAAGATGCAAAGAACGCAGAGAAACGCAAAGGGGTGAAACCCTTTCGTTGTGGTGTCGATAACATTTGTCTTCTTTTCCTTTGCGAAACTTTGCACCTTAGCGCCTTTGCGTCAAAACTTCTGAGAGGACAAACACAATGCTAGAAATTCCCGTCGTTCGCTGGGGCAAGCCTTACGAATCCATGGACAAGATGGACGTCGTCCATTTCGAGACGGGTGAGACGCTCGCGCAGGTCCATGAGGCCAACGGCGGCATCATCAAGATGGATATGCGAAAGGCCAAAAAGGCCCGCGAAATTCTCCGGCAGTTCTCCATCGAAGAACTCGTTGAGAAATGCAAAGTGGCGGCCAAGTTGTATGTCGATGCCGAACTGCCCTTAGGCAACGGCACGCAAACGCCCGACGATTTCTGCCGCATGCAGTCGGCCACCACCGGACTGCCCGAACACATGTGTCGGCTCAACATGTCGAAGAACGCCTTTGTGCTGGAGCACATGAGCGACATCCTCGACTCGCTGACCCGCGGCTTGCCGTACGATATTTTCAGCAACGGTTACGGCATGGAAGACCGCGGCGTAATGGTCAGCTATCAGGCCAACTGCAATGCCGCCGGCTGGGTGCTGCCTTCCAACAGCCCCGGCGTTCACACGCTGTGGCTGCCGGTCATTCCGCTGCAAATTGGTTTGGTGCTGAAGCCCGGTCCGCAGGAACCGTGGACGCCGTACCGCATGTACGAAGCGTTCGCCGGCGCCGGCATTCCTCGCGAGGCATTCTCCATCTATCCCGGAGGCACCGCAAAGGGAGCCGAATTGGGCGGGGCTGTGCTGGAAACCTGCGAACGCTCGGTCATCTTCGGTGGCCTGGCGACGATCGATCGGTATCGCGGCAACCCGAAAGTCTCCGCACACGGTCCCGGTTTCTCGAAAATTGTACTCGGCGACGACAAAGTCGATGATTGGGAGAAATACATCGACCTGATGGCCGACAGTGTCTACGTCAACAGTGGCCGTAGTTGCATTAGTTGTTCGGGCATCTGGGTCTCGCGTCACGGGGCCGAAATCGCCGACGCCCTCGCGCAACGGCTTGGTCCTTTGGGACCGAAACCGATGGACGATCCGGAATCGGGACTGGCGGCCTTCACCGTTCCCGGTGCAGCCAAAGCGATGAGTTCTCAGATCGACGAAGGTTGCAAGTCGTCAGCCGTCACCGAAGTGACCGCAAAATACCGCGACGGCGAACGGCTCATCGAAAACGAACGCTGCGACTTCCTGCGGCCGACCGTGCTGCACGTCACCGATCCGGACGACACGATGGCGAACACCGAATTCATGTTCCCATTCGTTTCCGTCGTCGATTGCCCGCAGGATCAGTTCATCAAAAAGGCCGGCTACACGCTGGTTGGTAGTTGTATCACCGACGACGAAAAGTTCGGCCGCGAATTGATCGATGCCACCAACATCGACCGCTTGAACATCGGCGAGGTGAAAACGATTCAACTGAACTGGTTGCAACCGCACGAAGGCAACATCATCGACTTCCTGTTCCGCAACCGCGCCTTCCAGAACTGCCCTCCGCCAGCGCATTAAGGAAGTCGTTCGGCCAGAGAAACTCGTTCCCAAGCTCCGGCTTGGGAACGCACCACCCCGAAGCTCCGCTTCGGACGATCGCTTCACCGCCAATCGGTCACCACATCAATCAGCCCCGGCTGCGAGGCGTAATTCCGCGCACTCGAACGACACCAGTGTAGCGGATCATCGACGTATCCCCGGGCGACAGGATTGTTGTGCATGTATTCGATCTTCTGCCACATCATTTCGTCATCCTGAATCTGCTGCGGGTGATTGCCTTCCTGCCAAACTTGAAATTCGCTGTCGGTCTTGTGCCGCAGTTTGTTTGCCCGCAGTTGCCTTAACAGAACGATGGCGGCGCGACGTTTCAGCAGGTCGAGTATCCGTCGGGCGGTGAACGACTTGAAGCTCTGCATGACATTGGTTAGTTCGGGAGCCGACGCGATCAGGTGCAGATGGTTTTCGAGGATAACGTAACCGAATAGTCGGAATTCGCGTTCCTGCTGCAGGTGCCGCCATGAATCGAAGATGATCTCCACAGCTTCGGGGCGGATAAAAACAGGCAGCCAGCCGACGATGGTGCAAGTCATGAAGTATGGGAATTCGTTCTCGTAGATTTTGTCGCGAGAGCGTGTCATTGGTATAGTATGTCGTGGTGTGAGGCTTTGGGGAAGCGTGTTGGTATTGTCGAATGCCGAAGCTACAGTGACCGAAGCGCAGCTTCGGGGGAGTGCGTTCCCAAGCTGGAGCTTGGGAACGAGTTGGAATGTCTCAAGGATTGTGGGAACCCTGACATGGACGTGAATGATTCGCACGACAACATCGACGGTGAACCAGGACAGCCGCTTGCAACCCGTGTCAATTGGTGGTTGATTGGGTTGGGCGCCGGACTGCTGACGATGCCGGTTGTCGGTCTGGCGGTGACTATCTTGGGAATGATTTCATCGTTCGAGTCGATCGCGACATCTCCGACGCAACCACGGCCGGACGAATTGGCAGAGGGGATCGGCGCATCGCTGTTTTATACGTTCGCCGGATTTTCTCTCGCGCTGATTGGGATCGTGCTTATTGTTGTGGGCGTGATTGTTCGGCGGCCGGTTGCATCGAAATAGAACCGGGTGTGTTGGTAATTGGGAATGCGGATGCGACACCGACCGAAGCGGAGCTTCGGGGGAGTGCGTTCCCAAGTTGGAGCTTGGGAACGAGTTGTTAATGGGTACGAACTTATGGAACTGAATCTCAACAATCACGTCGCCGTTATCACCGGTGGCGCAAGCGGGATTGGGCGCGCAACGGCCGAGGCGTTTGCTGCGGAAGGGGCCAATGTCGCGCTGTGGGATCTGGCGGCGAATGTTGTGGATGTTGCCGGTGAGATTGCTGGAAGTGCCGGACGCCGGGTGATTGGGCTGACTGTTGATGTCGGCGACGAGCAGTCGGTGCGGGATGCACTGAGTGAGACCGAACGGCAACTGGGATCGGTGCAACATTTGGTGCATTCGGCGGCGATGGGATCGGGAAAGTTTGGCTTTCCGTTTCTCAATCTCGAACCGGCCGACTGGCGGCGGGTGCTCGATGTGAATGTGATGGGTATGGTGCACGTCGCGCATGCAGTTTCGCCCGGCATGATCGAGCGGAAAGCGGGGACGATGGTCTTCGTCGCCTCGGTCGCCGGACAGATTGGCTCGCCGACCGATCCGCCCTACAGTGCCTCCAAGGCAGCCAACATCAATTTCGCCCAGTGCATGGCGAAGGACCTGGCGGCGCACGGCATTCGCGTCAATTCGCTATGTCCCGGCATGGTCAAGACGCCGTTGAACAAGAACGTCTGGCAATCGTGGCACGACCGGCAACCGCCGGGAGATCGCCTCAGCTACGAAGACTGGGCCAAAGAAAAAATCGGCAGCATTGTCCCGTTAGGCAAATGGCAGGAACCGGCCGACATCGCCGACATGGCCCTGTTTCTCTCGTCAGAGAGAGCCGCCCACGTCACCGGCCAAACGGTCAACGTCGATGGCGGCTACGTGATGCATTGGTGATGTCGGCGGGCAGCCAGCCAAACCACCACGCGACGACTGCTGGCGAACGTCCGCTATCAAAAGTTATCGCAATTTCGGAAGTGAATGCGCGCTACTGCTGTATTAGCGGAAGTTGGAGGGCGACAGCGCACTGGCGCCACGGTAGCGCGGCCATGACGTTCGAGTCATGCCAAGTATTACTTTTGTTTGCGGGTCAAGCTACGAGCCATCGATTTGAATTCAGGTAGGTATTCAGCACTAACTTTTGCTCCGACGATCCCCACCATCAAAAGGTATGCGCCTTCGTCGAACAGCATGACTTGATACACGACAAGCGGAGTTCCTGTTTTGGCATCTTCCGCTTCAGCTTCAATTTCATAGCCATCGAGTCCGTCGATTGTAATTGCGTTGTTGGCGATAATCGAACTGATTTTCGTGTTTGGTGTTATTTGGTAAATCCGTCGGACTGCAAAACGTTGCGGGTCCAGGATTGGAACCTTCGACAGAGATGGGGCCGCGACGAACATTGGATCTTCCGGCGACTTGATCGGAGTAACGCCATCCTTTGTGTAGAATATCGACTTCCCGACACCCTGGGTCAGTTTGAGCTTGTCGGAAGCGGCAATCGTAAAGCCAACGTCGGCGCCCGGAGCCGGTCGTGCGCTCTGATCGATCCTGGCCCCCAATACGACAGACTTGAGATGGGCAGATAGTTTGTCTTTGTGCGCTGTCGGAAACGTAGCCGTGATCATCTTTGTTTCTTTCTCGTTACCGAAGGCGACTATCCACTTTGCGAACTCAGTTCGGTTTGCGGTTTGGGTAGCGCCCATGAGGACCCCCGTGTTTCCGTTTATTTCGATATCTCTTTTGCTTACGAGCGTCATTCCTTGTGTTTTCAGTCGTTCAGTCGTAAAGCCAGCAGCAATCTCCGAAAACGGTCCCGGGATCATCACCACCATCACCGAAGACTGTGTGCTCGGCTGCCCGAACCCATGGAAGCTTTCCGCATCATCAAAACCAAGGGGACGGACCAACCTGACTCCTGCTGCCGGGAAGCTAATGTATTGCTCTTTGTCATCAGACGGAGTGGTATTGCGACCTGTTCCGGTTTCCTTGTTGTGGGCTCCGACTGGTGTGTCGGCTTTTTGTGACGCAGTAGTGGTCAGCTTGTTGGTTTCGTTATCAGCACTCTTCGAATTCACACTGGAATCGTCGTTCGGAGATTCGCAACCGCAGCACGCGACAACGATGAGAATGAGGGGGAAATGTAATCGGATCATCGGTGGTTCTCTCCGTGGCTCAATGACATGAGTCGTGTCTCTTTCGCACGCCCTGCATGATAACTCATCGGTGGTGGATTAGACTGCTTGTCAGCAGGAAAACGTCGAGCAGCGGGCGAATGACAACGTCAGCTAATGACCTGGCACCGCGAATCCATCACTGAACTTCAACTACTCCATACGGATCGCAGCGAACGTCCGCTAACAGCCCATCGGATGACTACGTGATGCACTGGTGATGTCGGTTGCACTTATGTTTTCCTGAGGACGGGTGCCACTGGCGTGTCGCCAGTGCCTTC
>JABISG010000098.1 GCA_018699955.1 Planctomycetaceae bacterium | reverse complement strand
TGCTGAGGAGTAGCCAGGTGCAATGGTTCATCGGCATCCTCGTTGCCAGCACTGCCGCAATTGCCCTGTGGCAAGCCGTTGCCAACGACGAGTCTCTTGGCCGCGCGATACGATCGTCGGCATTCAATGTCACCTCGATCATCACCGGCACCGGCTATGCGAGCGAAGATTTCTGGAAGTGGGGCACCTTCCCAGGCATCGCCTTTCTGTTTTTCATGTTTATCGGCGGCTGCGCGGGATCGACCTCGTGCAGCGTCAAGATCTTCCGCTATCAGGTGCTCTTCTTGGCGTTGAAGGCGCAATTGGAACGCCTTTTGCGACCGCACCGTGTCTACGTCGCCCACTACCAAGGCCAACCCTTACCGGACAACGTGACGGACTCGGTGTTTGCGTTCTTCTTCCTGTTCCTGTTGTTGTTCGCGATGCTTGCCTTCGCATTGTCCACGCTGGGTCTTGATTTCGTCACGGCGGTATCGAGTGCCGCGACCGCGATTACGAATGTGGGCCCCGGCCTTGGTGAGATGGTGGGTCCGGCAGGAACCTTTGCCAGCGTGCCAGATGCTGCAAAATGGCTGCTTGCTGGAGGCATGCTTTTAGGACGACTCGAAGTTTTCACGGTGATCGTACTTTTCACGCGCCGCTTTTGGCGGACCTGACGCCGCAAGGAATGCCATGACACAGTTCACGCCGCTGGCGATGACAAAGAAACTTGTCTCCTATGACACCACAAGTCGCGACTCCAACCTCGCCCTAATCGAGTTCGCCGCAGGTTACTTGAAAGATCTTGGTGTCGACGCGACGCTGATCCATAACGCCGAAAAGAACAAAGCCAACCTGTACGCAACCATTGGGCCGACCGATGTCCCGGGTGTCGTGCTGTCGGGGCATACCGATGTGGTGCCAGTGGATGGCCAAGACTGGAGCACCGCGCCGTTCGAACCGGTTGAGTCAGGCGGCCGCTTATTCGGTCGTGGCACGAGTGACATGAAGAGCTTTATTGCAACCGCCTTGGCGTTGGCCCCGGAGATGATTGCCGCCGACCTCAAGATGCCGATTCACTTCGCATTTTCCTATGACGAGGAGGTCGGTTGCCTCGGGGTGCATGGCATCGTTTCTCACCTGAGTGAGATTTCACCCTTGCCGCGCGCCGTCATTGTCGGCGAGCCAACAGACATGAAGGTGGTCAACGCCCATAAAGGCGTGTTTGCCTTTCACACATCGGTGCACGGCTTTGAAGCGCACTCAAGTGCGACCCACATCGGTGTTAACGCGGTGATGTATGCGGCCCAACTGGTTTCATACCTTTCGGACTTGGCAGCGGAACAACGCGACAACAACGGCGACCATCACCGATTTGAACCGCCCCACACGACCGTGCATGTCGGGACGATCCGCGGCGGTACGGCACTCAACATCATCCCAAAGGAGTGTTCCTTCGTATGGGAATACCGCCTAATTCCCGGTGAGAACGAGGACGCAATCCTTAAAAAGTTTAACAACTACGCTAACGACGTGGTCCTGCCGAAAATGAAGGCCGTGTCTGAGCATGCGGCGATTGTCACCGAACGCTTGGGCCGGGTTGCGCCGTTGGTTCCGGAACCGGACTCACCTGCCGAAACACTGGCGATGATGCTCGCCGGCACCAATCAGACGGACGTGGTGAGCTACGGCACCGAAGGCGGGATTTTTCAAGAGGCCGGCGTGCCGACAGTCGTTTGTGGGCCCGGCAATATTCTTCAGGCCCATAGGCCCGACGAATACATCGAAATCGCGCAGATCACCGCATGCGAACAGTTTTTGCGAAGACTAATCGAGGTCGCGAAGACTCAGAGCGTGTAGGCCGAGAGAAATTCGGCAACCTTCGTTTCGAGCGCCTCATTGAGGTCAGCCATCAGGTCCGCAACCAGCCGGAATTGAATCGCGTTCCGTTCGTTCAACGTGAGGTCTTCCGGAACGGTCAGCGATCTTTCGGCGCGCGCCGTCGCGAACGCAAGACGAAAGCCCCGGTCGTTCCTGATCTCTAGCGTCACGACCAAGGTCGCGTCGTATCGCGATGCTTGATCGACCGTCACCGCACCGCGCAATCCCTTTTCGACCGGAAGGACGGTTTCGACGACGGATGCAGTGTTAATAACGAACTGCGCTCGTCCTTCGGTACCCAAGGCCGTCAGACGATCTTCCGACCAACGCCGAGCAGCCTGCGAGGGCGAGAGTGGAAAGAGGTGCTCGATATTTGGCCCCCGCAGAGGCGGTATATAGCTTTCGATGATTTCGACCGACGCAACGTTCAACTGAATTTTCCCAAACTGGGCAAACGTCAGTTCCGGCAGCGGATCAGGTGGCGGGGCTTGCGCACATGCTGCCAAAAGACCGACAGCCAAAGCAATTGCGGCGAATGCGCGGGTCTTTCTGTAGGGCTTGCGCAACGTCGCCTCCTCAGCTCTCGGGTTTTCCCTCAAAAGTATACGACCGATTGCAGAATTCGCAGCGCACTTCGATCAACCCGCTATCGAGGATCATGTCCTTGACCTCATCGGCTGAGAATTGTTCGAGGACGGATTCTATGCGCTCACGTGAACATCGGCATTTGGCGATCAGTGCCGTTGGATCGTAGAGCCACACCCCGTCTTCGTGAAACAACCGACGCAGAAATGCCGAGGGCTGGAGCAACGGATCGCACATCTCTGCCGTCGTTGCGGTTTGGACCAGCGCCTTT
>JABISG010000140.1 GCA_018699955.1 Planctomycetaceae bacterium | reverse complement strand
ATTGGACTACGAGACCCCCGCCGCATATGCGGCCCGTTCTGTTCAACAGGACTTCGCTACGCTGCGCCCTGTTGAACAGAACGTGTTACCTGAACCCCGATTCTCTCACTGAGGGTGGTACAAAGATCGGGGGTAGGCCACCGCCCGGCTGGGAAGTTCGGTCAACTTGTCACTTCGACTATCGTTGCCGGCCGATGCACCAAGCGAGATGGGATGGTTGTGCAATCCGTCGTGGAAGAATGCACGGTTGCGGCCGGCTTCTTTTGCTGCATAGAGCGCAGTGTCGGCCCGTTTCGCCAAGGCCGCTGAATCTTCAGCACCGACTTGCGCAACCCCCAGACTAATGGTGACCTTCAAATCGCCGGCGTCGCTGCGCACAGCGTTCGCTTCCACCGCAGCCCGAACGCGTTCGAGCAACTGCCCCGCTTCGTGCAGTTCTGTGTCGGGCGATAAAATGACAAATTCCTCGCCACCATACCGTGCCACAATGTCCTGCCTGCTCACCGCACCCGAGACAACCCGCGCCACGTCACTCAGAACAACATCGCCGACATCGTGTCCATGGTCGTCGTTGAATTTCTTGAAGTGGTCGATGTCGAGAATTGTGTAGCAGAAACTCATTTCCGACTGTTCGTACTCGTCGAGCAGCTTCGAGATTTCGCCTTCCATTCCACGACGATTCAGCAGTCCGGTGAGCGGGTCGGTTCGCGCTTCGGTCGTCTGCTGGTCAAGTAGTTCGGCCTGTTCGGCCAGTTTGTCTTCAGTCTCCTGCAGGCGCTGCTGTAGTTCTTCGTTTGCCTTGACGATCGGCCCAATCGCATTCATGACTTCACTGGCATCACCCGAATCCATCGCGGCCAGTTCTTTATTACTGGAATCGACTATTTCGGCATGCTCGCGAACATCTTCCTGCACGGCGTCGGTCAGTGATTTCAACTGATTCAGAGCAAGGCGAAGTTCATCCGCTGTTGCTGTCGAATCACCGTCTGGCTGTTCATCAGACGGCTGTGTTTCAGATGCCTGTGTTTCAGACGGCTGTGCTTCCGGTGTCGCAGCGCCGGCGCGGCTGTGGGCGAACCACCAGCCGATCCCAGCGCCAATGGCCAATTGTGGCGCGAACAGGACGATATACCAGACGAGGATAGACACAGTTTCTTCCTCCGACTCCCAATTGTGTGGGACGTCGTTATTCGCGACCACGTGTGTTGTTCAAGACCATCCAGCGGACGGCGTTTTGAAACGCCCCGTCAGAGGGTTTTCGGACTACTTATAGTGATTTGCCGCCAATGAAGGCATGAAATCCAGGTCGATCCGGCCGTCAAACTCCGCACTCACAAGGTAGGGTTCACCATCTAATTCCGGGTCGGGCTTGGCATCTGAAATACGAGTCTTGATAAAAGCCGTTTCATCGTTCGTCTCGAACACGACGACGAAGAACGGCATTGTGGGCGGATGCCCAATCCAAAACGAGATTCCGCTGGCGCTCAACTCCCGACAAGAGACACGAACGAACTCCGCATCGTTCAATGGTGACTTGCCATCCCAGGCGGCCACAACCTGCGTGCTGAACTGATCTGGAGATGTACTCTGGTTTTGATCTGTCGCATCAAACGTTGGCTCGACCTCGGTCTTCGTGTACTCCTCGTGCAGGCGATCAACGAATTGCGAAATGATCTGTTCGCCAGACATCCGAGCTGTCCTCGATTCCGTGTTCTTATGTGTCGTTATCTTTTCGAGCGGTAGACGGTAGTCGCTCGATTCCGTTTTTTCAGTTACCGCAGGTGGGGGCAAATGGTTGCATGCCAATCAAGTACCTGGAGTCCAACATTCGTCCGTGCGGCGAGATGTAGTGACAATCCACGTAGAAACCTACGTCGTTACCGTCATCTGTCAAACAGAATCGACGTTTCTCACACCAATCGCAAACAAAACAGCCGACTGGGTGAAATCCCTGTCCATCGAGTAGCGACTCGAGCGAATCGGCCGATTCACACGATCACAACGGTCGTACGGTTGGGTGAAATTGAGCCGGTCGCCGAATCCGTACAGCCGACAGAACCTGCAAGAACCGAACAAGATCACTTGGTATTGATCTCGCCGATTGCTTTATCGTACAAGGCGGCGACTGCACGGAATCACTTCCAGAGAGTCCGTTCTTTGAGTTCGCAGCGTTGCTGAATTGCTTACGGAGTACCGACGTGGCAGATCAACAGCTACCGTCCGGCCAAGAACGCCAATACGTTGGCGTACACATGAAGTGCTGCAATGTCTACGTTCGCGCCTACGTTAACCACGATAACAGCGCATTCGTCGGCTGGTGTGCTCGTTGCGCAAAGCAAACGCGGATTCCAATCGTGGCAGAAGGCGGTAGCACCGGGCGTTTCTTCGGTGCGAGTTAGAGGCCGGGGCAACTTGCTGTCGTCGGTTCAGCGAGGCACGGCCGTTTTCGACTTCCGGTTGAATTCTGCCGGATCGAACGCGTCGCGACGTTGTTCGCGCACAATCGCTTCGAGCAAAGCGTCTCCGCCGGTCGTCACTCTGGCGCGGTCGGCGCTTGGCCTGGCGTTGGTAATCGACTTGGGCGATTCTCCTCGCAGCGTGTCGTTCCGATCCAAGGTTGAGCGCGGTTGTTGCCCCCGCTGCAGCGTGAAGTTGCCCCTTGCCGTGCGAGATCCGGCGAAGTTGTCGCCGCGACGCTCGCTAGATTTGGCTGCCCTTTTTTCAGCCGGAGATTCGGCAGCGATACGACGCACCCAGTTGCGGAGCAGTTTGAATTGACCTGTACCTCGTGATCGTGAGAAAATTGGGCGCCCGCCGCGACCATGACTTCCAAGTGGAACGGTCAACATTCGGCTGCCATCGGCGTCGCTACGATTGATGTATTGCAGTGTGGCAGCCAAGTTTCGTTGCGTCAGCACGCGGCTGCTACGGGGGCCCAGCCGCACGCGTTCCAACTGAAACGCATTCCGGCTTCCCACGCTGTGGCAACCTGCCTGTGCGCAACTATTCATCATCAGCGGCTGAACTTTGGTGACGAATTCGAGGGCGGCCTCGCGAGAAAGACCCGCCAGTGAACTGGCCGGAGGCGTCTCAAAACCATCGCCCGTCTGCGACTGCGCTTTGGTCGTTGTTTCCTGCGGGGAACTCTGCGGCTTCAGAATGACTTCCAGCCGACGGAGCATGTTACGAGCTTCGGTATGGTTTGGATTGGCCTTGAGGGCCGCCCGCAATTCGATTTTTGTTTCGTCATAAAGTTGTTGTGTAAGACACCAGCCTGCCAGCGCAACGTGGGTATCTGGCGACGGATTGGGAAACGATTCCAAAAATCGGAGGTACGCGTCGTGCATGTCCGAGGCGTGAAATCGAATCCGATCGAAGGGAACCAGAATACTGCCGCCGGATTCGGTTTTCACCATGAAGCCGCCGGCCCCCTGGCTGACGCGTCCGGAAATGACGCGGCCGTTCGTCAACACGAGGACATTGCGGTCATTGGAACCGGCCGCCACCTCGTCCACGCAAATCGCCGTTCCCACAAGAATTACCAGCAGGAAGAGCTGAATGCAGCGCGGAATTGTCGCGCCGGCGGCGCATCGAAGGAGTGAGCGCAACACAGGTTTCACCCGAAAGGAACAGCGGAGGGAAGTCGAAATGAGGGGGGAGAGGCGGGGAGAATAGTCGCGATCAGCAGGCCGGTCAAGGCAGGTTTCCGCCCGGAGCCACAGCAGCTGTCTGGTGTCACGGCGTGTCGGCACCGTTTTGCGGCTACTGCTGTTTGCCGCGCGTCAGTTCCATAAAGGCCGTTTCCAGATTGACCTCTTCCTCACGGAACAGTGTTAACCGATAGCCCGCCTCAAACATCATTTGCGGGATGAAACTGTAGTCTTCGACGTTTTGATTCAGTGTCACTTCAATCGTCTCGCCTTGCATCGAGACCCGTGCGACGTCGTCGTGCTGTTCCAACAGCGCGGCGGCTTGCTCCGAATTCTCCGTGACGCAAACTTCGAGCATCTGCGATTCGCGGGCCTTCTTCATAACCTCATTGACGTAACCATCAACAATTAACACGCCTTTTTCGATCATGCCGACCCGCGTACAGACGTCGGCCAATTCCGGCAGAATGTGGCTGGAGACGATCACCGTCTTCTTCAATTCGCCGAGGCGTTTCAAGAGATTGCGGATCTCGATTCGTGCGCGCGGATCGAGACCGCTGGCCGGTTCGTCCAACAATAGCACCTGCGGTTCGTGCAGCAGCACGCGTGCCAGACCAATCCGTTGCGTCTGCCCGCGAGAAAGCTGATTCACCATCGCGTCGCGTTTGAACGACATATCGACGAGTTCCAGCTTCTCTTCGCAAATCTTGCGACGAGCGTGACCGTCGATGCGATAGGCGGCTGCAAAGAACTCCAGGTATTCGATGACAGACATATCATCGTACACGCCGAAGAAATCGGGCATGTATCCCACCAGCCGCCGAATCTCCTGCGGGTGAGTATAAATCGACTTGCCACAAACGTAGGCTTCGCCGTAATCGGGATTGAGCAGCGTGGCGAGCATCCGCATTGTGGTCGTTTTGCCCGATCCGTTCGGGCCAATAAATCCGAACACATCACCTTCGGCCAGTTTCAGATCGATGTGATCGACGGCAATCAGATCGCCATAACGTTTTGTCAGTTGTCGCGTTTCTATCACAGCAAACCCAAATTGTTCTTGGTTGATTCTATGCCAATGTCGATTCGGTACTTACCAACCCGTCCCGTGAGGAGGGGCATCGTTTGTGTGCATGACTCAAGCCCTTGCTTGCGCTGAGGGCTGATTCCTAATCAATGCAGGATTTTGTTTTCTTTACTGTTTTGTCTTTCTTACAGGCAGCACGATACGGACAAACGTTGAACGCTTTGTCGATGTCAGAGGTTTATCGTTCCATTTGAGATCGGCGACCGGAGCATCAATTCGAGCGAACAGAATGGCCCGATCCAATTCCAACAAGCCGGTGTAATCAAAATGCCTGAGGCTATCGTTTTTCAGTTGCGTATACTTCTCCCCACCGGCGCGGCGAAAAAAAGTAATCATCCGCAGAATTCCACCCGGTTCGCGGTTGAACGGATCGTACTTTGATTGGGCGAGCCGGAATTCCGGTTTCTTCCTGCTGCTCGCGTCGGAACCCTCGACCTCCGTCAAACGAGTTTGCGTCAAGTACCCAAGCAGTTCCTGTTGATGAACGGAGGGGCCATCGGGCGACCAAGTGGTGTTCGGTTCGATGACCGCTGCCTCGCCGGTGCGCGGATTGACTTTTGAAAAATAGACTCCTGGGCCGTATGCCAACATCCATTCGCGCAGCGGTCCGCCCAGATGATGCGTTAGCGTTCCCGAAAGCAGCCCGAAACCCCGGCTGGTCAAATCACTTTCGATGAGACCTTCACTGCGGTGTGTCCGTGTGGCCGTCAGGCTGGCCGTCGACCACATTGCCGTCGGAAGATCGTCGATCCCTGCACCCCCCTCAGCATAACGATATGGTGGCCGGCCGAACTCGATTCCGCCGGAACGATACATGCCCCCAAAACCGGTCTCCGGCACTCCAGCCCAACTGAGCAGAAACGAGCCGTTCTCCTCCGTGACGTCACTATCGGCAGCGGCCGTTTCATCCGGCTGATGATTGTTGTCTTCCGCTTGAAGCGAGCGTGGCACGACGGCCACGCGATTTCGCACGGTGCTGGGTGTGTACACGGTCAACCAACTTTGTGAACGCACAAACTGTGGACCAACAGCGGCCGCGTCGATATCGACAAGATCGATCTGGTTTAGACGAACGTCCTGGCTGTTTGTTGAACGCGCCGTCCATATGGCCAACGCTGCCGCCACGCAGACCATGATGGGAAATGACACCCAGGTCATACGTGGATTGCGAAACAGACGATGCACGAGGAAATAATCGGCCGGGCCAATAAGCATCAAGTAGAAGAGCAGCAACGTCATCACCGTCCAGGTTGAGATTCGAGCCAGATCGGGAAAATCTTCCGATGCCGACTGCAACTGCGTTGCCAAATCGGAGACGCCGGTTTGCGACAACCGTTGTCCCCGATTGCTGTCCTTATCGGACGCGGGCGGGAATTCGTCGAACACAAGCTTCTGCAGCACCGCGGACAATGGTTGCCAGTCGGACAGCGGCGGCTGGTCGAGATCGACGCCAAAAAAAGTGACCCGTCCGAATCCACAGGCCGATCGCACCACCAACGGCTCCCGCTCTTCCGTCACCAGCACACTCCCCGCAAATTTCGGCGAATCGGAGTCGTTGCCTCCGGTATCGATCCTCGCCGCGGTCACCGGTTTCCCCCGCCGGACGGTAATCGGCGTCGTCCCTCTGTCGAAGCTTTCCAATCCGCTGAGTTTTCGTAACGCTCTGGTCCCCAGCAGCGGAATGAAGTCGCTCACCCACTGGTACATCGAACCATTCTGAAAGGCGGTCGTATCGCGCCCAACAGCCAGCGTCAGGCGACCGCCGGAATAAACCCAATCTCGAATCGCATCGCTTTGCGGGCGCGTAATTTCGGGTTTGCCGTTAATGATGAGAATATCCAGACCTTCGTAGGCCGCGAACTCGATGGGCAGATCGGGTGCGTCGTCTATATTGACGATTTGCACGGGCCGTTCCAGTTTCTGCAGGTCGGAAAGGCCCGCCGGTTGTCCCAGCACACCCACGAGAACAACCGACTGCTCTAACGCAGGTCGCAGCGCGGCTGCTTCATCGTCGTCCGTTCTCAGCAGCCGTTCGACTTCATTGCCGTCACTACCGACACGGACGCGCAGAGTCCCTTTCAGCCGACCGGTTCGGAAAACCGTTTTCAACGTTTGCAATCCCGGGTGGGCGAATTGCGTTTCGGGTCCCGGAAACTGCGTCGGGTTTCCGTGCGGATCGGGGACTTCGATCGACCACTGCACCGTGCAGGGACGTTTGACTTTGACATCGACGGAAATTGAGGTCCACCGTCCGACTTTGAAACTCCCACCAAACCCAATGCGAATCTGCTCGATACTCAAATCTGACGACGATTGTCCAGGTGTTTCAACGGCGAGCGTCGGCGACGCCATGCCCGACATCACCGAAATGGCGATCAACGCCAACATCGGGCGAAGGCGACTGCAAAAACAACGGCAGGCGAGATGGTGCACGAGGGGTTCGATTCCAAAATCTTCTCCCTCTCCCTGAGGAAGAGGGACGTTTCTTGCGGTTTCAACACTCGCTCAGCCTTCGCCATCAAGGCGAGCGGGGTGAGCGATCTTTTCAGGCTAAGGTTCAGCCATAAACGAATTCGACTGCGGTCTTAACCCTTAATAATACGCAACTTGGCCACCATCTGTGAGCGTTCCGGAGATGTTTTTCGGAATTGGCCGCCAAGGGGCCTCAATCCGGTATTAATTCGATCAGAAACTCTGCAAAGCGTTGCAGTGTATCGACGGAAATTGTGTGCATTCCGTCGAACGGCAGAAACTCTACCGAAAGGCCGCCTTCGATCAGCAGATCTCGCAGCCATTGGGCCGCTACGAATGGCAACAGCGGATCTTGTCGGCCGTGACTCTGTAAAACGGGAAGTGGCCCTCGCTCAGAGGCCAGATCCCGCCACCTGTCTTCAGACAACAGTGTCCCGGAAAGGACGCACAATCCAGCCAGTCGCTGTGAAAAACTCAGCGCAACGTCGGTGGCCAACATCGATCCCTGCGAGAAACCTCCCAACACGATCTGGCCCGCATCGATTCCATCGGTCTCGCAGACGTCGCTTACGAAGGCTGTCAGCAGGGTTCTCGCCGACTCCAGCCCGTCGGGCGTTTCGGATCGCAGATGTCTCATGTCGCCATTTTCAACGGCCGCCGCCATGCGTTCGATATTCAACGGCCACCAGGCCCGACCGCCGTACATCCCCAAATCATCGAGCGAAAGTGGTGCCTCGGGAAAATAGAACCGCACCGATGCCGCCAGTTGTGGGGCGGAATGAAGCAGTTCCGGCCCCAATGCGACCAGATCGGTCCCCGGCGCACCAAATCCATGACAGAGAACAACGGTTATAGAAGGGGGTACGCCGGGAGCCAGCGTGTCGACGACATGACACTTCAGGCCGCCCATTTCCATTGTTTCGACGTTCATCGCTGCATTTTCCCCTTCTTGTAATGTCCGTGCCAATGCGCTCAAGCACGCTGTGCAGATTCTCTGCCCCACGCATGTCGCAGTGCATCATTTTGGGACCGGGAACCACATTTCGCAATTGCCAGCGGTCAGCCGCGAGAAATTCGGATGGTTTGATCAATGCCATGACTCGGGCGTGGAATCACAATGACAACACTCGGGCGACCGCAGGATCACATGTGCGACAGACCGATTGTTCCGGAAGGACCAGCTCCGGAAGAATGGAAACCACGTAAGGCATATCATAAATATGGGTTACGGAAAACTCTAGGCGATTACCACAGGTTTGGCATGGTCATTGCGTTTGTTGATAACCAGTTCTCGGACGGAACTGAGGAAGGGGCCGGGCGAGTGACGCCTGCAACTGTTTCCGCCAAACAACCATGACAAGGACACCGCCATGAACACTCTTCACACAACCGCCATCGCGTTGACCATCACTGCCGGACTGTTGACCGGCGACGCTCGTGCCGATCATGCCCAAGCCATCGACGAGCTGTCCTTCGGCCTGATGCGGCAGACGGCTGCAGCGGCGCGTGAAGTGCGATATGGTTTTCGGCGTACCCCGCAATTCAAGCATCTGTACGAGGATGTCTGCGAAATGTACACAACCGCCAAGCACATCCACGATGTGGCCCACGTCGCCGGCAGCCGTCAGCACATCCTGAGCGATGTCGAGGAACTGGACGAACTGGGGCATCACGTTGAAGAGTTGATCGAAGAAATGTCGGGACCTGGAAACGGTCACGCCACGCACGGACGTCATGGTTACGGCCAGGGTCGAATCAGCCAATTCCATTTGCGGCGACTGAACCGATTGATGCACGGCATTGTCGAAACCGTGCACGAATTGGAAGAACTGACAGGCGACAGCCGCTCGAACGGCCCCGTACTGAATGGCCCTCCGGTGGTTGTTCCGCCCGTCGCACCCCCAGCACCTGTTGCCGTTCCGCGTTCGCCCGTTTTTCGGCGAAGTGGGTTTGAGATTCGCCGCAGTGGTCGATCGGGTCGCCTTTCGTTCTCACTGCGAATTCGCTAACCGTCGCACGGCCAGCATTGGCTCGCTGCGACGAAACGATAGCTGCTCGCCAAGAGCAACGGCTCCCCGGGGTGTTCTCATCCCTCTGGGGAGTCGTTTTATTTTTCGTCTTCGTGTTCGTCGTCGGGCGGCGCGATCATCTTCGTGGCATCGATCAGCAGACCACACAGGCCGGCAAAAATGAATGCCCCCATGCAGACCAGAAACATGTTGTTCCAGTCGTCGATGGTCGGTGTCTCACCCAGGAAATAGTCGTAAATTCGCGGCGAACAGGCGGCACCCAAATTGCCCCACATGTTTCCCCAGCCCAATACCGAGCCAACATAACGCCCGCCAACATCCTGCTTAAACGCCCAACCGGCGGGAGTCCCCATGTCGGTGGACATCGCAACCAGCGAAAAGACAATGACAAACGCCCATGGCGAATTGAAGATGGAATCGGTCGCGCTGTGTGATAGTGCGAGACAAATCACGTACGCCCCTGCTGCGGTGAACCGCGTGAACATCATCGGACCGCGACGCCCCCACTTGACCCCCAGGCGTGACGTCAGCACATCGGTCAGCTTTCCTCCGATCAGCATGCCGACAAAGCCGACGCCGAGTGGAATCGCCGACATGACGCCCCGCTGCAGCAGTGGCACGTGATGTACGTCTTCCAGGTATCGTGGCAGCCCCAGCACCAAGAAGACCCAGCCGACGTTGGTTCCGACCTGCATGAAGCAATCGGCCCACATGCTCACACTCTTCAGCAACGCCATGATGGGAACGGTTCCCGGCTTGCCGTGTGGACTCGGTGCACCGGCGGGACGGCCTGATGAAATCAGTCGGCATTCTGCCGCGTTCGCCCAGGGGTGCGCCTCCGGCCGGTTGCGGACGCAAATCCAGAAGAACCCGGCGACAAGCAAACCGGCGGCACCGTACACATACATCACCGGCCGCCAACCTTTGACGTACAGTTTCCCAATCTCGCTGCGGAACGCCGCCTCCAACAAGAATCGATTGAGCCGTCGTTGTTCTAGATCATTGAGATTGTCGCCACCTTCGGCCTTCTCGACATATTTCCGCGTCTCTCTTTCAAGCTTGATGTTTTCAAAAGCCTGCTTGCTATACAGGTTGGGTTCGGTCAGCAAGCTGTTGACCGCGGCGAGCAGTTGCTCTTTGTCGTCGGCGCTGAGTTCCATCGCCTCCAGCGATTCGGCGGCCGTCTGTGCCGCTTTCTTCGCCTTCGCTGTCGGTTTCGATTTGACGGTTTCCTTGAGAGCGAGCAGTGCCGTCTCGCGCTCTCTGAACTCATTTGCGGCCGCGATGAGTGCGGGGCGCACGTCACCCGGCAACAGCGACCAGATGTGGACGCCGGCTTTGCCTGGCACAGTTATCCCCTCGGCAAGCTCTGTCTCCGATTCGGCCGGAGCCAACTTTGCCGCCAGGCGGGGGCCATGCAGTAGTTCCTTGGGTTTCAATTCGGTTGGAGTACTGAGCGGAACGAAGACGAGAATGAGGAACGCCGTCAGCAGCGGTGCAATGAATCCGCCGACTCGCCCACCAAAGGCAATGAGTGAACTTGCCATCCCGCGGTTGGAAAACGGAACCCACTTGCTGACGACACTGGCGCTGGTGGGATAGGCCCCTGCCTGCCCCAATCCGCTGATCAGACGGACGGACAGCAGCAGCGCGAAACTCGTCGCAGCGCCAATCAACGCCGTGAACAGTGACCAGGACAGAATGTAGACGACCAGCATGATTCGCGCGCCGTAGCGGTCGCTTAACCAACCGGACGGAACCTGGGCCAACGCATACGACCAGAAAAATGCGCCCAGAAAGTCAGCCATCTGCGACTGCGTCAGATTCAGGTCTTCGCGAATGTATTCGGCGGCGAACGCGACACAAAAGCGATCGAGATACAACAGCATCGCCATCGCCATCGTCGCCAGCACGACAAAATGCCGCACGTATGTCGGACGGTGATCGTCCGGCGAATTCGCAAGCATATCGGAATCGTAATCGGCCATGCGGTTTGTTGCATCCGATGCGAGCAGGCTCACGGCGGGCGAGAAAAGTCGTCGCTGCACGGTAAACGGGCGCTATGTTCCAGTCAAGCCGACGGAAGTCGCAGACAGGGCCGATGGGTTTTTCGGACTGCGCGATGCGGGCAGCGAGATCAACGGCATCGCCAGAGCGAGCCGAGGGTGTAAACCCTCCGGTCTCTTGAGAGAGTGACACGCACCGGATGTTGAGCGAACTGTGAATCCGTCGCGGCGCGCAAAAAAAGAAAGCGTCTCGAACATATACATGTTCGGGACGCTTTCAAAAATGCCATGCAGCAAGTGCGGGCCAACGCCTGCCACCGTGACGACACAAGGTAACAGCACACAGTGTGCCGGTTTCCGTGAAAATACGACGAGAAGTCGTAAGTGGTTTCACATAAATGTTTTGAGTGCTTTATTCTGTATCTGTTGGCGAGAGCTGGAAAACAGAAATGGTGTCAAAATGCAACACGTGTTGCATTTTGATGTGTATTATTTTGCGTATTTCGATGGTTGATAACTTATCCGACAGGCTTGAATCACCCTCGATCATGAAAAAGCCGTGCCAGTGTCCGCTGATTGTCCGCCTGCTTTCCGGTGCCGAACTTGTCTTCCTGCATGTGGCTGAGATACTGTGATGCGTGGAGCGGCAACTCGAAGGTCGGCATGAAATTGTCGCCAGAAGCTGAATCACGACGAGTTTCCTCAACTGCGTGTTAGAAGAAGCCACAGTGTCTGCAAAGGCCAGTTCGAATGGACGACAATCAAAAACTGCCGGCTGATGCAAAGTCAGCCGCACCTGTCACGGTGCCACGATTTGTTGCCGCGAAACGGCAGAAACGCCGGCTGGCCGTGTTGACTGCCTACGATTATACGTGGGCCGGCATTGTGGACGCAGCGGGAGTCGATGCCATTCTGGTCGGCGACACGCTGGGCATGGTGGTGCAGGGACACGACACGACGCTGCCGGTGACTCTCGATGAGATGATCTATCACGCCGAGATGGTCACGCGTGCGGTGAAACGCGCGTTGGTCATTGTCGATATGCCGTTCATGACGTACCAGGTCAGCCCCGAGACCGCGATTGCCAACGCCGGCCGGATCCTGAAAGAGACCCGTGCGGCGTGCGTCAAAATTGAAGGGGGAGTCAATCAGGCAGAGACAATTCGCGCGATGACCGCTGCCGACATTCCCGTGATGGCGCATGTCGGCTTGAAGCCGCAGTCGGTGCGGATGTTGGGCGGCATGGGGAAAATTCAGCGCGACGAACAGCGTTTGCTCGACGATGCACGTGCAGCACAGGATGCCGGTGCCTTCGGCATCGTGTTGGAACTCATACCACGCCAACTCGCCGCCGCCATCACAGCCGAGCTTGAGATTCCCACCATCGGCATCGGTGCCGGCCCCGATTGCGACGGGCAGGTGCTCGTGCTGAACGACATGCTTGGTTTGACTGACGGTTTTCAGCCGAAATTCCTCAAGCGTTATGCAGAATTGCACGGCGAAGCGGTGCAGGCGGCAACTCAATACGTAACAGAAGTTCGCGAAGGATCGTTCCCCGACGACGCGCACAGTCACGACTGACCGCCCGTCGCCAACGACCGAAGTGCGTCTTTACGATACAGGCATCTCAGGAGGCGCGCCATGCAATTCGTTTGGCTAGCAGTTCTGCTTTGTTGTGTCGTCGGTTGTAGCGAATCGCAAAGTCCAAGTGCTACGAATCCAACCTCGCAGCCGGTGCAAGATTCCAATCCGCCACCCGTTCTCGGCATCTACGCCCTGGAAACGATTGACGGCAAGCGGTTGCCGTTGCCAGCGAAAGCGATTGATCCCGCTGCAAATCTCATTTCGGGGAGACTTCGATTAGACGGAGTCGCCGACTACGTGGTGACAATGCACTACGAAATGCCGGACGGCAAAAATCCAGATCAAAGCGTAATCACACACAAATCCAGCAAAGGAAGCTGCTTCTACCACACGTCGGATAGCAAATGGCATTTCACCAGCAAGAGAACCGGCCGTGACAACCTCGGCGATCTGAGCGACGGCGTTTTCACCATTGATGCCACGGCAGCCGATGGCATACAGCACATCTATGTTTACCGTTGGCAGAAGCCGTGAACCGAGCGGGCAGATGGCATCAGAGGCAAGTCACGTCGCGCGACCGCTGATCTTCGACGAGCCGGCCGCTGTGAAGTTGGCCGTCCATGGCCGACTCACGCCACGGGCCGGGTGCGTCGTACAATTTCGGGTCGAGTTTCATGTCGGTAATTAGCACGCCCGCCTGATGCCGTTTGAGTCGGCCGGTAATCGCCCCGTCCGGTCGGACGGAAAAACTTGCCCAACGTGAAGGCCGCGTGGTGCTGTTGTTCGCGCTGACCCAGAAATGATTCTCAGCCGCCCGGCACGACATCGTCGCCGGCACAATCGTCCGCCAGATGTCGTATGTTGTGTCTTTAACAACTGTCGTTCTCGCATTGTGAAACGACTGGAAGAGGACTTCGACTCCCTGCCGCTTGTATTCGCGATACAGTTCCGGAAACCGGTAGTCGTAACAAATGAGAACGCCGCAGGTGATTCCGCGGACGCGAAACGTGACGAAGTGGTTCCCCGGCGAATAATGTTTAAGATCGAACGTCGGCCGTTTACCTGCCAAGCCAGTGCAGAACCGTTTGTCGTAGCGATCAACGATGCGGCCGCGCGGATCGATGACGTAAATACAGTTGTGCGGTTTGTTGCCGTCGGTCAGACGATGCGTCGATCCCAATAGCACCCACATCTTGTGTTGTTTCGCAGCCGCCTGGATCTCTTCGGTCGCCGCGGTCAAAGCGTCCCAATCGAGCGCGGCGATGTTGGGAATATCGACGCCGGCGTAACCCGAAAGAGCGCATTCGGAAAAATGAACAACATCGACTTTCCGCTCGGCCGCCTGTCGAATCTGCCGCAAGACCTGCCGCCGATTGTGCGCAATATCAGCTTCGACGGAAAATTGACAAGTGGCAACGCGAATCGATTTCATGGTGAGAATCCGGTTGGGAAATAATTGACGATTGACAATTGATTATTGACGATTAACGGCTGATAGCGGGGGACTAGAATTGTGGCCCACGGAATTGTGGTTCCTCGCCCTTCATCATTCATTGTTTCTCACCACATCGCTCTTGCGTGGTAGTGTGCGGGCGATGAACCAGTCGGGCAGCCAGCGCAGTAGCTTTATCATTAGGGCCATCTGCCAGGGGAAATTGTAGACCTTTTTGCGGCGATTCAGGGCGCGAACAATCTTTCGGGCGGCCGCATCCGGTTCTTGCAGCCACGGCATGCGGAAGCTGTTTACGTCGGTCATGTCGGTCCGCACGAAGCCGGGGCAGATTGTTGTCACCGAAACACCGTATTCTCGCAGTTGAATTCGCAGCCCTTCCAGTAGAGTACTCACGGCCGATTTGCTCGCACAATATCCGGCGGAACCAGGCATTCCTTTGTAAGCGCCGGCGCTGGAAACAGCGGCAATGTGTCCCCGACGTTGCTCAATCATCTGTGGCAACACGGCGGCAATCGAGTACAGCACACCCAGCAGATTCACGCGAATCATCTGCTCGATGTCATCGACGGTGAAGGGATCGAGAAAGTCCGGCTTGCCCACGCCGGCATTGGCAATCAGTAGATCGACGGCTCCCAGTTCGCCGCGAATTGAATCAAAGGCCGCCAACAGCATTGCCTTGTCCGACACGTCGGCAACTGCAATCGCGGTACGTCCTCCAGCCTGGCGAATTTCGTCGGCCAGCGTCATCAACCGGTCTTCCCGCCGCGCGATCAGACCGACGCTCCAGCCGTGCCGACTCAATTCTCGCGCCAGTTCTGCGCCAAGACCGCTCGACGCGCCGGTGATGACGGCGACTTTTGGGGGGTGTTGGGTCTCATGCCGGGCCATCGGTCTCTCGCGTGTCTACTCGATATATCAATTCCAAGAGAGAATGCCCCGCCGCGGGTTGGCACTCACATTGGGTTCAATGTTATCGTGTGGCCTGTCGATTCGCGATCAATCGTCACGCCCATCACAGAAACCCGGTTTTTTCAAGAAACCGCGTTTCTCACACCGAGACAAACATGAATAACACATCACAGTCAGTTCTTGCCAATTCGTTCCCCGCCCAGCCCGAGCCGACAGCGCGGATTGAGACGCAGCATCGTCGAATTGTGACGGAGTTGCCGGCGCCGGCAACGGTGAAACGATTGGCCGATGCGGCACGCGTATTTCCGCGCGTCAACTGTTACCAGCCGCCCATCATTTGGGACCGTGCCGAGGGTTACCAGGTATTCGACGAGACGGGCAACTGTTGGATCGACTTCAGTTCGACGGCCGTCATGACGAATACCGGCCACGGCCATCCGGAAATTCGCGAGGCGCTGCGTCGTCATGTGGACGAGGGACTGTTGGCACAATTCAGTTTCGCATCGGACATCCGTGTGCAACTGGCCGAAAAACTGCTGGCGGTTTCTCCACCCGGTTGCGAAAAAGTCTACTTCTGGACGGTCGGTTCCGAAGCGATTGAATGCGCATTTCGGCTCGTCTGTGAGTGGGGTCTGCGCAGCGACCCGGTCAAACGTCACGTGCTGACGTTCGTCGGCGACTATCACGGTTGGACGCTCGGTGCGCATCAGTTATCGGGAAACGATGCACAGAAGCCGTGGTTGCCGAATGCTGATGATGGCATCCACCACCTCTCATTTCCCCGGCTGACGGCCCAAACGGCTGACTATACCGATGCCGACTGGCGAGACTGCTTCGACAAGCAGATCCAACAGTTGGCAGATGACGGCGTTTCCTCAACAGAGATTGCCGCCGTCTTCATTGAGACGTTTCAGGGGTGGGGCGCGTTACCATTGCCTGTGGCATTCGTGCAGCGAATGCGTGAATGGGCCGACGAACAGGGCGTGTTGCTTGTTTTTGACGAAGTGCAAACCGGTTTCGGCCGCACGGGAAAATGGTTTGCGCACGAGCATTACGGGGTGCGTGCCGATTTGATTTGCGTCGGCAAGGGAGTCACATCGACATTGCCGTTGGCGGCCGTCCTCGGTCCCGCCGAAATACTTGACGTGCTGACGCCGGCCGAGATCACAACAACACACGCGGCCCATCCACTTTCGTGCGCTGCGGCGCTGGCCAATCTGAGAATCCTCGAAGAGGAACAGTTGATCTCAGAAGCTGCCCGTAAGGGAAAGATCGCACGCGAAGAACTCGAAGCATTGCGAGCACGTTTTCCGAAACACATTTCCGAGATCAGCGGCACCGGTTTGCTGTTCGCCATTCACGTGTCCGACCCATCGACTGGGGAGCCGAGAGTCGAACTCGCCCGCGAATGGACGTGGGCCGCGGTAAAGCAGGGCGTGATGCTGTTCCAGGTGAACCGCTCCACACTCAAAGTCGTTCCACCGTTGGTCATTCCCGACGACGCGCTTGTGGAGGGCATTCACGCGCTCGGCGATGCTCTGGAAACGATTGCGTAGGGTGCAAACTGCAGTTCACTTCCGGCCTTCGAGCCGCGACACAACGACCGTTTTCGTCTTGCGATGAATTCCGTAAATCATGCCGGCGTCGCTGCGGTCCCAGGCGATTCCCTGTCCCGCTGCTTTGATGGGAACGATATCGACCAGTTGCAGCGTTGATCCTTTTTTCGGAATTCGTAGCGCGTACAATTCTGCGCGGTCGTGACCGGTCACGTACAGCAGGCCGTCTGGTCCCCATGACCCGCCGGAGTTGCTGAACGGCAGGAATCGATCGATAACAGTTGCCGGAAACGTCCACGTTGCCTGAGTTTTCCAGCGGTCGTTTAGTTTGACCAACCGGGTGCGTTGAACGGTCCTTTTGTCACCATAGAAAGCAAACGCAATCCACCAGTGGCCGTCATGCCGGTCGATCCATGTCATCGCTCCTTCTTCGTCATTGAATTCGCGGCGGCCGGTGTGCTTGAGTGTTTTGGCATTCCACATTTCCACTGAGTTTTTCGTGGGAACGGTGGGCCAGTTGGAATGAGCACAGTACAACGTGCCTTTGTGAACCGTGCCGCTATTCATGTGCTTCAGTGGTGAGCCGGCCGGTGCTTGCCAACCAGCGACGCGTTCGCCGGTCGATTTGTCGTACTTGCCGACGGCCCGGTTCGTGATCGCAAAGAAATGCGTTTGATCGACGGCGGCTGCCTGGTGCGCTTCGACGGCGGGAAACCGCCGCAATTCACGGCAAACGCGTGGTTTGCCGTCCTCCGCGGCGGCTTCAAGTTGCGGGGCAATTGCGGCCAGAACTCCAGCGATGATTGCCAGCAGTGACGGACAAAGGCGGCGACATTCGCGGACGGTGTTTGTCATGATTGAAATGATCTCCTGTTTCGGTGTGCCAGTCGATTCATCATGACAGGTGATGCGGGTCGTGTGTTGGATCGTTATTGCGGCGTTGTCAATTTCGGGAATTCAGCTGGTACGTGGTTTTGCGCCTGCTCGATGCAGTGTTCGAGGGTGGTGGCGAGCGTTTCCACTTCGGCAGGCGACTGGGCCGACACCTCGTTAGCTTCCCAGATGTCGTCCGGTTTGACAAATAACTGTGGTGTGATGCTATGCCGTTTGTCGGAGGCAGGATCTAGAATCAGGTAGCGCTCGCGCGTGCGGATGGCGCAGTTGCTTGTGCCATCGCCCAGGCAAATGTATTCGCGTTCCCGGTTTTCGGTCAATGTCGTCGATGGAAGCAGACTTTGCCCTTCGCAGGGAAGTTTGCTGGCGTCGGCCTGAAACCAATCGAGCAACGTCGGTACCAGATCGACCGTTTGCACGAGTTGCTGTCGGCGCGTTCCCGGTTCGGCGCCGGGGTGCTGCACGAACAACGGAGTGTGAATGATCTCTTCGGGCAGTGACACGGCCGGCAGTGACATCATCGACCGCTCGCCGGCGGGAATACCCTCTGCGGCCGTCACAATGAACAAGATCGGATCTCGACCGGCTCGTTCGTTGATCGCCGCCAGCAATCGGCCGAGAGACCGATCCAACATTTCCACGTATCCCGCCAGAACCGCGCGCGCAACTTGCCATTCTTCGACGGAAAGATTGGCAGCGCCGCTCTCGTCCAATGCGGCACCCACAAGCGCCTCGACAAAATCGTCAAACGACTCATCCGGCAAATCTTCAATTACCACTTCTGTCGCATCTGCTTCCGAATCGGTGGTGCTGTCGAGTGACTCGGAGTCGTTTGACTGTTCGTTGGATGACTCCGCCGGAATGTCAGGCAGTGATTGCTCATCTTCTGCATCGGTCCCGGCTGCGAAGCTGCGAGACATCGCGGCGCGTGCAAACGCTCGGGGTGGAAGCCACTCGGATGAAACACCCGTTGAGTGCAGCCATAACAGTTGACTTGAACTGTCATTGCACCACTCGTCGTCGATTGCGAGTTCCGCTTGCGAAACGAGTTGTGCGAATGGGGTGGCTTCGGGGGAAACTGCGAGGCCGCCTTCCCCTTCAACGCGAACTGCGGTTCGACAGTTTGCAGCGGGCGTGTGAGAATCGTTTTCGGAAATTAGAGTCGTTTCAATGCCGGCTCGGTTGAGGACATCGCCGACATCGGGCATGGCCTGCTGAATCTCGGCGGAACGCGGAAAG
The DNA here is from genome assembly GCA_018699955.1 of Planctomycetaceae bacterium. Classification (GTDB taxonomy): domain Bacteria; phylum Planctomycetota; class Planctomycetia; order Planctomycetales; family Planctomycetaceae; genus JABISG01. The sequence continues at coordinate 34,050 of JABISG010000140.1, read as the reverse complement.
TGATAGCAGCCGGTTGTCCACGCATGCGCCGGCGCGGCGGGATCGATGTTTTCCGCAAAGTGCTGATCGTAGACAATCGATCTGGACGCCAACTGATCGAAGTGAGGCGTTTTGACAAGCGAGTGGCCGTAGCATCCCAGGAAACTGATCGGCAAGAAGTCGAACGTCAGAATGACTGCCTTCATCGCGTCCATCAATTATTTCGATGCTACGGATTTTTCGCCAGATCGATCGGCGTCGAGACCGCCTGTTCCACTTCGTTGAGCAGTTGGTCGAGCCGAAACGGCTTGTACAAAACCGACTTCAAGCCTTCCTGCCGCGCCTTGACGATGGAATGCGTCGGGTCGTAGCCGAAGCCGGTCATCAGAATGACGGGCAGGTGCGCGTGCATCTGGCGGATCTCGTGGAAACATTCGTAACCGGTCATATCGGTCAGGCGAATGTCGGCGATGACCGCATCGTAATGGAAACTGCGGACCATCAGAAATGCTTCTTCGCCATTGTGCGCCGTCTCGACATCGCAACCGTATCGCCCCAGCAACTCGTGAGCAGCGCCCCGTACCGTGTCGTCACTATCGACGACCAGAATTCGCTTTTCACAGAGTTTGGGACGCTCGGGACGCGACGGCAGCGAGTGCGCCACATCCGGCGTCATCGAACGGCCGACGGTTTGGATCAACTGTTTGATGTCGCGCGTGTGTTTCAATACACGTTGCAGCCGATCGCAGACATCCGGCTCGTGACCGATGTAGCGTTCGAGAACCCAGGCTGCGTCGTTGATAATCTCATCGACCGGTTGAGCGACTTTGCGGAGAATCAGCTTGGTGTTCTCTGTGGCGGTGGTCACCTTTTCGGCCACCAGCAATTCCAGCGTATTCAGCGCGACGGCGACTTCGCGGCTGAAGAGTTCCAGGAACTGCAAATCGTTTTCGTTAAACGCGCCGGGGTGTTTGCTTTCGACGTTAAACGTTCCCAGAATTTCGTCGTGCAGGACAAGTGGAACCGTCAGTGAACTACGTGCGCCGGGTGCGCCGGGCAAATACAGCGGATCGTTTTCCGTGTCTTCACACAGGTAGCTCTTGCCGGTGTTCGCGACAAATCCGGTCACGCCATTGTCGCGGGCGTCGGCGAAGAGGTCGCGGTCGGCGGCGACGGGTTGCATGCCAACCGCCAACAACGGTTCCAACCGTTTCGATTGACGGTCGAGCAGCCGGATTTCGACGGTTTCAAATTTGAGCAGATCCTGCGTGTAGTGCAGGATTTTTGACTTGAGCAGCTCAATTCGTTCCCTGACCGACATGTCGAGGATTTCTTCGGCCGAAAGGTCGCCCAGTTCCAAGCCTGCCTGATAGATGGCGCTCAGTTTTTGACGCTGCAGCACTTCGTCGGACACGTCGCGGACGACGACCACCAGAAACAGTGGCGAATCCCCATCTTCGTCGAAAACGGGTCGAGTGTGCACTTCGAAGTACGATTGATCGCCGACGCGCAGCGAGCTCCGCGCCGGTTCGCCGGACCCCAATGCCGTATGAAACGGGCAGAAGTCGGGACCAAGAATCTCCGGGGTGCCGAACGCATCGTAAAAACTGCAGCCGACGGCCGATTCGGTGCGGCCGGTGAGTTCTAACAAACGCTCGTTCGACCACAGGATTCTGAGATGAGGGTCCAGCAACACGATGCCGTCGGGAACCAATTCGAGAATGCCGCCTGATTCAATCAGACTACTTTCTCGGGAAACCGCGTTCCCCAGCAGCAACACGCCGTCGAACTTTTCCTGCCGCAATTTCTCCAAAGCATCTGTCAGGTTCTCAACGCGAACAACTTCATTCTGATCGCCCAACTCCTCAAGGACTTGAGTTGTCGGTTCGTCACCGCGTCCGAATACGAGTAGCCGCGAATGTTCTGGCACGGGAAGGTTCGCTCCGCTCAATGCGGGTTTGATGCTCTGGGTGGTCGTGTTTCTTTCGGCAATACTCAAATCAACCGGACATCCAAAGGGGGGCAGCAGTAAGGGCTTTCGTGGCGGTTGGTTGGTGCCGACAATTCCGAGGAATTATACGCAGGCTATATACGGGCGACAACCCAGCGTCCAAGCTGCGCAGCCAGCCAACGTCTTTCTCTCAACCGCTCAATCTCAGACGATCCAGTACTCTCAATCCGCTGCGATTGTCTCCAACAGGTTCAAACTATTCCTCGCGATGACTCTGTCGAAAAACTCTTTCTAACCGTTTCATTCAGTCATCGACGCACACGCCTCAAGAGATTGATGTCCTTAACAGAATTCTGCGAGATTTGCTAACTTCGGTGAAAGATGTAGGGCTTTGCTCGCTTGTTCGGCCATGACTGGAATAGCCGCCCCATTCTGCCCACACGAATGCCACTGAAACTTTCGCACATCTGGTGGATTGTCAGATGCCGGAGCGAATGAAAATTTCGTCTCCGTCCTGTACGACGTATTCCTTTCCCTCGACGTGCTGTAACCCGGCGGCTTTCAGTTCGCGTTCCGATCCGAGACGCAATAAGTCATCCGCCGACCAGATTTCTGCCCGCACGAACCCGCGTGCCAGATCGCTATGGATTGTGTCGGCCGCATCCAGAACCGTTTCCCCCCGGTTCAACAGCCAAGCGTGAACTTCCTTCTCGGCACACGTGTAGAACGTGATTTGGTCGGTCACTTCAAATATCTTGCGCAGCAGTAGTCGCCGCGAGGGTTCGGCGAGACCCATTTCTGCCCCGAATTCAGCCTGCTCTTCTTCCGGCAAAGCGAGCACTTCCAGTTCCAGGCCGGCGGGTGCGGCGATGACAGCATGTCCGGCTGACTCCAGATTCGCTACCACTTCTGCATCGATGTCGGAGTCGGCCGTATTCAAAACGACCAAACGCCGCTTGCGGGTAAGCAACGCAAACGACGAAGCCGCTTTCACCTGTGCTTCGCTGAATTCCATGTCGGCCAACTCATCGCCATTTTCCAGCCGTTCGGCAATCGGCAGGAGAGCTTCAAGTTCTGCCTGCAACTCGTCGCGGTCGGGGCGCGGTTTGGCGGCATCTTTCTTGAGCCGCTCAACGCGATTGCTGACGACTTGAGAGTCGGCGAGGATCAGATCGTCGATAAACGCCGACGCTTCCGCGGTGGGATCGCATCCGGCGAATTGCCCGATCACCTGGACGAGAACACTGGCCTCGCGAATGACACTCAACCGTTGCGCGTTGCCTTCTTTTTCATCGCGACTGAGGCCAGGAGTATCGAACAGTTCGATTTTCGTCGGCACAATTTTCTTCGGCTGATAAAGATCCACGAGCCGGTCAAATCGCTCATCGGGAACGGTGGCCACGCCCACCTGCCCGCTGTGGGTCTTGGAAGGATCGGGCTTAAGCCCTGTCAGCAACTCGAACAGGGCGCTTTTGCCACCCCCCTGATATCCAACAAGGCCAGCTTTCATAGGACGACGCAATCAGCAGAAAAAGGTGATTGAAAAAAACCGTGGGACAGCGTTCCCACGGACCTCAAGAAAACATTTGCCCGAATCCCGTTGGCTCGAAGGCATTCTCGTAATGTTCGATTTCCGGCTGGCGTGAACCGTCCGGCCAGATGATCGTCACGACGTCGAACCGCGCCCGGTGTTCCAATAGTCCGTGACGCTTGAGATAGGCCAGCGCCAAGGCTGTCAGCTTCTTCTGCTTGGTTGGCGTGATGGCTTCGACCGGATGGCCGGCGACGTTGGAACGACGGGTTTTGACTTCGATAAACACAATCGTTTCGCCATCAAGGGCGATGAGATCGATCTCGCCCAGCCGGCCCGAACTCTGACGGGCAAGAATCCGGAATCCACGGCTACGGAGAAACTTTGCGGCCCGCCGTTCGCCCTTGTTGCCGAGCAGTCGGTTGAGCAGGCCGGCCATTTCAATCCAATCGCCGCGTTACCGCCGCATAGTCGTTCTGCGGTGCGTTGGTTTTCAGCTATTTTTTCTTGCGCACGACGCGGCGTTCTTTCAGCCGTGTTGCTTTGCCAACGCGGTCGCGGAGATAGTAGAGTTTTGCGCGACGGACCACACCGTGACGTTTGACTTCGAGCTTGGCAATCTTGGGGGAATGAACGGGGAAAATTCGTTCGACACCTTCACCGGCGACGATCCGACGCACGGTGAACGTCTCCCGCACACCACTGCCGCGGCGGGCGATGACGGTTCCGCTGAAGATCTGGACCCGCTCTTTTTCGCCTTCCAGAATCCGCGTGTGGATGTCCACATTGTCGCCGACCTCGAATTCCAACGGCTTTTCCCGCAGGCTCGACGCTTCGACGCTGTTTAGCAACTCGTTCATGTATCCGTTTTCCTGTCCCTGCTGTGGTGCGACCACCAGCGGGTTTACACCCCCTGCTCGCCTGCTTGTCGTCGTTTCTCAGTGCGCTGCCGGCTTTGCTCGTCTCGCCAGCGTGCAATTTCTTCGTGATTTCCGCTGAGTAAAATGTCGGGGACCGGCATGCCACGAAATTCTCGCGGGCGGGTGTACTGGGGATATTCCAGCAGGCCGGATTCCGAAAATGAGTCGTATTTGCTGCTCGTTTCGTCTCCCAGCACCCCCGGTATTAACCGGATGACTGTGTCGATTATCATCATGGCGGGGACTTCGCCACCGTTGGCAATGAAGTCGCCTGCCGAAATCTCCAGCGGTTTCAGCCCGTCGCGAATCCGCTCGTCAAATCCTTCGTATCGGCCGCATAATAACAACAAACGCTTGTGCGTCGATAGTTCGCCAACCAACTTCTGATCCAACCGACGCCCCTGTGGCGTCAGCATAACCAACTGTCCCGGTTCGGGGCCGTCGGCCTGCACCGCTTCGACACAATCGAACACCGGCGGGCAGGATATTAACATGCCCGGTCCGCCGCCAAACGGCTTGTCGTCAACCGATCGTCTCTTGTCTTTTGTCCAATCCCGATAATTCCACAGTCTGACATCGACCAATTCACGATCGATCGCCAATTTGAGCAGACTCTGATCGAGATAGCTGTCAAACAACCCCGGGAAGAGTGTCAGCACGTCGAACCGCATTGACCGTTCACGCTCCCCTTCGGATCGCGGCTAACCGCTTCTTCAGGATTCGCCGCCATCGGTTGCAGCATCTTCCGCCAGCTTCTCTTCCGTTTCGGCCGTCGCTTCTGCAGCTTCCTCGGTGGTCGCCTCGGCATCTTCTGCAGGAGCTTCGGGTTCCGGCTCGGGTGGTGCTTTAGGCGGTGTTAGTGGCGGAGGCGCGGATGCCTCACCCCAATTATTTGCCTTGACCTTCTTGATCAGCACGGCCACCTTGTCGCTCGGCGTCGCGCCGACCGAAAGCCAATACTCAATCCGCTCCAAATTCAACGTCACGCGCTGCGACTTATCGCGAACCATCGGGTCATAATGCCCCAATTCCTCAATGGCTCGCCCATCGCGCGGCTTGCGCGAATCCATTGCGCAGATGCGAAAGAAGGGGCGATGCTTACGCCCCAATTTCTTCATCCGAATACGAACCGCCACTCGCGTCTCCTTGTTTGTCTCTCGTTTTCGTACGCCGTCAATTTCCGGGAAACGGGCAATACTACCAATTGCCCCATTCAGATGCCACCGGTCAGGCTGGGCCATTCCGGGAGTTTTTTGAATTTTCAGCGTTTCCGTTTGTTCTTCTTGCGGGCATTGCGGGCATTTTTCCGCTCTTTTTTGCGCTTTTCCCTGATCGTATTGCGATCGACGGGGCCGCGTTTGCTGCGCTCTTTCTTTTTATTCATGCTGGCGTTGGGGTCCATTGCGCCCATGTCTTTCAGCTCGTTGATCGCTTTCATGCGATCACGCATGCCCATTCCGGCCATTTTCTGCATGACTCCCGACATATTGTCAAAGTCTTTGAGCAGCCGATTGACGTCCGACGGGTCGGAACCGCTGCCCTGGGCGATGCGGTTGCGGCGGCTGCGGTCAATCTTTTCGGGATTCTCGCGCTCGTCGAGCGTCATCGAACTGATGATCGCCTCGATGTGTACCAGATCCTGATCGGGATTCATGTCGCCCATCTGCTCGGCCATTCCCCCCATGCCGGGAATCATCTTCATGATTTCGCCCATCGAGCCGAGCTTCTTGATCTGGGCCATTTGCTTGCGGAAATCGTCGAGGGTGAATTTCCCTTCCTGCATCTTCTGCTGCTGGGCCAGCATCTCGTCTTCGTCGAGCTTGTCGCGCACCGACTCGACCAGCGAGAGCACGTCGCCCATGCCCAAAATTCGGCCGGCCATCCGGTCGGGATGAAACTCATCCAGCTTGTCGAGTTGCTCGCCAACACCAACAAACTTGATCGGTACGCCGGTGACAGCCTTCACACTCAGCGCCGCACCGCCGCGGGTATCGCCGTCGAGTTTCGTCAGGATGACGCCGTCGATTTCCAACGCGTCGTTGAACGCTTTCGCACTGTTGACCGCATCCTGGCCGGTCATCGCGTCGCAAACCAACAGCGCCTGATCGGGCTGCAGCTTGCGATCGATCAACTCCAGCTCGGCCATCAATTCGTCATCGACGTGCAATCGTCCGGCCGTATCAAGGATGACAACGTTGACGTCGCCCTGTTTCTCCGCTTCCTTCAGAGCATTGCGGCAAACTTTGACGGGCGTGCTTTCACTGGGCGGTTCGCTGTAAACCGGCACACCGACCTGCTCGCCGATGACTTTCAACTGTTCGATGGCCGCCGGGCGCTGCAAGTCGGCAGCCACCAGCATGGGGTGCCGCCCCTGCTGCTGCAGCATGGTGGCCAATTTACCGCAGGTGGTCGTTTTACCACTTCCCTGCAGTCCGCACATCATCAGGACGGTGATGCCCTGCCGTTTCAGGCCGAGCGAATGATCGACCGGACCCATCAACTGAATGAGTTCATCGTGGACAATGCCGACGATTTGCTCGCTTGGCTTCAGCGATTTGAGAACCTGTTCGCCAACCGCCTGCTCGGTCACGCGATTGACGAAATCGTTGGCGATCTCGTAGTTCACGTCGGCCTCGAGCAGGGCTTGCCGCACCTGCTTCATGCCTTCGCGAATATTGCCTTCGGTCAGCTTGCCACGACCGATCGCACCGAGGGCATCGGAAAGGCTCTTGGTAATTCCTTCAAACATAATCGACACATCCTGTCGACAGACTCAGCGAGGCCGAAATCCGTCGGGCAACAGAGGGAAACACGAGAACACCAGACGGTATTCTACGAGGGCCGGATTCTAATAACAACGCGACATCCAAGCGAAAACGAGGAAGACCAGCCCGTCGCGCAAGCAAGGGTTTACGCTCGCGTTGTACTCCCGAAACCCTCGCTTGCGCGACGGGCTGGTTCATTCCCGATAAGACTGAATCTCACAACAACTCGTCCACATTCTCCGGCGGGCGGCCAATAATTGCCTTGCTGCCGTCAACCACAATCGGCCGTTCGATCAGAATCGGGTTCTCAATCATCACCTGTATCGCCTCGGCCCGCGAAAGTTCCTGGCCTGCCAGGCCGAGTTCCTTGTAGACCGTCTCCTTCGTCCGCATCAACTCTCGCGGCTCCAGCCCGAGTGTTTTCAACACGCCGTCCAGTTCCTCCGCCGTCGGCGGCGTCTTCAGATACTCAATCACCTCCGGCCGGGCACCGGCATCTGCAATTCGCTGCAGAGTCTGGCGACTCTTGCTGCAACGGGGGTTGTGGTAGATTTTCATTTTCGTAGATTATCCAAACGTGCGTTGTCATGTTGCGTTGTGTCCCTTCGGGACAATTGAAAATAGCGCGGCGATCTATCGATTTGCTCATACCTCCCAATCCAACGAGCGCTGCACGGCGTCTTTCCAACGGCTGTGGAGTTTGTCGGCCGCTGAAGTATCCATTGCCGGGGTGAACTCGCGGTCGAGCGCCCAGTTGTTTGTGACGTCGTTTTCGTCTTCCCAGAAACCGACGGCTAATCCGGCCAGATACGCGGCACCGAGCGCGGTTGTTTCCTGCACGACGGGGCGTTGGATGTTGACTCCTAACAGGTCGGATTGAAACTGCATCAGCAGGTTGTTGGCCGAGGCGCCACCATCGACTTTGAGCGTTTGCAACTTCACGTCGGCGTCCTGCTGCATCGCATCGAGAACGTCGCGGGATTGGAAGGCCATCGAATCGAGGGCCGCCCGTGCGATGTGTGCCCGTGTGGTGCCGCGGGTGATGCCGACCAGCGTGCCGCGCGCTCCCTGATTCCAATAGGGTGCGCCCAGTCCGACAAAGGCGGGTACCAGCAAGGTGCCGCCGGAATCGGGAACCTCGGCGGCTAATTTTTCGATTTCCGGCGCGCTGTCGATAATCTTCAATCCGTCACGTAACCATTGCACGACCGCACCGGCGACAAACACCGAACCTTCCAGGCAATAGGTGACCTTGCCGTCCTTCCCCCAGCCGATGGTGGTGAGCAGGCCGTTGTTGGACGCGACCGGTTTTTCGCCCGTGTTGAGCAGCATGAAACACCCGGTGCCGTAGGTGTTCTTCGCCGTGCCGGGTTCAAAGCAGCCCTGGCCGAATGTCGCCGCCTGCTGATCGCCCGCATCGCCGGCAATGGGAATCGATCCGCCGAACAGGTCGGATTCGGTTTCGCCGTAGAGTTCGCTCGACGGTCGCACTTCGGGCAGCATGCAGCGGGGAACATCGAGCAGCGACAGCAGTTCGTCGTCCCACTGGAGGGTGTGGATGTTGAACAGCAATGTGCGGCTGGCGTTACTGTAATCGGTGACGTGACATTTTCCGCCGGTCAGCCGCCAGATGAGAAACGTATCGACCGTGCCGAACAGGATGTCGCCCCGTTCGGCCCGTTTGCGCAGGCCGTCGATGGTGTCGAGCAGATGCTTGATCTTCGTTCCTGAGAAATACGCATCGACAACCAGTCCCGTCTTTTCGCGAAAGGTCTCTTCGGTCCCGTCGGCTTTCAGTCGCTCGCAGATGTCGGCGGTTACGCGGCTTTGCCACACAATGGCGTTGGCAACCGGTTTGCCCGTGTTGCGATCCCAGAGGATGGTTGTCTCGCGTTGGTTCGTAATTCCAACGGCAGCAATGTCGGCTGCCGTGGCGCCGGCTTGTTCCATTGCGAGTCGGGCGACGTCCCGTTGGGTTGTCCAGATGGCTTCCGGATCGTGCTCGACGTGTCCCGGTTGTGGGAAAATCTGCTCGAACTCCTGCTGTGCCGATGCGACCGGGCGGCCGTCATGACCGAAGAGAATTGCACGGCTGGAAGTTGTGCCTTGATCGAGCGCCAAAACATAGTTCGACATGGAATGCCCATTCCGGTTTGTGTTGTGAGGGGTGGGTTGGCGTGAATCGTATCAGGCCGGCTTGAATTCGTCGATTGGTGAGTCATCCGGTTTGACGGTGTCGGTTTGACGGTGCCGGTTTTCTGCGCAATACTGGGAGACGTGCCACGTCAGCGTTTCCTTCGCAAAAGGTAGAGAACATGACCAATCGAGATTCCCTGTGTGCAGCCGTCTGTGGTTTGTTGTGCTGCTTCGCGTTCAGCGCCGCGGCGACGGCGGCGACTCGGCCGAACATCATTCTTATCATGGCCGACGACATGGGCTTCTCGGACATTGGCTGTTACGGCGGTGAAATTCAGACACCAAACCTCGACAAACTGGCGGCGGGCGGGTTGCAGTTCACACAGTTTTACAACACGGGTCGTTGCTGTCCGACGCGGGCGGCATTGCTGACCGGTTTGTATTCGCATCAGGCGGGCGTCGGTCACATGATGGGTGACGACGAGTTGCCCGGATATCGTGGCAACCTCAACCGCACATCGGTCACCATTGCCGAAGCACTGCGGCCGGCCGGTTACTCCACTTACATGGCCGGCAAGTGGCACGTTACGAAATCGACGGCTCCCGATGGGCCGAAGAACAACTGGCCGCTGCAACGCGGGTTCGACCGCTTCTACGGCACGATTCATGGTGCGGGAAGTTTCTACGATCCGAATTCGCTGACGCGCGACAACACACAGATCTCTCCTGCCGCCGATCCCGAATACAAACCCGAGACGTATTATTACACCGACGCCATCAGCGATCACGCGGTTCGGTTCATCACCGAACATGCCAAAAAGAGCAGTAAGGCAGACAAGAAAAAAGATGACAAGCCATTCTTTTTGTACGTCGCCTACACCGCCGCCCATTGGCCGATGCACGCGTTGGAGAAAGACATTGCCAAATATCGCGGCAAGTACGACACGGGTTACGCCGCCATTCGAAAGGCGCGATACGCCAAGATGAAAAAACTGGGTCTGCTGTCCGACGGTTGGAAGATGACTGAAACGGTCGGCAATTGGGACACCGTCAAAAACAGAGATTGGGAGGTCCGCTGCATGGAAGTCTATGCGGCGATGGTCGATAACATGGATCAGGGCATCGGCCGGATTGTGGCTTCGCTCGAATCACAGAAGCAGCTCGACAACACGCTGATTCTGTTCCTGCAGGATAATGGCGGTTGTGCGGAAACACTGGGACGCAGGCCGCGCGGAAACGTGAAGACACGCCCCGCAATAGCGCCGTTCGCCATCATGCCGGCTGGCGAATTGCAACGGGCAATGATCCCGCGGCAAACGCGCGACGGGTTTCCGTTGGTGATGGGCCCGGGCGCGATGCCGGGTCCGGCCGACACGTACATCGCCTACGGTCAGGGTTGGGCCAACGTGTCGAACACGCCGTTCCGCCGCTACAAACACTGGGTTCACGAAGGCGGCATCTCAACGCCGCTCATTGCACATTGGCCGGCGGCTATCGAGCAAACGGGCAAACTCAACAGCCAGCCCAGCCACCTCATCGATATCATGGCGACCTGTGTCGATGTCGCAGAAGCCGACTACCCCAAGGCTGTCGGCGACCGCAGAATCACACCGCTGGAAGGAGCAAGTCTGCAGCCGTTGCTCGGCGGCGCGAAGTCGATCAATCGCAATCCGATCTTTTGGGAACACGAAGGAAATCGCGCCGTCCGCGAGGGCCGTTGGAAACTGGTTTCGCAGTTCCCCGGTGAGTGGGAACTGTACGACATGCGAGCCGACCGAACCGAGTTGAACAATCTCGCAACGAAGAACCCGGAGATGTTGAAGCACATGACCGCCCAATACGACGCATGGGCCGCCCGCGCACGCGTCGTCCCTTGGAAAGAGTTGCAGCAGCATCGGAGAGAGCGCAGGAACAAGAACAAGCAGCAATGACCTCGTTCCCACGTTCCGCGTGGGAACGCAAGTCTTCGACGCTCTGCGTCGCGAACGACCATTCAATCAACCAATCATCCGACGCGGCACAGTGCGCCGGGCCGATGAGAAACAGAGGACATCATGCCGACATCTTCATTCCGTGCTATCGCAATCCTGTTGCCCCTCTACGTATGCCATGCGTTCGGGCTAACTGCTGCGAACGCCGCCGATGGGCCACCGAATATCGTGTTCTTTCTCGTCGATGACATGGGTTGGAGCGATCCAAACTGTTACGGCAACTCGTTTCACGAGACGCCGAACATCAACCGTTTGGCGAAACAGGGCATGCGTTTCACCAATGCCTACGCCGCCTGCCCGGTTTGTTCGCCCACCCGTGCGAGCATTATGACGGGAAAATATCCGGCGACGCTGAACTTGACCGACTTCATTCCCGGCCATTGGCGACCGTGGGAGAAACTGGTTGTTCCCAAAATGAACCTTGCACTGCCGCACGCGGAGATCACCTTTGCCGAGGCGCTTGCCCAGGGGGGATACGTTTCCGGTTCGTTTGGCAAATGGCATTTGGGCGGAAGCACGCACAATCCCGACTCGCAGGGGTTCGACGAATTCGTGGTCACCGGCGGCCGTCATTTCGCTCCCAACTTCCGTTTCACAGCACAGCCGCAATTGAAGGGTGATGACCGGCCGCGCGAAAGAGAATACCTCGGAGAGTTTCTCACGCGACGAGCCGAGCGGTTCATGTCGGACCATCGCGATGAGCGGTTTGTGTTGTATCTATCGCATTACGCAGTGCATATTCCGCTGGAAGCGAAACAGAAACTCGTCGAAAAATACGAAAAGAAACAACCCAAGCCGGCCGGCCGAATCAACAATCCGACCTACGCGGCGATGGTCGAACACATCGATCAAAGTCTGGGGCGAATTGTGCAAACGCTGGATGAACTCAAACTGGCCGACAACACGCTGTTGATTTTCTTTTCCGACAACGGCGGACTGCTCAAGCGGTTTGACGGCAAGGGGACTGAAGTGATGCTCAACACGCCGCTGCGAGCCGAAAAGGGAACACTGTATGAAGGGGGCATCCGCGAGCCGTTGATTGCCCGTTGGCCGGGGAAAATTGCGGCCGGCAGCGAATGCACGGAAGTCGTTTCAAGCGTCGATTTTGTACCAACCATGATCGACGTCGCCGGGCTGAAGAAGAAAGTCACGCACAACGTCGATGGTGTCAGCCTGCTGCCGTTGCTCACGCAATCGAGTAGCATCGACCGCGACGCCATCTTCTGGCATTACCCGCACTATCACCACACCTCACCCGCCGGCGCGGTGCGTTCGGGCGATTATAAACTCATCGAGTACTTCGACGACGGCCGGCTTGAGCTGTACAACTTGACCAAGGACATCGGCGAGACGAAAAACCTCGCCGACAAAATGCCCGAAAAGGCCAAGACAATGCATGCGAAACTCGTAACTTGGCGTAAGTCGGTCGGCGCCCGCATGCCAACGAAGAATGCCGACTACGATCCAGAAAAGTCACACCTGTGGAAACGCCGCCCGCGACCGACGCCGAAGAAGAAGTGAGTCGATACAGCAATGATCATGACCTGGTGGCGGAACTGGCGACGGCGACGGATATTGGCCCGACCGTTTCCGGAGGAATGGGAGGCGTTGCTGCAGCGATACGTTTGGCATTACCCCCGGCTGACAGACGACGAACGCCAGAAGTTACGGCAATTGGTGCAGGTGTTTGTCAACGAGAAGTACTGGGAGGGCTGCAAGGGATTGGTGGTCGATGACGAGATGCGGGTGACGATTGCCGGGCATGCTTGTTTGCTGACGCTCGGTTTTGGCGGGCTGATTCTTGACGATCCGCAGACGGTGCTGATTTATCCGGAGCAGTATGTCGCGGAGGGGAAGACGCATTTGCCCGGTGGTGTCGTTTCGGAAACGTTGGGTGTGCGGCTCGGCGAGGCGTGGCAGCGAGGGCCGGTCATCCTGTCGTGGTCGAGCATTCAGCGAGACGTGGCACATCCGCACGACGGCCACAATGTCGTGCTGCACGAATTTGCCCACGTGCTGGACATGCTGAATTTCCACGTCGATGGAACGCCGCCGCTGAAAGACTCGAGCGAATACCGCAACTGGAATGATGTGATGGTGGCTGAGTATCATCGTTTGATTGATGACACACAGCATGGCCGCGCGACGTTGCTGGATGATTACGGTGCCACCAGTCCGGCGGAGTTTTTCGCCGTCGCCACCGAGTGCTTCTTCGAACAAGCGTTGCAGCTTCAGAACAGGCACGTTCGGTTGTACAATCTGTTGCGGGATTTCTATAGGCAAGACACAGCGGCGCGAATGAGTGGTTGAATCAGTGGGCTGACACCCACCGCTCGCCAGATTTGTTTGCGTCGCTTTCACGTTGTTTCTTACAGACAGCCAAATATGTCACACGTTGTTGAAAACGCACAGCCGACCGATTTTCTTGGAGTCGCTGCGCTCGATCGAATCGCCTGGCCGGCTGCGCCGGAGACGTTCATTCCCGATGGGGAGCACATCTGGCGCGTTTGGCGCGATCACGGGACGCTGCTCGTCGTGCGGGCGGCAGAACAAACACCGCTTCCGGACACCGACGACATTGCCGGTGGGCTGGTGATGTTTCCCACCGCGGAAGGTGAGACTTTTCTGCACAAGATCATGGTCCATCCGCTCTGCCGCGGTCTGGGAATTGGGACGGCGTTGATGAACGAGGCGCTCAGTCGCGCCAAGACGTCCGTTCTGCTGACCGTCGATCCGGCCAACGAACACGCCGTCGCGTTGTACCGTGGCTTCGGATTTGAGGTGCGCGAGACGGTCGTTGGGTTTTATCGCCCGCACGAAGATCGCCACATTATGGTTTTCAAGCCGTGAGGGTTTGGTCCCTCGGGCCGCAGCCTGCGGGCTTTGAGACGTGATGTGACCAATTCGAGTGTCAATGATTTGTGCCGCTTCAAAACCGGTCTGTGAGCGAATTGCCGGGGGCTGCTACAATTCCGGCATGACTGAGGAGAAACGAGAACCGGTTCTGATTCTGGGCGGGGGAATCAACGGCGCCGCCGTCGCCCGCGAATTGCTGCTGAACGGGGTGCCGGTCTGTCTGGTCGAAGCGCAGGACATTGCCTGTGGTGCGACATCGCGGTCGTCGCGTTTGATTCACGGTGGGCTGCGGTATCTGGAGTACGGCGACTTCGCCCTCGTGCGCGAATCGCTGGTTGAGCGCGGGCGGCTACATCGGCTTGCGCCGCAATTCGTCTCGCCGCTGCGATTGCACATTCCCGTCTCGCGGCGAAGCGGTGGCTGGATTGGTTCGCTGCTGCGTTTTCTGGGAGCCGAACGATGGCCCGGAATGCGCCGGTTTCTTGCTTCACAATTTTGTGCAGGACCGCGCGGGTTGTGGCTGATTCGGATTGGATTGTGGTTGTACGACCGCTTTGCGGGAGACGGGGAGTTTGAGCGACCGCGCATCATCTCTATGGCAGCCGATGGCATCCCACAGGTGAACTCCGAAGTGTACCGCTGGCAATGCGCGTATTCCGACGGTCAAATGCTCTACCCCGAACGATTTGTCGTGGCGTTGCTGGAAGATGCGCGGCAATTGGCTGATGAGAAGGAAATCGAATTCCGTGTGCTGACGTACCACCGTGCCGAACTGCAAGGCGATGCCGTCCGCCTGAAATCGATTCTCGACACGGAAGCGGCTGCCGAAACGATTCAGCCATCGTTGATCGTTAATGCCACCGGTGCCTGGGGCGATCTGACATTGGGCGAGCTGAATCAGCCGTCACCACAACTATTCGGAGGCACAAAGGGCAGCCATTTTCTCACGCGTCATCCGCAACTGAAAGCCGCAATTGGCGAGGGCGGAGTTTATGCCGAGGCTGACGACGGACGGCCGGTGTTCGTGCTGCCGTTCGGGGCGAGTGTATTGATTGGCACGACCGACGTGCGATTCGATGATCGGCCGGAACGAGCCGTCGCGTCGGCAGATGAGTTGGAATACTTGCTTGAACTGGTCAACGATTTGTTTCCAGAGGTTGGGCTGATGGCGGATGATATCGACATGCATTATGCCGGCGTGCGGCCGCTGCCGTATCGGCCCGATGACACTGCCGCTGCGATACCGCGGGGTCATGCGATCGAATGGAACGAGCAAGGAGCGGTGTCGGTGTTGACCTTGGTCGGCGGCAAGTTGACAACTTGTCGCGCGCTGGCTGAAGACGTTGTTGCGTTACTCGCCGAACGTTTGCGGCTTTCGCCAATCATTACCTCACGCGAGCGCATCGTCCCAGGCGGAGAGAACTATCCGGTCGATCAAGATTCCCTGTTGCACGAGCAACAACGATTGGCTGCGGAATTTCGGACCGAGCTGACAACCATTCAATCGATTTGGGCGTTGTGCGGCAGCGGGACACGCGAGGCGTTGGCGGAGACGAGAGATGAGAACGATGACCGGATTGTCGGTTGCGGTTTGCCGCTGTCGTTCGTGCGGCGGGTGATCGCGCGGGAATGGGTTTCAACGCTGGATGATCTGCTCGAACGACGATTGATGCTGCTGTTCGATCCGGATTTGTCGGTCGAGGATTTGCAGCAACTCGCAGACTGCCTCGAAAACGCAGGGCGGATCGATCCAGACACCGCGGCCCACGCGGTCACGGCGTCGGTTGAGCGGCTGGGCGAACTCTTCGGCAAACGGGTGACTTTGCGGACGCCACAGCTGACGACCAACGACGGTTGAAGATTGCGTGTGCCTATACTTCGATACTCAAAAACAGCCAGATGCACGGTGATCACCGTGCATCTGGCTTCCTAGCGAGGCGGATCGTTCTTGCGGACGCAAAAGCCGACGGCGATTGTTCCGCCGATCGCGGCTGCTGATGCCAGCAATGACGGCGGACAGTTCTTCAGAAGCATTGTGGCTGCCCCCGTTCCAACGGCTGCGCCGACTGCGATCACCAGCAGTGTGGAAATGGAAAGAACATTCGGGAAGACCCACCGAGGTGGCAACGTCGGCCGTCGAACTCCCAAGCCACTATTCATGCTCATTTCCCAAGGCTGCTCTTTTTCGGCCGTGGCCTTTTCTGCAGCAGCGGTCGCAGTATTCTTTGCCGGTTCGGGGGTACTCTTGTCCGTCGGTTTCGCCTTCTCTTCTTGCTCCGGCTTTGCAGGTGTTGGCAGTATCGGATCCGGTTGTGTTTCGTTGCCTTCTGGTTTATGCAGCACGAATTTGTTACGGCACTTCGGACACCTTCCTTTGCGGCCGAATAGCGACGAGTCGTAGAACTGCAGCACAAAGCTGCACTGAGGGCATGAGGCGGAGTACTGTTGCATAAGAGAGATCACTCGAATTGAGCGGCAGCAAAGTCACTTAAAAATATGATAGTTGTGACACTTGAGACAACTGTCGCCGACGCGTTGGCTGGTGTGGCACTCTGTGCAAGTCTTCTTTGAGATCGGAGCAAATCCGCTTGTCAGAGTACTGTGCGGATTCGTGTTTGCCCTAAACATCTCACGAAAGCTGACGAATTCCTCGCGAGCGAAGTTGATGTCTTTCTGTTGAGAATGACATTTACTGCAATTGTTTTTTGAAAGCAGAGTCAGGTGGGGCGCGTGCGAGAATTTTGTAAACGACTGCGAATCGGGGCTAACGTGCCGCCCGACCCAGTTGATTGCGAGCCGGCCATCTTCCTGCTTGTCGACGGTGTGGCATCCCAGACAACGGAAGGAAGCCGTCGGCCCCAATTCGCCGAACGGCGATGGCCCCGCAGCGCTCTTGGCGGCCGACGTGTCGATGAGATGCGGAACGCGTCCGGCAAGATCGAGAATGGCCCGCACGAGCCGATCGGAATGTCCTGTGACGCGGTATCGAAGCGCGCCGTCGGGCAGGCTGGCGTACCAGCCCGATGAGGAATCCTTGAGGGTTGCGGCCGGCTGAACATCGAATGGACTGTACGTCGGAGGGTTGCCCCCATTTAAGTCCTCGATCTCCTGATCAAGTTTGGGAAACCAGCTTTTTTGGGCTGTCTTCAATGCAGTCAAAAAGGTGGGGTCGCGGAATAGCGATGCAGACAGCGTTTGCAATAATGCCGCATCGCCATCGGACTTGAAGATTGGTTTTAAGTAGTTTAATCGTCTCTCGTTAGCGATTTTGTTTCCGGTGCCGAGCCGGTGGATTAGCCGTTTAATGCTCCACGCCTTTCGCTGCAGGGCATCAGCCTGTTGCGCGTTCAGGTCATCTGGATTCTCGCTGCCATTTTGACGTCGTTTCCGCAACTGGATAAGGTCCTTGCGTGCCTTCAAGTAGTCGCTATCTGCGCTGAGCAGGATTTCCATCAAAGGCAGGACAGAATCTTCGTTCGATTCCGCCCCATCCCCAGCCTTCAGCGTTGGCCATTGGCCGATTGTCGCTCCAGCTGCGGTGAGCAATTTGCTGTCCTGCATGCGGAGCGTCAGCAGTTGAACCCCAGGTAGGGCGTCTTCCTCAATTTCGGCTCCATGACATGCTGCGCAGGAATGTTCAAAACCTCGAATTGGCATCATCCGGCCCGATGAGTCGGGCTGGTGGCATGACCTGCAGGATTGTGCTGACGGGTTGGTGCCGTTGCCGTAATCGCGAAGCCCCCGTGGAATGACTGCACCCGGTTTAACTCGTTCGAACGACTTGAAGTGTACCTGGAAGTGGGTCACATGGTCGAAGTACAGTCGCGTGCGACGCTGGTACGGGAACCCGTCGAATTCGGGATGTCCATCGGAAAAGCTGTGAAATTTGGCCGAATGACAACTCTGGCATTGCACGTTGGACATTTGCGTGAGATCGAATTTCTGCCCGCGATGTTCCTGGTGACACAACGCACACGCCAGACCATTCTTTTCGTCGAGTGGGTTTCGCGACGCCTTGTCCAACAGGGCGTAAACGAACGGTTGCTTACCGGGTTCGCTCGCATCGCGCATTTCTTGACGCATCGATTTTAGGTGCTCGGATTCCATACCATGTGCCATTAACGGCTGGGAACCGAGTTTTTCGTGACATTTGAGACACTGTTGGCTGTCGTGCGACTTGGGCTTGGGATCCATAACGCCGCCAACCCATTGAGCGAATGTGCCGTTTGCGGCCGTGTGGCAGCGGGAACATTTTTCGCTCCAAGGCTTGTGCTGCTGCGTTAGCTCGCCCGGTGAAGTGAGCGAATTGCCCCACGAACCACCGAACATGATCAAACAGCTACCGAGCGCCAAGACCGCGACGGTGAAGGTAAACAGCTTGCGCCGATACCTGAGCGTTCGCACGGGCTGGCATTCAACAACGCGTTGCGAACAGTTGCCGTCCGGCCGAGGTCCGAGGTCGCAACGTCCGCCAAAATTCTTGGGGCGTGCGCATTTGTAGCGGTCGCCGTCTTTGTAGGGAACACACTCACGGTGAGCTTGGCAAGTTCCTGAGCAGTCGGGGCCAATATGGCACGATTCGCCCTGCGCCGTCCAGCCGCACTCCCACTCTTGGTTCGGTCGTTCGTAGTTGCTTTCGAGAAAGTCAAATTCCTGTAACGGGTCGATCATTCAGACCCTCCGGCAAATGCATGGGCGAGCACCAGGTGAAATACCGAGAAAATTACCAACGCGTAGGTGAATGGGATATGTGCGAACAGCCACACTTTTAACGTCCATTGCAGTGCGTATTGGTGGTCGAGATCGTCTTTCGCACAAATCAGGTCGATAATGCGCTGGACGGCGGCACGCTCGTCCTTGTTGAGGAAGCGTTCGTGGCTGCGAATTTCTCCGAGCAGATCGTTCCGCGGACGGCTCGACTGAAATAGATGCTGCCAGAAATGTCTGGGGCCGTCGAAAAAATGCTTGAGATGTTCGACGTAGAACTCAGGAATTGCCGTTGTTTGTGTCTCAGAAATGCATCCCAGCACGATGTTTTCGACATCGTCACGAATGCGTTTTGTGAATTTCGGAATGCGCTCGAACAACACTTCCTCGCCGCGCGTCGTCAGTCGGGCGGGAATGGCTCGCGAGATTGCCAGACCACCCAAGCCGCTGAAAAACACGATGAAATAAAGCAGCGTCAGGCTCAATTCGAACGCGCCGCTGGGGACTCGGAACTCGACATGCACGATGAATAGCACGAACGACAGAAGCCCACCATAAATATGCACTTGCAACCACTTCGATGACGAGCCGAGTGGAAGGAAGGTCAGTCGTTTGCGGACATTGTACGCGGCAAGCGCTAAGATGAGTCCCCACAGCGTCCATCCGGAGGCGAAAGACGTGGGGTGAATCGAGAACGATAGAATCGCGTAGAGCGCAAGGATAACCGCTGCCAACAAGGCGAACACGCCAAGACTGTACCAGCGGCGGGCGGCAAGAGACCTCATCGGTTAAATACACTTCCTAGGGAATTGAGATCGGTCATGTTAACGCGATAAAGGGCGTCGTGCGGACAAGCGTTTTGGCAGGCCGGCCCGATCCGTTGCTCGACACACAGGTCGCACTTGGTCGCCTGCTGAATTGGCAGGCGTCCATTTTCGTCGCGTATCAGATTGCCCACGCCATCGCGAACTTCCACCATACGAATTGCATCGTACGAGCAATTGTCAGCACATCGCGTGCACCCGACGCAGGTTTGGTCGCTAATAACGACCTGCCCGCCGGCAAGGTCTCGGGAGATTGCACCGGTCGGACATTCAATCATGCAGACCGGATCGGCACAGTGCATGCAGGCATTGGCAATCATGTACTGGCCATGAATTGGACCGTGCCTGAGAAAACGTGGGTTGTTGTCGTGCGCATTGGAACACGCACGCACACAGTCGTCACAGCGGGTGCAGCGATCCAGATCGATGATCATCGTCGCGGTTCCCTGGACAAGTGAGTTGTCCACAGCGAATTCGATGATGTCACTGCCAATATTCGTGACGGTTTGCGCTGCGGCTGCGACATCCAGTGCGGGCGATTGGTGGCTTTTGCCGGCACCGCCTTTTTCCAGCACCAGTCTCTCAACCAACTGGGTCGGAACAGTGACCGTGGTGAGATAACCGATGGCCCGCAGTGACATGCTGAGCGGAAGCTGTTTCTGGGTCTTCCATCCTTCTTCGATTTCGGGGAAGCCGTACATCTGCCCCGGCAGAAGGTAACCAAGCGTGCGATGGCCGTTGTGATAACGTTGGCTTAGCCGCGCCAAGCCACTACAGATCAGCGTGACTCCGTTGGGATAGTCTCCCTCTTTGGCCACCAACGGTTCTTCGGTCAATTGGCCCTCGGTTCCTCCGCGGGCCATATCGCGATACTGCTTGGACAAATCGTATGTTGCGAACGTATTGAATTCGGCTTGATCGAGCAGCTGCTGCATATCCTCTTCAGCAGTGTTTGCAAACGAGGGCTCGTTGCGCAGAATTCCTTCGAGAGCGTTATTGCGAAATTTCGTTTCGATGTGCGTTCTCATCGACGCATCTTTTCGAAAGATTTCGCGCAACCCTTGCCAACGAAATTCGACAAGTGTCGCTTCGCCCTCTGCAAAGACCGTCGCGGTTCGAGGCATGCGGCCCAGTGCTGCAATCTCCCCAAAGAGTTCGCCTGCCTCCAAGGCCACGGTTTTGTATTTGTCGAGAAGCCTGGGGATGTCCTGCAGGTAGATGCGTGTCCGATCACCGCTGCCACGACTGCCCACCTCGCTCGACAGGGCCGGTTGCGACAAATCGCGGAACTCGGGTTCCTTACTATTTGACCACATTTGTGCGATCGCCCGAAAGAGCGACTTCCGCTTCGTAACAGGCCGGCCCAGTTTTTCGGGTGGGAGAAACTTTCCGGAAGCCATCAACTCGACCCGGACGGTTCCCGATAGAATAAAGAACGCCGAGTTTCCCCAGTCGCCCTCGCGAATGATGATGTCGCCTTCCTGGCAGGAGACGAGTCGCGCGTCGTTCTGAATGATGCCTTCCAGCGTGATCGGCGCGCGGAATTTTTTGCGGTCGATTTTGTTGAACGGCGCGACAGACAGAATCCGCTCGACAACGTCATCCGTCATCTCGTCAGAAAACGGGACGTCCCATCGCTTTGGACGAGGGATAATCGATCGACCCTGGCTCATAGTCCTTCAATTCACCACTAGAACACAGAGGCAACCCGATTCGGCCTTCAAAACGGGTCGATAATCCGCTCGACCCGAAAGGCTCCAGCCGGGGGGTCGTTGTTCTCTATTGACTGAATGTTGTTAGAAAACGCGTCGCGAAAAGCCTTGCACCACACAGAGCCAGCGAACTGGCAACCCAGGCAAAATAGCCCGCACGCCGGACTCAAAGTTCCGTCCGGCAAAGTCACTCCAGCCACCGCGCCTTGATGGCGCGGCGGCGTGGCGTGATTTTCAATCGACATTAAGGAGTGTAGGCATCCCCTCGCGGTTTCGCCCTCTTCTTAACAACACTGTCCAGCTTGCCCAATTTCGAACCGTCGTTGTTTTCAGCCAACGCACTGGCTGCCGCTGCAATCTTCGGTTCAGCGATTTCGGCACCATCCTGGCTCTTGAAATTTAACGAACTGATTCTGCCGATATCGTCAATTGCCTCTTGGGCGGCGGCGAGTTCCGCCGGGGTAGTGTCTTCCAGTTCTTTGACGGCTTCCTTCAGCTTCTTGGCAACTGCCTTCAACCGTTTGGCATGGCCCTTGGCGAAGTCCGATTTTCCGGCGGCTTTGGGAACGGTCTTCAGGGCGCCCAATGTCACCTCAAGATCGACGAGCATGCCGATCAGGTACTTCATTCGCTGACGGTTCTCTTCCGATGCTCCTTTGGCGTGTTTCAGCCAAGCGGTGGGTGCCTCGCCATTGACCTTCTGATCGACCTGGAAATTGTGGCGAACTTCTCCGCTGGAGCCGCCGACGAGTTCGAATTTCCACTTCTGCGTCGAGACCGGATGCCCGGCATTGACTAACGCTTGATTGGAAACGACGTGGCAGCCGACACAGTTCTTGGTGATGCGATAGATGTTGGATGCACGAATCATTCCGGCTTTGCCGCAAGCCGCCCGAACTGCCGCATTGATGCCTTTTTTCTTGTCTCCGTGTAGTTTGAGCCATTCTGGTTTTCCACTCGCACCACCGTGACACGATTCACAGGAAACGCTGCCGATGGCATGGACACCTTTGCCGGTGTCTTGCTGTGTCGCGTGACAGCTGGAGCAGATGGAATCTTGCAGGACGTCTTCAAGAGCAACATTGGCCGCTTTGGCGAACTCTGCAATTTTGGGGTGACTCGTAATGAGCGTGATGGAGCTATTGTGCTTCGACACCTTCAGCGCCGCGATTTCCGACTTGTGGCACTCCACGCAGGACATCGAGCCGGCCACCGCGGTCGGGTCAGTCTTGCCTGAAGCGGGATCGGCATTAACCACGACAGAACTCAACGCCTGTACGGCCGCGGAAGGCGTATTTGCCCCTTCGGTCGATACCAGGCCAAAAAACAGCGCACAAGTCGGGGCGGCCACAATTGCCAACCCCGACAACGTACGTATAAAACCATGCGACCACAGACGAGTGGCAGTTTTCATTGAACAGGCTCCTGCTTATAGGTCAGTAAATCATCAGTGTGTGGAACGTGTCGCCGAAAGCGGTATCCTGTCGCATGGCGTATCCGAAAGATTACTCCAACTCGTTTGGAGTTGCCCACGAAAGTCAAAACAAATTTGGAGTTGCCCACGAAAGTCAAAACAAACAGATTCTATGGCGTGCGGGAGTAGGCCTTTCCCTTCAACTCGACGACTTCATCATTCATGAATTCATCGACGCCTGCAAGCTTCGAGCCATCTCTGGCAGCGAACTTCATTGCAATTCCAGCAATTGTCTTCGCCGCTTCCTTGGCTGTATCTCGCGCATCCTGCTCGCTAAAGTCGGCGTCCTCAACTTCGGCGCCTTCAATCGCTTCGGAAACGGCTTCGAATTCTTCAATTTCGGCATCTTCCAGCGATTCGACAATACCCTCAAAAATCTCTAGCGAACCACCAATACGTTCGACGTAGGCTCCGACAAAATCGCCTTCTCCATCGGTAGCCGAGCCGAGTGCATTCAGGCTGACCTCCAAATCCGTCAGAAGTCCCACAATGAATTTGACCCGCTTGCGGGCCGCGATGTCGCCGCCGGTGGTTTTCTTCCACAGCGAAGGACCCTGCCCGTTTGTTGTCTGATCCATGTGGAAATTATGTCGCGACTCGCCGAGCGACCAGCCGACCAACTCAAATCCCCCGCCAATTTTGTGGCCCGCGTTGACGAGTTTTTCATTCGTCACACTGTGGCATTGTTGACAGTTCTTGGCGATTGCATACGTCCGCGCTGTGCGAACCATACCGGCATCTTCGCAGAATTCGATCCGTGCTGCTCGGTGTGCGCCGGTTTCCTGGTCAATTCCCGTGATGTTTGGTCCGTAAACGGCGTGGCGGTTCAGCCAACCGGCTTCGCTCCCGGCACCGCCGTGGCACGATTCACACGAAACCCCAGAGATTGCCTGAAGCTGGCCTTTTGCGTTTGTCTGTGTTGTCGAGTGACAATTTGCGCACATCGAAGTTTGAAGAGCATCTTCGGTGATTCCCATCGCCTCGGCATACTCTTTCGTTTTTGCCTCAAAACTGGCAAGGTAGGCATCGGCCTTGTAGTGCTTGGTTGTCGTCCAGGCAAGGTACTCGGATCGATGACAACGAATGCAAGCCTTGGCCCCCATGACCATTGTCGGCTTGGTCCAACCATCTGCCGGAGCAGCACCCAGTGCACTCTGTGCAACAGTTTTCACGACAGCGGTTTTCGCGGCAGGGTTTGCCCCAGACGACCGT
The DNA here is from genome assembly GCA_018699955.1 of Planctomycetaceae bacterium. Classification (GTDB taxonomy): domain Bacteria; phylum Planctomycetota; class Planctomycetia; order Planctomycetales; family Planctomycetaceae; genus JABISG01. The sequence continues at coordinate 9,992 of JABISG010000140.1, read as the reverse complement.
GAGGCGACCAATGTCAACAGCGAGAGTCCCAAGAACAGGCATGCACCGACGATCGTACGTCGAACACGGCCTTCCATTGCCGATGTAGCAAGACGTTTCATTGTGTGGTTTCCCTTTTCAGTCAACGGGTCGATGTGACAGAATCTCGAATTTGGAATGCACGTAGAACTTCAGGCGTCGAGTACCAGCTCGCCATCCGGGACGGAAACACAGGCCAGGCAAGTCCCCTCTTCGTGTTCTGTTTCCGCGCCGGCCGCATTGGCAACCTTGCCCGATTTGATTGCCACCAGACAAGAGCCGCAACTTCCTGCGCGACAACCGAAATCGATGGAAACATTTTTGTCCAATGCACAATCGAGCAAATTCTCGAACGAGTCGTCCCATTCTAACGAGACGCCAGCTCGCTCAAAGGTGACTTTGGGACCAGCCTTGGCCGTGGTACCTTCCTTCGCGGCAGGCTTCTCTTTCTTTGAGGCCCCAACCGCTTTTCCCGATGCAGGGCCAAAGGCCTCTGAGAAGACCCGGTTGTCCGGAACCCCCCATTCCTTCAGGTCGGCCAGCACGTTGGTCATCATCGCCGGAGGGCCGCAGATATAGAAGTCATAATTGTTCGAGTCGAGTACCCGCTTCATCAGTGAAACTGAGATGCGTTCGGCAAATTCGTAATCGGGACCGCGCGTATCCTCAGCCAGGGGCTGACTGTAGCAGACAACGATGCGCGTCCGGTCGTGCTGCTGATTCAATTCGTCGATTTGTTCCTGCAGCGCGTGGTCGTGGCGGTTTCTAACGCCGTAAAACAGCCAAACGTCCCGTTCCGCCTTGCAGTTGACAATGGCTGCCAGCATGCTGAGGACCGGCGTAATACCGACGCCTCCTCCAATCAGAACGACGGGGCGCGTCTGATTGGGGTCGAGTGCGAAATGGCCGCGCGGTGCCTGCACGTCCAGAATATCGCTTTCTTGAACGTTATCCAGAAAATGATTGGAAATCAGGCCGGGGGGGGCATCTGGACTGTCTCGCGGCGGAGGGACGCGTTTCACAGTGATCCGGTAATATTTCGGGTCTGGACCGTCCGACAATGAGTAGCAGCGAGTCACCGGCTTCGCCTGACCGGGAACATTCACGCGAAATGTGAGATACTGCCCCGGGCGAAATTGCGGAAGTTCTTTACCGTCGTGCGGCACGAGGTAAAACGAACAGATGCTTTCCGCTTCTTCGACCTTGTGCTGGACGACAAACTTGCGGTTGCCGTTCCAAAGCAGTTGTGTCTGTTCGCGACGGACCCGCAACGCGTTGGCCGCGTCGATTCGCTGCTGCAACAGATCGAATGAGAGCTGCCGTTGTTGGCTGCTCCGACGCGATTGTTGGACCTGCCCGCACAGCAAGACGAGCAGCTGTACCGTGACGATTCCCACAATGACCGCACCGACCGATTCCATGCAACTAAACCTATACAATTCGCCTGAGGGTGAACCAATGCGACCGTGGCCGCCAGTTTCCTCTAAACGATATTCAAAGTCAAGAACATCCTGTGGTTATGTCGCGACATGCTAAAAAACATACTCGCCCCATTTTCTTACCGCCAACTGAAGCAAATGGGTTGCTGAAATTCAAAGCGGCTCCATCATCAATGCGCGAGCTCTGTTTTGCAGGTTGGATATCAACCGGGTAGTATTGGGGAACAGGTGGAGACAGAGACACCCATAACCCGAAGTACAATCGGAGCGGAAGAGATATGATCCACAAGTTGCGTCAAGCGCTATTGGTCGCGATATTGATGCCGGCCGGACTGACAATTGCAGCCGATGGCCGTCATTCCATGTGGAAGTATCCGCCGGATTTGCCCGGTGCCACGGTACATACTTTCAAAAAAGTTGGGCAAACCGAATTGAAAGCGTGGGTGTTTCGGCCCGATGGCATCAAACCGACCGAACGACGTCCAGCAGTCGTGTTCTTCTTCGGCGGCGGTTGGAACGGGGGGACTCCCGGTCAGTTTTATCAGCAGTGCCGATATCTTGCGTCACGCGGAATTGTGGCGATCACTGCCGACTATCGCGTGCGCCGGCGGCACAATGTGTTGGCGCCCATCTGCCTCGCCGACACCAAATCAGCGATTCGTTGGGTCAGAGCGAACGGTGCGAAGTTGGGTGTTGATGAAGATCGAATTGTTGCAGCGGGCGGTTCCGCCGGCGGACATCTTGCTGCTTGCACGGGGGTTATCGACGGTTTCGACGACCAGGCAGACGACCTTACGATCAGCGCCGTTCCCAATGCGATGGCGCTTTATAACCCGGCCGTCCTGCTGGCGCCGATCGATGGCAAGCAACAAATCGACGCAAAGAAACTGGAAGACCTCGCGGAACGCACCGACGGCAAAGCCAGCGAAATCTCGCCCCTGCTGCACGTTCGGCGTGGATTACCGCCGACAATCATCTTCCACGGGACGGCCGATGAGGCGGTTCCCTATTGGACCGTTGAACGATTTGCCCGCGAGATGACCGCAGCGGGAAACCGTTGCGAATTGAAATCGTATGATGGCGCACCGCACGGTTTCTTCAACACCGGACGTGGTGGCAGCGCTGAACGGCAGGACGCCGAACGGCAACGTTACGCATCGACAACGCTGCAACTCGATAACTTCCTGCAATCGCTCGGATATCTGAAGGGACCGGCAACAATCACAGCCGCCCCGCAGCCGAATATCCATCTGCGTGGAACTTACACCAACTCGCGCATTCAATTTGAACGTGAACTGAAAGGGCACGTGGCGTTCATCGGCGGATCAATCACCGAAATGAACGGCTACCGGCCGATGATGGTTGACTGGCTAAAAAAGCGGTTCCCCAAAACGAAATTCAATTTCACCGACGCAGGCATCGCATCAACTTGCTCGACGACGGGAGCGTTCCGACTCGGTGCCGATGTGTTGTCGGCCGGTCCGGTTGATTTGTTCTTCGTCGAGTTTGCCGTCAACGACGATCAGGATGCAGCACACGCGGCGGCCGAGTGTCTCCGCGGGATGGAAGGCATTATTCGTCAAGTGCGACGTCACAATCCCGATGCCGATGTTGTCATCACGCATTTCGTCAATCCGGGGATGCTCAAGACAATTCAGGCAGGCAAGCTGTCGGTAAGTCAGAGTAACCACGAAGCCGTCGCGCGGCATTACGCGGTTTCAACTGTTAACGTCGGTCAGGAACTTGCCGACCGGATTGCGGCCGACACGATGACATGGACCGAATACGGTGGCACTCACCCCAAGCCGCCGGGCAACGCAATGGTGGCAGAACTGAATCAGGAATTATTGACGGCCGCTTGGTCGCTGCCGTTATCCGGTTCAACAGTCGGGAAATCGCACGCCGCTCCCGAGCAGCCGCTCGACGCGTTGAGCTATGCCGACGGTCGATTCCTCGGCCTCCAATCGGCCGAAATCGCCGATGGCTGGAAGATTCACAAACCCAACTGGAAGAAACTGCGCGGCTCATCACGGTCACGGTTCGCGCAGCTCGATGTGCTCGAAGCAACTGAACCGGGTGCCGCGTTGACACTGGAGTTCAAAGGGACGGCAGTCGGTGCCTACCTGTTGGCCGGTCCGGATGCCGGCGTCTTAGAGTTCAGCATCGACGGAGAAAACTTCCAACAGGTCGATCTGTTCCACCGTTACAGCAAAGGTCTGCATTACCCCCGGACGGTCATGTTTCGCAACGATCTTGAGGGCGGAGATCACGTACTGCAGCTACGGCTCTCGGCCGACCACAACAAGATCAGTTCCGGCACCGCGGCGCGGATTCTACAATTCGTCGCGAACTGAGAATCGCACCCTTTGCATCGCTCGGCGAAACCCTCAGCGGCGTTCGGTTCGGTTTTATCAACCCTTGCCGTCGCGAATCATCTCATTCGCCGCGTTCAGACCGCACGCGCCCATCACACCGCCGCCGGGATGCGCGGCGCTGCCGCACAGATAAAGTCCATCAACGGGCGTGCGGTAATCGCTCCAACCGGGGACCGGTCGTAGATTGAAAAGCTGATGCAGCGGCATCGCTCCCTGAAAGATGTTGCCGCCCGTCAGTCCGTACGTCCGCTCCAAATCGAGCGGTGAGATAACCTGCCGATGCAGAATTGAAGCGGGAACGTTGGGAGCGTGGCGCGCGATCTCCGCGACGCAGCGGTCGGCCACTTCCTCTTTCACATCGTCCCAATTCTTCCCGTCGGCTAACTCAAACGGTGCATACTGCACGAACAGCGACAGAATGTGATGCCCCGCCGGGGTGAGTGTCTTATCGACCGATGTCGGAATCGTCATTTCCACAATTGGCCGAGCCGAGGGCTGCCCGTACTTTGCGTCATCGTAGGCACGCTCCAGGTAATCGAGCGTCGCGCCGATGTGAATCGTCCCGCGGTGCTGCGGGTTGACCTCATCGTTACCGGGCAGACAGGTGAAGTTCGGCAACTCGCTGACGGCAAGGTTGACCTTCATGCTGGCGCTGGAATAGTCGATTCGCGAAACGGCGCGACGGAAATTCTCCGGCAAGTGGTCCGCATCGAGCAGCTTCTCGAATGTCCAATGCGGATCGATGCTCGATGCGACGCGGTGGGCCGCAATTTCTTCGCCGCCGGCCAATCGCACACCCGATGTCCGACCGCCGCTGACTTTGATTTCCTCAACGGCGACTCCCCTGCGGATTTCGACGCCCGCTTCGGTTGCCGCCTTCCCGATTGCCGTCGATAAGGCGCCCATGCCGCCTTCGACATATCCCCACACACCGCGCGCTCCGCCGGAACTGCCCATCACATGGTGCAGCAACACGTAGGCCGTTCCCGGAGCTGAGATTGGTTGAAAGTTGCCGATAATCGCATCGGTTGCCAGCGTTGCCTTCAGTTCATCCGATTCGAACCAACGGTCGAGAATCGTTCGGGCCGATCCGGTGATGAACTCGATTGCTTCGGGTAATTCTTCGCCCAACTGCTTGAGCGCCTGGAACATCGAGTAGCCACGTCGTGCTTCGCGAATCTTTCCGCCCAACGAACGCTTCCGCCAGCTTGGTGGTAGTGGCAGTAAGTCGGGCGGTGTTTGGGCGAGCGTCGGTTCAATACACTCGGCGATGCGTTCCAACAGCGCTTCGTACCGGGGATATGCCTCGGCATCACGCTGGGAGAACTTGGCGATCTCGCGGTGGGTCATTTCCTTATCCGGGCCGAGCATCATCCAGCGACCGTCTTCAAACGGCGTGAACGACGACGGCGTTCGCGGCAGCACCTTGTAGCCGTGCTTCGCCAGTTCGAGATCCCGCTCGATTTCCGGCAGTAGCAGGCTGACGACATAGGAAGCCGTCGAAACCCGATATCCGGGCCACAATTCCTCGGTGACGGCACAACCGCCAAGCAGATCGCGACGTTCGAGTACGAGCACCTTCCACCCGGCCCGCGCCAAATAAGCCGCAGTGACCAATCCGTTGTGTCCGCCGCCAATGATGATTGAATCGTACATGGATCGATATTTGTCTGTGAGATGAAACTTGCCCTGGACTGCGCGACGGCGAACCGAGTCTCCGCGCAGCGTCCCAGAGAATTATCGGGCAGCGGCCACTGCCAGCTTGATGCAACGGTGGGGGAATCCCTTCGTTCGTTGCCTCATTTCATCGCCAGATGCGCTTATCCATCGGCAATCCAACCAATTGACAAGCATTATCGGGCAATCGTCAATCGACAAGATTCAATCGTCAATTTTTGGCAATTTCCAGGGTTCGCGGTACTCACGGGTGAGCAGTGCATTGGCCGCGTCGTCGCCGCCGAATTGCATCGATTCCGAATCGAACGAGACCTCACGGCCCAGACGATACGCGATATTGCCCAGATGACATAACGCCGTTGAACGATGGCCCTCTTGGATGTCTGCCGTCGGCGTGTCGCGAGTCTTGATCGAGTCGATGAAGCTACGGCAGTGCGTCCGCTGCATTTCACTTGTGTCCGACGTCACCGATTCTTTGCCGTCGTAAACCTTCCAGCCACCGCGATCGACGATCAACGTGCCTTGTTCACCGTAAAAGGCGGCGGCGGCGCTGCGTCCCTCGATGCCGCGATTGCTCCACAACCGATGTTCCCAAACGATCGTCGTGTCGGGATAGTTGTAGGTGACGATCTGTGTGTCGGGCGTTTGTTGATCGTCGTTGAATACCAGTTTGCCGCCACTCGCGGAGATACGATTCGGCAGGCCGGCATCGAGTCCCCACCGAGCAATGTCGAGCATGTGAACGCCCCAGTTGCCCAGTTCGCCGCTGCCGAAATCCCAGAAACAATGCCAGTTGTTATGGAAATGATTCGGATTGAACGGCTGTTGCGCCGCCGGTCCCAGCCAGAGATCGTAATCGACGCCCGCCGGAGCTGCCGTGTTTTTCTTGAAGCCAATCGACTTGCGACGGTGAACGGTCCACGCTTTCGCCAGCTTGACCTGCCCGAGTTTACCACTGCGGACAAATTCAACGGCCGACTGAAAATGCGATCCGCTGCGCTGTTGCAATCCGGTTTGCACGACGCGCTCGTACTTGCGCGCGGCGGCCAACATCTGCTCGCCTTCGTGAATGTTATGCGAGACCGGTTTTTCGACGTACACGTCTTTGCCCGTCTGGCAGGCAAGCAATGTCATCACCGCGTGCCAATGATCGGGCGTGGCAATAACGACTGCGTCGATTGACGGATCGTCGATGACGCGGCGAAAATCCTGCTCGACGCGCGGGGCGAACCCTTGTTGTTTTTCAACCAACTCGGACGAAGCCGGAATGACGTTGCGATCAACGTCGCAGAGCACCGACACATCGACATCGCCAAACGCGGCGAGTTCTGTCGCCAGCGTTTTGCCGCGACCGCGGACACCAATCACGCCGAGCGAGACCCGCTCGCTGGGAGCGGCCTGCGCCACCGTGCCGGCCAGACTCACCATGCCCGCAGCAACTCCGGCCGCGTTCTTCGCGCTGGAGCCGAGAAATTGTCGTCGGCTGAGATCGTTCTTGAGAAAGTCTTCGGTCTTCATGGTGTTGTGGGGTGGGTGTTCAAAGGCAGGGGCGGGGAAACAGTGCATTCCAGCGACTCTCAGGTGAACCCGCATTCTACCAGCCGCCGGGCCTCAGTGGAAAGCGTGAACCACCGAAGACTGTGGCCGGCATCGCACTTTACACCGTTTTCTTGACGCAAAGGCGCAAAGCGGCAAAGGTGCGCAAAGACGTATAAGCCGCAAAAATGGGGTGTGAGAAGACCAAAGGCGAATTCCAATGCGATATTTTGCGCCGACAGTGCAGCGTGCCTTCACCCTCTCTACTCCTCTTTGCGGTCCTTTCCACCTTCGCACCTCTGCGTCAAATCGAGAAGGTTAAGAAGATGCATCGCATGTCCAAACAACTGTAGCGGAATGTACAAAACAGGCGAATTGGTTTTCAACGTGACTCCGATCACCTAAACTGCGCCTGTCGCCAAACGACGAATCTCTCGACGACGTCCCGCCCACTGTCCCTCCTGCTTTACGATAAGAGGATCTGCGATGAATCGATTGTCCCTTCTGACAACCTTCCTGATTGTCTCGACCGCAGCGGTCATTGTCTCGGCGGCGAAGCCGGGTGATTACCCACAGTGGCGCGGACCAAATCGCGACGGCAAGTCGGCGGAGACCGGGCTGCTCAAAGAGTGGCCCGAAGACGGGCCAGCTGTGGTTTGGAAGGTTGACAACGTCGGAGCCGCCTATTCGGCCGTTTCGGTGGCCGATGGTCGCGTTTTCACACAGGGAAATGTTGATGGCGAATCGCGAATTCTCTGCCTGAATGAAAAGGATGGCAAACTGCTGTGGTCGGTCAAGCATCCCAAGTCCAGCCGTGAATACAAGCACGGATCGGGTAACGGAGCGCGGGGTACGGTGACCGTCGATGATAAACTGCTGTATGCCGAAAACGGCGACGGTTCGCTCACCTGCCTCGAAGCTGGCACGGGAAAAGTGGTTTGGAGTCTGCATCTGCTCGATGATCTCAACGGCGGCAAGCGACCGCCGGGTTGGGGATTCTGCGAAAGCCCGCTCGTCGATGGCGACAAACTGATTGTCACGCCGGGTGGTGCCGACGGCGCGGTGGCCGCGCTGAACAAGCTCACCGGAGAAGTCATCTGGCGCAGTACCGACGTCAAGGATCGCGCCCATTATTCCTCCGCCATCGTCGCCGTCGTGCAAGGCGTGCGGCAGTGCATACAGTTTACCAGCAAACGGGTGGTAGGACTGGATGCGAAGACCGGCGACTTGCTGTGGGACTACTCCAAATCGGCCAACGGCACCGCCAACGTGTGCACGCCCATTTGCTCGGGTGACTACGTCTTCACTTCATCGGCTTACGGCACCGGCGGCGGCTTGGTCAAACTGTCGCTCGACGGCGACAAATTCACTGCTGAAGAGGTCTACTTTGAACGGTCGATGGCCAATCACCACGGCGGAATCGTAATGGTCGACGGCATGATGTACGGCTTTGGCAGTGGCGGACTGATCTGCATGGACTTCAAAACCGGCGACATCGCCTGGAGAAATCGCAGCGTCCGCAAAGGCTCGCTCTGCTTCGCCGACGGCCACCTGTATTGTCTGGGCGAACGGAACGAAATGGCATTGGTCGAATCGACTGCAAAAGAGTACGTCGAAAAAGGCCGTTTCCCTACGCTGAAATCGAATAAGCCAAGCTGGGCACACCCGGTGGTCGCCAATGGCCGTTTATACATCCGCGATCAGGGAACGCTGGTTGTGTACGACGTTTCGGGCAAATGACGCCACGTCAACCGCCTCTCAATAACAAAAGCATCCCGGCTGCTGAAAGCAACCGGGATGCCGAGTGGTTACGTTATTCTTCGTTTATGTTAGTCGCGTGCGTAATCGAACAGCGGTGTGGAGAGGTATCGTTCGCCGCTGTCGGGAAGAATGACAACGATTGTTTTGCCTTCGCTCTCGGGGCGGGCGGCGACTTCGAGTGCGGCGACCATGGCGGCTCCGCTACTGATGCCACAGGTGATGCCTTCTTCCTGGGCGAGGCGCGGCGCCATTGCGAATGCGTCGTCATCGCCAACCTGCACCACTTCATCGACCAGATCCATGTCCAGAATAGCAGGCTTGAAGCCGGCACCGATGCCCTGGATTTTATGTTTGCCGGGGCTACCGCCGGAGAGAATCGGGCTGCCGGTCGGTTCAACTGCGATGGAGTGCAAAGGGTGTCCCTTGTCCTGCTTGATGAACCGTGAGACACCCGTGATGGTGCCGCCGGTGCCGACGCCGGAGACGAGAATATCGACCTTGCCGTCGGTGTCGTTCCAGATCTCCGGTCCGGTTGTCTTAACGTGAACCTCGGGGTTGGCGGGATTCTCGAACTGCTGCGGCATGTAGAAGTTCGAGTCTTCGGCGATCTCAGCCGCCTTGTTGATCGCCCCTTTCATGCCTTCGGCGCCCGGCGTGAGGATCAGCGTGGCACCGAACGCACGCAACATCAGCCGTCGTTCGCCCGACATGGTGTCGGGCATGGTGAGCGTCAGCGGGTAACCACGAGCGGCACAAACATACGCCAACGCGATTCCCGTGTTGCCGCTGGTCGGCTCGACGACTTGCATTCCCGGTTTGAGTACGCCGCGTTGTTCGGCGTCCCAAATCATGTTGGCACCGATTCGGCATTTGACGCTGTAAGCGGGATTGCGTCCTTCAATCTTTGCAAGAACCGTTGCTTTGAGACCTTCGGTCAAACGGTTGATGCGGATGAGCGGTGTGTTGCCGATTGATTCCGAATTGTCTTTGTAGCAAGTCATGGTTTTTCCACTTCTTTGTTTGCTGAAAATGCGAACGCCGACCGGCGGAGATCTTTCCGAATGATGCGCAAGCCGATCTGCACGCATTATTGGGGGTTCAGCGTTTTTCCGCAATGCTGCCATGAACCGTCGTCAGAGGTATTCTAGTGTGGTCACCAGAAAGAATGGTCGGGTGCCACTGGCGT
>JABISG010000100.1 GCA_018699955.1 Planctomycetaceae bacterium | reverse complement strand
TTGGACTACGAGACCCCCGCCGCATATGCGGCCCGTTCTGTTCAACAGGACTTCGCTACGCTGCGCCCTGTTGAACAGAACGTGTTACCTGAACCCCGATTCTCTCACTGAGGGTGGTACAAAGATCGGGGGTAGGCCACGACCGATCTCTTCGAGTTCTCATCCAGGCGATGGATGACAAGAGCCCGCAGGTTCGCCAAGCGGCCGCCCAAGCGCTCGGCAATGTAGGAGCAGCCGCCCTACCGGCCAGAACCGCCCTTGCGAAAGCGCAGAAGACGGACGACCGCCCGTATGTCCGTGCCGCCGCAGGCAAGGCGCTGGAACAAATCAACGCCGCCCCAACCCAGAACCGCTGGTGGCCCTGGGCACTCGCGATTCTTGCCACGGCCGCCGCCGCCGGTGTCCTCTGGTTCCGCCGCCGGAATCGATTGTATCACCACTAAAAGCCCTCGGGCTGCGCCCCGAGGGATCGAACAACCCGCCACCGTTCACAGATTTCCCAAAATTCTATATCGCAAACTCCGCCGGTTGGTATGCTGGAAAGAGACGCGACCAGTCCTTTTTGCCACCGGGAGTTTTTCATGTCGATGTTGTCGAAATCCGTTCTGCTGGGAACCTGTCTGGTAGCGCTCGGCCTACTGGCGTTTTCCGGATGTGACCATCGAAACAATCGAGCATCCACACCGGCGGCCGACGGCGATCAATCCACCGACACAGATGCCGAGAAGCAACCCAACGATCAGCCGCCCGCGCCACCGAGAAAGGGGCCGCCCACACTGGTCGATCTGTCCCGCGCCGCCGAGCAGAAAATCCGCAGCGCGATGCAAACGAAGATCGACCTAACGCCGGATGGCATGGCGTTGCAGGAGTTTGTTCAGCTCGTCGCCGAGAAAGGCGAGTTCCCCGTCTGGATCAATGAAATCGCCCTCAGCGAAGAAGGCATCGCCCCCGACGAACCGATATACGACCGCCTGCACAGCGTGACCATCGAACACGCCCTCAACTGGACGCTGGAACCACTCGGGCTGACGTGGATGATTGATGATGAAACCTTGAACGTAACGACGGAAATTGACGCAGAGGAAGAGGTGTTTACACAGACATATGATGCACATAAATATCTTCGGCATCAGGAAGACGCCGAAGGAGAAGACTCGTTGTATGCGCTCATCGCAAATGCAACGAGTGGCGTTTGGCCCGATGACGGAGGGGCTAGTGGGACGATGTCGTTCCTGAATGGCATGGTCATCGTCCGTCAGACGACAAGCGTCCAACGGGAAATCACAGCGCTTTTCAAAACGCTGCATGCTGTGGAATCCGGCCACGCGAAGCGCTCGTCACTTCCTGTACGGCCGGAATCGTATCCGCACAGCGAAGACGCACAGATTCATGTGGCGTTGAAGAAACCAACTTCTGTCGAGTATCTCGACGAACCGTTTTCAGCAGTAGCCGCTGATCTTGCAGAACGCCACAAGATTCGCATTCGGATAATCGCAACAGCGCTTGAAGAGGAAGGGATCGCGCTCGACGAACCATTTTCACTCACTTTGAATGACGTTTCGTGCTGTTCCGTTCTGCACCTGTTGCTCGAACCGATGGGACTGACCTATTACGTTTCCGAGGGGGCGCTCTGGGTCACGACGGAAATTGATGCCGAAGAAACTCTGAACACGGCATTGTACGATGTCCACGATATCGCTGGACCGGATGGCGACTATGATTCGTTGATTCAAGTGATTCAGCAGGAGACGAGCGGCCCGTGGGGCGAAATAGACGGCACTGGCGGGACAGTCAACGAAGCCGAAATGCTTGGAGCGCTGGCGATTCGGCAGACGCACAGGGTTCATCAGGAAGTTGCCCAACTTCTCGCCGATATGCGGACAACGATGGCCGCGCAGCCGAAGACCGACCGCCCGAAACGTGATCCGAATGCCGTTGTCACACGTGTCTACAACCTCAAGGGGATGAAGCTCGTCGATGATCTGCTGACGGCGGTGCCAAAGTATGTCGCCGCCGATAGCTGGGGTGACAAGAAGAAGACGCATAGCATCCAGAAGGTCGGTGAAACGCTGGTCATTCGCCACACTCCGAAAGTCCACAAGCAGATTGAACGATTCCTGCAGCAGTTCGGATATTATCGCAGCACGGGAGGCGGTGCCGGATATTTTTGAAGCCGTGAATTTCCGGTCGCCCTCCACATTCTTTGCGATCTCTCTGCGGCCTTTGCCTCTTTGCGTTAAAAACAACCGCCCTACAGCGACCACGAACCGAGAACGACGACCGCGCGCCATCGACGCTCAACGCCCGGTTTGCTGTTTTTCGCGGCGGCCTCTGGTATGATCGATTGCACATCGATTTCTCATTCGCACCCCAGAGGCACACCATGTACGCCAAACGTATTCTCCTCGCCACGATCGTCGTCTCTTCGTCGGTCGCGCTGTTAATCGCCCGCTCGCAGGAACCGCCCAAATCGGAAACCGGCACGGCGATGACCCAAGCCGCCAACGCGTTTCTCGAAACACTCACCGACGCGCAACGCAAACAGGCCACCTTTGCCTACAACGACAAAGAACGGCTCAACTGGCACTACATTCCCCGACCACGCAAAGGACTGCCGCTCCGCGATTTGGAAGGGAAGGCGCTCAAGTCGGCCGAGGCGTTTATTGCCAGCGGACTCTCGGAGTCCGGCTACGATCAAACCGTCCGCGTGATGAGCCTGGAAGAAGTGCTCTTCATTCTCGAAACCAAAGGCACCCGCGAAGAGCGACGCGAACGGCGACATCCCAAGAAATACTACCTCAGCGTCTTCGGCACACCCGCCTCGACAGGAACCTGGGGCTGGCGGGTGGAAGGGCATCACATTTCGCTCAACTATGTTGTGCAGGATGGCAAGATCGTCTCGACCACGCCGGAGTTCTTCGGCGCGAATCCCGGCACCATCGACGCCGGCATCGGCCGCACACTGCGAGTGTTGGCCCCCGAAGAAGATTTGGCCCGGCAGATTCTCAAACTCTGCTCGCCCGAACAGGAATCGATCGCCTGGCTCAGTAAGGAAGCCCCCAACGATCTCCGCGGCGCCAACGTCACCCAAGCCGACGCCACCGCCCCGGTTGGTCTGCCGGTTTCCAAAATGAGCGGCGCCCAAAAGAAACTGATGGCCGAACTGCTGAGCGAATATTTGCAGAACATGCCGGCTTCGGTCGAAAAGGAACGCCGGGCCGATCTCGATAAAGCGGGATTGGAAAACGTTTACTTTGCCTGGTGGGGCGATGCGGAACAACACAAACGCCACTACTACCGCGTGCAAGGTCCCACGTTTCTCATCGAGTACAACAACACCCAGAACGATGCCAACCACGTCCACTCCTACTGGCGAAACCTCGCCGGCGACTTCAACATCCCAGCGAAGAAGAAGTAGGTGTTGACCGAGGGACTAAGGATCTGACGCAATGACGCAGAGGGTCCGCAAAGACGGGAGAGAGTCAGTGCCGTCACCGCCAGCAAATCGCCGTCGCCAATGCCTTTCAACGATGTTGCTCATCGTCGCGGTTACCGGCGGAGCAATGGCTGGCTGGATTGCTGGGCGGCGGCATGTGCAAACAATGTTGAACGACGTCGATGATCTCGGAGAGACGATCGTTGTATCTTTTTTCCATGAAGGTGGAACTTACGATCTTCTCATTGTCCTCTATGCTGTTGTTGGCGCAGCGTTGGGACTGGCAATTGTGGTCGTCCCAACGGTGTTAACGCGGTTTTTCAAATCTGGTCGGCAATTTCGAGCAGCAAACAGCAAGGCCCGCAATGAATTGACACAGGCGATGGAGAACGCCCCATCGTAATTGTGCTGGAACCACCTTTTCCGTCTCTGCGAAACTTTGCGTCTTTGCGTCAAATCGTTCGACAAACAACTACGGAGTCACCCGCATGAGTCAGGTTATCTCACAACAGATCGAAACCGCCTACCGCGAAAAGTTCCCCACGTCGGCCAAGCTGTACGAGCGGGGCGTGTCGCTGTTTCCCAGTGGGGTGACGCACGACGGCCGGTATCTGCAGCCGTTCCCGGTGTACGTTGAAAAGGCGTTGGGGTCGAAGAAGTACGACGTCGATGGCAGTGAGATTATCGATTACTGGGTCGGGCACGGGGCGATGTTGCTGGGACACAGTCACCCGGCGGTTGTCGATGCGGTGCAGCAGCAGGCGGCGCGATCGACTCATCCGGGAGCCTGCCACGAACTCGAACTGATCTGGGGCGAATGGGTCCGCAAGCTGGTTCCCTCGGCCGAACAAATGCGGTTCACCAACAGCGGCACCGAAGCCACGCTGATGGGGCTGCGGGTCGCGCGGATCGTCAGCGGCAAACAGAAGGTCATCAAATTTGCCGGCCACTTCCACGGTTGGCACGACCTGTTGACGCCCGGCAACGAACCGCCCGAAGAGGCCGGTGGATATTCGCTGCCCGGTTTGACCGACGGCGTTGTCGGCGACGTGGTCCTCGTTCCAACCAACGACATCGAAGCGGTCGCTCGCGCCATCGACGAACACGATCCCTGCTGCGTCATTCATGAAGGCAACGGTATGCGGTGGGGCGTGGTTCCGGCGGAAGTCGAATTCCTGCAGCAGCTAAGGCAACTCACCCGCGACAAAGGCGTGCTGTTCATCCTCGACGAAGTGATTACCGGCTTCCGCGTGGCACCGGGGGGATACCAGGAAGTTTGCGATATCGTTCCCGACATGACCACACTGGCGAAGGTGCTCGCGGGCGGTTTGCCCGGTGGTTGCTTGACCGGGCGGGCCGACGTGCTGGATGCATTGGCGTTCGGCAATTCGCATGGTCAGAAGATGAAACACCCCGGCACCTACAACGGCAACCCGCTCTCGGCCGCAGCCGGCGCTGCGGCGTTGGAAGTCGTTTCAACCGGCGAGCCGTGCCGTCAAGCGAACGCGATCGCCGCCAAACTGCGCGGGGAACTCAACGCGCTGTTCCAGCAGAAGGGTATCGATTGGGTTGCCTACGGCCGATTTTCGGCTGTGAAGATTCTTCCCGAGTACGATGGCCCGCGGCCCGACGGTGACGAGTTTGTTCCCTACGGCAACGATCCCGCCCGTCTCGACCGCAAATTCCCCGCTGCGCTCTCGCATCCCTTGCGGTGCGCGTTGCTGTTGGGTGGCGTCGATTGGATGGGCTGGGCCGGTTCGACGACGTTGGCGCATTCCAACGACGACGTCGAGCGCACGGTGTCGGCATTCGCCGGCGCAATCGACTTGCTGCGTGCCGATGGTCTCGTCGGCTGACGCCAGGCCGCATGTTGCGTTTTCGCCACGTTGTTGTGTTTTTGCGCTGAGCGTCCGCTTGCGGTTTCACGGCGGTTGCGCGCCTTTTCGCCCGCTAAACCGCAAGCGATGTTCTTATGTCGCTGACGAAGATCAATGGTACGCGGTTTGCACCTTGGGTGATCACCTGCCGGGCATTTTCGCCGGTTAGTGCCGTTCCCCCGTTGTGAGGTCTATCGATGTCGCTTGCCTATCGTGTCTCCGCGTTCAATCGTCGCCGTAAATGGCGGCGTTTTCTCGACCGGTTCCAACCGACGTCCGACATGCGAATTCTCGACGTGGGTTACAGTGCCGAGGAGTACAGCACGACCGACAACTTTCTGGAGAAACACTACCGCTGGCCCGAACAGATCACCGCGTTGGGCATCGACCCGCCCGAAGCGTTTCGCGAACGGTATCCGGCGGTCAATGTTGTGCAATACGACGGCAGCGATTTTCCGTTTGAAGACAACGAGTTCGACGTCTGCTGGTCGAATGCCGTCGTCGAACACGTCGGCGATCACGATCGGCAACTGAAATTCCTCTCGGAAATCAACCGCGTCTCGAAGTCGGCCTACGTCACCACGCCCAACCGGTTCTTCCCAGTCGAGGTCCATACGCGAACACCGCTGCTACATTACTTGCCGAAATCGCTGTTCGATTCCTACCTGCGGCTCGTCGGCCTCAACTGGGCGGCAGGCGATTACATGCATCTGCTATCGCGCGGCCACGTCAAACGCCTGCTCGCCGAAGCCGGCGTGACGAATTACAGAATCGACCAGAACCGACTTGGACCATTCGTGGTTGATTTCGTAATCAGCTGGGGCGCCGTCGCGGCGGAGAAGGAAACCGCGCTCGACGACCGAACGCCGCTTGCGGTTTAGCGAACCTTTCACAGCTGCGAAACCGCAAGCCGGGACTTTGCGTTTGACTAATCCGCCAGCGGCAGCGTCATCAGCATGCGGAAGTGGTGGCGGCGGAGGTCGTATTTCTTGTCGTCTTGGGTGCCGGACTCGTTTTCTTCAAACTTTGTTGAAACGCGATAGACGCCTTTGTCCTTCGCGGTGAAGGTGATGCGACCGCCTTCGTCGGTTGAGAGGTTCACGTTGAACTTCTTCGGGCCGCGAATGTTGATCTTGCAGTTGGGGGCCGGCTTGCCTTTCCAGGTTGCCTGACAGGTGACGGTTTCGCCGTCGATGCTGGGGGCGACATCGAATGTGAGTTTGTCGGAGCGGGCGATCTTGTTCATCTCGGCCGCCGTTGAGACGTCGACGTTCTTCGAATAATAGTGCAACAACACTTCGGTTTTGCCGTAGGTATAGACGCCCCACATCGCGTAGCTGTCGATAACTCGCGGCGCGGCAACGGGAAGCTCGGCCGACAGCCAGCGCTTGCCGGGCTTCTTGGTTTCTGTGACCTTGAGGACGGCCGACTTGGGCGTGTCGATTGTGCGAATCCAGGTGGTGCCGCGCTCGATGAACGGATCGAGATAATGGCCGTCACCGGGACCGGGGCCGCCTTCAAAGTAAATGTTGGTGGTACCGTTTTCGCCGGTCTTCTTGTCGATGGTGATCCACAGATAGTGAGCCGATGCCACCGAGAGCAGACAACCGAAGGCAACGAGTCCCAACACGAATGATCGCGTGGTTTTCTGAAGTGACATAGCGGTTCTCCATTGGTTCAAGAGACACGAGTTGTAGAAGGTTCGCTTGCGGTTTAGCGCACCGTCCACAGTCAAACAGCGGCTAAACCGCAAGCGACGTTCGACTGTCTTATTTTCGTTTGGGCCATTTCAGGTGCCGGTGTAGGAAATCGTAGGTTCCCTTGCCGTTGATCGTATGCGGGCCGTCGAAGAATTCGATCTCGGCGCGATCGCCGATTCCCATTTGATCGTAGTGGCGAAAGACCTTGGCGAATTCCCAGGCGACCCATTCGTCCGGTGCGACGCCGTCGTTGTGGCCGCGCTCGACCATGAACGGTCGTGGCGTCATCAGGTTCGACAATTCGGCATAGTTGGCAACGTGCCCCATGTTCCATTCGAAGATTTCGTACTCGCCGGTGAAGAGGTAACTGTAGCGGTCGATGTTTGAGGTGATTTTGAGAACCCATTCGTCGAAGTCGGCCGAGCAGATCGAGAGGGCGTAACCATCGACGAACGGCGGCACTCGCACCGCAGTTTTCCCGCCGTAGGAGAGACCGTAAAAGCCAATTCGGTCCTTATCGACATTCGGCAACGAAGCAAGCCACTCCAGCGTGCGTTCGTGTTGTGGAATGATGTAGCTGTACAGCGAGCGTTTCATGGGATTGCTCTTTCGCTGCAGCGTGCGGAAGAGGTCGCGGCCGCGATACGGATTCTGCGGTGCGTAGGTGATGAACCCGCGCTTGCACAACTCGGCGCTGAACGATTTGTAATAGCGGTGTCCCGGATCTTTTGTGGTGATGGTGTCCATCGGCGTCCCTTCCAACCCGTGTTGGCAGACGACGACCGGTCGCTTCTCTCCTTTCTTCAAGTCCTTCGGCAACAGCAGAATGCCCGACGCGATGACGTCGCGATAGACATCGATCACCACTTCGTAACCGGCGTATTCCGGCTCGTCAATGATTTGCCGGGTGCGGACATTCAGCGGCATGGTTGGCTTGGGCAGTTTGCCGATCATTTCCTTGTAGACGTGATCGCGATACGAACCCGATGTCTTGACCCAGTTTTCGACCGACGAGCGATCGGCCTTCGCCCAGAAGTTGGCGCGGTATTTGTCGCTGCGATGCATGAGATTCTGTGTGAACTGGACCAATTCATCGATCTGCCGTTTCTGGCGCGCGTTGGCATCGGTGAGTTTCCGTTCGCCATCCTCTTTCGGCGGCCCGGTGGGGTTCTGCAGTGCTTCTTCGATTCCGAGCGCCGACAGAAAAGCCGACAGGCTTTGGGCTGTTCCGGCCGGGCTGTTTCCTTCACCGCTGGCTACCAGGGTAAGACTGTCGCCGGCTTTCAGCTTGTCATAATGCACTTCCGCGCGATCGAATTCGCTGCGGACCATGCCCAGTGTGCAGATTTCGATCTTTCCGGGAGCGGCACCACTACGGCGACCCGCGCGCGTTGCGGGTGGACCGGCAACCTCCGGCACGGCACACGCTTCGATGATCAACGGACGCGGCGCGATCAGGCTGGCGATTTCCGCATCGCCGAATTCCGTCAGTTGACTCCAAACGTTGCGATAGATTGGTTCTTCCCAGACTCCTTCGCGTTTTTGAAAGTAGCCGCAAACCAGCGACGCATCGATGCGGGAATCAACGGCTGCACTGTGTAACGCAATCAGTCCACCTTCACCAACACCGACCACGCCAATCGGCAGGTCGTCGCCCGTTGATTGATTTCGCCGTGCAAAATAGTCGACGGCCGAGAGCACCTTTTGCACTTCGTAGCCGATGACGTGCCGGCCCATTTCGAATGCCATGCGGTAGACGAATTCGCGGTGCGGCTGATTGGTGTAGGAAACCAGCGGATTGCCTGAGAATTCATCGCTTCGGCTGATGAGTGTCGGTACCAGCACGGCACACCCATTGCTGGCAAGCCGACGGGCAAGCTGTGCCTGCGGGGTGACGCCCTCGGTCAAACCGCAGAACATTTCCGGGGTCCAGTCGGCATCGGGAAGCGCGACCACTAAGGCTTTGGTTTTTCCCGTTCCCTGAGGCAAAAGCAGCAGTCCCTCTGCGGTGACGCCATCGAGCACCTGCCATCGAGCCATGCCGTAGGCAAACTGCGAGGTCGACTTCATCCCTTCGAATGTGCCTTCCGGTGCCACCACGTTGACGCCGGTTCCCGCCATGCGCTGATCGACAGCGCCGATGATGGTTCGCAACCGCCCGCGGTTGGGAGCGACGCTTTTCAGGTAGGCCGACACACTGCTGTAATCGCGTTTCCACATCAGGCCGCGGCGATTCGGTGCGTCATCCAATTCCCGCAACGCAAAACGGTCGATTCCCGAAACCATCACCTCGTCGAGCGGCTCTGCAATCGTCAGCAATTTGGTGCCGGGAAGTGGATCAGCCGCGCAGGCCGTGTTGGTCGCTGTGACCGTGACGATCAACAAAGACGCAATCGATATCACTGCGCGGAAGCGTGGACGGACTCTCGGCAACATAGCTGGCCCCTTCATGTGGCAGAATCTGGCTGCAGTTTACGCCTGCTACTGTAACCAACTATGGCGTGCGCTTCAAAACAACGGGCCGAAACCGGAGATGGTCAGTTTCTCGATTTCGCAGACGGGTGCCTGGGATCGAAGTGACGTATTGAGAGCGCAGCCCCAAGATCTACTATCGCTGTGGCATCGAACACTCTGCACATGCACCCTTGCGCCTACGTTGATTTCGTCAGCCGCTCCCGCACGCGTTCGAGCAGTGCCTTGGTCAGTTTCACGCCTTCGACTTCGGGAATCGTGCCGCCTTCGAACTCAATGCCGACGTAACCACGATAGCCGGCATCCACGACGATCTTCATGATCTTGTAGAAATCGGTTTTGGTTTCGTTGCCGTCCTTGTCGAATTCATGAGCTTTCGCGCTGACCGATTTGGCGAACGGCATCAACTCCCGCGTCCCTTTATAACGGTCGTAGTCGCCGAAGTTTCCGAAGTCGGGCAGGGTGCCGCAATTCGGCAGATCGACCATTTTCATCACGTCGGCCAACCATTTTCCGTTGGATGAGTTTCCGCCGTGGTTTTCGACGATGACGCCCATTTCGAGCGGCTTGGCAAATTCGGAGAGACGTCGTAAACCGTCGGCGGCCAACTTCTGTTGCTCTTCGTAGGTTCCTTTGGAACGCGCATTGACGCGAATGGAATGACAACCGAGTTGCTTCGCACAGACGACCCATTTCTTGTGGCGATTGACAGCGTCGATCCGCTTCGCTTCGTCCGGGTCGCCGAGGTTGCCTTCGCTATCGATCAGAATTACCGTCCCGGCAACTCCAACATCGTCGGCCCGTTTGCGCATGTCGGTGATGTAGTTCTTGTCTTCGGCCTTGGTGAAAAATGGTTTGTTCCAGTATTCAACGCCGTCGAGGTCAAACGTCTTGCGAATGAATGCGGCGTAATCGAGATTGTCCAGCTCCTTTTTGGCGATCATCCGATGCAGCGAGTATTCGGTGCAGGAGATTTTGTAGAGCGGTTTTTTCTTATCGTCGGCTGAATAAACGAACGACGACAACGGCCCGCCGACAGCCAAACCGGCAGCGATACCGAGGGATGAGTTGAGAAACTGGCGTCGGTTGGAATTGTGATTCATCGATTCTTGCCTTGAAGAAATATGTGTGGTCGCGACGTTGCGAAAGAGTTACTCGTTGCATTCGATTGTAAACGGCCAGGCGACGGCATCACAACAAGCCCGCCAACCACGGCAACGAAAATAGCCCGCGGGCGTTGCCACCCGCGGGCTATTGGTCTCTTGCTCTTGACTCTTGTCCCTCGACTCTCGACCGGCTTAGTACCGGTAGTACTCCGGCTTGTACGGCCCTTCGACCGGGATACCGAGATAGTCGGCCTGATCCTGGCTCAACGTCGATAGTTTGACGCCGAGCTTATCCAGATGCAGGCGGGCGACCTTTTCGTCGAGGTGCTTGGGTAGCGTGTAGACCTTGTTGTCGTAGGCGTCCTGGTTCTGGGCCAATTCCACCTGCGCGATCGACTGGTTGGTGAAACTGTTCGACATCACGAAACTGGGATGTCCCGTCGCACAACCCAAATTGAGCAGACGGCCTTCAGCCAGAATGAGAACGCTGTGGCCGTCCTCGTAGGTCCACATGTCGTACTGCGGTTTGATGTTCGTGTGCTTGATGCCGGGCGTTGCCTTCAGGCCGGCCATGTCGATTTCGTTGTCGAAGTGGCCGATGTTTCCGACGATCGCACCGTCTTTCATGCCGGCCATGTGCGCGGCTACAATGATGTCCTTGTTGCCGGTAGTGGTGATGTAGATGTCGGCATACGAGAGCGTGTCTTCCAGGGTCAGTACTTCATACCCTTCCATCGCTGCCTGCAGTGCGCAAATCGGATCGATCTCGGTGATGATGACCCGCGCTCCCTGTCCTTTGAGCGATTGAGCACAGCCTTTGCCGACATCGCCGTAACCGCAAACAACGGCCACCTTGCCCGAGACCATCACGTCGCTGGCGCGGAACAATCCGTCGATGAGCGAATGCCGACAGCCGTAGAGATTGTCGAACTTGCTCTTGGTGACGGAGTCGTTGACGTTGATGGCGGGGAACAGCAGCGAGCCGTTGCGTTCCATTTCATACAACCGATGCACACCGGTGGTTGTTTCTTCGCTAACGCCCTGACAGGCAGCAGCCACCTTATGCCAACGCTGCGGGTCTTCGTCGAAACAGCTACCGAGCAGTTTGAGGATTTCCTCGAACTCCTCGTTGTCGGCGGTTTCCGGTCCTGGCACTGCGCCTTCGTTTTCGTACTTGTATCCGTTGTGAATGAGCAGCGTGGCATCGCCGCCGTCATCGACAATTTGCGTAGGCCCTTCGCCATCGCCGAAGTTCAGCGCCTGTTGCGTACACCACCAGTACTCTTCGAGAGACTCACCCTTCCAGGCGAAGACCGGAATGCCGCGCGGGTCGTCGGGGGTTCCGCCTTTCCCCACGACGATGGCAGCGGCCGCGTGATCCTGCGTGCTGAAAATATTGCACGAGCACCAGCGGACGTCGGCTCCCAGTTCCGTCAGCGTTTCAATCAACACGGCCGTCTGCACGGTCATGTGAAGCGAACCCATAATCCGCTGACCGGCCAACGGTTTGCTCGATCCGTATTCTTCGCGGCAGGCCATCAGGCCCGGCATTTCTCTTTCGGCCAAGTCGAGTTCTTTTCGTCCCCACTCGGCCAGCGACAAATCTTTGACCTTAAAATCGAACGTCGTCATCGTAGACATCTCTGTTCCTCAACTTCTGTGGGGATCAAATTTCGTGGGAGCAATTTCCCTGAAACCGGCACATCAACCGGCTGGGTTCTGTGTGCATACGGACACCTTTGCGGGCGTCGAAAACCGCTCGCGCCATTAAGATAGGTAGTCGCTGCCGCTTCGACAACCTTGAATTCGCTTGGGAAACGGGATTGCTGTTGGAGGAATGACGCGATCTAAATAGAATCCCCCGCCGCGCCGCGGCCATTCGCCCGTTCCGTGCGGATTCGCAGAGCGCAAACAGCAAACATTCATTTCGCAGGGAGGCACACAATGGGGCGCTATTTCTTCACCAGTGAATCGGTCAGCATGGGGCATCCCGATAAGGTATCGGATCAGGTTTCAGACGGAATTCTCGACGCCCTGTTGGAACAAGACCCGCTCTCGCGCGTCGCCTGCGAAACACTTTGCACAACCGATCTGGTGGTGCTCTCCGGCGAAGTGACCACACAGGCGAGCATCGATCACCAGAAAGTCATTCGCGACATTCTGTCTGACATCGGCTACACCAGCGACGACATTGGTTTTAATGCCGATGCCTGCCGCATCTTCCTTTCACTGCACACACAAAGCGGCGACATCGCTCAGGGCGTCGATCGCGAAGGGGCCGGCGATCAGGGTTTGATGTTCGGCTACGCCTGCAACCAAACACCTGAATTGATGCCGTTGCCGATCGCGCTCTCGCACCGTATTCTCAACAAGTTGACTGAACTGCGGCAACAGGAAGCAGTCGGTTGGCTGCGGCCCGATAGCAAAAGTCAGGTCACCGTCGAGTACGACGGATCGACGCCCGTCGGAGTGTCGGCCGTGGTGGTTTCAACGCAACACGCGCCGGAAGTCTCACAGCAACAAATTGCCGACTGGGTAATTCCCGAAGTCATTCAGCAGACGGTTCCCAGCCATCTGTTGAGCGATTCGACGCAGTATCACGTCAACCCGACCGGACGCTTTGTTGTCGGCGGTCCGCATGGCGACACCGGCCTGACCGGACGTAAGATCATCGTCGATACCTACGGCGGATGGGGTCGACATGGCGGCGGTGCCTTCAGCGGCAAAGACGCAACCAAGGTCGATCGCTCGGCCGCGTACATGGCTCGTTATGTGGCGAAGAACATTGTCTCTGCCGGTTTGGCCGACGAATGCGAAATCCAGTTGGCCTATGCAATCGGTGTGGCCGACCCCGTAAGTGTCCACGTCGAAACCAACGGGACCGCCTGCATTCCGGAAGATCGCATCAGCGAACTGGTTCGTGAGCACTTCCCGCTGACACCGCGGGGAATTATCGAACATCTCGACCTGCGTCGCCCGATCTTCCGCAAGACGGCATGGGGCGGACATTTCGGCCGCGACGACGAAGATTTCAATTGGGAATCGACCGACAAAGCCGCCGACCTCCGCGACGCGGCCGGACTTGGCGCGACTGAAACAACAACTGCAACAGAACAGCTGCGCAAGGCGGCGTGACACAGAAAACCAGCCCGCAGCGCAAGCAAGGGTTGATACGACAACTGCGTTCCACCTTTTGCTTGCTCAATCTGCAGGTTTGCAATCACAGGCTATCTTGTCGAGAAAGCGTATCTTACGTATTCTGGACACCCACGCAGGTCACGGCTGCGGATATGGCAAACACTTTAGCAAACGGCTTTTGAGGAAATCGCCATGCGCATCCGGGACGTTTACCGCCGGTCGCAATTCGGACTGTCGATCGAGATCTTTCCGCCCAAAACGGAGGCTGGCGATGAATCGCTACGGCAGTCGTTGAAGCGGCTGTCGGTCTATCGACCAGCGTTCATTTCCTGCACCTACGGAGCCGGCGGTACCACACAGCACCGCACGGTGGAATGGTGTGCCGAGATTCAGGATTCGCTCGGCATTTCGGCCACCTCGCACTTCACCTGTGTCGGTTCGACGGTGGATGAATTACGCGAATGGCTACGGTTGGCCGGCGACAACGGCATCCGCAACATTATGGCTCTCCGTGGCGATCCGCCGCAGGGACAAGAAACATTCGAAGCTGTTGAGGGCGGGCTGCAACACGCCAACGAACTCGTGGAACTGATTCGCCGCGAGTGTCCGGAGATGGGCATTGGCGTTGCCGGCTATCCCGAGAAGCATCAGGAAGCGCCCGATGCCGCCACCGATTTGGCAAACCTGAAACGAAAAGTCGATGCCGGTGCCGATGCCGTCTACACTCAGTTGTTCTACGTCAACGAGAAATTCCTGCGCTTCCGCGAACAATGCAAACAGACGGGCATCGAAGTCCCGTTGATACCGGGAATCATGCCGATTACGAATTTCTCGCGAATCCAACGGATTGCGGCGATGTGCGGGGCGGAAGTTCCCGACGACTTGTCGGCCCAACTCGAAGCGGCACAAGACGACAAAGAAGCACAGTTTGAAATTGGCGTGGAACACGCGATTCAGCAATGCCGCCAATTGATGGACGAGGGCGTACCGGGCATTCACTTTTATGCTTTGAACCGCTCGCGAGCCTGTGAACGGATTCTCGACGCGCTCGGTTTCAAACGCGCACAATCCGAATGTGCGTGAAGCCGACGAACGTCGCTTGCGGTTTAGCGAACGATGAGACGAACCGGTGTCGCGAAACCGCAAGCGGGCCGACTAAATGAGTTTTCCTCAACGCTGTAAAGAGTGATTTTTCCATGCCCCTTGTCGCCGAACCGACAACCCGCGAAATGCTCGATGACCAGTTAGCCCAACGAATTCTCGTGCTCGACGGCGCGATGGGAACGATGGTCATGGCGGCCGGTCCGACCGAAGCCGACTACCGCGGCCAGCGGTTCAAAGACCATGCGATTGATCTGAAGAACGCCAACGACGTGCTGGTACTCACCCAGCCCGAGTTGATCGAGAGCATCCATCGGGAGTATCTCGACGCCGGCGCAGATATCATTGAGACCGATACGTTCAACGCCAATGTGATTTCGCTCGAAGAGTTCGGGCTTGATGAGTTCACGCACGAGATCAACCAAACCGCCGCCGAAATTGCCAGGCGTGCGGCCGACGAGTTCACGGCGATCGATCCCGACAAACCACGCTTCGTCGCCGGCAGTATTGGGCCGACGAAAGTCATGCTCTCGATGTGCGGCAACGAGGAACCGGGGCGACGATCACATTCGTTCGCCCAGATGGTGGACTCATACTGCACTCAAATTCGCGGGCTGATCGCAGGCGGTGTCGATATTCTGCTGCCCGAAACATCGTTCGACACGCTGAACATGAAGGCGTGCCTGTTCGCCATCAACCGGTCGTTCGATGAAACGGGCGTGCGCCTGCCGGTGATGGTTTCCGGGACGATTTTCGAGGGGGGCAAAACGCTTGGCGCGCAGTCCATCGAAGCGTTCTGGACGTCGCTTTCGCATTTCGATGCGATGAGCATCGGCCTCAACTGCGCGCTCGGTCCGGCGCAAATGCGGCCGTATATTGAGACGCTCTCGAAAATCTCCGACCGCTACATCAGTTGCTATCCCAATGCCGGCATGCCCGACGGGATGGGCGGTTTCGATTCGTCGCCCGAGGAAGTCGCGCGCTGGGTGGGCGATTTCGCCGAAAATGGTTGGGTGAATATCGTCGGTGGATGTTGCGGCACAACGCCCGAATACATTCGCCGAATTTGCGAGGCCGTCGAGGGAATCGAACCGCACCAGCGAACCGCGTCACAGTCAGTCTCAACCTACAGCGGAACCGAGCAACTTCAGATTCGCCCCGAATCCAACTTTATCATGGTCGGCGAGCGAACCAACGTCACCGGCTCGCGTAAATTCGCCCGGCTGATTCGCGAAGAGAAGTACGAAGAAGCCCTCAGCGTTGCTCGCCAACAGGTTGAGAACGGCGCGAACATTATCGACGTCAACCTCGACGAAGGTCTGCTCGATAGTGAAAAGGTGATGGTCACCTTTCTGAATCTGATCTCCGACGAACCGGACATCGGCTGCGTTCCCATCATGATCGACAGCTCGAAATGGTCGGTCATCGAAGCGGGACTCCAATGCGTTCAGGGCAAGGGGATCGTCAATTCGATCAGTATGAAAGAAGGCGAAGACGAGTTTCTGCGGCAGGCTCGACTCGTGCGGCGATACGGGGCGGCGGTCATCGTGATGGCCTTCGATGAAGAAGGGCAGGCGACCGACGCCGATCGCAAAGTCGCCATCTGCAAGCGGGCATTCCAACTGCTCACCGAAGAGGTCGGCTTTCCGCCGGAAGACATCATCTTCGATGCGAACATTCTCACCGTCGGCACCGGCATGGAAGAACATGCCAACTATGCCGTCGAATTCATCGAAGCGGTTCGTCGCATTAAACAGGAATGTCCCGGCGCGAAAACGTCAGGTGGCGTCAGCAACGTGTCGTTCTCGTTCCGCGGGAACAACGTCGTCCGCGAAGCAATGAACGCCGCCTTTCTGTTCCACGCCATCGCTGCCGGCCTCGACATGGGCATCGTCAACTCCGGCCAGTTGGAAGTCTACGAAGACATCGACAAGCAACTGCTCGAAATGGTTGAGGATGTCCTGCTCAATCGCCGAGAAGACGCAACCGAGCGATTGATCGAGCATGCCGACACCGTCAAGCAGCAATCGGGCGGCGCGAAGAAGGCGACTGCGTCTCTCGAATGGCGCGAGGGTACGGTCGAAGAACGACTGCAATACGCGTTGCTGAAAGGAATGGCCGACTTCATTGATGAGGACACCGAAGAAGCCCGGCAGAAATACGGGCGGCCGCTTAACATCATTCAAGGTCCTTTGATGGACGGAATGAATATCGTCGGCGAGTTGTTCGGCGAGGGGAAAATGTTTCTGCCGCAGGTAGTGAAGACGGCCCGCGTGATGAAGAAAGCGGTCGCCTATCTCACGCCGTTTATGGAAGATGAGAAAGAGGACGGGGCGAATCTCGCCCGCGGCACCGTTGTGCTCGCGACCGTCAAGGGTGACGTTCACGATATCGGCAAGAACATCGTCAGCGTTGTACTCGCTTGTAATAGTTTCGAGGTGATCGATCTGGGTGTGATGGTACCTGCTGAGAAGATTCTGCAGACGGCCAGTGAAAAGGGGGCCGACATGATCGGCCTGTCGGGACTGATCACGCCGTCGCTGGAAGAAATGACCCACGTGGCCCGCGAGATGCAGTCGCAGGGATTCACAATGCCGCTGTTGATCGGCGGAGCAACGACCAGCGAAAAACATACGGCCGTCAAGATCGCACCGGGATATCAGCAACCGGTGATTCACGTCACCAACGCGTCGCTGTCGGTGCCGGCGGTCGAAAAGCTGTTGGATAAAGATCAGCGAGACGAATTCATCGCAGAGAATGCGGTAACCCAACAGCACGCCCGCGAACAGTTCGCCCATCGGAAGGACAAATCGCTTATC
Source organism: Planctomycetaceae bacterium (assembly GCA_018699955.1). GTDB lineage: Bacteria > Planctomycetota > Planctomycetia > Planctomycetales > Planctomycetaceae > JABISG01. The sequence goes on along the minus strand of JABISG010000100.1, from coordinate 79,558 downwards.
CCGTATGCGGACGCGCGGGACGAACGATTCGGGACCGATTGGAAGACCGTACAGATCGATACACCGTCGTTTCTCGGGCAGCGCGTGATCGAGAATCAGCCGCTCGCGAAGATCGCGGAATACATCGACTGGTCCCCCTTCTTCCAGGCGTGGGAGTTGCGCGGGAAGTTCCCGAAGATTCTCGACGATCCCGATTGCGGCGAAGAGGCGAAGAAACTGTATGCCGACGCGCAAGCGTTGCTCAAACGGATCATCGATGAAGACCTCTTCACCGCCCGCGGCGTGTACGGATTCTGGCCCGCCGCGACCGATGGTGACGACGTTGTCGTCTTCAATCCGGAAGCTGACGCATCCGGCTCGCCTGCCGAAGTCTGCCGATTTCCGATGCTGCGTCAACAGTGGCAACGGAAGGGAACGACGGAATACCGTTCGCTGGCCGACTATATTGCGCCGCTCGAAAGTGGGCGTTCCGATTACATCGGCGCTTTCGCGGTGACGACCGGTCACGGTTGCCCCGAACTTGCCGCAGAGTTTGAGAAGCAGCACGACGACTATCATGCGATCATGGCCAAGTCGCTCGCCGACCGCTTGGCTGAAGCATTTGCCGAGATGCTGCATCGTCGCGCACGAATTGACTGGGGATTTGGTGCGGATGAGAGTTTGAACAACGACGAACTGATCGGCGAGAAATACCGCGGCATCCGCCCGGCTTTTGGTTATCCCGCCTGTCCCGATCATACGGAAAAGCGCACGTTGTTCGATCTGCTGCACGCCGAAGACAATACCGACATCACGCTGACCGAAAGTTTCGCCATGTGGCCGGCTGCATCGGTCAGCGGGTTGTACTTTGCGCATCCCGAGGCGCGTTACTTCTCCATCGACCGGATCACGAAAGATCAGGTCGAAGACTACGCCGCGCGAAAGGGAATGTCCCTCGCCGATGCCGAACGCTGGCTCGCCCCCAACCTGGGCTACGAACCGGCTGTGTGACGGGTCACAGCGCGAAGGGGCCATTGGTCGTTACGGACCGGGTTTGCGTGCAATGAAACCGACGCGTTTGGGCAACAGTGCGTAGTTGCCGTAATGACGCACGGGGCGCACGCGGAAACCGATCTTGCGCAGCATCGCGGCGACATCCGCCTGCCGATAAAGCTGTATCCGATGCGTTTCTTCGTGGCGTCGATGCAGCTTTCCCGTTCGGCGAAACGTGACGATGTGCCGACAGAACTGTTGCTTCCTGGGATCGGATTCATAACGCGTGAGGCAGGCCCAGTCATCCTGTTCCCACAAGCTGGGCGGCCGATTGACGTCGAGACCGACTTCGGCGATGTCGAAGATCAACAGTCCATTCGGTTCGAGCGCAGCGAAGATACGGCGGCAAAGTTTCGCCAGGACTTTTGCATTGTTGCGGGGATCGAGCAGATAACAGAGAACTTCCCCCAATGCGGTCACCGCTCGGCAGGGCGGAATGACGGCAGTTCGAAAAGATTTTACCTGGAAATGTGCTTCGGGCGCTCGCTTGCGAGCGAGCTTGATCATCGCAGGCGAAATATCAATGCCGGTCACGTCGTATCCCGCATCGGTCAAATGCCGCGCCCAGATTCCACTGCCACATCCCAGATCGACCACCGGCCCATCATTGATGCCAGCTTTATTGAACGCTGCCAGTAATCCCGGCGCGGAATCGTTGGCGAAACCGCCGAATCCGCTGTCGTGAACGAATGCCAGATCGGTTTCGTATGCAGGTGGGTGGACTTTGTCGTTCATTGTGCTCTCGGCTGCTGGATATTCGATGGCCAAATGGACTGAGAAATTCTGTTAATCGGCGATGGCCGCTGCGGTTCAGTTATCAGCAGACCGCTTTATCCTTATCTATTACCCCAATCACAAGGGGAGATTCGATATGATTGCCAGGCGAAATCTGGAAACTCGCTCCTGCGTGACCCGACGTGCCGGTTCGGACCACACTCATCGCCACGTCGTTCCACTGCCAACAATTGAGTACGTCGATCATCCACTGTTCGCGGCCAAAGACGCGCAATCTGAGATCGACGGTTTGCGACCAACGTCGTTGGATTCCGATGAGCCGCAAACCCGAGTGCACAGCGGCACCGAATGGTCGTTACACAGCGCTCTGTTTGACCGGTCTCCTCTGTCGCGTGAGGAAGAACGTTACTTGTTCCTGCGGATGAACTTTGTTCGCTATCGAGCATCGGCATTGCAGCGAGCGGGAACGCGACGAACGTCGCAGAGGGCAGCTGAAATGCTGCGCGATGCAACGGCGATTCGCAATCGCATTTCCGTCGCCAACGAGAGATTGGTTGTTTCGATTGCGCGTGGGTTTGCTGACTCTACAATGCCGCTGGATGAACTGGTGGCGGCGGCACAACTGCCGCTGTTGCGGGCGGTGGAACTGTTCGACGTCTCGCGTGGGTATTGCTTCAGCACGTATGCCACACATACCATTCGCAATCACTGCGTGCGTATCCGTTCGCGGGCAGTGCGGTGGCGGCAGCGGTATTCGTGCGGCGTTCTTGAAGAGGCGGAACATCCCGTCAGCGGTCCGTCGGCCGAAGAAGTTGAAGTAGCGCGGCGGTCGTTAACTCAGCGATTGTTTAGTGAACTAGTTGATCGAGAGAAGACGATCCTGTCGGCGAGATTCGGGCTGGGCTGTTACGATCGGCCGCACACATTTCTGGAAATTGGACGGTTGCTGGGATTGAGCAAAGAACGGACACGGGTGCTCGCCCACCGCGCGATCGAGAAACTGCAACAGTTGGCTTGCCAACAACACCTGACCTGGTTGGATTCGTGAAAACCGAAATCTACATTCGCCGTTCACGCATCCTCGCGCCAGCCGCCGCCGTTTTCGACTGGCATGCCAGAGAGGGCGCATTCGGACGGCTGTCGCCTCCGTGGCAATCGGTGGAGTTGATCTCGACGACAGGGGGAATCGGCAACGGGGCGCGCACGGAATTCTACCTGAAGGCGGGACCGTTTCGTTGCCGCTGGGTGGCCGAACATGGCCGGTTGCAACCCGGCCGGCAGTTTCAGGACGTTCAGGTCAACGGGCCGTTTTCCAAATGGAAACACACGCATACAATAACGCCAGACGGCGAAGATGCCTGCATTCTGGAAGACCACATTGAATACGCGCTGCCGTTGGGAGTGATCGGACGCAGTCTCGTTGGTGGAATGGTCCGGCGGGATTTGGAGCGGGCGTTTCGCTATCGTCACGAACTCACGGCGCACGATGTTTGCGCCCATCAGTTTGCTGGAAACAAAGCCATGAAGATTCTCGTCACCGGGTCCAGTGGACTGGTCGGCAAGTCGTTAATTGACTTCCTGACAACCGGCGGACACGAAGCGGTGCGGCTTGTTCGCGGGTCGTCTCAGCAAGATAACGCGATCCAGTGGAATCCGTCCGAAGGACAGATCGACCGCGCCGCGTTGGAAGGGATTGAAGCGGTGGTGCATCTGGCGGGCGAGGGGATTGCCGGTCGCCGTTGGAGCACAGCGCAAAAAGCTCGCATTCTCGACAGCCGCGTCGAAGGCACGCGGTTGTTGTGCGAAGCACTCGCCGAAATGCAGACGCCGCCACACACACTCATTAGCGCTTCGGCCGTTGGTTTTTACGGGGACCGGGGCGATGAGACGCTCGATGAAACGAGCGATGTGGGAACCGGTTTTCTGGCCGACGTTTGCCAGCAGTGGGAAACGGCCTGCGAGCCGGCACGCGAAAAAGGAATTCGCGTGGTAAATCTGCGCATCAGTGTGGTGCTCAGTCCGCAGGGTGGTGCTCTGAAACAAATGTCGCTGCCGTTCAAACTGGGCGTCGGTGGAGTTGTCGGTGATGGCAGGCAGTATTGGAGTTGGGTCGCGATCGATGATCTGATCGGGGCGATCCACCATGCTTTGATGTGTGACGATCTCAGTGGACCGGTCAATGTGACAGCCCCCAATTCGGCAACCAATCGCGAGTTCACGAAAACGCTGGGAAAGGTTCTGCGTCGTCCCACCATCTTGCCGATACCCGCGTTTGCCGCCCGAATTGCGTTGGGTGAAATGGCCGACGAATTGTTACTGGCCAGCGCGCGTGTGCTGCCGACGCGCCTGCAGGAAACGGGTTACGAATTTCGCTGTCCCGTTTTGGAAGGCGCGTTACGGCACGTGCTGGGTCGGTGATGCGACGAGGATCGCTTGCGGTTTAGCGGACGGTTGACGCTTCTGGTTTCGCTTAACCGCAAGCGATCTTCGTGGTCGTGTAGAAATTGGAACGGGGTTGATTTCCAACCTATCCCAATATCGGCAGCAGCCCCGGCGATTCGTGCTGCAATTCACGGGTCACAATGCGACCGATGAGCGTTGTTGCAGTCGCATCGTCAATAGTAATTTGGGCGAGGTTGCCGGCCAGTCGTGGGTTGCCGTCGAAGACGACTATTCGGTCGCAGCGCGTACGGCCGACGAGTTGGAGCGGGCCAGTGGGGGAGTCCGCCGGGGCGCTGCCCGGCGGCTTTGGGTCGGCTGACTTGATTGTCGCTTTGCTTAAACCCTCGACGAGGACTTCGACGTTGCGGCCGATAAATTCGGCGTTGTCCTCTTCGCAGATTTCGTTGGAGAGATCGAGCATGGCGTTGTTGCGGCGGCGTTTGTCCTGCTCTGAAACATCGTCCGGCAGCAGTTCGTGTGCTTTGGTTCCCGGGCGCGGACTGTATTTGAAGACGAAATTATTCTTGAAGCGGAATTCGCGGACGGCGTCCATACTGCGTTCGAAGGCTTCTTCCGTTTCACCCGGATGGCCGACAATGAAGTCGCTCGACACGGCACAGTCGGGCATGCAGTCACGAATTCGGTGCATCATTTCGCGGTACTGGGCCACCGTGTAGCCGCGTTTCATCGCCTTCAAAACATCGTCGCAGCCCGATTGCAGCGGAACGTGCAGGTAGTGGGCAATCTTGGGCAGATCGCGCATCGCTGTGAGCAGATCGTCGCCCATGTCGCGGGGATAGTTGGTGACAAACTTGATGCGGTCGATGCCGGGCGAATCGTGGATGAGTTCCAGCAAATCGGCCAGCCGAAACAGCCGGCCTCCTTCGGTGTGCTTATAGCTGTTGACGGTTTGCCCCAACAGTGTGACTTCCCGCACCCCCTGATCGGTGAGCACTTCGATTTCGCGGGCGATGTCGCTGGGGGGGCGACTTTGCTCCGGCCCGCGCGTTGTCGGCACAACACAATACGTGCAGAATTTGTCGCAGCCGATCATAATTCGCACGAATGCCTGCCACGGCGAGGGACGCATTTGTGGCTCGCGGAGCGGATCGTAACTTTGAAAACTCGTCGAGACGGCCTGCACCGAACCGTCGCGGCGGCCCAAACTGACGGCCAATTTGCGTTTGCGATCGTGTCGGGCTTCTTCGATCAACCGTGGGATTTCAGCAAGTTGACCCGTGCCGACGACCAGATCGACATGGGGCGCTCGCCGGAAAATCTGCTTCTGATCCTTCTGAGCCATGCAGCCCATCACACCGACGACGACGTTGGGCCGCTGCCGATGGATGTGTTTCAAGCGGCCGAGTTGGCTGTAGATTTTGTGTTCGGCATGCTCGCGAACGCTGCAGGTGTTCAACAGAATGGTGTCGGCCTGCTTGGCATCGTCGGTTAGCGTGTAACCTTGTTTGCCAAGCGCACCGACCACCAATTCGCTGTCGAGCATGTTCATCTGACAGCCGACGGTCTCGATGTACAATCGAAGGTTGTGTTCGGTGGGCGGTGTCGCAGTCACGGCAAATCCTGTACGGCGTCGAAAAACACGTATCGCGTTGGGGCAACATTCTGCGCGGCCGATATCTGGTGTACCCAACCACGCCGTCCCGCGTCAACCGGCGGATACCCGCGCCAATTGGATAGGGAGGTTCGTAGTGACCGGATTCATCCGGTCATTACGAACCTGTCGCACCGTAAACCTGGCGGCTGCAAGTTACGCGGCCGCGTTGGCGCGTTCCGGCACATCGCTTTCGGCGACCGGTTCAATCGGCTCTGGGTTGGCCGCCAATTGCTGCTCGTACTCCAGCAACAATTGTTGCCGATGCTGACGACGGTGATGCGACATCAGCGACACCAGCGAACTGAGCGCCAACAACGACGCTCCCACGTACAGGATCAACTGCCAGACGTCCATCCGGAACCCCTCCTTTGGTTCTGCAGATTAACTCGTCCCGGTTGTCTCCTCGGGCTGCAATTTAGTCACGCACGCGTTCGACGTAGGCTCCGGTTGCGCATTCAATTTTAATTTTGTCGCCTTGATTGATAAACGCCGGCACGTTGACCGACGCCCCGGTTTCAACTGTCGCCGGCTTGGTGACGTTGGTCGCCGTGTCGCCGCGGGCGGCCGGTTCAGTAAAGGTGACTTCCAGGACGACGTGCTGCGGCGGATCGACATCGATCAACTGGCCGTTCCAATACAGCAAGTTGCAGGGCGCGCCTTCCATGAGAAACTTCGCCTGCTCCTCAAACGCTTCGATCGGTATGGAGTCTTGCTCGAACGTTTCGTCGTCCATGAAGACGAAACCGTTCGAGTCGCGGTAGAGGTATTGGCCGTTGGCACGATTCACGTCGGCAGCTTCCAGGCTGTCGCCACTACGATAGGTGACATCGATAAGTTTTCCGCTCAGCAGATTGCGGAGCTTGGTGCGATACATCGCCTGCCCTTTGCCCGGCTTGCGGAACTCCACCTCAATCATGTCGAATGGCGAACCATCGATAAGCACTTTGGTTCCTTTCCGGAAATCTCCGGAGTTAATCTGCGGCATCGCGTGTTACTCTTGAAAAATGGACTGTCGGCTATCAGCATTCAATGGAATGCAGTCGGTTTGAAGAAACAGTTTGCGGGGGTTGCTCGAATCCGCGTCCTGCCGTTCTCAGTCGATGGGCGCCACTGGCGTGTCGCCAGTGCAGCGCGGTGGCCACTGGCGACACGCCAGTGGCACACAACCCTTCGATCAGGATTAGACATATCACGGGCAACAAACCACGATTGAAACATACCAAAACGGAACGGACAGGAAAATGCCAGAAGGCCGGAACAACGACGGCCCTGTCACAGAATCGGCTCAATTTCCAGTGCATTCCGCGATCCACAGCCGATCGGGCGATGCCGACGAATGGCATCGGTCGCTGGCTGCCGCCATCCGTGACCCCGACGAACTCATCGACGAACTCGAATTGCCGGACCGATTCCGCCAACCGGCGAGACGGGCGGCCGATCTCTTTCCACTGATGGTTCCCCGCAGCTTTCTGTCGCGTATGCAAAAGGAAAATGCGGATGATCCGCTGTTGAAACAGGTGTTGCCGCTCGATGCCGAATTCGACGAGGTATCGGGATTTCTGCCCGATGCGCTGGAAGAAGACCGCTTTCGACCGGCCCCCGGCTTGCTGCAGAAGTACACAGGGCGCGCCCTGTTGATCGCAACCGGTGCCTGTGCCGTTCACTGCCGTTACTGCTTTCGGCGGCATTATCCGTATGGGAACGAGCCGCGCCGGTTGAGCGATTGGGAACCGGCGCTCGAAGCGATTTCCGCCGACCGGTCGCTGCACGAAATTCTTCTGAGCGGCGGTGATCCGTTAATGCTGACCGACCAACGGCTGCGATCGCTCTTCGAGCGTCTGGGGAACATTACCCATCTCAGGCGATTGCGAATTCACACGCGGCTGCCAATTGTCCTGCCCGATCGGGTTTCGGATTCGTTTTTGCAACTGCTGCACTCGACACGTCTGACGCCGATTGTCGTCGTGCATGCCAATCACCCCGGCGAAGTTATGGCCGATTGCGCCGACGCGTTACGCCGTTTGGTTCGTTCCGGCGTGACGGTTTTGAATCAGGCGGTGCTGCTCCGCGGCATTAACGACGACGACGACACGCAAGCCGAACTGTGTGAGCGTCTGGTCGATCTCGGCGTGATTCCGTATTACCTGCACCAGTTGGACCGCGTTGCGGGTACGGCTCATTTCGAAGTGTCGGAAGAAAACGGCCGCGCGATCATTGCCGAATTGCGGCAGCGACTTCCCGGTTACGCGGTGCCGCAGTTTGTCCGCGAAGTGCCGGGAGGGGAATTCAAAGAGCCGCTTTCATGACGCGATCCATGAGTGATAGAAACCCGGTTTTTTCAAAACACTGAGTTTCTGGTTTGTTGCATGTCGGTTCCGCCCTGCCACACTTCTGCGGAAATTGCAAGCGGAAAATTGACAAACTTTCTTATCGTTTCACTTGGCAATTTTAACGGCTATCGCTTAGGCTCATCATCGATTTATAATGCCTACGGCGGGCAGATTATTTCACGCCGCGTTATCATCCTGCGAGAGCTATTAGTCATGAACGTCGATTTCGCCAGGCCCAGCGTCTCAGACCTCGTGTTCCAGGCATACGGCCGGACGGTCCACCCCGAACTGTTTCAGGTTCATGCCGAATTGCAGGTTTGGCAGGAAGAGTACAAAGCAGATATTCGCATCTGCGATGCCGGTCATACTGTCGACTTTCACCGCAATGGACAGTGCGTGACAGAAGTCACCGCGACCAGCACACAGCCGTTGCCGCAGCGGAAGCGATTTCTCGACAGGAAGTTACGCGGCAGTCGCGACGAATCGTTTCGCTTAGAGAATGGGCTGAAATATCACGTCAGTTATCAACTGGAGCAGCTCGATCCGGAAGTGTATCAGGAGATTCACGAGGAGTTGCTCGTGGACACAAAAACGGCCGACGTGTCGCATTGCTTTCCGGCCGGCAACCGTCTTTCGCCCGGTCCGTTGAGCCTCATTCGCGTCGATGTCGGCGCACGTAGCCTGCTCATTCACGCCTTCCACACATTTCCCGATGCACTCGCCGTGGTGAAGACGCAGTCGCTGTTTGAGTTGTAAAATCGTTGAGATTCGACAAGTCAGAAGCGGTTCGACAGACCTTCGGCCGCAGGGAACAGGGTGGATTTCAGGCGATCTTGGAGCGAATTGGGTTTCCCGCTACAATTCGGCCCCTCTCACCTCGAAATACTCCCTTCACACGCCAATTTCCACAGGGCCGGTCCACGGTGCGAAGCGCCCCGTTTCGATTTGTACCGCCGAAAAACCGTTGTTCCGGCATCGATTTCGTGCCGGAGAGGCGGTCGTGCGGCTGTGCGCGCCGGCAACTGGTTCAGTTTGCGGCCTTGGCTGTTATTGCATTGGGTTTGAGTGGCTGCAGCTATTTCTCGAATCAGCTGGCCCCCGGTCGTTTGGAACACGGATACACAATTATTCTGCCGGGTGTTGAGGGCAAGAGTTTCGCTAACTCCAATCTCGCGCAGGGATTGAAGAACGCCGGCTACCCCGGGGCAATCGAAATCGATAACTGGACCACGGGATCATTCCTGCTGTTTCCGGTTCATTTGCGAAATCTGGAACGAAACCGGCGCGAAGCGTGGCGGATCGCCCAGAAAATCGTCATCTATCAGGATCGTTACCCCGACCGACCGGTGCATCTCATCGGGCATTCCGGTGGCGGTGGTCTTGCGTTGCTGACATTGGAATCGCTTCCTCCCGGACGAAAGGTCACATCGGCCACGTTGCTTCAGGCGGCCGTTTCTCCACGATACGACTTATCCCATAGTTTATCGAAAACAGAAGCGGGGATATGGAATCTCTATTCGCCGCTCGATGTTGTCCTGTTGGGTGCCGGAACCAGTCTGCTCGGGACTGTCGATGGGACACACACGCCCGCCGCCGGCATGATTGGCTTTCGAGAGCCAAGCGAGTCGGAGTCGCTCAATCTCGACGATGCGAAATTGCACCAGGTGAGATACGACTGGCGAATGCTGGCCCAGGGTAATCTCGGCGGACATCTGGGGCCGACGTGGATCGGCTTCAGTCGTAGCTACCTAGCGCCACTTCTTGCGGAAGCTGAGACTCATCGGGATGCCACGCAAATGTGGTCCTCAGCAGTTCCCGTTTCCATCCCGGTTCGTGCACTGGCCAGGCCTGCACAATCAGGCTGGATGAACGGCGCTCGTCCGACCGGTTTTCCCGGTGCGCCTGCGACCAGCAATCGCGTTCAACCTGCGTCAGCCGCGGCGCCCGCGAGCGGATATTGGCCGTCCGCCGTACCAGTTGGCCCTGGTCGAACAGACTGACGGTTGTCGGTTCCTCGACGTCGAGAAAGCGATAGGCGATCAGTTCGTGACTCGCCGTGGAGTAGCGCTGCTTCAAACGCGCCAGATCCCAGCAATCGCGACGCGCATCGCCGAAGAACCAGCGGCTCGGCAATAACAACCGCGATGCCATGAGATTGGCGACGTGTTCGCGCAGTTGCGGCGAACCTTCATCCACGTCGGCATCAACCCGCTCGAAGACCCTCCAGGCGAACGCCTCGCCCAGCTCGTGCGCGACGGCCCACTGCAATCGCTCGGGCCGTTCTTCGGGACGTACCAGCACCGTCGATTGTCCGCCAATTCGCTTATGCCGCGCTCGTCCCGGCTGACTTGCATCGTAGGCAACGTGAATCCGCAGGCAATCGGCCAGCGCGAGACAATCGACCGGCGGCGACTGCATTCTTCCCCGTTCGAGCAACTCATTCGCGACGTCGTCCAGTGCCGCAACCCAATCAGCCGGAACCCATTGAAACATCTCGTTCCCCTTTTTTGCGTGATGTGTATATTAGTATACTATCGCTGAGGGGTTGTAAATTCCAGTTAAAAGAGGCGGTTTGCATCGGCTGTTGGAGGAAAAACGATTGAAGTGGATATCGGGGGCTGTTCGGTCCGATGTCGATAGCGATGCGCGGGTCTCGCGGCGGAGTCGCTCCTGCGAAAACTCTCACACTCGGCCCAAGACAACAGGGACGTCATGCAAACCAGTACGCAGCCGGAAGAATCCGAAGTGGCGTCGCGTGGCCGCTTGCCGGCATCGCCCCGACGTGCTTTGCTGTTCGGTTTGTGTGCCCTGGCGGCGGGGTGGTATGGCACGCATTGGCTGAACGGACGGAACGAGTTGGTGCTGCGTGGAGTCGTTGCCGTTCCAACAACTATCGTAGCCGCCCCCCTTGATGGCCGTCTGATTGAATTGAACGCGACCGAGTACGACATTGTTCATGGTGGCGGTTCGCTGGCACTCTTTGAAAACGATCAGCTGGCATCGCAAATCGAAACCCAACAGCAGCGGGTTTCCCAGTTGCAGGACGAACTGACCGTGGCCGAAGCACGGGCCGACGTCGATCTGGCGTGGCGACAGAAGGACCTGCAGACAGAAATTCACGGCACGCAAATTGAGTCGTCCAACTTGCTCAAGCAAAAACTAATGCGCAATGTCGAACGGCTGGCGTGGAACGACTTTAAACGGAGCGGCGATTCGCCGATTCAACTCACCTCGACAGAAGAACTCTTCCTGACGTTGCGAGCCCCGCAGTTGCGATCGGAAGAACAACAGTTGCGGGCGGCGCTCAAAGAAGAGGCGTCCCGCAACGCGGCGGAAGTTCTTGATGTCCAAATTGTGTTGTGCGATCAGCGACTGGCCGAACTGCGTCAACTGTCGGCTCGACTTCCAAACAAAGTGAAACAGGCCGCCGGCCTGGAACGCGCTCGCAACAAATTGCAGGCTGCCGAGCAGGAACTAACGCGATTGGAAATGCAGCCGCAACGGGTGACACTGAGCGCACCGTCTTATGGCGTTGTGGGCGTGTTTCGGCAGGCGGTCGGAACCAGCGTCGTTCGCGGAGAGACGATTGTGGAGTTACTCGACCTGGACCGGCCGTTCCTCATAGCCAAGGTGCCATCGGTCCGATTGCACCGTTTCGCGCCGGGCTTTGAGGTGACGCTACGATTCCCCGGAAGTGTCGAACGCAGCGGACGTGTCACTTCCATCCCTCCGCAAACCAACACAGAATCCACATCGCCCGACGATGCCCCGATTTCCGTCCGCATCGATCCCACAGGAAAACTGTGGCCGCGCGTTCCGGTGGGCTCGGGTGTTGAAGTCATCATCGGCCAGGGTTCGTAGTGACCGCATTCATGCGGTTCGACTGCTTCCTGAATCGCTGAATCCCAATCAACCGCATTCCACCGCAACCACCGCCGCAATCTCATCGATCGAATACGGCCCGTGCTCCTGGTTGCCGGAGGTTGACGACTCCAGCAACAGCAATCGGCCCGACTCACAAGACCGTGCATCGGGGTATCCTGCTACTTCGCGTCCGTCGCTGAGTGTGAGCCGCACTTCGCGCGTTTCGTTCACGCCCGACAATTCCTCGTGCACCAGCGCCGGAAAGCGGCCCCATGCCCACGTCCACAGCGTGGCCGCCGAATCGACCCGCCCGGCAATGTCGTTCCACTCCGCTTCGGCTTTGAGCAGATCGGCCAATGCGGCATCGCGGCACCACGGTTGCAGCACATCGTCAATCCACGCTCGACGCGACGTGACCAGTTCATCAAAGGAAGCCATGAGTGTTCTTCTTTCCTGCACCACCAGCGGAAGCCGTTAATCGCGCTGTAACACCTTTTGTACTTCATCCGCATTGACCGGACGGATCAATCCACGCTCGGTGACAATTGCTTCAATGTATTCCGCCGGTGTGACATCAAATGCTGTGTTATTGACATCGACTCCATCGGGGGCGGTCTGTCGGCCGAAGCCGTGCGTGACTTCTTCTGCTTCGCGTTCCTCGATTGGGATGTCATCACCCAACGCCAACGACATGTCGAACGTACTCGACGGTGCCGCGACGTAAAACGGAATCCCGTGCGCTTTTGCCAGCAGCGCCACCGAATACGTGCCGATTTTGTTGGCCGCATCGCCGTTGGCCGCAATGCGGTCGGCTCCGGTTACGACCGCCTGAATGCGGCCTTGTTTCATCATCCAACCGGCAGCCGAATCGCAGATGAGCGTGACCGGCACATCGCGTTTCATGCATTCCCAGGTTGTCAGCCGCGCCCCCTGCAGTAGCGGTCGTGTTTCGTCTGAGTAAACGTGAATTTGTTTACCCGCTGCCGCGGCAGCGAAGATGACCGAAAGCGCCGTGCCATCGCCGGCAGTCGCCAGCCCGCCCGCATTGCAGTGGGTGAGCACGCCTCCGGCGTCGGGAAGCAATTCCGCTCCCACCTGCCCCATCGCCGCGCACATGTCGCGATCTTCGCGTTCGATCAATTGCGCTTCGGACAACAACCGCTGTAAACGGTCGGGCGATGCGAGTCCGATTTCTTCACCCGCGACCCGCTGCATTCGATCCAATGCCCAGAACAAATTCACCGCAGTGGGTCGGCTGGATGCGAGGTACTCGCAGACTTCGGCGAGTCGCGCGTTGAATTCGCCTTGGCTGCTTCCGGAGACCGCCTGTAGACCTAGCACCACACCATACGCGGCAGCCACTCCAATCGCCGGGGCGCCGCGCACCGACAAACGGCGAATCGCCTCCCACACCTGTTCGATCGTACGACATTCGATGTCGCGTTCTTCGACGGGCAGCAGTGTCTGGTCGAGCAACAGCAAATGCCCGTCCGTTCCGCCGACCCAACCCAGCGTCATCGATGCTCTCGCGTCTGCCAACCCGCCGTCCGTTGCGCTCATCATTTGCCTTCATGCCCGAAAAATGAAAACACCAGAGAAAAGAAATGCCGTCAAGCGGAGAATAACGGCCTGCCGCCTAACCGTCGAGTAAACCTTGTTCTATCCGCTACGCGTCCCCCATCCCATCCAGCGGTTGGCATTGACACATTTCGCCAACCCCCCTACTTTTCCGTCGCTTTCGTTGCGGCCATCGCGACACAAAGCAGACCGTGACTCCGTCGTAGGATCGACATTTGATGGACATGCAGACAATTGGTGATCGGTTTCCGATCATTCGGCCGTTCGTCGTTGGCAATGACGTACTCGACCTGGGTTGCGTTGATGCCCATCCGGCGCGGGAAGATTCGGATGTGCGGCTCGAACGAAAACCCGATGTGTTGTTCCGCCGCGTCGCCGAAGCCAATCCGAGTACCGTCGGCGTCGATATCGATCAAGATGGTGTCACCGTGCTGACGGGCATGGGTTACAACGTGCAGTGTGCCGACGTCGAAACGATGAATCTGGAACGCCAATTCGACACGATTGTCGCAGGCGAGATCATCGAACACCTGGAGAATCCCGGTCTGTTCCTGCGGAATATGCTGCGGCACCTCAAACCCGATGGCACAATCATCGTCAGCACGCCGAACCCGTTTTACACCGGGCAAACCTGGAAAATCTGGCGACACGGCCTTCCCGCCGTTCACGATGAACACGTCAATTGGCAGGACCCGGTCACGCTCGAACAACTCTTCAGCCGCACGGGATACGAAACTGTCGCGGGCTATTGGGTCCAACCGGAATCGAAACTGCTGAAGACCTGGAAGCGGTTGTTGCGGCCCTACTTCGCCCACTCATTCATGCTCATCGCACGGCCGGCAGCCGCAGCGAAATCATCGGCCGCCTGAGTGCGATCAAGAGTTCATCGCGACAATTACAACAATCGCGCAACCGGTCCGTCCAGCTTATTGAGCTGCTGCACCTCGTCGGCATCAATCGCGCAATCGAGAATCAACAACTCGTCAATCGCGCCGACGTATCGTTGTCCCAAGCCAATCGTCAGTTGGTCGAGATCCCAACTGAGCCGATGTTCGTAACCGTCCATCGTGCCGCGCAATGTGCCGTCGATATAGATTCGCGCCGAACCATCAGCATGGCCAGTGTTGACATTTTTCCAAGTCGCAACCACGTGATGCCATTGGCCGTCGTTCCAGTTGAGATCGCCGACGACGAGCAGTTGCCCGTTCTGAAACATGTCGCGGGCGGGGCTGTCGTTGTAGAGACCGAACCGTAATTTGCGCGGCGAACCGTATCGCCAGTCGTCGGGTCGAGTGAGATCAAGATAGAACGACCCATCGGCCGCGTGTCGGCTGATGTGAAACGGATCGACAGGAAATTCGTCCGCCAGATCCGCATCGGGATCGCCCTTGAGCCACAGCGATATCGTCCCTGAAAACGGGCTGCCGTCTTCGCGATACGGAAAGTTGTCGCGGGCGGCGAAGGTGCATTCGTCTTCGTCCCAACCGTGATCTTTCGCACTGAATACCATCGCGCCGCCAAACCGTCCCGCCGTTGCATCGTGGCGCGCTACGTCGGCATTCAGATTTGCTTCTGCGTTACCGCGGCATACCTCGGCATTGGGCGACGTCTCGAATGAAGCACAAAAACAGACGTGTTCTTTCAGTGACAGAATGAATGTCATGGTTGATGATTCCTCCAAGAGTTGCGAGCCAATGGCGCGCAGTCGCAGCGATGCGTTGCACCTCAGCTAATTAAGTCTTGATCGAAACACGCCGCAACTCGTGTTGCCGATGTTTTGCTTTTGAACGCGCGACGCTGTAACCAGGACGTTGTGCAAACTCTGCCAGCAACTTGTCTGCCTGCGCCGGATCGACCGCTCCTCGATGTGCGTGCAGCAGGTAGCGCACCACGAGAGGATTCTTGTGCGTCGTAGTTTGTGGCTGGTCCATGCAGGGTGATGCTCCCATCCAACCATCTTCGCGAACGTGCCAGCGCGTGGGCTGCCCGGAATTGTCTGGGTGATCGAAATAGGTGATCCCCTCAACCGTTTCTTTGCCGTCGGCACCGCGCACCGGGCCACTGTAATCCATCCAATTGGCCCGCTGTCCGAAAATTGACGGTTCACCGGTTTTCCGCGCGCTGTTCGTTAACCGCCCTCCGCCGAAATGCTCGGCAATGCTCTTGGCGACGCGAACGGCCAGAAAACCGAAGTTCGTTTTTCCAAACTCGAGCGACTCGGCCTTGGGGCGGAAGGTTGATTGCAAATCAAGAAACGTCTCGCCGTCCAGGCCGGGGCGAACGGCGGCGATCACTTCCTGTTCCATCAGTTCCTGCGGGTCGTGGCCGTCATACCAACCCAGCAACACAGCCATCACCGCTTCGTCGTCGCCATCCTCGTACACCAGCCAGTTCTTTTGTCGAATGCGGGCGGCCGTGTTGTCGCTCCAGAAATCGATGCCGAGCACTTTCTGATGCGCAAACCAGACGGACCGGTGGTGATCGTGGTTGGAAGCACCGGGATGCCCCATCCGCGTCAACGATTCTCCGGCAGGCCCCAACAGCGGAAAGAAAAACGGCCGCGGATACGAAGGCCCGAAATGCCACCGCAACCGTTCAGTTTCGTCGATGACAAACGAAACCTGATGATCGGCCAACGGCTTGATACGACAACGCGGAAAATTGTACGCCATTCGTTTTCCTCTAGGTCAACTCATGATCCACGGCCCGCGAACGGGTCGGCTTAATTTGAAGAGTATCCTAATTGGTATCGTCTTGTTCCAGTGGGGGAATTGAGCGGCCGTGCGGATCGACTGCCGAACCGTCGAGTTCGCGGGCAAGTTTTTCCTGCAATGCCGGCCCGATGAAGTGCTCGATCCGCGATGCCGGCTCGTGGAGATGGTCGGCAGGAAGTTCAAAGTGGCGGTCGAGAAACGTCTCCCACAGCCGGTGAGAACGCACCAACGAATTGCCCAATCGTCGGCCGGCGTCTGTCAGTTCGACCCGGCCACCGGATACGAACGCCAGTTGTCCGCGCAGCCGCAACATCATCGCCGCCGGTCGTGTCAACAGGCTGCCGTCGGCGAATCCTCGGCAGTCCGCCCACGTTGCCTGATCAACTGTCGCCCGGTCAACCTCCGACGAACCCGTTCGCTGTTCTTCGAGCCGATACAATGCTGCGACGATGTCTTCGGCGACAATCCGCAGCGACAACTCCAGGTTACCGACGAGTTTGCTCAGCAGACCGTGACGCGGTGCGAAAATCACCACGACGAGAAACTGGCCGCCGACCGCAACGGCCATCATGCCGGCAACGCTGGTATTCCAATACGCTGCTCCTATGTAACCAAGAATTGCCGCGAGAACCCCCATCACGGCCGACCAGAGGATCATCCAGCCGAGGCGATCGGTGAGCAGGTGCGCCGTTGCGCCCGGCACGATCAACATGGCCACCACCAGAATTGAACCGACCGCCTCGAAGGCGGCGACAGTGGTACCCGCCACCATGCCCATCAACAGGTAATGGATTTGCGTAGCGTTAATGCCCATCGACGTCGCCAGCATCGGGTCGAACGACGCCACCTTCAGTTCCTTCCAGAACAACAGGATGAACGCGACGGCCATCACCAGCACCGGCAACAGCGAGCCAAGCGCCAACGGCACACCCAACCCCGCGAACTCAGTGATATCGATGGCGACCAAATCGATCTTGCCCTCGAACACGCAGTCCTTATCCAGATGCATGCGGCCGATGCCGGAGATCAACACGACACCCAACGCAAACAGCGAAGTGAACACCACACCCATGCCGGCATCTTCAGAAACGCGGCCATAGGTTTGTAAAGTCTGAGTGAGAAACGCGGTCAGCATGCCGAAGACAAGCGCGCCCGCGAACATCGGCACAATCGAAATACTGCCGGTCAACAAGAAACCGATGACAAGGCCCGGCAGAATCGCATGGCTGATCGCATCCCCAAGTAAGCTCATTCGCCGCAGCACGAGGTAACATCCCAACACGGCACAGGAGACGTTGCAAACGCTGCCGACCGCAATCGTCCGCAAACCGAGCGCAACGTCACCCGGATCGGCAGACAACCACCGACCCAGCGTCGTGCAGACCGTCTCTGCGATGGGTGAGAGATCAATTGCATTCATGTGAAAAACCGTCGCGCCGCATGATCGTTGGGTACCGGCCCTCTTCTTTCAGCTTCTCTTCCAGTTCGGCAATCATCTCGCGGGGAAGACGTTCTTCGAGCGACCGATAGTCGAAGTCGGCAATGCCACTGCTGGCCTCGGCGTTCTCTGTGAGAAACAACTCCCACATACGAAAACCGCGGGCGGCCATTGCGGCACATTGCAGCCCGTGATCGGTCATGGCGAATCGACCTTCCGGCTGAAACGACACACAGCCTTCGCGAGAAAGCGCCCCGAGCGCCGAATGAAGTTCGTCGAACGTCCACGACTTGCGCCGCAACACATCGTCCATGGCGAACGAGAGCACCTCCGGATGACTTCGCTCCCACACGTTGTAGAGAACGTTCAGCGTTCGCTGCCTTGCCATGCGGCGGCGGAATTTCCGCTCGCTCCACAGTCGCGCCAGCAGTCCGCGTCGCGGGGCTGTCAATAAGGAAATCAAGAACACAACCGAACCACACAGGACAATTGCCGGACCGGCCGGCAGACCTTCAAACCGCGAACTGAACGTCGTTCCCACTGCTCCCATTGCTGCTCCCATTAGCGCCGACATGGCCAGCATGACCCACAGTTGCTCTGTCCAGAAGCGGGCCGCCGCAGCCGGTATGATCAACAGCGCGGCCATCATCACCACGCCCACCGCCGGCAGGCCGATAACAACCGCAAAGGCAATCATCGCCATCAACAGCAGGTCGAGCAGAAATGCCGGCCAACCCTGCACGCCAGCGAATTCCGAGTCGAAAACCACGACCTGGAATTCCTTGTACAGCAGCACGATAATCGCCAAACAGCCGACAGCAGCCCCGCCGATCAAATACACATCGGCCAACGCAATGCTGGTCGTCTTGCCGTAAATGTACGTCTCCAACCCTGCTTTGCTGCCCGCCGAGACGCTGTTCATAATCACGCGCAGCAACACCACGCCGGCACCGAAGAACACGCTGAGTACGATACCAATCGCCGCGTCTTCCTTGATCCGTGTGAATTGCCGTAACGTCGAAATACAAACGATGCCGGCGATGCCGGTAACAAACGCGCCGAGCAACATGGCCGGCAGGCTGCGATACCCCAGCACCAGAAACGCGAGGCAAACTCCCGGCAGCGCCGCGTGGGCCAACGCATCGCCCACCAATGCCCGTCGCCGCAACACGGCAAAGCAACCAACCAGCCCAGCGCACGCCCCCAGCAAACTTGTGCCGGCGAAAATGATGGTGGTTGTGTAAGACATACGGGTGTTGAGATTTGAGAGTTGGAAACCAGCCCGTCGCGCAAGCAAGGGTTTAATGTGTATTGTGAGCGAAGACCCTTGCTTGCGCTACGGGCTGGTTGGGCTGCGCCGTCACTGGCTTCGCTCCTGCGCGCGCATCGCCTCACCCGCGTCTTCCAGAATTCCCAGTCGTCCGCCATACGTCTTCCGCAGGTTATCGTTTGTGAAGACTTCAGCGACCGGACCGCTGGCAACCAGCCGCATGTTGAGCAACACGACTTCGTCAAAATAGCCGGCAATGGTTCGCAAATCGTGATGGACGACAATCACGGTTTTCCCGTCGTCTCGCATCTGTCTGAGCAACTCGAAGATTACGCGTTCGGTGGCAGCATCGACGCCGGCCATCGGCTCGTCCATGAAGTAAATTTCCGCCTTTTGTGCCAGCGCACGCGCCAGAAAGACCCGCTGCTGTTGGCCACCGGAGAGTTGCCCGATCTGACGGGCCTCAAGATCGGCGATGCCCACCTGATCCAGACACTCGCGCGCCCACGCCTTCTGTTTTCGTCCGGGGCGTCGCAACCAACCCAGCTCGCCGTAGGTTCCCATCAGGACGGCATCGAGTACGTTGACCGGGAAATCCCAATCGACGCTCTCGCGCTGCGGCACATACCCCACCAGCCGCCGCTGCTGCCGAAACGGCTTCCCGTAGACGCTCACGCGGCCGCTGGCCATCGGCACCAATCCCAGAATGGCCTTGATCAGGGTACTCTTGCCCGCGCCATTCGGGCCGACAATGCCGACCAGTTGTGGTGTGTTGATCGTCAGATCAACGTCCCAAATCACCGGCTTGCGATGATAAGCAACCGTGACATCGTGAACATCAAGAACGGGGACCGCAGCGGTCGTTGACGTTTCAACCTGAGTCATCATCAATCACCAAAGCCGACGGGCTGCGTCCCGTCGGGGGGAGAGAGCATGTTCACTTCAACGATTTCACAATCGTATCGACGTTGTGGCGAACCATGCCGATGTAAGTTCCCTCCGTGGTACCCGGCTTGCCGGGGGCGTCGGAGAACAGCTCTCCGCCGATTGTTATATTATGACCGCGGGCCGCACATCCCTCAATCAACAGTTCAATGTTCTGTTCGCTCACGGTCGTTTCGACAAACACGGCTTTGATTTTACGTTGAACGATGAACTCAACCAATTCATCGATATGCCTGGCCGAGGCTTCACTGTCGGTGCTGACACCTTGAATGGCCTTCACTTCCAATCCGTAGGCGCGGCCGAAGTAATGAAACGCATCGTGAGCGGTCACCAACACCCGCCGATCCTTCGGAATCGATGCCATTTGCTCCCGACAATACTCATGCAACTCATCGAGTTGCTTGCGATAGGCCTCTGCGTTTGCCTGGTAATCGGCAGCGTGATTCGGATCGAACCGCGCCAACTCGTCGGCAACGGCCGCAATTGTCTCGCTCCATAGTGACACATCGAACCAGACGTGCGGGTCGTGGTATCCCTCTTCCACTTCCAACAATCGCGAGTCGGACGACGCTTCCAATTGAGCAGTCACCGCAACCGTTGGCTTGCGCTGCGACATCCGCTCGAAGATCTCGACCAATTTTCCTTCCAGATGCAGGCCCGAGTAAAAGATAACGTCCGCTTTGTCGAGCCGGCTGTTATCGCCCGGCGATGCTTTGTGCAAATGCGGATCGACGTCCTCGCCCATCAACTGGATGAGGCGAATGTGCTTGCCACCGTGTTCAATCTTGAGGTTGCTGGTTTCCAGCACCGTGACGTGATCGCCGGCAACGTTGAGCACAATGTCGGCCACCATCCCGGTTGTCGTCACCACCAGAAACGGATACTCGCCCTCGAACGTCTTGGCTGTGGCGGCGTTGCTGTCACTGTTATTCGCACCCCCGTTTGAGCCACCGCAACCAATCGACAGCAATGACGCCAGCAGGAAAAACACAGCCATACTGAGTTGGCGGGCTATCTGGGGGAGCATCATTTTTCTATCCGTTCTGCACGGGGGCATTCGCCCAATGCAATGACGAGGTCGTGTTCGATGAGTGAACTGCCCGTTGTTTGTGTAATCGACATATTGTTTTTGATTAATCAAAGAGTATTGTAATGAAAAAGCCGATATTTTCAATGACAGACGCCGCGCACATCACCGGGGGATGGCGGAGTCAGGGTACTGATTGACGAAAAATTACCATAACTCACCTTTCAGTATTGGGTTGCGAACATTCCAGTGTTGCGACAGTTGAAGTGCGGCAACCGGCGACTCATGGAGAATGAGTGCCATTCCAGTGATTGATGGGGATGGCTGAGCTATCAAACGACCGATATTGAGAGAAACAATGGTCTCACGGGGTGTTGGAATGAAATCGAATCGTCTCTGGAAAACGACAATTCCCGGCTTCATCGCGTTGTTCTTGTGCGCGACGTCCAATTTCAGCCCGTCGCTCGCCGGCGACTTCCTTCCGTACGATACCCAGACTTCGTTGTCGGGTTGGACACCGGATTCACCAGAGGGTCCCAAACTTCCCGCTACACCCTTTTCTCCCGCCGAGCGGTACATCGACAACTCCTACGGGGATCAATCCGGAGATGTCCACACGTATTGTGTGGGATCTCCTGGAACGCTGTTTCAGTGGAGTTACGAAAACAGCTTCGGCGGCGGACCCGACCTCGATGCACCGTTGGTGACCGATCGACCCGACTTCACCGAAGCCAGTTCGACCGTCGGACGCGGCGTCTCACAGCTCGAGTTTGGCTACACCTATACCTACAACGCCGACGATGGAACAACCGATCGCTCGCAGTCGCTGGGCGAACCACTGTTGCGTTACGGTGTTTTTTCCAACTGGCTGGAATTGCGACTCGCCCTGTTTCCTGTTGATCAACGGGTGACGATGGCCGGCCGCTCCAATTCGACGGCGGGTACCGAAGACTTGTATCTTGGTGCGAAAATCGCTCTGACACCGCAAGAGTGTTTTCTGCCGGAAATGGCACTCATCCCGCAGATGACAATCCCCACTGGCAGCAATGCCTTCAGCGATGGCGAAGTGTTGCCCGGCGTGAACTGGATCTATGCGTGGGAAATCAACGACTTCATCAGCACGGCCGGCAGCACGCAAATCAACCGTCGCGTTGACGAGGGGACCGGCCGCGCCTACTCGGAACTCGCACAGTCGTGGACGATTGCCTATTCGCTAAGCGACAACCTGGGGGCCTACACTGAATGGTTTGTCCTTGCTCCGAACAGCGCCGACACCGATCAGACGCAGCACTACTTCAACGGCGGCTTTACCTACCTTATTAACAATGACGTCCAGTTCGACATTCGTTACGGCAAAGGCCTGAACCACGCCGCCGACGACTACTTCGTCGGCACGGGTCTCTCGATTCGCTTCAAGTGAAACGAAAAAGAATCCCGGTTTCTCAAAGAAACCGAGATCCTGGCCGTGATCGATTCATGCGCCGCGCAAAGCCCACGGGCCACGGCCCGTGGGACTGCGACGATCATTTCTCCGATGTGTCGTCGGACTCCAGCAACGGACGATACCAGATGTTGCGATACCGTACCGGGTTCCCGTGATCCTGCAGCATGAGCGGCAGCTTGTCGGCGTGCGGTGCGTACTTGGCAGCGAACTTGTGTGCCACCCGCCCCAGAATCTTCCGGCGGTGATGTACCAGCACGCCATTGTGCAGCACTGTGACGTATCCCGGTTTGGCCACTTTGTCGCCATCGTATTTCGGTGCTTCGAAGATGATGTCGTACGTCTGCCATTGTCCCGGACCACGCGATGCGTTGACCAGCGGCGGGTACTGACCGTAGACGGCTGACGCCTGGCCGTCGGAGTAGCTGCGGTTGTTGAACGAATCGAGGACCTGAATCTCATACAGGCCCATAATGATCACGCCGCTGTTGCCTCGTCCCTGGCTGTCGCCTTTGACCTCTACCGGTGCTGCCCACTCGACGTGCAACTGACAACTGCCGAACGCTTCTTTGCTGTTGATCGAACCGGTGCCGTTGACTTCCATGTAACCGTTTTCGACCTTCCACTCGGCTGGCTTGTCCCCGCCGCTCACCCAGCCGGTCAGGTCACTGCCGTCGAACAACACGATCGCATCGGACGGTGCCTGTCCCGGCTGCTTAGCGGTGCTGGCCGTACCCGGAGAAATAATCCGCGGTGCCGGTCGATAGGCATCGTGCACACGCCACTTGGTCTGGCCGGGAATGAATTCCGAATCGAAGTACCCAACCAATTTCGGCGGCACCGGCGCTTCTACCGGCGCTTCGTCGGCAAAAAGAGACGGTGATCCGACGACGGCTAGCAACAACAGAAGAGGCACGATTCGTTTCATGGCTGGAAGTTCCCGGCTGAAGTATTGAAGCAAAGTTGTATTCATCACGTCCTTTCCAACATATCGCATTCACATCGCCAATACCAACACCCAACCAACCCGCAGCGTGTGCAAGGGTTTTGATGTTCCCTTGCACACGCGGGTGCCTGTGGCAGAGTCTTCGATGCCGCAGCGATTGCAGATTCTGGGGGCTGCGCTCCCAATACGTCACTTCGATCACAGGCACCTATTTCTCATTTTGAATTACTGAGCAGTCCTGTCTTCCTCAAGCAGCACGTTGACAGCCGCCGGGGGCGCGGTAGAATTTCTGTGTCCCCGGCAGCCTGTGATCGACCCGCGACGAGATGACCAGCATGGCGTATTTTCGACGGTTCAAAATGGAGTTCGATCTGACGGCGACTCCGCTGACGGAGCCGGTGTTGCCACCCAACTACCGTTGGGCTTCGTGGAACACGGGGCTTGTCGATCGCCATGCGGAAGTGAAGTTTCACAGCTTCCGTGACGAAATCGACTCGCTGGTCTTTCCCTGTCTGGCGGCAACCGATGGCTGCCAGCAGTTGATGCGTGACATTTCGCGACAGTCGAATTTCGTGCCCCGCGCCACATGGCTCATCTCCTATCATTCGGATGACCCGTGGGACTACCCGTTCGACTGCGCAACGATTCAAGGTCTCTCGCGTGATTCGGAACTGGGGGCCGTTCAGAATGTTGGCGTCGTTCCCGAACACCGCGGACAGGGATTGGGACGGGCGCTGGTGCTGCAATCGCTGCTCGGGTTCCGTCAGGCCGGCATGCGACGTGTTTCGCTGGAAGTGACGGCCGACAACCGTCCGGCCGTCGCCCTGTATCGGTCGATCGGTTTCCGGCTGACCCGCACGCTGTACCGCCCCATGCCGGCCGCCGCCGCAATTGGATATTGATCCTGTAGAAATTGATCGGCGCGACTCTGGCTATTCAGCCGTTCCGCGACTCGCTAACCTACGCGGAACGGGGATTTCACGCGCCACTTAGCTGCGATGCAACGCATCGCAGCGACCTTTAAAAATAGCAACGCCGATGCAACAACAGAACATTCGGACTCACCAGTTCGATAACGGATTGACTCTTGTCGTCGAATCGATGGGACACGTGCAATCGGCGGCGTTTTCGCTGATGGTGCCGGCCGGCAGTATCTTCGACGTCGCAGGCAAGAACGGCACGGCTTCGGTCTTGGCGAATCTGATTTCGCGCGGTGCCGGCGACCTCAATGCCAGAGAACTTTCATCGGCCCTCGACAATCTCGGCCTGCAAAGAAGTGAAGGCCCCGGTCTGACGCACATGTCATTTTCCGGCGCAACGCTGGCCAAAAACATTTCGGCCGCATTGCCCCTCTACGGCGATATCGTATTGCGGCCCCATTTGCCGGCCGATGAATTCGAAGCGGCACAAGCGGGCGTCATTCAGTCGCTGCGGGCTTTGGAAGACGAACCGCGACAAAAAATCTTTCTCGAACTGCGTCGCCGCTGTTACGATGCGCCTTGGGGACTGCCGACGGAGGGTTCGCTGGCCGATGTTGAATCGCTGACAGCAGACGATGTTCGCGCCCATTTCGAGACGGCCTTTCGGCCGGACGAAGCGATCCTCGGCATCGCCGGCAACGTCGATTTCGATGAGATCCGCGACACGGTCGAACAAGTTTTCGGCGACTGGAAACGTAAACCCAAACCGGAGTTTGCGACCGCACCGCATGGACCGTCACAAGATCACATACATCACGACTCCGCGCAAACGCAAATTGGCATCGCCTACGAAGCGGTCCCCTATCGTTCGCCCGATTACTACGCCGGCTGGGCTGCGGTGAGCGTATTAAGCGGCGGAATGAGTTCGCGGCTCTTCACCGAAGTGCGAGAAAAGAAGGGGCTGTGTTATTCCATTCACGCCTCGCTGAGCAGCCTCCACGACGATGCCCGCGTGTTGTGTTACGCCGGAACAACAACCGAACGCGCACAGGAAACACTCGACACCACAATGACGGAACTCAAACGTTTGGGCGACGGAATCGAACAGGAAGAGTTGACTCGCTGCAAAGCCCGCGCCAAGAGTTCGTTGGTGATGCAGCAGGAATCGACGATGGCTCGCGCCGGGTCGATTGCCCGCGACTGGTATCATCTCGGCGAAATCCGCACTCTGAACGATGTTGGCCAACGCATCGATGCCCTCACCGTCGATGCGGTTCTTGATTACATTCACAACCACCCGGCCCGCGACTTTACGATTCTCACAATCGGCCCACAGCCGCTGGAGCTACCACAATAATGGAACCAATACTTTGAAATTCCACGAGGCCACGCTCGATAACGGGCTGACAATTGTCGCCGAACTGAACCCACAGGCACACAGTCTGGCGGCGGGATATTTCGTTCGCACCGGCTCACGCGATGAAACCAGCGGCGTCTCGGGTGTTAGCCATTTCCTCGAACATATGGCTTTCAAAGGAAACGAAAAATACTCCGCCGACGACGTCAATCGAATCTTCGATGAAATCGGCGCGCGGTATAACGCCTCGACCAGCGAAGAAGTGACGCTATATTACGCGGCCGTGCTGCCCGAATACATCGAGCAAACAATCGAGCTGCTAAGCACGCTGATCCGACCGACGCTCCGTCAGGATGACTTCGACATGGAGAAGAAAGTCATTCTGGAAGAAATCAGCATGTACGAGGATCAGCCCGGTTTCAGCGCTTACGAGAAATCGATGTCGGCCCACTTTGCCGACCACCCGTTGGGACAGAGCATTCTGGGGTCGGCAGCGAGTATCGGCGCGCTGACATCCGAGCAGATGAGTCAATACCACGCCGAACATTATCAGGCGGGCAACATTACGCTCGCCGTCGCCGGCAACGCCGATTGGGACGAACTGCGACGTCTCACCGACAAATACTGCGCTGCCTGGCCCGCCGGAAAATGGAACCGGCCGACCACCGAAGCCCAACCGACCGGTTCGACCAACTACGTCACGCGAGAATCGAATCAGCAGCAGCATATGATGCAACTCTCCCCCGCGCCGGCGGCTGCCGATTCGCTACGATTTGCCGCCGAACTGTTGAGTGTGATTGTCGGCGACGATTCCGGCAGCCGGCTGTATTGGGAACTCGTCGATCCCGGTCTCGTCGAAGCGGCAGAATTGGGCTACAACGAATACGATGGCAGCGGCACGTATCTCACCTATCTCAGTTGCGATCCAGAGTCAGCAGCCGAGAACATCGAGCGGATCGCGGCCATCTATGATGACGTCAACAAGAACGGCGTCACCGATGTCGAGGTCGAACAATCACGCAACAAAGTGGCGTCCCGCGTCGTCCTTCGCAGCGAACGACCGATGGGCCGACTCTCCTCGCTCGGCAGCAACTGGGTCTACCGCCAGGAACATCAAACCGTCGAGGACGATCTGAAAATCCTCGAGTCACTGTCGGCCAAATCCATCCGCGAATTGCTCGAAGCCTATCCGCTGGGTCAAATGACAACCGTCGGCATCGGCCCACTCGAAGCGCCAGCCGCGAGCGCATAGCCCTGCCTCCACCAACCGTCGCTTGCGGTTTAGCGCCCCTGTTTCGCACAGACAATTCGCCTAGTTGCGCTAACCCTCCGGATCGAGTTCGGAATTCTCGCAGCCCGGTTAAATGTTATTTGAACACTAATTCAAGGCATCTCGTTAGCGGCGTGGCAACACGCGGCACCCAAGCTACGCCACAACTCTTTTCATACACACCACTTGCAATCACTTCCCCTCGCATTCTCCACATCAACCATCTCTCAGCCCGCAATTGACCAACGCCCCATTATGGGATACCCTAGGATATGAAGATTTTGTGACGCTGGAATCGGCGCAGTGTATCGTAAAAAGCGACTGCGTGTGACAGTCATATCCCGCCGGCGGCGTCACCATGAGAAAGTATGGTGGATTTGTTGTCTACAGGACAGGAACCGGAAAAGACCACGTTTAAAGAATTAGGACTTCACGAAAACACACTGAAAACCCTCGAGAACATCGGCTACGAGAAACCCAGTCCGATTCAAGCGGGTTTCATTCCAATCGCCGTCACCGGCAGTGATTGCACAGGGCAGGCCCGCACCGGAACCGGAAAAACGGCCGCCTTTATTCTCCCCACGCTCGAACGCATCGATCTCGACGAAAAAGCGCCGACGCAGGCTATTGTGCTCGCGCCGACTCGTGAGTTGAGCGAACAGGTTGCCGTCGAAGCCAAGAGACTGGCGGGCGGGCATACGTGTCGGGTCGCCGTGCTGGTTGGCGGACGGCCTATCAACAAACAAATGGACGCACTGCGCAAAGGCGTGCAGATCGCCGTCGGCACGCCGGGGCGAGTTATCGATCTGTTGAATCGCCGTGCGCTCGATCTGAGCCAGGTCAAAGTCGCCATTCTCGACGAAGCCGACCGCATGCTCGATATCGGATTCCGGCCCGATATTGAGAAGATTCTTCGTCGTTGCCCGACGGAAAGGCAGACGCTTTTGCTGTCGGCCACCATGCCGACCCAGGTCGAACGACTGGCCAAGAAGTACATGCGCGATCCCCAGCGGGTCGATTTGTCGGAAGGCGATATCGTCGTCGATACCGTCGATCAGTATTATGCTACCGTCGATAACGATCGCAAGTTTGGCATGCTGGTGAAAATTCTCGCCAAAGAGCGGCCGCAACAGGCGCTGGTCTTTATGCGAACCAAACGCGGCGTCGAACGGCTTTATCAACGCTTGGTCAAAAAGTTGCCGGGCATCGCCATGATGAACGGCGACATGCATCAGTCGAAACGCGACCGGGTGATGCGCGAATTTCGCGAAGGGAAAGTGCGAATGCTGATTGCGACCGACGTTGTCGGCCGCGGCATCGACGTCAGCGGCATCTCGCACATCATCAACTACGACATTCCCGAATACCACGACGATTACGTGCACCGCGTCGGCCGCACCGGTCGTTTGTCATCCGCCGAAAAGGGCGTGGCGATCACCTTCGTGATGCGAGATCAGGGCGAACAGTTGACGAACATCGAAAAGCGAATCAATCGCATGCTGCCGGAATACAAAGTGGATGACTTTAAGGCCTATCAACCCCGCGCACCACGCCCGACGGTTGAAGACAAGCCCAAAGCCAGCTTCGCTTGATTGACGTAGCTGCGACTCAACGAGTCGCAGCTACGTTTTCAGGAATTCGCGCAGCCGCGGCACGATTTCTTCGTGCGCGTCCTCGAACACGTAATGTCCCGCGTCGGGAAACGAGAGCGTTTCGGCCTGCGGAAACCGCTGCTGGAACTCGCGAAGAAAATCGACGGTGAAGCACCAGTCGCGTTCGCCCCACACCAGCAGCATCGGCAAATCCTGCAGCGTCTCCAGCCCGATCTCAATTTCGAGCAGCGTCTGATAACTGGGATGGGACGGTCGCAGCGGGATGTCCTCAACAAATCGCTGGACAGCCACGCGGTGTGACCAATTATCATACGGTGCCAGCAGGCCCGCTTTGACGGCTGCCGTCATCCGTTCCGGTTTGCTGACCGCCATTCGGATCGCCGCCCGCGCAAACAGATTCAACCCCCGCACTGCCAAACTTCCGAGAATCGGAATCCGGCAGACGGCAATCCGCAGCGGAATCTGCTTCGAGCGAAACGCAGCCGTGTTCATCAGCACGATGCGAGAAAACCGCTCCCGCAATCGTTCGGCCGCCCCCACACCAATCGCACCACCCCAATCGTGCGCGATCAACGTCACATTCTTCAGGTCCAACTCTTCAACAAACCGGCAAAGATTATCGACGTGCTGGCTGAGCGTATACGAATAATCGGCCAGCTTATCAGAGAACCCACACCCGACATGATCGACAGCTATCGTTCGATATTCCGGCGAAAGCGCCTTGATAAGATTCCGCCACGCAAAACTCCAGGTCGGATTCCCGTGTACCATCAACAACGTCTCGCCTTCGCCTTCATCGACGTAATGATAGCGCACGCCATCAAAGTCAAGAAACCGGGAAGCGAACGGGTATTCGTCTTCAAAGCCGCTACGGGATTGTGTCATGGGAGATGCGGCTTCGTCGTTCACGTTGTCTCGGTTTCGTTTAGCGGCGGCCCAACGGGCCGCGAGCCAAGGTCGTTTCGTGATCGGTCGTCTGCGGCTGATCAGCACAATGAGTGAAATAGTTTATCAACAGTTTCATCTCCATGCCCAGCCGTCACGGTAATCCGCAACCGCGATGTCCCCGTTGGCACGGTTGGTGGGCGGATAGCGGCGACGAGGAAGCCGGCTTCTTCGAGTTCTGACGCGGCGGCGACGGCGCGTTCGGGATCGTTGAGGATGATCGGCATGATCGGACCGATGCCGCCTTCCGGGACATCGAGGCCGGCTGTGATGAGTTTTTTACGGAATGTGTCACAGGTTTCCAGCAATCGTTGGCGGCGCTCGGGTTCCTGCTCGATGATGTCGATGGCCGCGATGGCGGCAGCACATGCGGACGGGGGTAGCGCGGTGGAGAACATTTGGGGGCGGGCGCGGTTCCAGAGCCAGTCGATGAGTTGCTGTGAACCAGTGACGAAACCGCCCAGCGATGCCAGTCCCTTACTCAACGTGCCGATACGGATCAGCGAAGGATGCTCTTCGATGTTATCTAACTCGGCAAGACCGCGGCCCTGTTCGCCGAACAGGCCGGTGGCGTGGGCTTCGTCGATGAGCAGTGCGGCATCAAACCGCTCGGCCAGGTCGCATAATTCGACGAGTGGGGCGGGAACGCCGTCCATGCTGAACAGGCTGTCGGTGACGATTAACCGCCGCCGGTGACCGGCCGCCTTCTCCAGTTCGCGCTGCAGCTTGTCTAATTGCGTGTGCCGATAGACCCGCAGTCGCGCGCCCGATAGCTTGCAGCCGTCGATCAGACTGGCATGGTTCAAGCGATCGCAGAAGACGATGTCGTCGTCGCCAACCAGCGCGGTGATGGTGCCGAGATTGGCCGCGTATCCGGTTGGAAAGAGGATGGCGGCTTCGTGTCCTTCAAACGCTGCCAGCCGTTGTTCCAGCCGCGCGTGCCATTCTGTGCGGCCGGTGACAAGAGCGCTGGCGGTCGCGCCGGCTCCGGCCGATTCCAACGCCTCGCGTGCGGCGGCGATGACGCGCGGATCGTGCGCGAGGTTCAAATAGTCGTTCGAGGCAAAGTTGACCAACCGCCGGCCGTCGATTTCGCACAAGCCATCCGGCAGCGATTTCACCTGCCGCCGTTTCCGCAACAGCCCACCGCGTTCGAGGTCGCGCAGTTCATCGGCCAGCCAGGGGAAAGTATTGGTTGGATCATTCGACAACGCGACCAACTCCGTGTTCGATTTCGCCCAGCTGCGATGCAATGCATCGCTGATACTGCGAACCGTTGGTTCGCAGCTGGACCATTGCTTCGCGACTAAACATCACGTCAGCGAAATGACGTGGTTACTCAGCTTCTCGTAACCGGTTTTGGTAATCAGGTAGTTGTTTTCGATGCGCATGCCGCCGATACCTTCGATGTAGAGACCCGGTTCCAGCGTGACAACATCGCCTGCCTTCAGTATGTCGTCGCTATTTGGAACAAGAATCGGCGGTTCGGGATGTGCCATTCCGATGCCGTGTCCGGCGTGATGGCCCAGCGGTCCGTAGCCGGCTTCCTTTAACGGTTTCGAAACGGCCGCGAAAACGTCCTTCGCGGGGGTGTCGGCTTTCAGCGTGTCTTCGCCGTGACTCATGGCGGCTTCACACAGCCGGAACAACATTTCCTGTTCGTCGGACGGCTGCCCGACAGCATAGACGTTGGTGAAATCGCTGCGGTATCCGTCGAGCAGGACCGAATAATCGAGCAGGAACAAATCACCGTTCTGCAAAGTATAATCGGTGGGCAACCCGCCCGCTTTGGGACGCTGCGCGTTCAGCCCGCGAAAGTCGCCGTAAATTGAAGCGGGCCGTCCTGCTGCTTCAAGCGCTGCCGCGTGGACTTCACGGAACACGTCGAACTCGCTGACACCTTCCCGCACAACTTCTCGCGCGCGGGCATGGCCGGCGTCGGTCGCGCGCATGCACTCTTTCATCAACGCTATTTCGTCTGGCTCTTTCTGCCGCCGTAATTGTCGGAGTACCGTTCCCAAGTCGGCAGGAGCTGCATCGTCCTCTGCACTTCCCGCTTCACGCCTGATGGAATGCGACTCGCGGTCGAGACCCAGCACTTCCCAACAGCCCAATGGCAGCCACTCCGCTTCGATGACACCGTCGCGACCGTACAGTCGATCAGACACTGTTCCCAATGCGTGGATGAGTGCATGATCGCGGTTCATGACCGAATGTTGATGATCGTACCAATCACCGACAACTTCGCGATCAACGAATGGCTCTTCGGCGACAGACTTGCAGGTGAAGTTGTCAGCAAACAGCGTCGCTTCGCCACTGCGTTCCAGCAACAACAGGCCACGTTCGCCGGTGGAAAAACCGAATGGCGAGACCAAAAAGTTTGACAGGTAATACACGTGCCGTGGATCGGCGACGAGTAACCATTCCGCCGATTCGGGAACGGCATCCCATAGGCGCTGTCGGCGAGTCTGACAACCTTGTTCCGTGAGCATGTGCATTCTGCCTTTGATTGATTTGACGCAAAGGTGCCAAGATGCAAAGTTTCGCAAAGTTTCGCAAAGTTTCGCAAAGAAGAAAGTAAAAAAGAAAAGCCGCCCGGACTTTTCTGAATATTTTCTTTGCGTTCCTTTTGCGACTCTGCGCCTTTGCGTCAGACAC
This sequence comes from Planctomycetaceae bacterium, assembly GCA_018699955.1. Classification (GTDB taxonomy): domain Bacteria; phylum Planctomycetota; class Planctomycetia; order Planctomycetales; family Planctomycetaceae; genus JABISG01. The sequence continues at coordinate 47,418 of JABISG010000100.1, read as the reverse complement.
TTCCTTCATGATTTTCAACAACGAAAACTACTCGAATCCCTTTGCGGCCAACCAGCGCTCGGCATCGAGGGCGGCCATGCAGCCGCTGCCGGCGGCGGTGATCGCCTGACGGTAGTAATCGTCGGCCACGTCACCGGCGGCGAACACGCCTTCAACGCTGGTGTAGGTGCGAAATGGCGTGACCCATTGAATGTAACCCTTCTCGTTCGTCTCAATCTGGCCGTTCAAAAAGTGAACGTTGGGCGTGTGACCGATGGCAGCGAAGTAACCCGCCGCATCCAGTTCTTCGGTTTGGCTTTCATCGACCGTGCTGCGAATCCGCACGCCGGTCACGCCGGATTCATCGTCGCCCAGCACTTCGTCGATAACCGAATTCCATTTCACTTCGATCTTTTCGTTGGCCAAAACGCGTTCAGCCATGATCTTGCTGGCACGGAATTCATCGCGGCGATGAATCATGTAGACTTTGGATGCGAACTTCGTAAGAAAATCGCCCTCTTCCATCGCGCTATCACCGCCGCCCACCACCACCAACGGCTTTCCGCGAAAACGAGGCAGCGCACCATCGCAAACGGCACATGCCGAGACGCCGTGGTTCTTATAGCGGTCTTCCGATTCCAATCCGAGATAATTCGCCCGCGCCCCGGTGGCAATAATGACGGCAAGCGCTTCGGTTTCTTCGCCGCCCAGTGTCTTCATTTTGAATGGATGCGACGAGAGGTCGATTTCGACCACATCGTCGGTCTTCACCCGCGTACCAAAGCCCACTGCCTGCTGACGCATCAACTCCATCAATTCGGGTCCGGTGACGGCTCGATGCGGATCTTCTTTCGGATCGCGGTAGGGCGCGGTCCCCTCTTTCAGTGCATCGTCGAGAAAGGCGCTCATGTCACCGGCGGGGAATCCGGGATAATTTTCGACCTCGGTCGTCAGCGCCAACTGGCCGAGCGGCAGGGTTCCCATTTGCCGATTTTCTTCGGTCATGGCCCCTTCATACACCAGCGGTTCGAGATTTGCCCGTGCCGTGTAAATCGCCGATGCCCAACCGGCCGGCCCCGATCCGATAATTACTACGCGTTCCGTCACTGTTCGGTCTCCCCGTATTATGTTTACAACGGCCGCGCGGTCCGTAATTGAATAACGGGGCGCGGTCCGATCGATTCTGCAACCGAAGGATATGCAACAACAGTGCGCGAAGCAACTGACGTACTGCGGCGGAGCGTGCCGACAGTTGGCCCGTCTCTAACTCCACGAGGAGCGATGCGGCTACCAGGCGATTTTGCAGAGTGGAAGCGCAACCTGCAATTCGTTGATGCCCGTACCAGTCACGGCTGTGTCGTGCAGGCCCAGAAAGTGCAGGCTCTTCAAACCGGTGAGGTGCTTCATGCCGGCATCGGTGACATCGGTCAGCGTCAGGTTCAATTCTTTGAGCGAAGCCAACTTCGAGAGGTGCTTCAAACCGTTGTCGGTCACCTGCGTGTCGCGAATTCCCAAGGCACGCAACTGTGTCATCTCTGCTAGCTGTGACACTCCGGCATCGGTGATGGGGGCATCCCAGATGTCAAGAACCAGCAGACTATCGAGCGTTCTAATCTTTGCGAGCGAAGCGTCAGTAATGTACGAGCCTTTCAAATTCAGCAGGATAATGTCTCCGCGACTGCTGTGTTCGATTCTGACACTGATTGCCCGTAGTGCCTCTTCCAGATCACCGCCGTTTTCTTCCAAAGCGGCCAGCAGTGCGTCGTGTCCGGGTTCAAGCGGATTGACGTCGAGCGTCTGCGGGGTGATCGGCGAACCGTCATCAACGAGGGGATTTTCAGAAATATCGGCGGTCGCGCGATCTTCGATCGGCGGCTCGAACTGGCTGGGGACGTCTTCCACTGGCAAATCGTTGTCGCCTTTTGCCGGTCGGATTGAGGCGGCCGGTGGCTGATTTCCCTGGGGGCGATTTGCTGAAACATCCGCATCGTCGCGCGAGCATCCGGCCGAAGCGAAAAGCACAACTGCCAGGAAAAGACTGGTCAGAGTTGCTGCGACTGTTTGAACTGTGTGGCGGATACTCAAATTCATGCCGCACTCCCTGTCTGCTATCGTTGGCGAGCGATCCCGTCGGTCGCCGGACAGCATAGTCGAATCGCGGCCCGAACGTAAACCGGAGAATCGTCGATTGTCGTTTCGGGGAGTGCGCACAGAGCAATGCTGGGCATTTGACGGTACAACCCTTTTTCCTTGTTGGCGTTGGCGTGGGGTGCCTACAATCGGCTGTTCCTGGCAAACACCCTTTCAGAGACGGGAGACGGCTGATGCGCGGAAACTGGACTGGCGTTCTGGCTTGCGTGTTGTTCGCGTCAGCTGTCGGTTGTTCGTCGGAGGATGACAACAGTAGCCCGTCGGCCGGTGTGAACTCTTCAACTGCCGATGAGAGCCTAACGACTCCGCAGATTGAATGGCCGGTGGAAGCGGAAGACGCGTTCATTGTGGAACCGGACTTCACGCCGCTGACATTGAACGATTTCCACACGTTCCCCGAAGCCGGGGCGACGGACGAGCCGACATGGATTGCCGCCGGGAAAACGTTGAACTGCAGCGGCACACCGCGCGGGTATTTGTTTTCCAAGGAGAGTTACCGGAACTTCACATGGCGGCTCGAATATCGTTTTCTACCGCCAACGGCAAAACCGGACGCCGAGTCGCCCACAAAGAACAAAACCGCAAAGAGCAACACCGCCAAAAGCAACAGCGGTTTTTTGATCTATATGCCGACCGAGCACAAGCTCTGGCCGGCGTCGCTGGAAGTGCAGGGAAGGTACGACGAGATGGGGCAAATCAAATCGAACAGCCGGGACATCAAAGTGACCGTTCGCGATGATGAACAAGCACGAACTGCATCCCGCAAACCGATTGGCGAATGGAACGCCGTCGAAATTGTTTCGCGCGACGGAGCGCTGATTTCGCACATCAACGGCACGAAGATTTGTGAAAGCGATCCGGGCGAACTGACGGCTGGGTTCATTGGCCTGCAGGCGGAAGATTTCGCCGTACAGTTTCGGCACATGCGAATCCGTGAGGAGTAAGTTTGCCCGCCCTGGCCTCCGTGTCGTACACGTTTCGCTGGGCCGGATGTGGCGATACAATTGATTTGCCGGTTGGCCTGTCGGACGCGAACACAATTCCAAGAGGCAACAATGCGTATTACTCTTATTCCAGCGATGATGCTTGTGGCATGGGGCAGTCTTATGTGTACGTCCCAGCCGGTGATGGCAGGCGATAAGGCAGAGTTTGTCGCCATCTTCAACGGCAAGGATTTCAGCGGTTGGAAAGGGAATTTCGATCTCTGGAAAGTGAACGGCGGTATGATCGTCGGCGATTCGGCCGGAATCAAACAGAACCAGTTTTTGACGACCGAGAAGACATTCGGCGACTTTGAATTGCGGTTGGAATTTCGGTTGCACGATGGCAAGGGCAACTCGGGCGTTCAGTTTCGCTCCAAACGCGAGCCGAAATCGACGGCCGTCATTGGATATCAGGCTGACATCGGCCAGAATTACTGGGGCGCGTTGTACGATGAACATCGCCGCAGAAAGATCCTGGCGAAACCGACGGCGGAACAGGACAAGATTTTCAAGAAGAACGGCTGGAACAGCTACGTGATTCGCGCCGTCGGCCCTCGTGTTGTTTTGAAAATCAACGGCGAGACGACAGTGGATTACACCGAAGCGGACGACTCGATTGCCCGCACGGGAATTATTGCATTGCAGGTACACAGTGGGCCGGCGATGCGGATTGACTTTCGCAAGATACGAATTCGCGACTTGAGTGAGTAACGACCGGGCGGTTACCCCCAGACCGACGGCGATGACACGCAATTCAGGATGGACAAGCCCTTCGATGCCGCGACCGATCCAAACCCGCGGGCAGGCTCTTAGCTTTCTCTTCAGCCGTATCGATTACGAGCGGACGGCCCATAGCCGCGCCGCCGCCAGCTGCTTCAAGCTGGACCGCATGCAGCAATTGCTGGAGCGGCTGGATGATCCACAACTGCAACTTCCGGCTGTCCACATTGCCGGCACAAAGGGAAAAGGATCGACGGCGGTGATGGTGTCGGAAATGCTGTCGGCTGCCGGCTTCCGCACCGGGTTATTCACTTCACCTCACATTCACGATTTCGAAGAGCGAATGCGGGTGGACGGCGCGACGCCATCGGAGCAGGAACTGGTCGAAGTGACCAACCGAATTCTCGAAGTGGTTGCCGCGATGGACCAATTGCCCGAAGGGATGCAGCCGACGTACTTTGAAATCGTAACCGCGATGGCTTGGCTGTTTTTTTCCCTCCGGCAGGTGGACGTGGTGGTGCTCGAGGTGGGGTTGGGTGGCCGGCTCGATGCGACGAACCTCTGTTCGCCATTGGTAACGGTGATCACCAACATCAGCCTGGATCACACGGCCGTGCTGGGAACGACACTTGCCAGCATTGCCGGTGAAAAGGCGGGAATCGTTAAGCCGAACGTGCCAGTCGTTAGCGGCGTCGTCGCGCCGGAAGCGCGTGCCGTCGTACACGAAGTTTGTCGGACCCACGATGTTCCCCTGTACGAGTTGGGGCGTGACATCGAACTGAGGGGCCGCAAGATTCCCTCGGGAGAAATGTCGGCCGGCGAAACCGAAACGGTTTTACGTCGCGGACAACGGTTGGAAATACAGACACCGTGGCGAACCTGGTCGGGGGTGGATTTGCCGCTCGCGGGCGAACATCAGGCACAGAACGCAGCGATCGCGCTCGCGGTGATCGATCTGCTCGACGAACGCGGGCGTTCTGTTTCGATGGATGCGGCTCGCAACGGTCTGACCCGCATCTCGTGGCCGTTACGAATCGAAGTTCTTCGCGACCATCCGACGGTCCTCGTCGATGCCGCACACAACGTGGCATCGGCGACTGCGTTGATCCAAACACTGGAAGCGGAATTCCCCGCCGAGCGGAGCGTGCTGGTATTTGCTGCGACCCGCGACAAGGACTTTGGCGGAATGCTGGAGCAATTGCATCACCGATTTGAGACGATCATTTTGACCGCCTATACCAACAATCCGCGCGGAGTTCCCGTCGAGCAACTGGCGACCATCGTCCGGGAGCGATGCAGTCGAAATGCCCTGTTGGCCGCCGACCCGCAAACCGCGTGGGACATGGCGTTGTCGTCGGCATCGGCAAACGATCTGATCTGCATCACCGGATCGTTTTTTCTGGCTGCGGAAATGCGAGAGACGATTCGCAAAGAAGAAGCCCCCGCTACGGTGACACCGTAGCGGGGGCAATTTGGTTCTGATGCAGACGCGTCAGTGAGTCGGATTGTTGACGTCAGGCGATCATCCGCCGGGCATCGGCATCATCATACCGGAGGAATAACCTCCTTGGCGTCGCAGGCTATTGCCACCACTCCTGCCGCGACGCCCCTTTTTCTTCTTCTGGGCGCCACCTGCGGCTCCCTGTTGATACTGTGCTCCGATCCCAGTTAAATCCGAACCGGCTTCACCGGGGCCTGCGCCTGCGCCGTCGTTTTTGATCGGCTCGAAATCCTCTTGCTCCAACTTATAATTCGTCTTGGTCACTCCGTACGGACCGAGCATGGAGACTGGATCGAACGCTACGAGTTTCCCTGCCGCGTTGACCAGCAGGGCCTGTTCGGAAACGCCAAGTCCCGTTCGCAGCTTGTCCTTCGACAGTTTCAGATCCGGGTGCTCATTCGGTTTAATCGAACTGGGTTTGACTGAGATATCGACCAGCACATCTTGCGACTTAAAATCGACTTCGTAGTCTTCGAGGAATTGTCCTGCTGCTGGATCGACAACATCGGCTTCTGTCCGACTGCCGACGAACGCTCCGAAGAGAATCTTGAGTTGCTTGTTGATCGTCGTTCCATACTCGGTCGACCATTGGTAGACGTCGAACGTGGCGCTGGGCTGATTCGATCCCTTGGCGTTTTCGACTCTGGTCACGTAGTAGTTGACGTCGTCGGGTACCGAGACCGCTGCTGTCGGCTGGCTGAAGGGGGTTGTGAGGAATCGGTCTTTGGTGATTTCCGCAGTGATAACCGACTGCTGCGGGGCATTAAAGTTGGGGTTGGCCAGCACGAGCTGCACCCGGTACTGGTAAGCCGTACCCGGTTTGACGTCGAAGTCGAAATAGCGGAACAGCAACAGTCGGCCGGCCGCAGTTTGGTTTCGCATAACCTGAGCGATAATTTCCTGCTTCGCCTTTTCGGGGTTTTCGCGGTCCATGCTTGAAGCAATATCACCGATCAGACTCTGGGCTGGTTGCGACTGCATGCCGCCTCCCCCCATCCCCGGTCCCATTCCCATTCCCATTCCCATATTCATGCCGAAATCCCGGCTTCCGCCTTGCAGGTCCGAAAACCCCTTCTTCTGCTGTTCTTTCAGAGCGCCGGCATCTTCCATCTGCCGTTCGATGATCTTTTCGTAAATCTCCATCTGTCGGGTGCGCTGGCTGGGGCTTAATACGTAATTGTCCAGCTTGGGGTGACTGACTTCTTCCTTCATCCAGTTGTAGACCACACGCGATGGAAGCGACATGGTGAGAACCGGATCGGTGAGCGAAAGTTCGATCAGCGGTGGATCCCAGCCAGCCGAGTCGCGGAGCATTTCTTTGGCGGCACGAATATCGACTGGTGCCCACTCGTCCCAGGCGTCCTTTGCACCGGCCGGCTGCGACCGTCGTTCGAGATGGAAATCCCAGTAATCGACCATTGCCATCGCTTCGCGATGGGTTAGATGCAGGGCCTCTTTGACCCGTTCAATCTGCCGCAACAACGGGACAATTCCTCGCACTGCCACAAATCGAACGGCGTCCGCTTCGGTTCCGCCGCCACCCATTCCGCCACCCATTCCGTAACCCATACCAGGCTCCATTCCGGCACCCATTCCAAGAGCGGCACCCGAGCCCATCGGCGGCCCGCCAACCGCTGTGCCGGGATACCCTGCTCCCGGCCCTGCGGTGCCGCCGGCGCTTTTCAGCGTTCTCCTGCGGCTCGGTGTTTCGGCGGGATTCGTCTCTTCGTTTGGCAGTACCCCTTGTGTGGCGGAGGTCTTTGCGATCAACGCCCTTCCGGGAGTTGCGATCAGCGATTCGGCGACCACCAACTCAGGCTGACTGGCTGGCTCTGATGATCGAATCGTCGATTCGAACAATGGAGTCGGATAACGGTATTTGTTTATTTCCTCACCAACTCGCGTGGCACGCAAATTGGGATCTCTGGTCAGCAGTTGCAAGACCTGGTCCTGTTTCAAGCCTGCTGCGGCCGAATAGAGGCCCTTCTGGGCGTCCTCCGAGTCGGCCCAGGTTTTGCCGGCGATGGCCTGTTTCGCGCCATCGACCTTATCGGTGAGTTCCTGCGGTGTTTTCTCGTACGTCGACCAACTGGTGGTCAACAGGGCGAATAGCAGCATCAGTCCAAGCAGTCCGGCGACCAGCTTTTCGCCGTGATCGATCGCCACCTGTTTGTAGTCTGCCGTCTTCAATTTCGCGATGAGATTTTTCATAACTCACTCCGTATGAACTTGTGCGGTCAACTGTTTCTTGCACCCGGCCCTGGTCTTCTCGTTTTCCATCAACCGATTCGCCGTAGCGCGAATCGGGTTCTCTCTATTCGGGCTGAGTGGCTGCTGGTTTTGCAGCCTCGTTTGCTGGCGACGTTTCCGGCGTGGGGGCTGCTTTTTCTTCGGTATTGGGTAATGGTGTCGCATTTGTCGGAGGTGTTCCTGCCGGCGGTGTTCCTGCTGGCGGTGTTCCTACCGGCGCGCCGTTCGCTGGGGTGTTGTCCGGTGATGTCCCCGGCACGGCGGGTTCTTCGGTTGTCTTGGTTTCCGGATCCGTACCGACGCCGTTGGCCGGTTGCGTGTCACCGGTCGGTGGCAGAGTCGTCGCCGGATCGGTCGTGGTTGCGCCGGATGGATCGTTCCCGGCGATGGCCGACTCATCGACTGCCGGCGGTTGGAACAACGTCAATTTTCCGGCAATGGCAACCTGAACGAGGCTCGTCTTTTGCATGGCTGCCGAAAAATTCTGCTCGAACACAGCCGCTTTGTCCTGTTGGACTCCGCCCCGATTTCCTGCGCCGATCGCACCCATTGGCCCCATCGGCCCAATACTTCCCATTGGTCCCATCGGCCCAATATTTCCCATGGGACTTCTTCTCGCTCCAGGATTCCGGCCACCACCGCTACCGAACTGCCGGCGACCGCCGCCTCCTGCGCCGGGAATTTCCATGTTGCGTCCGCCCATGCCCCGCATTCCCATTGCGCCGCCCGCACCTGGTCCGCGCGCCCCCTGAGTGCGACCGGCGACGACAGCGAATTGATCCGGATTCAGAATTGTCTGCTGCACGCGAACAATCTCCACAGGCCAATCGAGACTGGAAAGATGGACCATCAAATCGGGCAGTTTGCTGTGATCCATGGTCACTTCCATATAGAAACCGCGCGTCTTAAACGGCGCTCCCTCTTCGTCGTCAATGTATCGACGTTTCGCTTTGCCCTTCGCCCCACTGCCATTCATCATCCCCGCGGCAAACGCTCCGCCCGCACCGGCACCGCCCGCACCGGCACCCGGTCCTGCTCCCCCTGCATCGGGACCAGAAGATGCACCGCCGCTCTTGTCGTCATCGGAACCAAACACGTCCGTTGGGTCAAAGCTGGCACCTCCGCCACCCTTTCCCCCCATGCCTCCACTTTTCTCTCCAAAGCCGCCCCCTCCGGCCATGCCCTGCATATCGGCCATCGACATTTCGCCGCCACCTCCAGGCATACCCGTCGTGCCGCCCGACTCACCCGATCCACCGCCCGTCGCTGACTTCGCGGTACCGCCACGCAATTCGATGAGGGTGATTTCCTTGACGGGAGCCTGCAGAACGTTGTCGTAGCCACGGTTGGTGTCGGCCACGGCACCTAACAAAGCACGCAGCAACCACAGGTCTTCCTGAACCTCCCACATCGTCTTGGAATCGGGAGGCGATGTTCCCCAATCGGATTCGACGATTTGCGGTGTAAAACTACTCAGGTCGAATCTCACTTTTCCGATGGGATTCGCGATACTCGGCGCTTCGACGATCTTGGGGATATCCTTCAGTTGGTCGAAATATTCGAGACGGTAAATCCGGCGAAGGTCGATAAGAATTTCACTCCTGTAAGTCACCTGCTGCATCTCTTTGTCAATGCTTGCCGGCCACTCCTGCACCGCGCGCTGCGTGTCCCACAAGTACTTGTTGTACTCGATGTTGTTCTTCTCCAGCGTCTCGTTGACTGTGTCCACCGCTTGGCCGTACGTCGCATTTGGCGAACTGTTCGGCGGCACGCTGCTGAAGGCACCCTCGGCGGCCGTTGTTGCCTCTTCGGTTTGACCCTGGACATCCCCGGCAGCAATCCACCAACCGGTGGTCGGCACGATCATCGCCGCGGCAAAGACAATCCAGTATTTCTGAGCGAGAATGGGTTGCAGCTTATCCATAATTATCGTCCTTCTTGCCGACCGAATGTTCTCAATGACTTTGCCCCTCGCAATGGGAATTGCGAGGCAATCCTACTCTGCTGTCTTACTATTCTGCTGCTGCGTCTGTCGCCGATGACCGATGCAATTCAACGTATGCGTTAAAGTCGTCATCGGTGAAGACCTGATCTGTGATCGTCTGCCTGGCGGATTCAAACGTTGTATCCGCTTTTTGCTGGAACAGCATGTGTAATCTGTAGAACAGTTGCATTTGATCCTGCGGCAACTGTCGCCAGACAAATTGGATGGTGAAATCAAACTTGTTGATCTCCTCTGCCTCGGATTTCTTTTCCGGTTCGGGCAAATCGCCAGGACCGACCGGCAGGCTGCTCGTCACGCCACTGCCGGGACCGCCCGGACCACCGACACCCGGCATCGGCGTCGCACCTCCGATAAGTCCACTTCCCGGACCGACAACGCCCGCACCTCCGCCACCGGGGTAACCAGGGCCACCACCGGGGTACTGCATTCCTGCGCCGCCACCGACGCCTCCTCCATAATTTTGGCCGTTTGACTGCCCGGACGGATCGTAGATCACTCGCACTGGCGTATATTCGGCAATGACGGTCGCATGCGTGATGCCCATCAACCGTATCGGAATCTCTCGCCGCGTTCCTTCGTGCTGCATGGTCCACTGCTGCAAACTCTTGAGCAGAGTCTGTTGGATAAACTGCTGGCGGAATTTCGGATCGGAATTGTAATGCGTTCCCTCGATGTTAATGACGAGTCCCGCACCTGCTGGGCCTTTGGCTTTGTCCATCGCGTTCATTTCATCCAGCGCCGAGGTCTCCAGTTTTCCATACCACTCCGACAAGTCATCGACATTTTCGGCGGTGATGCTATTGATGACGACCTGCTTGCGCAGCTTGATGGGAACCTGATCGAGGTCGCCCTGTTCGCGGGGAACGCTCTCGTCGATGGCCCGGTAAAGATCGGGCCAGAAGCCGCGCGATTCCAGCGGCTGAACCAGTGCCTTCCCCTTATCAATCGTCTCCTGATAGGTGCCGGTCGCGGAGTCGTATTTGCTCTTATCGCCGGACACCTGCGTTTTCAGTTGTTCGTTCCCCTGAATCGCCGCATCCATCTCTGGGTTCTTGACAACCTTCAACGCGAAGGCGTTCATACCCATTGAGATTGAAAAGACCAGCAGCGCTGCAGCCGAGACGGCCACGGCCCACGGCTTCTTGCTGCGAATTTTGCGGGCGACGGCGATTTCCGGGGGCAACAACGTTGTGTGAACCGGTGCCAGACCCAGTTGCTGAAGCGCCAAACCGTAAGGGACGGCAAAGCTGAGAATGTTTTCCTCGAACAACGGCGCGTTCAACACGGTGTCGCCAACGGCCGCCTGAAACGAATCGACTCGTTCGACCGGATATTGCAGGTTCTGCTGCAGAAACTTCTGCAGGCCGGCGAGTTTGAAGCCGTTGCCGCAACCGACGATTTTGTCGATCTTCGCCTCGCGGTTCACGCTGGAGAAATAACCGATCGACCGCTGGATTTCGGCGACGTAATCGTTGAAGACAGGCCGCAGCGCCTGAAAGACGGCTCGCGGATCGTCTGACTTTGTCGCGTTGCATTTGAGATGCTCGGCCTTGGCGAAGGTCAACTTCATCTCTTTGGTTAACGCACGCGTGAAGTGATTGCCCCCGATGGGCAGATTGCGAATCCAGATCTTCTCGCCGTTGGAAACCAGCAACGTTGTGTTGTCGGCCCCCATGTCGAGGATGATGCTGTAGGCCTCGGCGGCCTCAAAGTTCGATTCGCGACGCAGACCCAACTGGTCGTAGGAAAGCAGGCTGTACAAAGCCAGCGGGGCAATTTGAATGAGATCGACTTCGACCTTGGCATCGAGAAACGGCTTGAGATACTGCGCCACCTGCTCGCGCTTCATGGCAAACAGGCCAACCTCTGCGCCCAACAGGTATCCGCTTTCTTCCTGGCCTCCACCGAGCACCTGAAAATCCCAGTGGACGTCTTCCAGCGCAAAGGGAATTTGTTGCCGTGCTTCGTATTTGACAATCTCGGCAACTTTGCCGCTTTCGACTGGCGGCAGTTGAATGAACCGTGTGAGCGCCGACTGACCGGGAACGCTGATGGCAACCGCGTCGCCGCTGACGTCGTTCCGCGACAGGAACGTCTCGAGCGCCTGCGGGATCAACTCCTCGGGAACGGCATCCGGCTGACTGAGCAACTTGGGATGCGGCACGTAATCGAAAGCGACGGCAAGAACTTGCCCTGCTGCTTCCGCATACCGTAAACGGACCGCCTTCAAGCCGGCCTGACCGATATCGATTCCCCAAACTGCACGGGACTCAGCCATTGCAAAACGCCTCCTGGGATTGCTCCCAATGAATACATTCTCGACGCCGCCAACGCAGCATCATCCTTCGCCACAACGCTTCCTCACCGGTTGGATCACCGGATCGAAAAACAAAGCGAGCGAAAAACTGTTTTCTATTTCAGTTCAATTATTTCAGACTGGCAATACCGAGAAGTGAAATGCCTCGCAAATCGTCACCTCCACCCAACACGACCGAAAGCAAAATTCAACGGATTGACAGCCCGAAGACTGCTCGCGTTCCGCTTGAAATCACTCGTTCTCGAAGCTTCGATTCGCAAACGCCTAACTTTAGACTATCACGGATGTTCCACTTTCGTCAAACGGATTCGACCCAGATGAATTGCAGTGAACATAAATGCGGATGTTTGGGCGGCGTTGAAACCATACCAACCATCGCCGTTTTTGACGTATGCCGATGGAACGCAGTTCCCAAAAACTGAGGTTTTTTGTTGCGAAATCTCACTCTTTGTACCCCTCAGGGTCAAACTTGACCGCCAAGGCGCCTCCGATCCGGCGAGAAATTCTCTTGCTCTGTTGACTCCGTTATGACCGCTGAAGGCGTTAGACTGTAATTCGGCTATGAATGTCGCGACACAAAGCCCCCGGGCTGTGGCCCAAGGGATCGACGGGGCCTGCCGCGTCACCACGTAATAAGAACACAGCATCATAATTAAGAACATAGCATCGCCATGAGATATGATGACCTCATCGTCCTGATTCCCAGCCACAGTTTGGAAGATTTTCCAACGGAACTGGGGGAAAAGGACGCGGCTGGGCTTCTGAACGCCTTTGCAGTCGCCTGGCATCCGTTGCTGTTAGCCGAATCCCAGGCGATGCCGCAATGGCATCGCGCCGATGAACCGCCCGAGGAAATGGCCGACCGATTGGTTTTTGCGCCGTCGGCTTGCGACGAGTGGCTACCCGGTGGATGGGTGGAACACGCGCGGTTGCAAGGTGCGGTTGTTGTTGCAGGCACGTCGGATCGCGCGAAAATGGTCGAGGCGGCCACCGCGCCGCTGCGCCCGACAGATGACGAAACCCAGCCAGAAAACAAGACAGAGCCAGAAAACAAAACAGAGACCGATCAATCCGAAGCCGACAAGGAAACACCGCGACGTATCAACTGGAAGTTCGACGTTGATCCCGATCTGGTTGCCGACTTTCTCGCGTTGGGTAGCTGCTACCTGCAAGTGGAACTGCTTACACGGCACATGCACCATTTCAGCAACCTCGATGAAGTCCACCTGCAGCGCGAAGCGGTGGCCGCTGCCGAAGCCGCCATCGCCGACGATCACGAGGCGTGCCGCACCCATTTGCGCATTTGCTTCGAGGCGTTGTTGGAAGCGCGAGAACGGTTTTATCCAGTCGATTGCTATCTCCTCGATCTCTGCCTGTTGATTCCACGATTGGCCGACGATCACCTGGACAAAACGCTTGCCAGCGGGCGGGCGATCAGCCTGTTGCTGTCGGGTCAGGATCTGGATGAAATCGCCACCGCGAAACCCGAGATTGTAGAATCGCTTCGCAAGGCTTGGGAAGAAGGCCAAGTGGATGTTGTCGGCGGCGAACTGCGAGAAGCGCCGACGCCGCTGCTGCCCATCGAGTCGGTGTTGTCGGAGTTTCGCCGCGGACACCAGTTGTTCAAACAGCATCTCGGGCGAACGCCGACGACTTGGGGCCGCCGCAATTATGGCTTCTCAACGCAAATTCCGCAGATCATTACGCAATTCGGTTATCACTCCGCACTGCACTTCGCACTCGACGATGGCATCTATCCCGATGCAGAGCAGAGCAAGATTCGCTGGGAAGGATGTAACGGCACGTCGGTCGATGCCATTTCCCGCATACCGCTGGCCGGCGATAGTGCCGTCAGTTTCCTGCGATTCGCTCAACGGATGGCTGAGTCGATGGAAGAAGATCAAGTCGCTTCGGTCATCTTCGCGCGTTGGCCGGAGTTGACGACTCCCTGGAACGAAGACTTTCGCCGCATCGAAAATTACGCCCCCTGTTTGGGCCGGGCGGTGACGCTCAGCGGCTTCTTCGAGCAGACCGACAATCCGGGGCGACTCTCGTCTTACGACGCACACGAATACCTTTCGCCGTTTCTGGTGCAGATGGTTGCTCGCCGCGAAGAGAATCCGATCGGCCGTTTTGTAGATATTCAAGAGCGACGAACGCAATTCGACGCAGCCTGCTGGTACGCGGCAGCCGCCCGAGTCTTGTGCGGACAGGCACCCGAAGCGGAGGATGATTGCAGTCGAGAAGATTGCATTGAAGATGCCAGTTCCGACCCGACGGCGGCCGACATCGAAAAAGCGAACACGCTCATCGACGAATTCGCTCCGCAAGCAGCGCAGGAACTGGCAGAAGTCATCACCGCAGGCGGCGAAGAGGCCGACGGTTTTCTCGTCCTCAACTCGCAGTCGTTTGCACGAGACGTTTCGGTCGAACTGCCCGGCATGGAAACCGCGCCAGAAACGAACGATCTCGTCAAGGCGGCACAATTTGATTCGGAGCGAAAGTTCGCGACCGTCAGTTTACCGCCATCGGGTTTCGCCTGGATTCCGGCAGCGGCATCCGCCACGGCCGAAAGTCGGCGCGGCAGTAGCCCGACCGCCGAAGAAAACGTGCTGCGAAACGAATTCTTCGAGGTGCATATCAACGAAGCCACCGGCGGAATTCGCACAATTAAGGGCTACGGTCGTTCGCCGAACCGATTAAGTCAATTGCTGGCATTTCGATTTCCGCGCGAGCGGCTGATTCGCACCGGTGATGAAGACCATGTGACAGAGGAAAAAAATTACTACTCCGTCATGCGGTGTCTCTCGTCGAAGATCACCTGTGACGGACCATCTCTCGGAGAAATCGTCACCACCGGCGACATTGTCGATCAGCAGAACGACACGCGGTTGGCAGGATTCCAGCAAACATTCCGTGTCTGGCGGGGACGCCGGATTGTGGAAATCGACATCGAACTCGATGTCGATCGCATGCCGGAAGGCGATCCGTGGACCAACTATTTCGCATCGCGATTTGCCTGGAACGATAGCGCAGCAGCATTGACCCGAGCTGTGCAGTCGGGGGCACATGGAATTCAGGGCGAGCGGTTTGAAGGTCCGCATTACCTGGAGATTGCCGACGAAGCACATCGGACAACAATTCTCAACTGCGGCCTGCCGTTTCACCGCACGACCGGCATGCGGATGGTCGATAGCCTGCTGATCACGGCCGGCGAATCGAAGCGACGATTTCGATTTGTGATTGCCGTCGATGCCGACTACCCGATGCAGGCGGCGTTGGATGCAACAACTCCGGCTGCCGTCGTCCGCACGACAAGACGACCCCGCAGCGGTTCGTCCGGGTGGTTCTTTCGGCTGAATGCCCGCAACGTACAGATTCAGCGAATTCTCGGCTATGGCGGCGCGACGGACGGCGAAGCCGCCACCTGGGAACAGCACGACCAACCGTCGGTTGCAGACGGAAAGGGTTTTGCGCTGCGGCTGATAGAAACCGAAGGCCGATCGCGGCAGGTCAAATTGACCTGCTTCAAGACACCCGTTTCCGCCAGGCTGAGGGATTTCCAGGGCCGCCCACTGAATGAGTTAACGGTCGAAGGCGACGCAGTGATCATCGACATGGCCGGCCACGAAATCGCCGACGTTGAATTGCGTTTTTGAAGAAAACAGACAGGCATGATTGTTACGATTGACGGACCGGCCGGTTCCGGTAAAAGCACGGCGGCGAAAGGGTTGGCGGCCCGGCTTGGGTTTCGCTTTCTCGACACCGGCGCGCTGTATCGCGTGACTGCTTACGAATGCCTGCGGGCGGGTGTCGAAGCGAACGACGAAACGGCCGCGGTTCGCATTGCCGAAGCGCTTGACGTCCGCTTCGACGGTGATCGTGTTTATTCCGCCGGGATCGACGTGACGACAGAAATCCGTACGCCGGAAGTTACCGAGATTGCGTCGGTCGTCGCGCGGTATGCCGACGTTCGGCAGGCGATGGATCGGCGGCAGCGAGAGTTTGCGGTCGGGCAGAACATTGTCACCGAAGGCCGCGATCAGGGAACGGTCGTGTTCCCCGACGCCCAATGCAAGTTCTTTCTTGTGGCTGACGCGGAAGAAAGAGCCTCGCGTCGAAAGCTGGAAATGGAGAGCCAAGGCCAGTCGATTGCGTTGGACGAATTGACCGTCCAGATTGAAGATCGCGATCGTCGCGATGCCGACCGCTCTGTCGCCCCGTTGAAGGCAGCCGACGACGCCATCAACGTCGAAACCTCGCGGCTGAATGCCGACGAGGTTATCGATCTACTAGAGCGAACGGTTCGCGAAAGACTGATCGACAACTCCGGTTGAGAAAAGTCGTCGAACGCGGGATGACAACACGGTGAAAACGGCCCTCACCCCAACCCTCTCCCAGAGGGAGAGGGGGTAAACGAAACCGGTTCTTAGTACATCACACTCATCTGGAAGTAGAACCGGTTGTCGAACAGGTCCCGCCGTCCCATAATCGGGAACTCATACGCTGCAGCCGCCGTCAGATCGTCGGTCAGCTTGATGGTCGCCCCTGCGGCGAGCGAGCCGAAATCGTTGCCGGTCACATTGTTGGCACCGAGGTTGATGAAGTCGCCACCTTCCTGGTTCACAGCCAAAGCGTTTCCACTATCGGTGTAGTTGATGCCGTTGAATTCCAACACGGCGTACGAACGGCAGGTCAGTTGGCGATCCAGGTGCAAGCTGTAGAAGATCGACTCAGACTCCTGGTTGTTGTTGGGAAGGTGCATACCGACGATACCAATCACGTGGTAGTCGCCCAACTTCTTGCCGGCGGTGATAAACGGGTTCCAAACTCCGTCACCATTGCCCTGGAAGACGCCCTGCGTTCCTTGCGTCAGCTCGTACTGAAAGCCGGTACTCACAATGAACTGCGAGCAGACATCGCGGTGCAGAACATATTTCAAACCGGCGGCAATGTCGGCCCATCCCTGGTCATTCGCAATACCTTGCGCTTGTAGAGTGGTGAAACCATCTCTCTCAGCGATGATCGACAAGCGTTCGTTGAGTGCGACTGAAATCTCCAATGCATAAACCTGCAAGTCACCCTTACCGATGACCGAACTCCCGGGAATCATCTGGTTGAGGAACACAAATCGCGCTCGCGTAATCGAGCGTGGATCCGTCGACCAGAGCGGATTGGAAATCGGTTCGATGAACGTGTCGAATTCGCGATCGCTGCGGAAGCGACCGTCGCAGCACGATGAGCAGGCATCGCAATACGCGTCGCTCAGGGGTTCGGCTGTCAGCGTCCCGGAAGTGTTGAAAATCTCTGCCGGTTCCGCCAGGTTGGCATCGGCAGGAACTGGTGCGGTTTCCTCGTAATCCGCGGCCATCGCATTGACGGAGATGGCAGCATAAAGGATGGCAACCAAGGATGCGCTAAGAGCTTTCATTGTGCCCTGCTTTACTTCATGTAGGGAGTAGGAAATTGCAGGAAAACGGTGGGAGTCGTTTTCCTGGGTTCCGCATGCACTTCCATGACACAGGTCGCATGCAACGATTTACCGGTAGCAGGAACAAATTGGATGGGATCGGCTTGTCGTTGAAATCGTCAATAGTGGACGCGGAGATGAGCGGAATTTGCCTCCACACAACTCAGATAAGGCAGATAATCCGTATCCCTTCCGATTGCGGAGTTTCCGGGACGCAGACAACCGTCACTTGTGTGGGTTTTCGTACCACACAACGCCCAGATTGTCTCGTTCTTCGCAAGTGAGGACGTCAAAGTCGCCGTCACCGTCAAAGTCAACCAATTCGATACGGTCGAACTTGACTCCCTGTTTTCGGCCGCTGATTTCGTGCGCAAGCCAATTGGCCGACGTCGATGGCTGAGACTTACGACGCGACAGCCACATGATCCCCGATTTACCGCGAGCATTTTCACAACTGAAGACGACGTCCAAAGTGCCGTTCAAATCGATGTCGGCGACGGCAACACCCTTTCCGGTTCCCGTCTCCGGCGGCATACGAATGGTGTGAGTATCCCAGCTGGTGGGGGTTGCCTGCCGCAGGAATAACAAATCACCACCGCGAACGGCGGCAAGAACGTCGAGTCGGCCATCGCGGTCGAGGTCGGTCGGCGTCATGAACATCACTTCACGGTCGGCCCCGCCAAGCAAATGCGATTTCCACAATTGTTTCTGTGCTTCACCCGGGCTGGGATTCTCTAACCACCGACACCCACGGCTGCCGCCCTTTCTGTCGGTCGTCAACAAATCGAGATCCCCGTCGCCGTCCATGTCGCGGGCGAACAGCGACATGATCCAACCGGCCTTGTAAATCGGATGCCATTTCCAGTCGGACAGTTTGCGAGGATTTCGCGGCGACTCGAACCAGCCGATTTCTGCGCCGTTTCCCTTGGCTGCCGCCACCAGATCGACGCCGCTTCGTCCATCGACCTGCATGGGCAGACAGAACATCCAACTGCGTTTGCCCGCCGATGCCGGAATCGCATCGGTCGTCCAGTGCTTTTCGCTAAGGTACTGCCCTTTCTCGCGAGGAGCCCAATGGACGAACATGGTCCGGTTGCGGCCTTCGCAGGAACTCACCACATCGAAAGCCCCATCTCGATCGAGATCGACGAACACGGCGTCTTCTGGCGAGCGGACATTGCCGACGGTCACCGCCGGCCACAACTGTTCGCTCTTCTTCGGGCCGGGATTCCGGTAGACGCGAATCTTGCCCCCCTCTTCCCAGCCGGTTGCAATGTCGAGCAGGCCGTCGCCGTTAACGTCGACCAACCGAACCCCGTCGGCTCCGCGCGACGAGTCGTCGATCGTGTGGCGTTTCCAAGGCTTTCCACGATCGTCGGCTGCGACTCCGATGGACGCGACGAAAGCAATGCAAGAAACTACGAGACACGCGATTTTGAATTTCATGAGTTCCCCGTAACTCCCCATCACTTCCGTCAGGCTGGTTGAAACAACCGCAGCGTCTCTTCCGCACTGGACTGCTGGACGAGGACGACCACCGAATCGCCCGGCCGCAATTGGTCGTCGGCACCAGGAACTCGAACGTAGTCTGCGCGCTCGATGGCAACGATCAGACTCTGTGGCAGATCAACGTCGCGAAGCGGTGCCATCGTAATCGGCGCTCCGCTGGGAACTTCGATTTCCCAAACTTCCGCGCCGCCTCCGGCGATGGTTGAGCGCCCCAGAATTGGACCGGATTCCACCAGCCCCAAAATCTGCCGGTACATCACCTCGCGAGGACTGACGGCCACATCGATGCCCAACCGTTTCAGTACGTTGGCGTAGTCGGCACGGCGGACGACGCTCATCACCCGCTTCGCACCCAGTTCGCGTGCTTCGACGCCGCACACAATGTTGTCCTCGTCGCGACCGGTGGCAGCGACAAACACGTCGGTCTTTCCAACCCGCGCCTCTTCGAGTTCGGCCAGCCGCGTCGTGTCGGCATGCAGGATTGTCGTTTTATCCAGTTTCTCGGCAAGGAAGCTGCACCGTTCTGCATCTGACTCCAACAGCAAGACGTTGAACCGCCCCGATTCGAGCGATACTGCAAGGTGAAGGCCGATTTCTCCACCGCCGGCGATAATCACATTCTGCGATGGCGGTGCCTTGTACTCGAAGAGCTTTGTCACTTTTTCGATCTCATCACGCGTTCCAACCAATGTGACACGGTCATCGGCCATCACGACATCGTCACCACCAGGAATGATCGTCCGTGTTCCACTGGAGATCAGACCGATGCGGACTCCGCGCGGAATCTTCAAATCCTTCAGCGGAACACCAATCGCTCGACAGTCGTGAGCGGCAGCAAGCTCCTGAACTTCAATGTCACCCCGCGCAAAATTTTCCACTGCAAACAATTCGCGGCGGCGAATCGCCTTGGAAAGTTCTAACGCAGTAAGATGTTCCAGACTCAACAGACGATCGACGCCGAAGTGCCGTCGGTAGTCAAACGTGCTGACGTCGCGGTAAGCGGGATTAAAAATGCGGGCAACGGTTCGCCGCGCACCCATCGCCTTGGCCAAACTTGCGCTGACGAAGTTGACCTCATCGGAACTGGTCACGCATAAGGTGAGATCGGAACTCTGCACGCCTGCCTGGAACAGCATGATCGAATCACAGGCCGATCCGCAAATCGTCTGCACGTCGAGCCGCTCGCCCACGCCATCGAGCGTCGCCCGTGACGCATCGACCAGAGTGACGTTATGTTGCTGATCGCAGAGGGTCTCGGCGATCGAAGCGCCGACGGTGCCTGCACCCAGAATGACAATGTTCATGTCTCAATCGATACACAAACGGCCGCCGACAATCAATCATCAACGCAAAGCCCGCCGGTTTCGCCGCTCAAACCCCACCGGTCGCGCCCGGTCGGACACCGCGAATATGCGGGCAATCGCGATTGTTCAAACAGTCCTCGGCAATCAACAAATCCTCAAGAATGCGCCCGCCAACAACCGTTTCTTCCACAATCCGTGGCACATCGTCAATCGTCACTCCGCCATAAAAAATCCCCTGCGGATAGATGGCAACAACCGGCCCGTGTTCACACTGTTCCAAACATCCCGCCTTGTTGGCGCGAACCAGCGGCGCGAGATTGCGCCGCTTCACTTCATCCTTCATCGCATTTCGCAGCGCATCACTTCCATCGGGATCGCAACTTCCACGCCGATGATCGGTCGATCGTTGATTACAGCAGACGAAAATGTGGTGTGTGAACGCGGGCATGTGGCGATCCGATTCGATGACAAGTCGTAGATTTCTGCTATGCACCCGATCACAGTTGTTACATGGTTGCCGTTTGCGGGCGTCGGTTGCCGTTTCCGTTCCTTCGTCGCGACGGGGAATGGAACCGCAGATGCTCTTCGCCCAACACGTCGCGCAGCGCCGTTTGCAATTCCGAACTGCAGGAAACGCGGAGAGCTGCCGGAGTCTTGAGTAAGTAACGCATCGGCTTGCTCGGCGTTTCTTCCTGTGCGGAATCGACGACGATCACGACTTCGATGCGGCCCGGAAAACGCGATAGAATGTCGCGGACGCGCGTCATGTCGGCTTCGCTGTGCAAGCCTCGCTGAAATTTGACCGCCACTTGCTGCGTGTATTCGTTGTCGGCATCTTCCAGCGACATAATGCGATCGACGATCACGTTCGGCTCGCGTCCACGCTTGTCGATGCGGCCGGAGACGTAACAAATCGTCTCCGATTTGATCCATTCCTCGTACCTGGAGAACTGTTCCGGCCAGATGATGCAGCGAACGATTCCATCGGGCGATTCAAAATCGAAATTGGCGTATCGCGTGTGTCCGTTTCGGCTCGGTTTTTTCGTTTGCGTTCGCTTGATCGAACCGACCATGCCTCCCAGAAACACTTCATCCTTGTCTTCTAAGTCGGACAACTCATTCATACGATGTGTCGCATGCCGGGAGATTTGATCTGCGCACTCCGCCAGCGGATGCGACGTCAGATAAAACCCGAACACTTCTTTTTCGAGCTGCAACTTCTGACCGTGCGTCCAATCGGGCGCTGCCGGCAATTGCACGTCAACTTCCGCCTCGTCGTCGTCGCTGTCGTCGCCGCCGAACAGGTTCTTTTGCCCAATCTGCCTGTCACGAAACCGAGACGCCGCCGCCTGCACCGCTCGTTCGGCAGCCGCAATATGTTGCGGCCGATTTGGGCCGAAGCCATCAAGCGCCCCCGCTTTGATCAGCGTCTCCAGCGTGCCGCGGTTCAGCGACTTCGGATCGACGCGCTCGGTCAAATCGTAAATGTTCTTGAACGGTCCGCTCTCCTCGCGTTCGGCCACAATCGCCGCCACCGCCTGCGCACCCACGCCCTTAATCGCCGTCATGCCGAACGTCAGCTTGTCTCCCGCGACGCCAAATTCCACGTCCGACGAATTCACGTCGGGCGACAGCACTTCAATGCCCATCCGGCGGCAGTCATCAATGTGCTCGGCAATCCGCTCGGAACTCTCCATTCCGCAGGACAACAATGCGGCCATAAATTCCAGCGGGTAATGCGCCTTGAGGAACGCCGTCTGATACGCGATGGCCCCGTACGCCGTCGAATGGGATTTGTTGAACCCATAGCCGGCGAACTTTTCAATCATCAGGAACAGTTCTTCGGCTGTCAGCTGTTCCATCCCCTGTTCGACGGCACCATCGATGAACTGCTGCTTAAACTCCGCGATGATTTTCAGCTTCTTCTTGCTGATCGCCTTAATGCAAAGATACGCGCTCGACAGTTCGATTCCCCCCAATCGGTTGAGAATCCGCATCACCTGTTCCTGGTAAACCATCACGCCGTAGGTCTCTTCGACGATCTCGTCGATGATTGGATGGACCTTGGGAATGGGCATGCGTCCGTTTTTGACATCGACGTACTGCATCACCATCCCGCCTTCCAACGGGCCGGGACGATACAGCGCCGAGGTGGCGATGATGTCGTTGAATTTGTCGGGCCGCATCTTCGTCAGCAGGTCGCGCATCCCGCCGCTTTCCAACTGGAAGATGCCCTTCGTCTCGCCGCGCTGCAGCAGGGCGAACGTGTCGGCATCGTCGAGCGGCAACTCGCGGGGAATGATCTCGACGTCCTGATGCTTCTTGACGTTGAGTACGGCCTTGTCGAGAATCGACAGGTTCCGCAGGCCGAGGAAGTCCATTTTCAGCAAGCCGACCGCCTCGACGGTTGGACCGTCCCACTGTGTGATGACATCTTCCTTGCCGGTGATCCGCTGCAACGGCAGCATTTCCATCAGCGGACGATCAGCGATGACCAAGCCGGCGGCATGCGTGCCGGCACTGCGGGACAGGCCTTCCAACCGCATCGCGAAGTCGAGCAATTCTTTAACCTTCTCGTCCTGCTCGTACGCCTCGTTGAGTTCGGGGCTTTCTTTCAGTGCTTCCTTCAGCTTGATGCCGAGCGTTTCCGGAATCATCTTGGCGATTTCATCGACGCGCGACAGCGGAACGGCCAACGCGCGACCGACATCGCGGATGGCAGCTTTCGCCTTCAGTTTCCCGAATGTGCCAATCTGCGCAACGCACTCGGTGCCATATTTCTCTTTAGTGTAATCGATCACCATCTGCCGACGGTCGCGACAAAAATCGATATCGATATCGGGCGGCTCGTTGCGGTTGGGATCGAGAAACCGCTCGAACAGCAGGTCGTACTTCAGCGGGCAGACGTCGCTCATTCCCAACACAAACGCCACAATCGCGCCACAGGCCGAACCGCGCGCCGTTCGCGGAATACCCTTCTCCTCAGAGAAGCGAACGAAGTCCCACACAATCAGAAAGTAGCTCGAATACCCCTTCTGCTGGATGATGCTCAGTTCGTAATCCAGCCGGTCGCGGTGAACGTCGGTGATTTCGTCGCCGTATCTCTCGACAAGTTTTTGCTCGCAGATTTCGCGCAGGTACTCGACGTCGGTCTTCTCTTCCGGCGGCTTGAACACGGGGTAATGCTGCGCGTCCAAATCGAGTTCGATATTGCAGCGGTCGGCAATTTCCTGGCTGCAGGCAACCGCCTCAGCTTGACCGGGAAACGCTTCATACATTTCTTCCGGGCCACGGACAAAGAATTCGTCCCCCGTCATCTTCATCCGCTTTTCGTCGCTTCGCGTGGCGCCGGTGTTCACGCACAGCAACACGTCCTGCACGTCCGCATCCTCACGGCACAGGTAATGCGCGTCGTTGGTGGCAACCAACGGCAACCCCATTTTCTGCGCGAGATCGATCGTTCCGTCAGCACACAACTTTTGAATTTCGACGCCGCTGTTTTGTATCTCCATGTAGAAGCGGTCGCCGAAGGTCTTGACGTACCACTCGCACAACTGGCGGGCCTCGTCGGTCCTGTCGGCCAGAAGGAGATTCGACAACTCGCCCGATGCGCAGCCCGACAGGCAGATGATCCCCTCGTTGTGTTCTTCGAGAATCTCTTTGTCGATCCGCGGTTTGTAATAAAAGCCCTCGATAAACGCCCGCGACGACAATCGCACCAGATTCTGGAATCCGGTACGGTTCATCGCCAGCAACGTCAGATGAAAGCTGGCCTCTTTCATCCGCGAGGCACCGGTTTTCAATCGGCGATCACCCGGCGCGATGTAAGCTTCGAAACCGAGAATCGGATTCACGTCGCCCGCGCGGCAGGCGTTGTAAAATTCCATTGCCCCGTACAGGTTGCCGTGATCGGTGATGGCGCAGGAGTTCATGCCTGCCGCTTTGACCTGCTCAACCAACTCCGGAATGCGGGTCACCCCGTCAAGCAGGCTGTAATGCGTGTGGCAGTGAAGATGGGCAAACGGACGAACGGCGGTCATAACGGTCCTTCAATGCGATTGTCGCTCCCTCGGTCCGAATATCGGGCCGATTTATCGCATCTTATCCCCAACCAACTGCGATGCAAAGCATCGCAGGCCGACATCATTCCTGCACTCTGATATACCAGCATGCAGCGTTACCGGCCCGCAGCGCAAGCAAGGGTGGCTGTGAACGTAAACCCTCGCTTGCGCTGCGGGCTGGTATTTGTACTATTGTTTAACAGTGTCGCCCGGGTCAAATTTCGATTTGGTGTGGAAATCGGCCCCTGCGTAAGCAATAATATATGGCGTGGCCTTCACTTGCGTTGACGGCGACATCCCACCCTGCCGCCCCTCTCGACCATGCCAAGCATGGGGCGCGATTTTTCCTGCCTCGACTCGACATCCAGACATCGTTTTGACAACGGAGGTTCCTGCCGTGAGACGTCGTGTGTCCCAACTATCGGTATTGTCCTTTCTGTTCACGGTCGGTTTACTTGCGGTCCTCGAAAGTCGAGCCGATGCGGCCGACGGCCCCGGTTTCGTCATACAACCGGCCCAGGTGGAACTGAACGGGAATTTCGCCCGCGCGCAGTTACTCGTCACCGAAATCGGTACCGACGGCAAACCGAACGTTCGCTCAAATGATTTGACCGAGCAAGCGACATACGCACCGTCCAATCCGCAGGTGGTCACCGTCGATGAAGCGGGCCGTCTGCTCGCGGTTGGAAACGGCGAGGCCGACGTGACCGTAACGGTCGATGGCAAGTCGGCCGTCACACACGTCACCGTCGCCAATGTTGCTTCGGTGCCGGTCATCGATTTTCAGGAAGACGTTCGCCCCGTCTTGAGCAAGACGGGCTGCAACATGGCCGCCTGTCATGCCAGCCAGTACGGCAAGGGCGGCTTCAAACTATCGGTGTTTGGTTTCAGCCCATCGGCCGACCGCGACGCGATTGTCCGCGACCGCGTGGGCCGCCGCATCAACTTTCTGGAGCCAACCGAAAGCCTGTTTCTCAAGAAGCCGGTGATGGAAACTCCGCATGGCGGCAGCCGACGCTTGAAAGCCGGCTCCGTCGATTACCAACTGCTGACCGCGTGGATTGCAAGTGGCGCTCCCGGACCGGTGAAGACCGCAGCCAAAGTGACCGGCCTGAGCGTTTCTCCGAAGCAGCGCGTCGGCCAGATGGACATGACGCAGCAACTCCGCGTCGAGGCAAGCTACAGCGACGGCAGTACACGCGACGTCACCTGCTGGGCCAAGTTCGATTCGATGGACGATGCCACGCTCACCGTCAGCGAGTTCGGATCGGTCAACGCGATTGGAAAGGGCCAGGCGACGATTATGGTTCTGTTTGAGGACCACGCGGAAATCTCCACCTTCATCGTTCCCCATTCAACGACCGTCCAACTGGCCGGATGGAAAGACAACAACTTCGTCGATGAACTCGCCGCCCGCAAGTTTCGCGAGCTGGGAGTTGAGCCATCGCCGCTGTGCGACGATGCCACATTCTTGCGAAGGGCGTTCTTCGACGCCGTCGGCACTCTGCCGCCGACCGACGTCGTGCGAGAATTCATCAAGTCGGATGATGCAAAGAAACGCGAGAAACTGGTCGATCAACTGCTCGGACTCACGGGCGACCCGAAACTCGATGTTCACAACGACGCCTACGCGGCCTTCTGGGCACTGAAATGGTCCGACCTCATTCGCAACAACAGCAACGATTTGGGCGAGCAGGGCATGTGGTCGCTGCACAACTGGATTCGCGAGTCGTTCCGCACCAACAAGCCGTTCGACGAATTCGTCCGTGAACTGGTGACCGCCAAAGGGTCGATCTACTCCAACGGCCCCGCCAATTATTTTCGCATCAACAAGAACTCATCCGATCTGGCGGAATCGACGGCACAGTTGTTTCTTGGCGTGCGGTTGGCGTGCGCCAAGTGTCACCATCACCCCTTCGAGAAATACAGTCAGGCCGACTACAAACAATTCGGCGCTTTCTTCTCGCGCGTTCGCACCAAGAACAGCGAAGAGTTCGGCCTGTTCGGTCGCGAGTCGGTGGTGGTGGTCGATCCGCGCCCGGTGAAGGCGACTCCGCTCGGTGGTGAGCCGACCGAACATCCACTCGACATCCGCATTCCGCTGGGCCAATGGTTGACTGCGGCCGAGAACGATTATTTCGCCCGCTCGGTCGCCAACCGCTACACCGGCTATTTGCTCGGCGCGGGACTGGTTGAGCCAATTGACGACTTACGGGAAACCAACCCCGCCAACAATGTCGCCCTGCTCGACGCGCTGGCAAAAGACTTCACCTCGAACGGTTTCGACCTAAAGCAATTGATGCGAACGATCATGACCTCCCGGCTGTATCAACTCCAATCGCAACCGACAGAAGCGAACAGCAAGGACCAGAAACTCTACTCGCACTTCCGCGTGAAGCGGCTTAAGGCGGAACCGCTGCTCGATGCCGTCGATGTCGCCTGCGGCACCAGCACCAAGTTCAAGAGCCTGCCGCCTGGCACGCGTGCCATCGAACTGCCCGATGCCGAGTACCCCAACTACTTCCTCAAAACCTTCGCCAAGCCAAAGCGGGCCAGCGTTTGCGAATGCGAACGCACTCCCGACGAAAACCTGGCCCAGGCGCTCCACACACTCAACGGCGACATTCTCGCCGCGAAAATCGCTGACAAAAACGGCCGCGTCGCCAAGTTGTTGGCAGCGAAGAAACCACACGAGGAAATCGTCGAAGAGTTGTACCTGGCATCAGTGTCGCGGTTGCCATCTCCGGCAGAACTGACGACGACAAAAGAATTATTGGCCGAAAGCCCCAGCCCCAAAGAGTTCTACGAAGACCTACTGTGGGCGCTGTTGAACTCGAAACAGTTTCTGTTCGTGCGATAGTTTTTGATCGCCGCGCAACACTTGCATCTGAATTTAGCAAACCCAATATCTGGGACACCGACCATGCAACGATTCTTGCCTGCACTCATCACCGGTATCGTCCTGTTGTCGGCATCGTTCACCGAGGCTCAGACTTCCTACCCGATGGTGATGAGCCTGCATCCGACGGCGGCGCAGGTTGGACAGACGTCCGAACACGTCGTGCAGGCGCGGTACAGTATGTTCGGTGCATACCAAGTACTCGTCAGCGGTGAAGGTGTCACCGGCGAAGTCACCACGCCAATGACGCCGGGCAAAGACGGCAAGAAACCGAGCCTGACGAAGATCACACTCAAGTTCACCGTCGCGCCGAATGCGCGACCCGGTGTACGCGATTTCCGCATCGCCACGCCACAAGGTGCCAGCACACTGGGACAACTGGTCATCGTCCGCGATCCGGTCGTCGTCGAAAAGGAAAAGAACAACACGGCCGAACTGGCGCAAGCCGTCACCGTGCCATCGACCGTTTGTGGAGTGATCGGACGGGCCGAAGACGTTGACGTTTTTAAGTTTCAAGCGGCAGCCGGTCAGTCGCTGAACTTTCACGTGCGCTCGATGCGGCTGCAGAACAGAATCCACGATCTCCAAAAACACTCCGATCCGATTATGGCACTTCGTAACGCGGCCGGTTCAACGCTCGTCACATCCGACAACCACTTCGCCGGCGATCCATTCTTCAGTTACAAATTCGAGCAGGCGGGCGAGTACCTGCTTGAGATCCGCGACGTGCGTTACCAAGGCAACACGTACTGGGAATACAGCGTTGAAATCGGTGATCGGCCGTTCGTCTCCAACGTCTTCCCCATGGGAATCGCCCGCGGTGCTGATGTCCAACTGCAACTCATCGGCACGCAACTCCCCCAGAACCCGATGGCCGGCCTCAAACTACCGCTCGATGCTGCAGCCGGACCGCAATGGCTGGAACTGCCGATGGGGGAAACGTTGACCAATCCGGTACCCGTTGTCGTCAGCGAATTGCCGCCGGTCGTCGAAAGCCAAATGGACAACAACGCCCCCGAAAAAGGGCAACTTGTTACCGTTCCCGTCGGTATCAGTGGTCGCATTGAAGGCGAAGCCGACATCGACTGCTTCACATTTGAAGCAAAGAAAGGTGAGAAGTTTTCGGTGGAAGTTCTCGCCCGCCGTTGGCAGTCATCGCTCGATTCGCATATTCGCATCCTCGATGAAAAAGGGAAGCAACTCTCGCTGAACGACGACCTCAAGTTGTATAAGCGCTCGTTTCAGGATTCGTGGATCGAAAACTGGACCGCTCCCGCCGACGGCAAATTCGTGATCGAAATCCGCGACATGCATCTGCGCGGCGGCGACTCGTTCGTTTACTACCTCCGCGTCACTCGCTCGCAGCCCTATTTCGAGCTGTATCTCGACTCCGACAAGACGCAACTGACGCCGGGAACATCCGGCGTGTTGTTCGCCAACGTCGTCCGCAAGAACGGGTTCACCGGTGAGATTCAACTGCACATCGACGGCCTCCCCGCGGGCGTCACCGCCACCTGCGGACGCATTCTCGACGGTCAACGCGACGGCTGCATTGTCCTCGAAGCACCCGCCGGCGCGCCGCTCTCGATGACCAACGTCGTCGTCACCGGAACGGCGATGCGTCAAATCGGCGAAGGCGAACCGAGCGAACTCAAAGTCGTCGCCGTGCCCTATCAGGAAACGTATCAGCCGGGCGGCGGACGCGGCCATTGGCCGGTCGGCACACACACGGTCTCTGTGGGTGCGCCCAGCGATGTTCTCAACGTCAAACTTAGTACCTACGACGTCACGCTCAAACCAGGCGAGTCGGTGAAGATTGACGTGGAAATCGTGCGGGCCGAAGGCTTCAGCAAGAACGTGACACTCGACGCGCTGTATCGCCATCTTTCGAGCACATACGCCAACACCCTGCCACCCGGCGTCACCATCGATTCGAAGAGCAGCAAGACGTTGTTGACCGGCAAGGTCAGCAAAGGTCACATCACACTGGTTGCCTCCGCCAAAGCCGCCCCCGTCGCCAAACAGCAGGCATCGATCATGGCCAACATCTCGCTCAACTTCGTCATGAAAGCCACCTACAGCGCCCGCCCATTGTTGGTAACCGTCACCGCCCCATAATCATGTCAAGCTGCGACCAGTGGTCGCGCTGAATTTCACCGCGCAGCAGTTTTTCGATTGAGGTGAATTTGATGGCCGGTTTTCGCGCATCGGACGAACACACTGCGGCATTTGAACGCGACGGGTTTTTCGTTGCGCCGTCGTTGCTCGATTCAGTGGAGATCGGATTGCTCGCCGACATCGCCCGGGCCGACCGTGAGATTGCAACGGAAGCCTACGGTCGTGCCGATGGCGAAGGCGGAGCTGTCAAACTCCTCGTGAGAAACGAACTGGCCGAAGATGACATTTACGGGGCCATCGTTCGCAGCGAACGCATCGTGCGGACGATGCAGCGCGTGCTGGACGACGAAGTCTACCACTACCACAACAAGATGATTCTGAAAGAAGCGAAGGTCGGCGGCGCGTGGGCTTGGCATCAGGATTACGGGTACTGGTACGACAATGGCTGTTTGCTGCCCGACATGGCCAGTTGTTTGATTGCCGTTGATCGGGCGACACAGGAAAACGGTTGCCTGCAGGTACTCGCCGGTTCGCATCGAATGGGACGCGTCAACCATTTGGAGGTGGGCGATCAGACGGGAGCCGACCCCGAGCGCGTGGAGGCGGCACGCGAACGCTTCGAGTTGATTCACTGCGAATTGCAGCCGGGCGACGGAATCTTCTTCCACGCCAATCTATTGCACCGGTCCGATCAGAATCACAGCAATCACCCCCGCTGGGCGTTCATTTGCTGTTACAACACGCGGCGCAACGACCCTTACAAAGAGTCGCGGCACCCACGTTATTCGCCGCTCGATGTCTGGCCCGACGAGCGAATCCAACTTGTCGGCGACGCGCAATGGCGACGAATGCAGGACTACGCAAAGTAATCCGCGTACTGCACGATCACCGACAAACCCACCGGCAGCGCCCGGTGGGATTCTCCGCAAACGTTTCGCGACTGTCACGGCAGCGGCGTGTGGCCCGACTCATCTTCGAAGAACGAGTCGCTCTCCGATTCATATCCATCGTATCCTAACCCGTTGTAGGGAACAGGTGCCGAGACATCGGTAGTTTTTGGCAGCTTGGGAAGTATCAGCTTGGGTTCCGGTTTTTTTGTTTTGTCTTTCGCGGGAGGTAACAACTCCGACGGTGGATCGGGGGCTGGCGCCGGCGGCGGTTGACCATTCTGCGGCGGGTTGACGTATTCCAACGTCCCGGCTTCCATATATTCCATCGTTCCAGATTCCATCGCCACGCCGGGAGAAAGCCAGCGATCGATGATGGGCAATCCGGTGTGGCAGGAGCCGTGGCCGTTACATCCGGCAATGCCGACAACCGCAAGCAGCGCGGCCGACACGAGTGACAACTTGATTCGTTTCATAGTGACTGCACCCACAGAGAGTTAGCGGAGAGACATAACTGATTGGAAAGGCCTGGCCGAGAGATGTGAGAGGGGGAACCGAGTAGGGGCCAGCCTATTGATCTAAATCGGCAACGGCAGATTGTGCCGGTCACTCGATCATCGCCGGAAGATGAATTTCGCGCAAGGTGCCGCCGGTTCTGCATCGCACAACAGTTGCCGCGCTTGTCGGCAGTGACGGTGTCGCGAAGAGTTCACTCGTTCTGACGCCCCTAACGAAGCCGGAAGATATGCCGACTACGTGAACCGGACATGCGAAACATCAGAAGCGGGGTTTCATCGGCCGACCACACCAAGGACATGTCCCGGCGAGCATTTGCTGGTGCGCCTTTTCACACATGCCGGCGTAAAGTTTCTGCCGTCGAGTGAGAGGTCTCATGGGTACCGGAAATGCGGGCTGATCGACAACCTTGGGATCGGGTGAAGGCAGGAGATGTTGGTGCTGCTTGATGTACGCCAACACGAGTTCTCGTTCGTGCCTGGTGATTGAAGCCAGTGCGGAATTCTTGACTTTGACTCCCGCCATTTTGCAGAACAAGATGAACTGCTTGCTGTCGATGCCAAGCTCTTTCGCGATCGCAAATATGCGTAAATTCAAGCCGGACTTCCAATCATCGGCATCGCGATTCGACGCCGATATTTGAGGTGGCGAATCGCTACTCACCCATGACGTCTTTTTCCTTCGTCGATGCCATGTCGTTCACTTTGCCTTCGTGCTGCTTTGTCAGCTTCTGGATGTCATCCTTGCAGTCGGCGCATTCGTCTTTCGACATGCCCTTGGCCTTCTCTGTCTGATCGGCGTGTTTGTTGGCGTCGCGGCGGATGTTGCGGATCGAAATCCGGGCCTCTTCGGCCAACTCTTTCACGCGGCCGGCAAGCTGTTTGCGGCGGTCGGTCGAAAGCGGTGGGATGTTCAGGCGAATCAGCCGTCCGTCGGAATTCGGCGACAGACCCAGATCGCTCGCCTGAATGGCCTTCGAGATGTTGCCGATCGTCGATGGATCGAACGGCTTGATCACAATTTGTTGCGGCTCGGGTACGCTGATGTTGGCCATTTGCTTCAGCGGTGTCGGAGAGCCGTAACAATCGACTCGCAGCGAATCGACCAACCCCGGCGTTGCCCGCCCGGTGCGCAATCCCAACAACTGGTCGCGATACACCTCGCAAGCCTTGTCCATTCGCTCTTCCGCATCGAGCAGAATCTCATCCCGGTCCATCACCAACTCCTCGCAACTCAAAGGGGGCTTCTGTGTGTGAACACGCCGCGCCTATGAAGTTAATCAATCGATCAACAGTTGGGAAGGAAGAGAAGAACGATGAGCAGCGAATGATGAGCGATGAACGGCAACCCAAAGCCCGCCGGTCGCACCCGGCGGGAACAAGCGCCATTCAATCGCCCTGCACCGCATCGCCAATACGCGTACCAATCCGCTCGCCGCAGAGAACGCGTTCCAGGTTCTCTTCGATGTGGTAGTTGTAGACGATGATCGGAATGCTCTGTTCCTTACAGTGGATGATCGACTGCGGGTCCATCACCTGCAGGTTTTGATTGAGAACATCCTGGTAGGAAATATCGGTGTAACGAACGGCGTGCGGGTTCTTAACGGGGTCTTCAGAAAAGACGCCATCAACTTTAGTACCCTTCAACAGCACGTCGGCTTCAATCTCTCGGGCACGAAGAGCGGCGGCCGTGTCGGTCGTGACGAACGGGCTGCCGGTTCCCGCCGCCAGAATCACCACGCGGCCCTTTTCCAAATGCCGGACACAGCGGCGACGAATGAACGGCTCGGCAACGCCTTCCATGCGGATCGCCGTTTGCAGACGCGTTGAAACGCCCGCATTTTCCAGCGCATCCTGCAATGCCAGACCATTGATAACGGTGGCCAGCATGCCCATGTAATGTGCCGTGGGCGCGTTGATGGCAGCACTGACGGCGGAAAATTCTTTTCCTCGCAGAATGTTCCCACCGCCACACACAATGGCCAATTGCACGCCGCTGTCGGCGACGCGGCGAATTTGCGCCGAGACCGCTTCCACTCTCGCCATGCTGATGCCGTTCTGACCCTCGCGGCAAAAACTCTCGCCGCTCAGTTTCAACAGCACCCGCCGAAAAGCCGGTTCAAAAGGTTTCTCCACATCCGACATCCGGCATTCTCCCCGATTGCCTGTTCTCATAACGAGACGCTGGTCTGGTTATCTGGTTCCCAAGCTCCGGCTTGGGAACCGACTCACGCGAAGCTCTGCTTCGTTCGATCCGAAGCAGAGCTTGAAAACGGCTAGATCAATTGCCCAGGACCCAGCAGGTGAACGCTTTCGCCGTGAGACCAGAATCGGCCAGGGCTTGGCTGACGCTCTTGCTGTCGTCTTTGGCAAACGCCTGATACACGAGTACGCCTTGCTCGTCGTAGAACTTCTTCATCTGCCCTTCGACGATTTTTTCGACGATGTTGTCCGGCTTGCCGGTTGCTTTGGCGTCTTCCGTCAAGCGGTCGCGCTCGGCCTGCACTACGGCCGGGTCGAGGCCATCGACATCGGCCACTGCCGGCTTCAAGGCAGCAATGTGCATTGCCACGTCCCGCAAGACTGCCGCGGTACCGTCCTCGCCGGTTGCCTGCAATAGCGCACCGGTTTTGCCGTCGTGGTGAACGTAACCGCCAATTGGACCTTCCAATCGGGTAATGCGTCCAACCGAAATCTTCTCGCGAATCGTTGCCAGCAGTTTCTCGTAGATCGCACGCAGCGTCTGACCGCTGCCATCGGGAGCATCCTGATCGAGCAATTCGTCGGCCGTTGCAGCGCCCGGTCCTTCCAGAAGCTGCTTGACGAGCAGATCGCCCAGCGAGCCAAGGTGTTCTCCGCTGCCGACAGGTGCCGACTCGCAGCAAACTTCCACCATCGCCGCTTCGCTGCCGTCGTCGGTCGTCGTAATGAAAATCCGACCTTCGGAGGTCGCATTGTCTTTGCGCTTGTCGAGAATTTTCCCGGCTTCCTGCTTCAGGATATCGACAGCTTTTTCTTCATCGCCGCCGGCTTCCACCAGAGCCTGTTTACACTTCATCATCGGCATATCGGTCCGCTCTCGCAGTGCCTTGACCGCCGCAGCCGTGATTTCCGCCATCGCTCTTACTCCTCATAGTGTCGGGCCTCCGCGAGATCGCGCGGAGACCCGTGTTCCACAGAGACGCCTCGGCTCGAACAACAATCGGCCGGTGGCGCTACGTTTTGACAAATAAACGCGGCCCGGGGTTCGGACAAACGACCGAACAACCGGACGGGCCGCAATAACTGTTTCAAATCAGAATCGACGTACCAATTACAACGACGGAATCGGCTTCGGCTCTTCTGCCGTACTCTTTTCCGGTTCTTTGGGAAGCGTGCCTTTGCCTTCATTGATGGCGTCGGCCAGGTGACCCAGTATGAGCCGGATCGAGCGGATGCTGTCATCGTTGCCGGGGATCGGCAAATCGACCTGATCCGGATCGGAGTCGGTATCGATCAGCGCGACAACTTTGGCTCCCAGAATCCGCGCTTCGTGGACACAGTTCTTTTCCTTCTTGGGATCGACGACCACTATCGCTTCGGGAACGCGGTTGAGGTTGCGAATGCCGTTGAGGTTGCGGTAGATCTTGCGGTATTCCCGCATCAGCGTCGATTGCATCTTCTTGGAGTACGCATCGATCGCACCGTTTTCCTGCATCTTTTCCAGCTCTTCGAGCCGCTGCAGCCGCGCGCGAATCGTGCGAAAATTGGTCAGCGTGCCTCCCAGCCAGCGCTCGGAAACATATGGCATGCCGCATGACGCTGCCATTTCTTCAATCACCTCGGCCGCTTGTCGCTTGGTTCCGACAAACAGGATCAGGCTACCTTGCCCGGCGACCCGGTTCAAATACCGCTTGGCCCGCAATAGGCCGCGGACGGTTTCTTTGATATCGATGACGTGAATCAGATTGCGGCGGCCATAAATGTAAGGCCGCATCTTCGGATTCCACTTACTCGTGCGATGTCCAAAGTGAACACCGGCCTCCAGAATATCCTTGACGACAATATCAGCCACAATCACGTTCTCCCGTTGGCGACCAATGCGTACTCCTGACTGAAAACCAGCCAGCACAGCCCGGTTAGTCGGACCGTTTTTCGACGCAAAAAGGCCGAAAATAGAGGGTTAAACACCCGTTTTCCATCAGCACCTACACAGCACCAAACCGGGCATTCTTCAAGCGCACACCGACCCGCACAGGGCCATCCGTCCGCCTGAATCGATGAATGGTAATGATTGCCGGGGGTTTCGTCAATTAAGCGGCAATTGGCGCGAATAGTGGATAAACTACAATGTGAACACTACGACAGGCGCAAGGAACAGCGAAGTGCCGCATTACGAATTCATCTGGACCAACAAGATTATCGAACACATTACGGATAATGACGTTACGATAGAAGAGTTCGAGGACATTGTTCGCAACCCTGAGCGCGAGGATTCCAGTCGCTCAACTGGCCTACCTTGCTCTTTCGGTTACGCGAATGATGGACGATACTTGATCTGTATCTACAAGAACATCGACGAACTCCACGTTGAGCCGGTCACCGCTTACGAAGTGTGAGGGCAGCCATGCAGAGACAAGAAAAGCAAAGTCAGCGCATGATCCGCGAGTTCTTACCCGGCGAGCAGGAGCAGTGGGAAGAGACGGTTGCCAAAATTGAAGCGGAACTTCCCGAGATCATCGAGCGCGACCGCTTAACTCAAGAGGCGATGAAAGAGGAGACCGTCAGCGGTCAGTTGCGATGCGCCATTTGCGCGACCAAAATGCCCTACGACAAACTGGCGGCGAAGACCGAAGTCGATGTCATCACCATTTCCGAATTCATGTGCGGCCGCGGCACGCTCGATTCGGACGCGTTCAGTCGCCTGGCGGAAGCTTGTAAGCTGCAGCTGACTTCGGTTTTGTAGATGGTTGCTTCGTAATCGGAGGTGGATCAATCGAAAGAATGGGGACAAACCCACTCTGACGGGTTTGTGATGCAGCTTCAAACTCGAAAGCAACACCCCAGAGTTGCGCCCAAACAAATAGCGGCTTGTCGAGGGGCGTGTTGTCGATGAGCCAGTCGATGGGTTTGTAGGCTGGCAGGTCTGTACCATCAACCGTGATCCAGTAGAATTCACCGTTTCGAGCCGCTTCCGAACTCTGCCTCTCAGATTCCCACCGTACGATTGGTGCGTAACTCAACGGATACGCCACCCCGATGCAGCAGATTGCCGTCGCAGCCCATTTCGCGATTGTTCGACGCGGTGGTTGAGTCATTACGCGACTTCCGAAACACCAGTGGGTTTACACCCACCGCTCGCCCGGTTACGCGCGGGGCGTTGCCCCGCCGCGAAACTCATTTCGTTGCGTCGGCTTGCAGTTTGACCGCCTTCTGTTTGGCGTCGGCGGCGAGTTTGATGGGGATTTGCCAGCGGACCGTTTTGATTTTGCAGAGGCCGCCGACTCCGTTGCGGCAGTAGCTGAATGTGAGCGCCAACTCCAGCGTTGCTGCGCCGGTTTGGGTTGCCAACGGAAGTTTGACGGTGGCCTTGGTGTCGTCGGCGGTGGCCCGTTTGCGGGCGTTCAATTCGCCGGCCGCAATCAGTTTCTGATCGCCGACCGCTGTCGCTTTGTAGAAGACGGGGGCGAGTTTGTTGAGTTTGAAACCATCGGGCAGTTTCAGTTCGACGTCGAAATCGAGCGTCGCCCCCGCAGCAACCGTTTGGGCGGGAACCTTCTGTGCCGGTTTCTTGTTGGCGACTTCGGTCGGTTTCGTTTCGGTGGGTACCGGTGGTTTCAGGCCGGCAATCGCAAGCTCGGTCACCTTTTTCGTCGTCAGGTCGGCCACGCAGATGCGGTGATTGTTGGTGTCAGCGATAAACAGTTTTCCGCCGGCGACCGACAGTCCTTCCGGTTCGGAAAACTGGATCGGGTCGAGCTTGTCACCCCGTTTGCCGGTGCCCAACAGCGTTGTCACTTTCCAGCCTGCAGAAGTAAAATCCAATCGTTTGATTTTGTGGTTGTAGCTGTCGGCCACGTAGAGGGCTTTGTTGTTGTAGGCGATGCCGATGGGGTGTTGCAGCCGCGCCTTTGTGCCGATGCCGTCGATGTCGCCGAACTCAAACAGTCGACCGAACGGCAAATCGGCCGGTCCGATCAGCGTTTTCACGCCGCCGCTGGCTTTGGTGTCAGCGCGGCGGATCGATGAGCCTTCGCTATCGACGAAGTACAGCGACTTGCCATCGGTGACGATGCCCGACGGTTGTGCCAGCGCGGCTTCCTGATGCGAGCCGTCCACAATGTCTTCGCGACCGGAACCGGAAAAGACCGCGACGCGATTGCCGCCGAGCCGGTGACTCCAGATTTGATGCGGCCCGGCCATTGCGATATACAGCGTGCCATCGACGGCGACCAACGCCCACGGGCTGTTGAGTGCGGTCTTCTTTAGTGGTTGTGTCCCACCCAATCCGCGACGACGGGCCTGCTCGCCGGTTCCCATCAGTGTCGAAACCGTCTTCTTCTCCAGGTCCACCTTGCGGACCATATGGTTTTCGGTGTCGGCCACGTACAGCTTCTGGCCAACCAATGCCATGCCGTGCGGATGGTCGAACTGGGCCTCGGCATAGCTGCCATCCGTCTTGCCATGCGCGCCGTCGCCAATCACATCCAGCAGCTTTCCATCCAGCGACGTGACCACGATGCGATTATGGTTGGTGTCGGCCACAAACAGCCGCCCACCCTCTGCATCGGCCAAAACTTTACTGGGAAACCGTAACGGCGTCGGCTTGAGTTTCGCGCTTTCCAGATTGAATTGCACCGGGGTCTCATCGAGCGTTCCCTTGGCTTTGTGATAGACGATCAGCTTATCGACAATCGTTTCCAACAGGTCGCGGTGTCCCTCGCCGGAAATGGAGCCGAGATAATGGCCTTCCGGATCGAGCAGCACCAGCGTCGGCCAGGCGCGCACACCGAAGCTGCGCCACAGGGTCATATCGGCATCGTTGACGACCGGATGCTCAATTTCGTACCGCTGGACGGCGCGGCGAATGTTTTCGGAATCTTTCTCGTTGTCAAACTTGGCCGAATGAACGCCGATGACAACTAACTCTTTCGGATACTTCTTTTCGAGGTACTTGAGATCGGGCAGGACGTGCATGCAGTTGATGCAGCAGTAGGTCCAGAAATCGACGAGAACGATTTTTCCTTTCAAATCCTTCACGGAAATCGGACCCGAGGCGTTTAACCAGGCTTTGCCGCCGTCGAAAATACCGGCCGGCACCTTGGGACGATCGGGAAACGGATTCTCCGGAAGTTTCTTCTTCTTTGCCTTGACGATCTTAGACGTGTCGGATTTCTTATCGGCAGATTGCGCCCGGGCCGTTTGCCCGTCGCCAAACGTCACAGAGCACACCGCGAGCATCAACATTGCCAACAGGCAATTGCGCCGTGAGGCCAAACGGTTCATTGGCGTCGTGCTGAATTGCAATTTCATGTTCGACCTCAATTTCGCGAGCAGGAGACGTCCGTTCTCGACGACTCGGATGTATGAAACCTGGGATGTCTAAAACCATGCGAACGGCAACCACTAATGAAAACAGTTGCCGAACAGCCTTCAATCTCTGTCGTTTATCCTAT
Source organism: Planctomycetaceae bacterium (assembly GCA_018699955.1). GTDB lineage: Bacteria > Planctomycetota > Planctomycetia > Planctomycetales > Planctomycetaceae > JABISG01. The sequence goes on along the minus strand of JABISG010000100.1, from coordinate 9,094 downwards.
CAAACTACGTTGATACTGAAAACGTTCGATGAGTTTTGTGTTAGCAGCCCGTCGCGCAAGCAAGAGTGGTTGTCTGCGAAAACCCTTGCTTGCGCTGCGGGCTGGTCGCACTACGGGCTGGTTCGGTTTCCGTATCAACTTATTCCTGGCCGTTGCCGTCGGCTCCGATTGTTACTCGTTCGCCGATTAACTCGATCAGTTCGGGTTTGCCCAGGCTCTCGTTTTCGAGCAGAGCGGCGGCCACGCGATTGAGTTCTTCACGATGTTTGATCAACAGTTCCGTCGCTCGATCCGCCCCAGTCGTCAGGAAGCGTTGAACTTCCTGGTCGATAATGCGGGCCGTTTCTTCGCTGAATTGCCGCTGCTCGTGAATTTCCTTCCCAAGGAACGGGTGTTCCTCGCCCTGACGAAACGCGACCGGTCCAATGACTTCGCTCATTCCCCAGTGGGCAACCATGCGGCGGGCGATATCGGTTGCCCGTTTCAGGTCGTCCTCGGCTCCGGCAGAGAATTCGTCGAACACCAGTTTCTCGGCGGCGCGGCCTCCCAGCATCATCACGATTTGAGAATGCAGTCGCTTCTCGCCGATGTGGAACCGTTCTTCATCGGGAACGAGTTGGGTGACGCCCAACGCCCGGCCGCGCGGAATGATGGTCACCTTGTGGACGGAATCGACTTCGGGCAACAGCCACGCCAGTAGCGCATGTCCCGATTCGTGATACGCGGTCATCTCGCGTTCGTGTTCGTTGAGAATTTCTTCGCGGGTCGTTCCCATCAGCACGCGATCGCGGGCCGACTCGAAGTCTTCCATGTCTACCGCCGACTTCCCTTCACGCGTGGCGTTCAAGGCCGCCTCGTTGACGAGGTTCCGCAAATCGGCACCGGAAAAACCAATCGTCCCCGCGCCGATCTCTTCCAGATCGATGTCGTCGGCCAACGGCACCTTGCGGCAATGAACCTTCAGAATGCCGACTCTGCCCGCGGCGGCCGGGCGATCGATGGTAATGTGCCGATCAAAGCGCCCCGGACGCAATAGCGCCGGATCGAGGACATCGGGCCGGTTGGTTGCCGCCAGCACAATGACCGCCTCGTTTTGCTGAAAACCGTCCATCTCGCTGAGTATCTGGTTCAGCGTTTGTTCTCGCTCGTCGTGACCGCCGCCCAAACCGGCGCCGCGGACACGGCCGACGGCATCGATTTCATCGATAAACACGATGCAGGGGCTGGCCTGCTTGGCGTTTTGAAACAGATCGCGGACGCGACTGGCTCCCACGCCAACAAACATCTGAATGAACTCGGAACCGTTGATCGAGAAGAAGGGAACACCCGCTTCGCCCGCCGTGGCGCGGGCCAGCAATGTCTTGCCGGTTCCCGGCGGCCCCATCAACAGCACACCCTTGGGGATTTGTGCGCCCAGCCGCTGGAACTTGGCAGGATTCTTCAAGAACTCGACCACTTCCTGCAGTTCGCGTTTCGCCTGCTCCATCGCGGCCACGTCGTCAAAGGTCGTCCGTTCGTCGTTTGGTTCGAAGCGTTTGGCCGAGCTGCGGGTAAATCCGCCCATCATGCCTCCGCCCATCGGATCGGATGCACGGCGAATGAGAAACCAGAATACGACAAACATCAACAGCGGAATGCCCAGCCAGAAGATCATCTGTGTGCCGGCACCAATGCTCGTCTTTTCCACATCGACCACGATCCCCTGTTTGTCCATCAGCGGATAGAGGCCGTCATCGGTGACATAACCGGGCAACAAAACCGTGTTGAATCGCGGCTTGAGTTGGCCATCTTTTGGATTCGGACTGGGAGGAACCGTCTTCCACTCGCCGGTCAGAATGTCGCCGTAAATGCGGACTTCCTTCACGTTGCCTTCGGCCAATTGCGCGCGGAAGAAGCTGTATTTGACCGTCGATCCGGTATTCGTCGGGCTTGATCGCCACATCCAGATCAGCAGGATGCCCAGAATCAGGATCACAATCAGCCACGGACCCGCCAGTGGCGATCGTGGTTTGTCATCGCCGCCAGACGGACCTTTGGATGAACGCGTCGGTTTGTCGGGGGGCGGGGAACTCCGGGGACTTTCCGGAGGAGGCGAACTCATATTGATATTCCGTTCTCAGGCAGAGACTCTCACTCACTGCAGAACAGACGAGTCCGCCCCCAGTGCCGGGTGAAGGTTAACACACCGGTATGTCGGGTGACAATCGGCCGCAGGCTCAATGATGAGTTGGTCGGCCATTCCGTTTTGATTCGGTGTGGCTGGGGTCGAAGCAACGTTTTCGGAGCGCAGCCCCCAGACGAATGCTCGCTGCGGCATCCAAAGCACAGCCAGAGTCCTCAATGATGGCACGTGAGCGCCGTTTATGGTGTAATTCGGAGAGCAGTTTCCGATCCGGGCAGCAACCAGTCACTCGAGGAAATCAATGCCATGAAGCTTGCCGCGATTCGCTGTATCGTCACGATGCTCTGCGCAGCCACATTGACCGTTTCAGCATCCCACCCAGCTTCGGCCGATAATTGGCCCGCGTGGCGCGGTGCCGACGGAAGGGGAATCTCCGCCGAACGTGGACTGCCCGAAAAATGGACGGCCGGTGAAAACGTTGCCTGGAAAACACCACTTCCCGATGTCGGTAATTCGACGCCGATCATCTGGGAGAACCACGTCTTCATTACGCAAGCGTTGGAGAAAGGCCGGCGGCGGGCAATTCTTGCTTTTGACCGCAAGACCGGCAAACAACTCTGGCAACGCGAAGTGGCGTGCGATGTCGAGGAAACCAGTCATCGACAGAACCCGCCCTGCAGCAGTTCCCCCGTCACCGATGGCAAAGCCGTCTACGCACACTTTTCGTCGTCGGGAGTCGTCGCCTGCGACTTCGATGGCAAACTGCTGTGGCATCGCGAGTTTGGTTCCGTCTTGCATCGCTGGGGAAATGGCGGCAGTCCGACCATCTACAAGAATCTGCTCATCGTTTTTCAGGGACCGGGCGAGCCGACATTTCTGACGGCACTTGATCGAACGAATGGCAAGACCGTCTGGAGGTCGGACGAAGTCGGCATTAACAGCCCAATTTTCGGCTCGTGGAGTACGCCGGTCGTCGTCCGCAGTGACGATCGCGACGAACTGATTCTGCCTCTGCCGGGAGACCGCATCGGCGGCATCGGTTTGTTCAAGGCGTACGATCCGAACACGGGCAACATGCTGTGGCGGTGCGACGGCATGGGCAACGAAGTCTACGCGATGCCAATTGTGGGTGACGGCGGCAAGTTTGTCGTCGGCGTCTCCGGACACAACGCAGCAACCCTCGCAGTAAAAACGGGCGGCAGCGGCGACGTCACAGCAACGCGCCGGTTATGGACGACCAAAATGAAAACGCCGCAGCGAATTGGCAGCGGCATCATCCACGACGGTCTGCTTTACATTTCCAATGCCAACGGAATTCTCGAATGCCTTGAGGCACGCACCGGCGAACGCATCTGGCGCGAACGGCTGGGTGGCAACCTGTGGGGATCGATTCTGCTGGCCGACGGAAAACTCCACGTCAGCAATATCGAGGGAGACACATTCCTCGTCGGCACGGGACCGAAGTTCAAACTGATTGCAAAAAACAGCATCGGCGAAACACTGTATGCCGCGCCGGCAGTCAGCCAGGGGCAGATTTTCTTACGCACCTGGAAGAACCTGTACTGTATCGGCAACGCTGACAAGATCGGCAACGCTGACAAGTGATCCCAATTCCAAAGCCCACGGGCCGCGCCCCGTGGGATCAACTGCTCGACACACGGGCAGGCAAAACGTGTGACAATTCAAAAGAAACTGATCCGCAACATTGGAGATCAGTCGTATCGTGCCGTTACAATAAACGGCGGCGATAAGTCGCGTAGTCGATGCAAACTGGTGGTACGTCATGCAGGTGCGGTTGGAAGTCTCGCATAAGTCGGGCAAGAAAAGGACGGTTAACATCCACTCCGATGCCGTCATCGGCCGGAGTACCGATTGCAGTTTGCGCATCGCATCCAGCGAAATCAGCCGCAAGCATTGCAAGCTCACGGTGATCGAATCGGGCGTGCTGGTGCGCGATCTGGAAAGCGCAAACGGCACATGGGTCGACGGAGTGATGATTCCGCCGAACCGGGACGTCGCGCTCCCGCCGGGCAGCCGGCTATCGATTGGCCCGGTGCAGTTTGTCGTCCACTATGAGTCGTCGAACCCAAACATCGAACCGCCCGGTTCGACGATCGAGATGCCTGTGATGCGGGCGCTGCCGGACTCCGATGAGATTCCGTCGGCTGACGAGGAAGCTGCGGACATATTGCCGGTCGAGGACTCGCAACCGCCCGACGACGTTGCCGATGCCGTAGCCACCGTCGTCGTCGATCCCGCTGCAGTCCAGCAGGCGCTGGCGGAATCGTTCGCCAACGACGAGCCGGAAATCAATCCGGAACCAGGATCCGCAGTTGAAGTGGAAGCGTCCGAAGTTGAAACGACTGAAGTCGCTGCGATGGTCGATGATGCAACGCCGGAAGTTGCCGAACCAACCGACGCCGAACCAACCGACACCGAACCAACCAACAAAGGCAAACTCGGTTCGATGTTCGGCGGGCTGTTAAAATTCGGCCGAACGTCGAAAGACAAACCGGCAAAGGATGAGTCTCCTGCGACAGATGCCGACACGGCAGACGATGTACCAGCCACCTCCGAAGCGGACTCGGAACCCGCAGTCGATGAGGAGCAACTCGACGTCGGCGCGGTCGCCGAAACCGACGCAGAATATGCCACCGACACCGAAGAGGGTGAGTACACCGACGACGAAGAGCTGGACGAAGAATACGAAGACGAGTACGAGGACGAAGAAGAAGTCGATGCAGAATTGGGCGATTTCTTCAACCAGTTCGAAGAATGAGAGAAGGCCGTCCTCGGCCGCTGCGCTGGGGGTGCCAAGGGTCGAAGCGACGCTTTCGAAGCGCAGCCCCCAGAAGAAACGCTCGCTGCGTCCGTTGGCATTCCCAATAGCGGCGCGTTAGGCTACTCGGCACGTCTGCGCGGCGAAATTCTTCCATCGCAGCGCGCAGCGAAACATTGATCGGCCCCTGTGAGGAACATCCAAAAGAATGAGCACCGCAGAACCAACAACAAAAAAGTGGTACCAGCGACTCGGCCCCGGCCTGATTACAGCTTGCGTGGTCATCGGCCCGGGCAGCATTCTGACGAGTTCCAAAGTTGGATCTACCGAAGGCTACGGCATGTCGTGGGTGGTCGTCACCGCCGTTTGCTTCATGCTCATCTATATGGGACTCGGAGCCAAACTGGGCGTCGTCTCGAATGATACGCCCTGCAATCTGATTGCCAATCGAGCCGGACGTTGGCTGGCGGTTATTATCGGCATCGCTGTCTTCTTCATTTCAGCATCGTTTCAATTCGGCAACAACTTGGGCGTTGCCTCCGCGTTTCAGCTTTATCTCCCTAAGGACGGCGTGAAGTTGGGAGAGACGGTTGTCTCTGCGAAGTGGGCAGTGATGGGCCTCGTCGTTGCGTTCAACACACTGAGCATCAGCTTCCTGTTTTTGTTCAAGAATCTCTACAAGGCCATCGAACGGCTGATGATGATGTTTGTCGCCGTGATGTTGGTCGCCTTTGCCGCCAACCTCATTTTTGCCAAACCCGATCTTGGAGGCTTGGCGCTCGGCTTCCTGCCCGGTACTCGCGGTGAGGCCGATCTGTCGGTCCTTGGTCTGGTGGGAACGACGTTCGTCATCACGGCGGGTTTCTTCCAGGCGTATCTCGTTCAAGAAAAGGGATGGAAGAAGTCGGAACTCCGCGACGGGCAGGTCGATGCCTGCGTCGGTTCGACAATTATGGCTCTGATCACCTTGATGCTGATGACGACTGCGGCTGCCGTCTTGCGCGGCCAGGATTTGGGCGACGTCAAAGACGTTGCGAAAGGGCTGGAACCGCTTTTCGGACAAAAGGGACAGCTCTTGTTCTGCCTGGGTTTGTTCTCGGCGGCGTATTCGTCGTTTCTGGTCAACTCGATGATCGGCGGATTTATTCTATCCGACGGGTTGGGGCTGGGTGGTAAACCCACCGATTTCTGGCCGCGCGTGATGACAACTATCGTGCTGTTGACGGGAATGGGGGTTGCTTTATTCGTCGTCTCCACGGGTATCAAGCCGGTTCCGGCCATCGTCGCTGCCCAAGCGGTCACGGTGCTTGCCGCACCGCTGATTGCCGGAGCACTGCTTTGGCTGACCAATCGCAAAGACATTATGGGCGAAGACCGCACCGAGCCGGTGATCAACGTCTTCGCCGGTTTGGGATTCGTCATTCTTGTGGCGATGTCGTGGTACACCGCATCCGAAAAGGTCTGGCCGAAGATCGAAGAATGGCGCAACCCACCTGCTGTGACTCAAAGCGATAACTCGCCCGGCCAATTTGAACGCCCTGAATTCACGGCGTTCAAATAATTTCTGTCAGGCAACAAGCTGGGACGCAGCGGACATTGTTTGTGCGTAATTCGGGAAGCCGGTATACTGGCTTCCCGCTGTCAAGCCTTGTATGCTTTCCGCGCTGCGCCCTTTCCGATTGAGGTGAATTGGATGAAACACCCCTACGCCTGTCGATCGGCTGAACATGGCATTTCGCGACGGGGGATGATGCAGACGCTGCTGGGTGGCGCAACCGTCGGTGCGAGCATGCCCGGCCTGTTGGAACACGCGTTTGCCGACCGTGTGAAGCAGCAACGAAAACAGATTCTATTCGTCTGGCTCGATGGAGCGATGAGCCAACTGGAATCGTGGGACCCGAAACCGGGAACACAATTCGGCGGCCCGTTTCGCGATATCCAAACGGCATTGCCCGGTGTCCGCGTTTCCGAGTTGATGCCCAACATGGCGCAGCGGCTGGATCGATTCTCGGTCGTCCGCAGCATGCACACGCAGTTCGAAGACCATTCGCGGGCGGTCAAACCCATCCAGCGCGGCGACCCGAAGAATCGCGGCGTCACCTACCCGTTTTTCGGTTCAGCCATCGCCAAGTTGCTCGGTTCCGGCGACAGCGGACTGCCTCCCTATATGCACATCAAGCCGGGCAGCGGCGGGTTCATGTATCAGGATGCCGGTTTTCTCGGAGCGCGTTACGGGGCGCTCGCGCTCGGTGACGGCAAGCCGCCGGCCAATTTGATTCCGCCGAAAGAAATCACCCCCGAGGTCAACGCGGCCCGACTGTCGCTGCGCGATCGATTGAACCGCCGCTTCGCAGAACGGCGCGTACCCGATCTAAGCAATGCGTATAACTACACATACGAAATTTCACAGCAGATGATGAAGCACTCCGATCTGTTCGATCCGTCGCGGCTCGATGCGAAAGATATCGAACGTTACGGTGGCAGTGAATTCGGCACACACATGGTGCAGGCGCGGCGCCTGCTCGAAGCGGGAGTGACGTTCGTCAAAGTGACCATGTACCGCTGGGATACGCACGGCGACAACTTCAATTGCCACCAGGATGGGGTGCCGCAGGTCGATACGGCGTTGGCGGCGATGATCGACGACCTCATCGAACGCGGCTTGTACGATCACACGTTGGTTGTGGTGATGTCGGAATTCGGGCGTACGCCGAAAATCAACGGTCGCATTGGTCGGGACCATTGGCCCGAATGCTGGTCGATGGGAATGGGCGGTGCCGGCATCAAGCCGGGCGTCATCGTCGGCAAAACGAACGACAAGGGATCGTTCAACGACGGCAAAGAATACGACGTCGGACACCTGTTCCACACATTCTTCCGCGCGATCGGCGTCGATCCTGAAAAAACCGAATACGACAACATCGGCCAACCGCTGCCCATCGCACACGACGATCATCATCCAATTGAAGAACTGTTGGCATAGCCGTTTGGCGGCGGGACATCGCCGCGCGTGTTTCCTGGAGCATTTCAATGCCGGTCTTAACACCAACTCTCGATCCGACCGTCACCAAAGAGGAACGCGTCGTCGAAAACGAACGGCAACTGCTCAGCGTGCAGTTCAGTGCCGACGGGCAGTTTGTGTTTGCCGGCGGATATGACGGACGACTATATCGCTGGAGTCTCGCCGATGCGGAGGCAAAGCTCGTCGGCTTCGATGCGCACAAGGGTTGGGTGGAAGGGATGGTGTTACATCCCGATGGCAAACGGCTGCTGACTGCCGACTCCTGGGGACAGGTTCATTGCTGGACGATTTCCGACGGCGAGATGAAACCCGATTGGACAATCGAGCAGACCAATTCCTCGTGGCTGCACAAGTTAGCTGTCAGCCCCGATGGGAAGTTCCTCGCCACCTGCGGCAACGAACACATCGTTCGCTTGTTTTCGGCCGCAGACGGCAAGCTCGTCCGCGAACTCAAAGGACACGAACATCACGTGCATAGCGTGGCGTTTCACAACGACGGCAACAGCCTCGTCAGCGGCGATCTGCGCGGCATCGTCAAGCACTGGAAAATCTCCGACGGCAGCCTCACCCGCGAATTGGACGCCGGCAAACTTTACAAGCCGTACTACCAATACCACCAAGGCGGCGTCCGCTGCATGACCTTCGATGACGATTTCAAAACGCTGTATTGCGCGGGATTCGAAGGGAAGAATGCCAATCAAGCGCAAGGAACTCCCACTGTTGTCGCCTTCAATTGGGAAAGCGGCAAACAGCAAGTCATCATGACGCCGAAGGACTCCTACACCGGTCCGATTTTACAGGTCGCCTATCATTCCGCAGGTTACCTAATCGGCGCCGGCAGCAGTGAAGCGGGCGGGATGTTGTGGTTCTGGAAACCGGGCGAGGAGAAAGATTCACACAAGGTGAAAAATGTGACGTCGTTCCGGAGTTTTGCAATCAATGCCGACGGCACACGGCTTGTCGCCACAACATTCGGCGACCGTGGTGGCCAGCGGGGCGGAAACGGTCGCCGCCTGAACAAGGAAGGCGAGTACCCCGGCTTCGCCGGTAGCATGGTGTTGTACTCCCTCACGGAGCAGCCCGTATGAAGAACACGGCACTTTGTTACCGCCAACCGAATGCTCGTCGATTGTCCGTCAATGGGTGCCACTGGCGTGTCGCCAGTGCTTTC
>JABISG010000047.1 GCA_018699955.1 Planctomycetaceae bacterium | reverse complement strand
TTCTCCGCGAAGCGGAACCGGAAGCCGACGTGATTGTTTGGGATGGCGGCAACAACGACGTCTCTTTCATCAAACCGGGCCTGTCGATCACGGTGGCTGATGCACTGCGGCCGGGGCATGAGGTGCAGTACTATCCGGGAGAGACGAACCTCCGCATGGCCGACGTGGTGGTGATCAACAAGGTGGAAAATGCGCGGTCGGCTGATATTCAACTTATTCACAACAACATTCATCGACTGAATCCGCGTGCCGATGTTGTCGAATCGGACCTGGACATTTTCGTCGATGACTCCAGCCTGATCACAGACCGCACGTCCCTCGTGGTGGAAGACGGGCCGACGATTACGCACGGCGGAATGCCAACCGGCGCCGGCTTTCTTGCCGCCCGTCGGTATCACGCGGCCCGGATCATCGATCCGCGGAAATTCGCTGTGGGATCGATTGCCGAGTCGTTTTCCGCCTTTCCGCACATCGGCAGCGTACTGCCGGCATTAGGTTATTCGGAGATCCAGGTTCAGGAGTTAAACGAAACGATCAACGCCTGCGGTGCCGAGGTCATCATTGACGCCAGCCCCGCCGGACTGGCCCACGTGATTCGGACGGAAACCCCAATCGCGCGTGTGCGATATGAATTCCGTCAGCGATCCGGCCAACCGTTGAACGAAATCGTCGAACAGTTTCTGTCCGAGTGAAGTGGCCGGCAGACCTATGTCAGCCCCGTAATGTTGCCTGCCGCATCGATGTCGATGCGGCGCGCGGCTGGTTCTGAAGGGAGGCCGGGCATGGTGCGAATGTCGCCCGACAGCGCGAACAAGAAACCGGCGCCCGATGCCAATCGAACGTCGCGGATGGGGAACTGGAATCCCGTCGGCCGGCCCATCAGCGCCGGGTCGTGCGACAGCGAGTATTGTGTCTTCGCGATGCAGACCGGCAGCTTGCCGTAGCCCAGATCAGAGTACAACTGCAGGCGGCGATTCGCGAGCGGGCTGTAATCGACACCGGCTGCGCCGTAAATGCGAGTCGCGATGGTTTCGATCTTCTCCTTCAAGGGAAGATCGAGCGGATAGAGAAATTCAAAGTGGCTCGGTTGGTCGGCCGCCTGCACAACCGCTTTGGCCAATGCCTGCGCTCCATCACCGCCGGTAGAAAATGCGTCCGAGACAGCCGTCGCAACGGCGCCCGCTTCCTGCGCAATTTTCTGAATCGCGTTCAATTCTCGATCGGTGTCATCCGGGAACCGATTGACGGCGACAACCACCGGCACGCCGAACTGGCGAATGATTTCGATGTGCGCTTCGAGATTCACCGCCCCGGCCGTCAGCATGTCGATGTTTTCGGTTGTCAGTTCCTCAGGAAGCGGTCGTCCCGGCCGAACCTTGACGCGACCGCTCTGCATTTTCAGTGCGCGGACGGTGCAGACCAGGACTTCGGCGTCGGGCCGCAAGCCGCTGGTTCGGCACTTGATGTTGAAGAACTTTTCCGCTCCGCAGTCGGCCCCGAAACCGCTTTCGGTGATGACGAAATCCGCCAGACGCGTCGCGCACAGGTCCGCCAGCACCGAACTGTTGCCGTGGGCGATGTTGCCGAACGGCCCGGCATGAACGAGCGCCGGTGTGTTCTCGCAAGTCTGCACCAGATTGGGCCGAATCGCGTCCCGCAGCAGCGCTGCCATCGCCCCGGCACAGCCGATGTCTTCGGCGAAGACCGGCTCGCGGCCGGGTGTCAGACCGACCAGGATTTTGCCAACCCTGTGGCGCAAGTCTTCGAGACTGGTGGCCAGCGCCAGAATGGCCATCACTTCCGACGCGGCCGTGAGATCGAACCCGGTTTCGCGAAGCGGTGCCTGTGGGACATCGCCGATCCCGGTGATGACGCGGCCCAGTCCGCGGTCGTTCATGTCGATGCTGCGACGCCAGGTGACGGTGGACTCATCGACAACCGGCGACTTTCCACGTTTGAGATGATTGTCCATCATAGCCGCCAGCAAATTCGTTGCTGCCGAGACGGCGTGTATGTCGCCGGTGAAGTGCAGGTTGACGTCATCAGCAGGCAGCAGCGTCGCGCGGCCGCCGCCTGCGCCGCCCCCCTTGATGCCGAACACCGGCCCCATGGATGGTTCACGCAGCGTGGCAATGGCCGGCCGGCCGAGCCGGTTGAGCGCCATGGCCAGACCGATCGTCGTCACCGTTTTGCCCTCGCCCAACGGCGTGGGGCTGACGGCGGTCACGTCGATGTATTTCGCTGCGGGCCGGTCTGCCAGTTCGCGTTCCAGCCCGAGTTTCAATTTGGCCTTGTGCCAGCCGCACGGTTCAAACTGCTCGTCCTTGAGACCCAGCGCAGCGGCGACTTGAGAGATCGGCAATGCTGCCGCGCTATCACCGATTGCGGAACCGCTGGTCACGATGTTCTTCCTTTGTAAGGTCAACCGCCGGCAGACAGGAAGCACCAGCGATTACCCAGGCTGTTCGCCTGTGGAATTCTCCATCACCGTACGTCTATGCAACAGGAACGTCCACCGTACGTCTATGCAACAGGAACGTCAACAGGGTGTTCGACTGGTTCCTTCGGCGACGTTGACGTTGTCCCCCCTACAGTCGAGCATACGCATAGAGTCAATCGGTGATGAGACTCACCCGTTCCCATTGTGGGAGCTGGAGGGTGTTCTTGCATTCTTTCCAATTAATGGTAGTCACTCTCGCGCGACAACGTTATTGGTGATTGCCTTGAAGACAAACCGACTTCCAATTCTGATTCTCGCCGGTAGCGATCAACGCTCCGGGCCGGTCGGCCCCGGTCTGGATGCGAAGGCGATGTTGTCGGGGTTCAAAGGGGCTCTTCCACTGCCGTCCGGAAATTGCCTTGCCGCGGAATTGATCGAGCGGCTGCGCCAGACAGAGAGATTCGAGGACCCGATCCTGTTCGGCCCCAATTCGGTGTATGGCGGTCTGGTCGATTGTGAAGTCATCGACGTTGAAGGTTCGCTGGCCGTCACATTGTCTCGCGTGCTGGGGTTGCTGCGCGAGCGGTTTGATCGGACTCAACCGGTTGCCGTTACCACCTGCGACATTCTGCCGACAGCGGCCGAGTTCTCCGATTTGCTGGAGACCGGATACGACCCTCAAAACGACTGCCAATTCTGGTGGCAAATCATCGCCGCCGAACCAGAGGAACTGGGCGCCAGCGAGTGGAAGCCCAATTACGTCTTACAGCCGGCACCCGGTGCTGCACTACAAACCGTCTATCCGGGGCATCTGGTCATTCTGCGACCTGAAGCGCTGCGATTGGAATTGCTGAACCGGTTGCTGGTGGTGGCGTACCGGTACCGGAATCGGCCGCTCCATAAACGGTTTCTGCCGATGTTATTCCGAGGGCTTGGCCTGCTGATGCGACAGGATCTGGAAAACCTGGGACGGCTGCAACTGCCGATCCTGACGTGCTCCATTCCGTGGCATATTCTGCGAGCTTACCTGGGCATCCGAAACAGAACGTTGTCGCTGTCCGAATTCGAGCGACATCTGGCACGAACGGTCGTTCATCGCCGCTTTCGCAGCGGTCGGAAACCATTCGCGATCACGATCAGCCGATCACTGTCGTTCGCGAAGGACATCGATACGCTGGCAGAATTGCAGGAAGTTGTTGCTGCGCAATCACCAGTCGTGCCGTGATGGTGGGCGACGCAGGCGTGTCGAGGCGGACATCAGGCCGGGTCGGTCGCAATCCGCACGCGGGACAATTCCTGTTGCCGATCGGGGCTGATTTCAACCGGGCAAATGAAGTCGCTCGGCTCTCGCCGTTGGATAAATCAATGGCTTGCAGCATCGTCAATTCGCCCGGCCGACTCACGTCTCC
>JABISG010000136.1 GCA_018699955.1 Planctomycetaceae bacterium | reverse complement strand
CGCCAGCGCAATCGATTGAAATCCTGTCAGTTGAAGGAGAGTGAGATGAAAATCTCTCCCCAAACCATTGTTTCTGTTCTTTGTGGCCTGCTGCTGCTCCAAGCTACCAGCGTCAGGAGCGACGAACCAGCCGCTCCCGCGGACCCTTTCCAGCCTCCCGCTGTCCAAACCAACAACGTACCGGTGATTTCGCGGGTTTTTGTTAACGGGTTGCGGCAGTACCAGAATGTGCGGTCGGCTTCGTTTGCGGGGTGGGCGCCCGATGGGCGTGGGATTCTCGTGCAGACGCGGTTTGGCAATACGTCGCAGTTGCATCGTGTCTATTCGCCCGACGGCCGACGCGAGCAAGTGACCTTTTTTGACGAACCGGCCGGTGGCCGATTTCTGCCCGGAACTGATGATGGCACGCTGCTGGTGACCATGAGCAGCGGCGGCAACGAAGATTACCAAGTCTATCTGGTCAAGAACGGCCGCGCGGGTCGCCTCACCGACGGCAAGTCGCGCAATCTGGCCGGACCAATTCTCAAAGATGGCAGCCGACTCATCATCGCCAACAACTCGCGTAACGGTAAAGACACCGACCTTTACATCACGAGTACCAACCAGCCCGGCTCTTTCAAACGTATTTTGGAAACCGATGGCGAATATTGGCGTGCGGTCGATTGGTCGCCCGACAAATTCACGCTCGCTATCAACCATTACGTTTCGATCAACGAATCGTATCCGGCGCTGCTCGATATTCTCACTGGAAGCAAGCGGCCGATTCCAGCGCCCGCACCGGGGAAGGTCTCCTTCGGCGACATGACTTTCTCGTTCGACGGCAAACATCTTTATGCCGCCTGCGATGCCGTCGGTGAATTTCGTCATCTCGCCCGCATCGACACCAAGACCTTTGAGTACAACTGGCTCAGTTCCAACATTCCCTGGAATGTCAGCTCAATTAAAGTCGAACCCGAAACGGGTATAATCGCCTTCACCACCAACGAGGACGGTGCGTCGGCCCTGTATCTGTTGGCCGATATCAATCAACAGAAAGAACAGCAGGTTGTTACTCCCGGTGGCCGCTTCATTCTGCAAGCCGACATCCCGACGCGCGTCGAATTGCCGCTGGGTATTATTCGTTCGTTGGAATTCTCACCCGATGGTCGCCAACTCGGTTTCACCTTTTCGCCGGCCTCTGCACCGTCGGAAGCGTATTCGCTCAACCTTTCCGACGGCAAACTCACGCGGTGGACGCACAGTGAAGTCGGCGGGTTGGACACGTCCCGGTTCATTTCACCACAGCAAATCCAATACCCCACATTCGACGCGAAATTGATTCCGGCATACTACTTTAAGCCACGCGGAACGACCGCGAAGAAACCGGCCGCCGTTGTCATCAACATTCACGGCGGGCCGGAAAGTCAGTATCGCCCGTATTTCTCCAGCTTCGACCAGTTCCTGCTGAACGAGTTGGGCATCGCTGTGATTCGTCCCAACGTTCGCGGTTCTGCTGGGTACGGCAAAACCTATGTCGGATTAGACAACGGTGAGAAACGCGAAGACTCGGTCAAAGATATCGGGGCGTTGCTCGATTGGGTCAAAGCGCAGCCGGAACTCGATGGGTCGCGTGTCGCTGTCTACGGCGGATCGTACGGCGGCTACATGGTACTCGCTTCGATGGCGCACTTCCCCGAGCGGATCACAGCGGGTGTTGATATCGTCGGGCTGGCCAGCTTCACCACGTTCCTGAAGAACACCAAGGAATACCGCCGCGACCTGCGCCGTGCCGAATACGGCGACGAGCGCGACCCGAAAATGGCTGCCATCTTCCAGCACATCAACCCCACCAACAACGTGCAGAAGATTCAGGGTGCACTGTTAGTCGCGCACGGCAAGAACGATCCGCGAGTTCCCTTTGTGGTGGCCGAAGAGGTGGTCGCCAAGGTGGAAGCGACCGGCAGCAAGGTCTGGACGATATACGCCGACAACGAAGGACACGGCTTCCGCAAGAAGGCCAACCGCGATTACCTTTCGGCCGCCATTGCCATGTTCCTCTGGGGCCAGTTGCAGTAACAGACGTTCGTCGGCTCTAGACACTCGACTCAACAAAAAACCGCCGGGCGTCCAAGTGACGCCCGGCGGCAATGTTTCGACACATCGATCATGTGTCGCAAAGATCAAGCAAACTCAGCTTACCAGTCGAGACCGGTTGCAATCGTCACACCGAGGAAACCGAGATCGGGATCCTGGGCGTTGTCGATGCTCGTGTTACCACCGGAGCCATCGGCACTCGCGCTGCCGGCGTTGCTCCAGTATTGGGCTTCCAAAGCGACCCGCAGGAACATCTCGTGGCAGCTCGCGGTCGGGCGACGGTAGTCCAGACCGATCTGCAATTCAACAACCTTCATCAGATCCTGGTCGTTGGTGTCTGTCACGTTATTCGCAATGGCACCAGCGTTACGCAGGTCGTAGCGAAGATTCGTTTCGCCGTACAGCAAGGCACCGCGGGCGTTGATGAACGCACCCCAGTAGCTGCAGTCGAACCGCTTCAGGTATTCTGCCGCGATCGTCGGGCCGATTCCCTCGAAGTCGTGGTGCTGCGAGTTATTCTGCTGAACCACGCCTTGGGCGTCCACTCGGCGACCACGCAGATGTTGGTCCATGCGGGTGTACCGCAGTCCGATACTTGCCGTGAAGCCACCATCTTCGGTGAGATCGCGTCTCAGGTATTCCATATCGAGAACCGACATCCGCAAGCTGTGAACGGCCGACACGGTATCGCCCGCAACACCGACAACGCCACCAACGGCGGTGTTCGGAACGATGTTAACGGTGACACCAGCCGGAACGACCGCACTTTCAGTCTGGCTGTGGTCGAAATGCCAGTATCGGGCACGCCAGCCGGTACCGTCACAAGCATTGATGTTGCCAATCTCAAACCGGGGGCTGTAGTTCATGTCCCAGTCGAATTCACGAATGGTTCGCGAACCAGCCGGTCCGTTGACAAAGGCCGAGGTGTTCTGGCTGAAGTACGGCGTGACGAACACGTTCTCTAACGAGAAGTAGTAGCCGCCGTCATCGGTGTTCTCATCGACTGGTGGTGCATCCGGCACCGAAGGCGTCGCCACTTCTTCTTCCAACGCTGCAACGCGGTCGAGCAGCTCTTCGTACGAAACCAGCCGCGCATCTTGCGCGCTGGCCCCAGAGGCCAGACCGGACAGTCCGAGAACTGCCGCAGCAAGTAAACTCTTAATTCCAAAATGCATGTTACCACACTCCCTGTGCAAGGATTCGTCCATGTACTCAGACTAACGAAGCGACTGATCGCATCACGCTCGCGACAGACTCCGTCAAACTCGGATTTCCGAGAAGTACAAAACAGTGACAGTTGTTGAATCGGCTGTATCGTTTGTTGGTCGCCGTATTCGTCCGACCGCTTAAAAACTGAGTGCGTGAAAAACCACTAGCCTCACATATCGGACAATCCGTTTCATACATTCACGACGGCGATTCATACCCCGCCAGTTTCATTGGGAATTTGAGGAGGATCATGCGTAATCGATTTCACTGGCAAACTCCGAGATACCGAATGTGCACATTTTCCACATTTCCGGGAAACCCTGCCGGTTGCATAAGAAATGCCGACAATGCAGGCATTGTCGGCACGGGAGAATTGGTACTTTGGGAAGAATCGGAATCTGGAAACTCTGCGAAAACTATTCGGGCGCAGAAAGCGGTTGCGGGATGCGGTCGCCTTTCAGCGGAAATTGCGGCAGCGAACGCGCCTCAAGAATGTCGAACTGCACTTCCTGGTAGCCCAATCGACCGCAAGAGTAGGCAAAAAATGCATTCAGCATCGCGCTGGCTACCCCCAAATTTGCAAACAGGATTTGCGGAATCGACTCGGCCATTTGCCCGCAATTGGGACCTCCGGGCAACTCCCCTTCCGCCTGCCGAATTTCCGGGTGGAACTTCGTCAGCGGAGCAGACCAATCGATGCCGTCCCGGCGAACGTGAATCTGAACGTTACCGTAAGTGCCGCGCTCATTCGGCGGATTCACGCCGTCGTTCCCTCCGCTAAACAACGCAACCTCGGATAATCCCGCACAATGCTCGGCCACCAGCCGACGCGTTGGGTGGTTATCAACGCACAGAAACACGTGATCGCCCGGCCGAATCAACCGCTCGATGTTCTCCCGATTCACATATTCCGAAACCGGGACGACCCCCACGTCGCTGAAGTCGAGCATGTCGGCGATTTCCGCCGCCTTCACATCAGCCTTCGCTCCCATGTGCTGAAATTCCATCCGCGACATGTTTGACGGCTCAAAATCGTCGCCGTCAATCAACACCAGCCGCAGCGGAATATCCAGATGCCGTAGAAAAATCGCCAGAAATCGCAGCACGATACAACCCACACCGCCCAGGCCAATCACCTTCAGCCGACTGCCCGGTGCCAGACCGCAGATCAACTCGTCAGACGACGCAACATCCGTTCTCCCTCCGACTTGTTGCCTCTCCGTTGTCGTCGCTGTCGCCATCTCTTCACCGCCTTTCATATTTCCAACGCGGGCTTTCATGTTTCCAACGCCGGTTCCCCGTTCATCCACGCTCACTTCCACCCGTTATTGTTCCCCTCGTCGTCGCCATCATCATCCCACGAATTCTTCCAACCGTAACTCGATTTCGTTTTTGACTTCGATGACGAAGTCGTCCACGTCGATTGCTCGACCACCACCTCCACCTGATCGATCCACGCCTGTGGGACATGCTTTCGTCGCTGCTTGTACCCCTTGAAGATGTGTCCGAAGTTCAAAGTAAATCGGTGACCATCGACGACAATGTCCTGATGAAACTGCGGCGGGTCCTGATCGATGTACCCCACAATTCCATGCACGCCGTCGCGATACAGTTCGTCGTGTTTATCGGTGTACGAAGCGTAGGCACCAATGTCGCCGTGACAGTGGATATCACCCACCAGCAGTTGATGAACCGGCACCCCCAACGGAATCTCGTAGCCCACATCGAGCGGTGATCGCTTACCGGTGTACGACTCCCACACCGTCGCCTTCTGCTTCGGCACGCGCAGCAAATACCGTTTTCGCTTCAAGTCCCAATACAACAGCACGACGGCCTCCGATTGGTACATCTCGAAGATGACGTCGAAGAACCCCACGATGTACTCCAATGCCGCGACGCCCAGCTTGGGATACTTGACCACGCACCGCGGCGCGTGACCCGCCAACGATTGCGGCGACTGTTTCGCCGGCACATCGCTTTCGAAGAACGCATGGTTGCGACAAAGAAACGTCCCGTCTCCAGTGAACAAGTAGAACTCTGGATCGGTCGGCCGCGCCATGTCGGTTTCGGATTTCAAATACAATGGAATGTTCGCCATGCCTCTTGCCTCCTTCCGATGATTGTGAGTTGGTCCCCGTCGCAGGTCTTAGTCCTTGGCCGAAACCAGTTTCTTTGGCTTGGGGGTTTTCACTGCCTTTGTTGCGGTTGCCTTGCCCGCGCATTTCTGGGCGAAGTTCATAAATCGTCCGACGATGCCGCTCGATTTCGTTGACGAACGCCGGCGGCCGCGCTGCGCATACGGGCCGGAGCGTTGCTCCTCGAGAATGCTGTCGATCAATTCCCCCACCGACAGCGGGGCCTCTTTCCAATCGACCGAAACGCCGTACGCTTCGCTTTTCGTCGTCGCCGCTTCCCATGCCTCAACGGGATGCAATTCGGAATCCACGTCGGCCGACAGTTTGTACCAACTGTCGCCCTCGTGGTTTTCCGACGACCTATTGAACCCGCCGTTCCACGTATGATCCAGCAGCATTGTCAGTTGCTGCGTCCAATCCATTCCGGGAACCCGCTTCAAATACTGCGTGCAAATCCACGCCTTCTCCCGTTTCGGCCCGGGAATCCGCGAGATGTTCAAT
>JABISG010000164.1 GCA_018699955.1 Planctomycetaceae bacterium | reverse complement strand
TGGCCCCAAACGGCGACGCACCTCTTCCACGGTGCGTCGTCGACGCTTGGGGCCTACCAGTTTCCCTGGGAGGCCTCTTTGAGAATCTCCATATCCAGAGCCTGTTCGGCCACCATCTTTTTCAGCCGGGCGTTCTCCTTCAATCTCAGAGGATTGACCATGTTGAAAAGATTGAATCTCACCAGCACTCAAGTGACAGCCGAGGGTGTCAAGGGATTGCAGGCAGCATTACCGAAATGCGAGATTGTTCGGAAACGAAATCGTCGAAATCTGCCGGGCTGCGGACGCCTCGTTCGCCCGAGTGAGAACGTGGGTGTAGATCACCATCGTCCGAACATCTTTGTGGCCCAACACTCGCAGAGGCCGCTAGAGCCGGATGTGCACCCACTAGACGCATGGCTATAGTGCAATAGTAAAACATGGCAGGGTTGGCGTTTCAAGCGACTCTCGACAGAAATATTCTGTACGAGTGTGTGTGGCTCTGCCGGTCAACCGAGCGTCCAAGACACGGCGGGCGAGCCAGCCGGATTTTGTGTGCGACTGCGCCGGCTTGTTGTCGGCGCTGTTGTCGGCGCTGTTGGCGGCGTCACCTTTGCGTGGCTGCGTTGCTTTCGATTCGTTGTCGTCGATCAATTGTCCTTTCATTGTTGTCCCGACCAACTTTTGGTCGGTACTTGCCGCTGGGAATTGACTGGGGATTCTGCAGGGAACAGAATGAAGTGGGAATCGATTTCGTTTCCTTGCCGCCACTGGACAGCAATACGCGTTGCCGTCCGTGGCTCCTTGGTTTTCTTTGCGCACAACGAACGCTGCGCACACGCGATTTGATCGAGAGGATGCATCGTGTCTCCGTTTCTTGCCATGAATCAGGCGGACCAACCTTTGGTCGGTGTTTGCCGCCGGTCAGTCCCGAGTCGTTTACAACATGGAATAACCACGGCGGGCGTTTTGGCCCTCGCAGCACTCATAACGCATGGGATCTCTGCGCGACCGCTTCACGCCGAGTCGAACGGGCGTCCCAACTTTGTCATCATCATGGCCGACGACATGGGGTACGGCGACATTGGTTGCTTCGGCAACAAACGAATCAAAACGCCACATCTTGATCGCCTTGCCGTCAAGGGGGTGAAGCTGACCGACTTTCATTCCAGCGGTGCGGTCTGTAGCCCGACGCGTGCTGGATTGTTGACTGGGCGTTATCAACAGCGGGCGGGAATTCCCACGGTGATCTTTGCCGATCCGAAGCGGCCGACGCATCCGCACGGCATGCAGGATCGCGAACAGACATTTGCCGAACTTCTAACGGCGGCCGGTTACCGCACCGCCATCTTCGGCAAGTGGCATTTGGGGTACTATAAGAAGTACAACCCGGTGCGGCACGGCTTCGGGCAGTTTCGCGGCTACATCAGCGGCAACGTCGATTTCTTTTCGCACATCGATCAGGCCGGCCGCCTCGACTGGTGGCGTGACGATCAGCTAGCCGACGAGACCGGTTACACGACCCACCTCATCACCAAACACTCGGTCGCGTTCATCGAGGCGAACGGGGACAAGCCGTTCTGTCTTTACGTGCCGTACGAACCGCCGCACTATCCGTATCAGGGGCCGAACGACAAGCCGGTTCGCAGCGTTGGAAAGCCAAGAGGTCCAGCCGAGACAAAGCAGTCGCGCGATGAGATTCAGCGTGCCTACAAAGAGATGGTCGAGGAAATGGACACGGGCATCGGCCAGATTATGGCCACGTTGAAAAAACGAGGGCTGGACCAGAACACGCTGGTGATATTTTTCTCAGACAACGGTGCCACGCAACAGGGAAGCAACGGCCCATTGCGTGGTCGTAAGGGACAAGTTTGGGAGGGGGGCCATCGCGTGCCTTTTATTGCGCACTGGCCGGAACAGATCAAAGCGGGGCGCGTGTCGAATGACTTGGCGATTTCACTTGATGTGATGCCGACGATCCTCGCTGCTGCAAATGTTGATTTTCCCACTGATCGCAAATTCGACGGCGTCAACCTGTTACCCTTGTTAACAGAGGGCAAGTCGCTCGGCCGGCGTCAATTATTTTGGGGACACGGCAAGTCGCGCGCGATGCGAGACGGTTCGTGGAAACTGGTAATGAATGCACCCGGTCAAAAACAGCCAGGACTGTTTGACCTTGCCGATGATCTCGCCGAGCAAGCCGACCTCGCAAAGCAGGAGCCGGGCCTGTTGAAGAAAATGCTGGCTGCGATCCAGGCATGGGAACTGGACACCTCGACCGACGCTTCGCCGCAACCGATTACGGCATCGAATCTCGATTGACAACTCGGGTGCCACTGGCTAGTTCCAATCGAACAGAATGCGGAATCACAATGAAACAGGCGTTCTTGATACTTACCGTCCTGGTACTGGCCCCGCTCACGCCACTGCTCGTTGCCGATGAGCTGGATTTGTCGAGGGAACTTCTATCGCTGACGAGTGAGTCGCAGCGTCAACTGGCGGATGCAGCGCGGGACGGTTCGATCGAGATCGCGCCGGTCGATCTCCCCGTCAAAGCGCCCGGCGACTGCAATCACTACGGTTGGCCAATCGCAAGCATGGTTGGTGATTCGCTCGTCGTCATGCACCGCAGAATTCCGGGTCACAATCCGCGTGGAGCCGGCGGACCGCACGAGAAGATGTCGTACGGCGTTGTGTTGCGGAGCGGTGATGGCGGAAAGAGCTGGACGAAGCCGTATGACTTGCGGGATTGCATGAAACCAGCGGATCGCAATCGAGGTGGCATCGTACCCTTGTCGCATCGTTTCAAATTCGACAAGAAGAACAAGTCCACCGAGGGCTACAAGATTCACCTGCACGCGATCGGCACCACACGCGACGGCGGTGTTGTGGCAATTAACAATCACGGCGTGTTTCGTTCCGACGACAAAGGCCAAAACTGGACGCATTTTTCCAAGGCACTCCGCGACGACACGTTTCCGCATCAGATTGTCAACATCGGCCCGAGAGTGATCGACCATCCAGACCACGGGCTGTTAGTATTCGGAAACTGGTTCGGCACGGCCTCTGCCC
Organism: Planctomycetaceae bacterium; assembly: GCA_018699955.1. Classification (GTDB taxonomy): domain Bacteria; phylum Planctomycetota; class Planctomycetia; order Planctomycetales; family Planctomycetaceae; genus JABISG01. The sequence goes on along the minus strand of JABISG010000164.1, from coordinate 9,483 downwards.
CGAAGTTGAACGACGAACTCGTCGTGTTGCAATCGCGCGATGGAGGCAAACACTGGAAAGTCAATTCGCACGACGTCGGATTTCCGCAGTACGAACCGGCGGTCTTCGTTCACAACAATAGAATTCGCTTCATCACCCGTGACCAAACCAATGTTCGCGCCCATCAACAGATGACATGGTCGCCGGGGGAGAAACCATCTGTCACTGCGACGAACATGAAGAACCCGCGCTACGTGGACACTGTCGATTTCTCATTCAACCCCGTGACGAAGCGCTTCGAGGTTGTGCGCAGCGAGCGTTACCGTATGGAATTGTGGTTGTGGAGCATGGACCCGGCCGATTGGAAGAGCGGCAAATGGCGTCGCGAATATCGACTGCTGGCCCGGGAAGGCAAGTTCTACTCCACTGCCGACGGTTTTCATCCCGCGGGTGCGGTGATCGATGAGAAACGCGGCGTGCAACACATCTTCATCTACACCGGACATCCGAATGGGCCTGCCGGTGTCTTTCGCATCTCACGCACACTCGACACTCCGAAGCTTTCGGCCGTCCTGAATCCTGCATCCCAGAAATGAGTGAAGTCATGAAACACACCATCGTCACACTGTTCACTGGCTTGCTGTTGGCTGTCATGGTCCCGCTGCAAGTCGCCGCCGCCAAACCCGCTAAGCCGAACATCATCGTGTTTCTCGTCGATGACATGGGGGTGATGGATACTTCGCTGCCGTTTCTTACCGATGAAGCGGGCAAGCCGAAACGGTATCCGCTTAACGATTATTATCGCACGCCCAACATGGTGCGGCTCGCCAAGCAGGGGATTCGCTTCAATAACTTCTACGCGATGAGCGTCTGCTCGCCGACGCGAATTTCCATTATGTCCGGGCAGAACGCGGCCCGGCATCACGCGACGAATTGGATCAGCCCCGACAGGAACAATCGCGGCCCCGCCGGTCCGCCCAAATGGAATTGGAAGGGCCTGAAGAAAGCCGATGTGACGCTGCCGCGATTGCTGCAAGGAGCAGGCTATCGCACAATCCACGTTGGCAAAGCGCATTTTGGGCCGCGGCAGTTCGCCGGCTCCGAACCGTTGAATCTCGGTTTCGATGTGAATGTCGGCGGTGCTTCATTCGGAGCACCGGGTAGCTACTACGCCGAACAGAACTACGGACTGGGGACGAGGCGGGCGAAATCGGCAGTCCCTCACCTGAAGAAGTATCACGGCACCGAAACCTTTCTGACCGAAGCGTTAACCATTGAAGCCAACGCGCGGGTGAGCGATGCGGTGAAGTCCGACAAGCCGTTCTACCTTTACATGTCACACTACGCCGTGCATGCGCCGTTTCACTCCGACCCGCGTTTTGCTGCCCACTACGCAGATTCCGGGAAACCCAAGAACGCACAAGCGTTTGCCACGTTGATTGAAGGCATGGACAAGTCGCTCGGCGACGTTCTCGATCATCTCGACGCATTGGGCGTTGCCGAGAATACGCTCATCTTCTTCCTCGGCGACAACGGATCCGATGCGCCGCTGGGACATCAGCACGCGGTCGCCTGTGCCGCCCCGTTACGTGGAAAGAAAGGCGCGCATTACGAAGGCGGTATGCGTGTGCCGTTCATCGCTGCGTGGGCAAAAGGCAATTCCCAGAACGCGCATCAAAAGCGTCTTCCAATTCCTGCCGGCATCATTCAAAGCCAACAGGCCGCCGTGCATGATCTGTTTCCGACGATTCTTGGCATCACCAACACGGCCTCACCGGCGAGTCACACCGTCGATGGATTGCGGCTCGAAACACTGCTGCTGGGCAAGCCCGACGAGACGCGCGAAGAAACGTTTCTGATGCACTATCCGCACGCTCCGCATCGCAGCGATTACTTCACCTGCTATCGCCGCGGCGATTGGAAGGTCATCTACCACTACTATCCATCCGAAGCGTCCGAAGGTTCCCACTACCAACTCTATAATCTCGCCGCAGACCCCTTCGAGTCGAAGAACCTGGCATCCGCCAAACCCGATCGGCTCCACCTGATGATGCAAGGCTTGATTGCCAGCATGGAGAAGCACAACGCGCTGTACCCCGTCGATAAGAAAGACGGCACCACGCCGCAGCGACCGAAACTGCCTTGATGCGAGAGAAGCCGATTCCGAGTTTTATCTCGCAGGAACGGAAAAAGTGTATGCAGAATCGAAATCGCCCGTTACTGTGAAATAGACGCCGGAAGCGGACGTCGCAAACTTCATTTTCTCAGGACGTTCTTGTCCTCCTTCAAATCTTGTTCTCGTTCATTTCTTATCGGTGCGTTGGAATTCATCGCGCGCCATGTTGCCGTCGGATGGTGTGGCCCCCATGCACCCAATGTGCGTGGGGCGACGGACATTTCTCGCAAGCTCAAGTCAGTAGTCGATTCTGGAATATCGGCCGTGCGCTTCCTGTTGGGTCGCTCGACTGTTGAATTTGTGACGTGACCTGCGTTACGTATCTGGGCAAGATGACCGAACGTGAGCAATGGAGGATTGACATGACGCCTTCCGACACGAACGAGACGAGCCATTTGATGGCTGATTTGCCGGGACCTCTGCATCGCCGATTTCTAGGATATCTGTACTCGCGGAATCCGTTCTATCTTCTGAGCGTTTGTTTTGTGTTCCACGGGACGGCGGCCTGGTTCCAGAACGAAGCCGCATTGCACAATCCGTGGCCGCTGGTGTTGCTGACTTCCACCTACATTGTCGCGCTGGCAGTCACGGCTTTCGTCATCGTTCGCTTCGGCAAAGTGTGGGACGATGCACGCTCGATCTTTCTGATTGTGTTGATCCTGTTCGTCGAGATGTCGGTCTGTTTTGACGATGTGCTGGCGATCTATCCGGAAATCGGGAAACCGCTGCTGATTGTCGCCTGGCTGCTGGCGGTGTGCGTCAGCGAGGGGTTGATGCTCAGCTTGCGAATCCGTCTGCCGGCTCTGTTTCGCGTGCCGTTCCATTTGATGCTGGCGTTGTTGTTTCTGTACCCCTTCTGCCTGATTCCCGGTTTCCTTTTTACATCGCACGATGCGATTGTCAAATCGTGGCGGATCTTTCTGTTTTCGCCTGCCATCGCCCTCGCGTTACTCTCGACGCTGCCGGCCGTTCGGCGCGGGCCGAGTTACGTCGGTAGCAATGGCACGCCGTGGAGTTGGCCGTGGTTTCCCTGGACCGCGCTGGGAACCATCATCATCGGACTGTGCATTCGGTCGTATGCGATGACGCTGTCGTTCGATCCGGCCTTGAGTGTGAAGTACGAAGAAGCCTTGGCATTACCGTCCGCGTTCGGCGGCTATTTCCTCGTCCCAGTTCTGCTGGCGATGGCATTCCTGCTGTTGGAAACGGGAGTCGTCACCGGCAATCGGCAGATTGAGCGGCTGGCATTGTTTGTTCCGTTCGCCTGCATATTCCTGGCGATTCCTGCCGGATCGCCGAATGCCCCTTACGCCGAGTTTCTCAACCTGTTCATGCAGCGACTCGCATCGCCGGTTTGGCTGACGGCAATTGGCTCCGCCGGTTTTCTCGCGTATGCGCTGTTCCGTCGCGTCAGCGGTGCGGAACGGGCGCTGGTTGTCACACTGTTGTTGCTATCGGTGACCGGCCCGGAAACGGTTGGACTCGATTCACTCGTACCGATGCAGGCAATTCCGTTATTGCTGATCGCCGGCCTGGAGCTTGGTTGGGGATTGCGGAAAGCCGATTCACGCCGGACGCTGCTGGGAGCACTCTGCAGCATTGCTGCTGTGCATACGGCGACGGCGGCCGGTTGGACGTCCGATGTGGGAGACGCCGCCGCATGTCATCTGGCCCTTGCGGCAACCATTATCATCGGGACGTTCTTCCGAGATCCGTTTTCGCGACTGCTCCAGCAGGCCGGCGCAGTGATGCTGTTCGCCGCCGGAGTTTGCGCATTGATTCTGCCGTTCTCGGCACCGGCCTGGGCCGTTGCTGTCTACATGGCGACGTTGATCGTGTTGTCGTTTCTCTACGCGTGGTCGTTCTCGAATCTTGTCTATCTTCTCAGCGGGCTGGCCCTCACGTTGGCATCGCTTTGCACACTTGGGTGGCACACCTACTTGGAACTGAAACGACTGCCCGCATGGAAGGGCGTCGATTCGTTCCTGCTCGCAGCGGCGTGTCTTGTGATCGCGACGATCATCAGTCTCATCAAAGGGGGAATCGCCCGAAAGTTCCTCGCCCATATCCCCCGCCTCGGCATCGCTCCCAGACCGCCCGCCGACTGAGTCCAAAGAGCCAATACGGGCCGTGTACCACTGGCCGGCTTGTCCGTCATTGAGCATGTTTGTGTCGTACGTTGTCGGCAAACGTTTGGGTAAAGATAGAGCACCAGCCAACTTTGTTTCTCCGGGACCTTTGTGTCAGAGGATCGGCCAATGTCCGACGCTGAACTTTTGGTCGTTCGCATCCGATCTCCGCTCGCGCTACAATGGAGTCCACAGGGGACGGCTTCGCGCGGAGCCGAAATTCACGCCGGATTGGCGCCCACAGAATCGTGAGTCAAAAGAAACAGCATGAGCGAAAGTTTCAGGGAGCTTCTCGAAACATTTGAGAACCCGCATCCGAACCGCGATTACCAGATCGATACGGTTTGTCCCGAGTTTACATCGGTCTGCCCGATGACGGGCCAGCCCGATTTCGGCACGCTGACGATTCGATACATTCCCGACGGCAACTGCTTCGAGTTGAAATCGCTGAAAATGTATTTGCAGCAGTATCGCAATCACGGTGCGTTTTATGAAGACGTTACCAATTGCATCCTCGACGATTTGGTGGCGGTCACGCAGCCACGCTGGATGCAAATCGTCGCCGAGTTCACACCCCGCGGCGGAATTCGCACGAATGTTATTGTCAACCACACGGCTGAGGGTTTTAGTAACGCCCCGGGCTAACGGTTTGGGGTGCCACTGGCGTGTCGCCAGTGCAACACGGAAAACACTGGCGATACGCCAGTGGCACCCATCGACTGAGAACTGTCAAAACACGATGTGTCGCAACCCACCACGCGGACACTCAACGACCACGCACTCCAAAACGTACAACCCAGGAGATTGTCCATGCTTCGCATCGCGTTGATTCTTGCAGCAATTCTTTCAATCTGCGTTGAAACCTCATACGCCGAGAAGCCGAACGTTCTGTTCATTTTTGCCGACGACCAGTGCTTCGAGACGATTGGGGCGTTGGACAAGACCGATATCGAGACGCCGAATCTCGATCGGTTAATGAAGCGCGGCACGACGTTCACGCATGCGTACAACATGGGGTCGTGGAGTGGCGCTGTTTGCGTTGCCAGTCGCTGCATGCTGGTTACGGGTCGGTATCTCTGGAACGCGAACAGCATTTACCGCACGACCGAGCAGGAACGACAGGCCGGCAGGTTTTGGCCAGAGCATATGAAGAAAGCCGGTTACGATACGTACTTCACCGGGAAATGGCACATTCGCGCCGACGCGACAAAGGCATTCAACACGGCCCGCCATGTGCGGCCCGGCATGCCGAACCAAACTCCGGCCGGCTACAACCGACCGCTCGTGGGTGAGGAAGACAAGTGGAGTCCGTTCGATATGAAATTTGGCGGGTTCTGGAAGGGTGGCCGACATTGGAGTGCGATTGTTGCCGACGACGCCGTCGATTATCTGAAAGCGGCCAAACAGAGCGACAATCCGTTCTTCATGTATCTCGCGTTCAACGCCCCGCACGACCCACGGCAATCGCCGAAGGAATACGTCGATAAATATCCGCTCGATCGGATTAAGATTCCGGACAACTTCCAGACGCTTTATCCCTTCAAGGACGCAATTGGCTGCGGAAAGAACCTGCGTGATGAAAAACTGGGGCCGTTTCCCCGGACCAAGCATTCGGTGAAGATTCATCGGCAGGAGTATTACGCGATCATCACGCACATGGATGCCCAGATCGGCCGCATACTCAAGGCGTTGGAAAAAACGGGCAAGGCAGACAACACCTATATCTTCTTCACCGCCGATCACGGGCTGGCGGTCGGCCATCACGGTTTGTTCGGCAAGCAAAATCTGTACGATCACAGCGTCCGCGTGCCGTTTATTGCGGTGGGGCCGGGAATCGAGTCGAACAAGAAGAACGATGCCGCCATTTACCTGCAGGATGTGATGCCCACGAGCCTCGAGTTGGCCGGTGTTGAAAAGCCGGATCACGTTCAGTATCACAGTCTGCTGCCGCTGCTGCGGGGCGAAACCGACAAGTCCTCGTACGAGGCTTTGTACGGCGCATATCTCGATTTGCAGCGATCAGTCACGCTCGATGGCTACAAGTTGATTCTGTATCCCAAGATCAAGCGGATGCGGCTGTATAATCTGAGAGTCGATCCGGGCGAGATGAACGACTTGGCGACGGACGAGAAGTCGCGGCCGATGATCGAGAAGCTGTTCGCACGTTTTCTTGAGTTACAGTCTGAAGTCGGCGACACGCTCGATCTCAAATCGGTATACGGCGAGATTTGATCGAAACTGCTGCTTGATCCCACGGGGCGCTGCCCGTGGTCTTTGGGGATGCCCGCGACCCAGTTGGCGCCCCGGTTGTGTGGCGTGATTGTTTCACGCAGCGGCCGTAATGCAGTCCCGCACTCTTGGCAGTTCCCCCAGACTGCGCATACGGCCTCCGTCAGCAGCATCTTTCGGCCGAAGAACCGATATAATCGGTATATTTTCACAGACGGTGGCGGTTTTGCCCAAGTGGAATAACCGGCGTAACCGATACTCAGGTTACGACGTGGACTTTCGACTTCTGTCGATTGTTGCGCCGAGAGACCGACATCGTGTGTCGATCTCGACATTTCACCCCACCAGTTGAACAGCCAGGGACATTGAGTATGGCCCGCCGAATGACAATTCCCGTTCTGTTTGCCTGCATCCTGTTCGCCTCCAGCGGCGCGCATGCACAGGAATGGATTCCCCAAAACAACACGCAAGGTCCGCTACCGGCCTTGTTTAGTTTCAAGCGAAGCGGGAATCCCAATAGGACTCAATACGGCGGGCCAACCGATGCGGCTGTCCCCGTCAACTATCCGCCGTCAAGAAACGCCATTCCCGGCATGCCCTATTATGGCCGCGACGGTATCGTGCACAGCCGCGTTCCCGTTCAACCCGACTATGAAGATATCACTCCGCTTGAAGCCACTTTGCAAGCGGCTTTTCAGAAGTCGTGGTATCGGATGGAATGGATGCAGTGGAAGATCAATCGGCCTGGCAATTCGCTGCTGGGAGCCCCGTTGAACATTGTTGGTCGTCCGCAGGATGGATTTAATGTCTTCGATCTTCAGAATCCCCCGAATCTCATTGGCGGGGCAACCGTCCCGACGCTCAATTCGATTGCAATGCGCGATACCAACGGCTTGCGAGGCACAATTGGACTTCCAACATCGTTTGGTGCCATCGAAGCGAATTTCTTTGCGATGGAGCAGGCCAGCGATAGCTTCCAGGTTGGCGGTCTAACCCCGCAGCAGGAACTTGATCTTGGGGGCGGCCTGATTCTCTTAATCTCGCCAGGACAATTTGCCGCCACCAGCTTGCTCGAAAACGGACAAGTCAGCGACTCGGTTCAGCTTTACAATCGCGGTTTCGAGGCGACGTACAAAAGCGACGTGCTGGGCGGGGAAGTCAACTTCATCGCCGACGACCTGATCCAATTTGGAATTCCAGGAGGCGTGGAAATCAAACCGATGTTCGGTTACCGCTACCTCCTCGTTCAAGAGGAGTTACAGCAAGCCGGCCAGTTTGAGGACATCACCGGAGCGGTTCCCCTGTTGACGAGTCTGATCAATTCTTCCACCAGTAACAATCTGTTCGGACCATCGATTGGAACGCGGGTCGAGTTTCAGCACGATCGGTTTACATTGGGATTCAATCCGAAGATGACGCTGGCAGCGAACGTCTATCGCGCACGGGTCAGAACCGAAAATTTCCGGTCGGCAGCCGACCCCACCGTGGTGACGGAAGACCGCAGTGTGTTCTTTTCTCCGGTGGGAGAATTGCAAACCTATGCCCGCATTCGCGTGACCGACAGCATCTGGTTTTCCGTTGGGTATCAACTGCTTTACATCTCACGGATTACTCGACCGCACGACAATGTCTACTACAACGACAATGGCGCATTCCCGACACCGCCAGGAGTCGTTGTGAAACCGAAATCGACCTACATGCGGATCGACGGGCTGACCTTGGGACTTGAGATCATCCTCCCGTAGACGGCTTGATCGCCGTGAGGTTGTTACGAGAACTGGATGACCTGCTGCGGTCGCTGTTGCGACGCAGCCAAAACTGGCCTCGCCCCATTTCATCTTCCGCCCTGAGACAGATCGACGGGGGTTCGACGGGCGATTGCGAAAGCCCCTCTGGACGACGTGCGCACCGACAGTTACCATAAAACTGTAGGGATGGTCGCATGACGGGAGTCGGTCAGGCGGAGGTGGCAGATGCTGAGGTTCCGAGAGCTGCTGCGGCATGTTCACCGCGATGAACGCGGAGCGGTCAGCTTGGAGACGATCTTGATCATCGGGGCGATTGCGCTGCCGATTCTCATCTTTCTTATCAAGGTCGGTTGGCCGCGCGTCAAGAACTACTTCTACGACGGCATGGAGAATCTCGAGAACGAAAGTGACCGAGCCAAGAGTCCCACGTGAGGCAAGTGTTGCCATTCTTGCGTGGAACACCGATCACTCGACCGCGCACATTGCCCGTCTGGGCGACGCGGCCTTCTCTATTCGCGATTGGTCACGGTTCGCGATGTTTCAATTCGGCTGGCTGCCATCGATCATCACCTTCTGGCCGAGTTCTTTGCCGACGGCATCGAGGACCAGATCGATTGGATTCGCGACGGTCACAAAAATGCTGCCGGCATACAACAAGCCGACCGGGTTCTTCCCATACGTGGTCACAATCAGTGACCCGGAATCGCCGCCTGCACTGAACGGTTCAAAGCTGATGGTGATACTTCCCGTTCTCGCATCGATAACGATAATGGGCTTGGTGATTTCTATTTGGTTGACGAAAAACGCTAGTCCGGCGCTGTAGCCGACCAATACCGCGCTGTTGACCGCCGTGACCCGTCCTGTCGTGAGCGACGTTGTGCGGCCCATCTTCTGGACCTTCATGCCGAGACGTGCCGCCACCGTCTTGGAATTCGGCGTGCCGTATGCGCCTTTCGGCGTCCGATTACTGAGGGTGGCTGCGGTGACACGGGCCACAGCCGCATCAACCTCATTCGAACCGGTGAAGAAGGAAAAATCGATGGGTATAAAGGCCGCGAGCGTGCCAATGCTGTTATTCGTAGTGGCCTACCCCCGATCTTTGTACCACCCTCAGTGAGAGAATCGGGGTTCAGGTAACACGTTCTGTTCAACAGGGCGCAGCGTAGCGAAGTCCTGTTGAACAGAACGGGCCGCATATGCGGCGGGGGTCTCGTAGTCCAAT
>JABISG010000138.1 GCA_018699955.1 Planctomycetaceae bacterium | reverse complement strand
TTGGACTACGAGACCCCCGCCGCATATGCGGCCCGTTCTGTTCAACAGGACTTCGCTACGCTGCGCCCTGTTGAACAGAACGTGTTACCTGAACCCCGATTCTCTCACTGAGGGTGGTACAAAGATCGGGGGTAGGCCAGCGCCTCTGCGTCAAATTCTTTTCTGTTGGAACGGATCGACTGCATGCTTGGTTCAAGCCGTTTCCGGATCAAAACCACGAGCGAGTTCGTCGTCCCACTGTTCAAGCAGCGGCCAATCGACGGCGCAGGTTCCAAAGTCGGCCATGTGCTGATATCCGGTCAATCGATCGATTGTGGACTGTAACAGTTTTCTGTCGTTGCGGAAAATGGGGCCGTGGCTTGGCAGCAGCCATTCAACGGAGCTGTCGCGAATTCGCTCCAACGATTCGATGAAGTCGGGGATGTCGGAACCGTGATGGGCATCGATATTTCCGACGCAACCATCGCGATAGATGTTATCGCCCGAGAACAGCAGGTTCCCCAGACGGAACGCCAACTGGCCGGCGGCATGTCCGGGGGTATGCCACACATCCAGCGACAAGTTACCAATTTCGAGAGTCTCACCTTCGTCGATCGTGCGGTTGAGCTGAATCTTGGGCAGATCGATGGAGATTCCCTGCGCCGCGATTTCGGCGTACGTGACGATTCGGTCGCCGTCGGCCAACGGACGTTTGGCATCCTTATGGCCTATGACTTCGGCCTGAGGCAGCATTTCCTTCGCCAACTTGAGACCTTGTATGTGATCGACGTCCGCGTGTGTGGCCACAAGGTATTTGCAGCGAGACAGCTGAAAATCCATCTGGCGAATGATCTCGATGATCTCCGCCACACTGTCTTCATAGCCAATATCGATCAGCAGCCAGTCGGCACCGTCATACACCAAGTAAACGCAGCAGCCAAATCGCCGCTGCGCCTGGTTATTCATCTCAATGACGTGAGGAAAGACGTCACGCCGAGGCATCATGGTGTCGGCCTTTGGGTAATTGTCTTGAATTGGATGTTCGCGCGACAGGGAAATGTCGGAATCGCATCGCTATTTTATGACGGGCCGGCTGTTGAGACAACCGTCGGCAAATGTTGCACGAAGTGGGAATGGGGTCCACCGAGCCAAAAGGGTGACAAGATGGTCTATCGGACGAAGCCAAGTTTGGTGGGATAGACCGACCGGATCGATTCGTTTGTGAAACGGATCACTCGGTCCGAACGCGTGCTACAATTGAGGGTTGGAGATCGGTCGATTCTGACGTGTTTCGATAAGGACGGAAACACCGATTGCCCTGTCGTGACCGAGTGCTGATCGGTACATTACGCACACTGAGATAATACCCGGCGGAGCCGGCAACTTCATACTGAGCTAATCTGCAGACACAATGGCCATCGAATTCAACTGTCCTTACTGCACATCGACGATTCGTGTTCCCGATAACGCATCGGGGAAGAAGGGGACGTGTCCGCGTTGTGACATTCCGATCATGGTCCCCGTGGTCGAACAGCAACCTGCCGCGTCAACACCTGCCGCATCTCCCGCCGCTCCGCCTGTTGTCGAAACGCCGCCTCCGGCTGCAATCGAGGCACCGCCGCCGTCCACAGTCCCTCCGCCACCGGCTGAGCAACCGCTCGACTTTGGCCAAGCGGCCCCCAATTCTGAGCCGGTTTTTCCCGGACCACCAACGACCGCCGTGGGTGATTTCCCCTCGTTTGACCCGGCGGCAGTTGCCCCCTCGGAGCCGACACCATCCTATGCCAGGGCCCTCAAACGGCGACGCAAGAAGAAGAAGGGAATTGGAGTCGTCATTCCCGTCGTGTTCGGCGTCGCACTCATGGGGATGGTGATCTTTGTTTGGCTGCAAAGTCAGCCGTCGCTCGATGGCGAATTGACCGCAGAAACTCTGTCGGATTATCAGTTGGCAACCGGCGGCGTGGGTACGAGTGACGTCGAAGATTTGCCGAAGGAAGTCATCGATTATGTTTTGGAAGATCTTGAGAAGAACCCGGCGCGGTTGACCAGCGGTTTGATGGAAACGGAATTTCGCGGCACGACAACCGGTATCGAAGTTCGCGTGTACGAAGGAAAACAGACAACGTTCTTTCGTGTCGCCCCCAGCAAGAACAAGGACTTCGCCGACTGGGTTACAAAGAATAGCCAGACTTTGGGGAAGCCTCGAACCAAAGAATACGCTGCGACGGTGAAGCGGTTTTTTACCGAATATGACGAAAACCAAGGCGATCTACCCGATTTGGCGGGCTATCGCGATTCCCTGGGCCTGACGGCAACGGTTTCTCGAGTGGGATTCAACATGGTGGCCATCGTCGGTGGAAAATCCTACCGCTGCGTGTTTGAAGATGACAAGCAGCGGTTGTACTTTCTGCTCCCCCGCAAGACGCGGCAGTTCGAGTTGAAGGGACGCAAACTCGACAACGGCGAAACCCTCTTCCCCGGCCACTACAACGTGACGGTTAAATGACGGGGGCGCAAGCCCACGGGCCGCGTCCCGTGGGATCAAACCGTTCACAACAAATCAACAAAAACCGTATCAGCCACAAATCGACCTTCGCGCGTCAGTCGAATGTGGGTGTCGGTTTCTTCCAGCAGGCCGCAACCGGTGTAACAATCAACGGCTTCCCGCGCAAGTTCGTCGATGTCGAAGCCGGTCTGCTGTTGGAATTCCTGCTTGGAAGCACCTTCGCAGCGGCGCAGCAATAGCACCAACAATTCACGGGCACCGTCTTCGGCCGACAGTTCGTCGATTTCGCCAATCGGCGAATCGTCGGCAAATACGCGTTTCAGCCAGGTACTGACGCTGCGATGATTGATCTGTCGACTGCCGTTGATGTATCGCGCTGCCCCCGGTCCGAATCCGAAATAGGGCAAACCGCGCCAATACACTTCGTTGTGTCGGCAAACGAATCCGGGACGTGCGAAGTTGGAAATTTCATACTGAACGTATTCGGCGTCCGACAGTTGATCCATCGCCGCGGCATACATCGAACGTTCCAATTCTTCACTCGCTTGTCGCAATTCCCCCTTGTTGAGCCGATTCCAGAACTGCGTTCCTTTCTCGAACGTGAGTCCGTAGGTGGAAATGTGCGTCGGTCGCAACTTGATCGCCTGTGTCAGAGTCCCCTTCCAATTTGCCAATGTCTGCCCTGGAACTCCGAAAATGAGATCGACTGAGACGTTGCCAATGGACTCCAGCAAATGTTCGACGGCGGAAACGATGTCGCGACGACGATGATCGCGTTCCAACCGTACAAGGATTTCCGCATCGAACGACTGCACTCCGAGACTCACGCGATTCACTCCAGCGTCGGCCAACGCGGCAATCTTGGCGTCATCCAGTCCGGCCGGATTCGCCTCCACGCTGAATTCATAACCATCGGCCAACTGAAAATGCCCGAGGACAATCTTCGTCAGCCGGCGCAATTGTTCGGCCGAGAGATGCGTCGGAGTGCCGCCTCCGAAAAACAGGGTGTCGATGACCGGCCGCCCTTTCAATCGATCCAGATCGATCTCGAGCGCTCGCAGATAGTCGTCGATGAGGTCGTCGCGGCGGGCGATTAAGGTGAAATCGCAGTAGCCGCAACGGTGCGCACAAAACGGCACATGGATGTACGCAGCCCGCGGAATGGGGTAGCCGGCCGGCGACATGGGGACTGCTCTGTTGAAAAGGCGTGCGTCCGCGATCATCAATCGTTATTGTAACGGCAAAGGGCCTGCGGCAAAGTGCTGCGTGTCGGTTCACATGTTGCGAACCTTCAATCGAGGGGTGCCACTGGCGTGTCGCCAGT
>JABISG010000113.1 GCA_018699955.1 Planctomycetaceae bacterium | reverse complement strand
TTGGACTACGAGACCCCCGCCGCATATGCGGCCCGTTCTGTTCAACAGGACTTCGCTACGCTGCGCCCTGTTGAACAGAACGTGTTACCTGAACCCCGATTCTCTCACTGAGGGTGGTACAAAGATCGGGGGTAGGCCAGTGTTCCTCACCGGCGGGCAGTCGCACATGGAATCGTGGGATATGAAGCCGGACGCCGGCGAGATGAAGGGCGAGTTCGATTCGATCGAAACCAACCTTCCCGGGCTGCGCGTCTGCGAGTACATGCCGTACCTGGCCAAGCAAGCCGACAAATACGCCGTCGTGCGGAATGTCTCACACAGCCAAGGCGCGCACAGTCCGGGCCAACGCTATTTGCAAACCGGCAATCGCAAAATTCCGTCGCTGGAATACCCGGATTACGGTGCCGTCATCTCGAAGGAACATCAATCACCGCCCGGCGTGCCGCAATATGTGCTTGCTCCCAGCGGCGGCAGCAACTCGGCCAGTTACTCCTCGGGTTACCTGGGTGTCGCACACGGGCCGTTCACTGCACTGGGAGATCCCAACGCGAAAAACTACAGCGTGCGAGCACTGGCAACCCCCGAAGGGTTGACGCTGCAGCAGGTCGAAGCACGTCGCCTGCTCTTGAAACGCGTCAACACCCGCTTCGCCAACGTCGATAATCAAGACGTCGTCGGCATGGATAAGTCGTACGAAAAAGCGTTCGAAATTCTGCAATCGAAAGCGGTCCGCAAGGCGTTCGACATCGGCAGCGAGAAAACGGAAATCCGCGATCAGTACGGCAGGCATTCGTTCGGCCAATCGTGTTTGCTGGCACGCCGGTTGGTTGAAGCGGGAACGCGCTGCGTTTCCATTTACACCGGCGGCTGGGACACGCACGAAAACAATTTCCGCGAACTCAAAGGCAATTTACTGCCGCCGTGGGATCAAGGTCTGGCCGCGTTGATCGCCGATTTGCACGAGCGGGGCCTGCTGGAAAACACGGTGGTGTGGTGCACGGGCGAATTCGGTCGCACGCCGAAGATTAACGACAAAGGCGCAGGCCGCGATCATTGGGCACGCGCCATGAGCATGGTGTTCGCCGGCGGCGGAATTCGCGGCGGACAGGTCATTGGCGAAACCGACAAGACCGGTTCCGAACCGGTCGGCGAGTCGTTTTCGCCCGACGATGCTGCGGCCAGTTTCTACCGCGCTCTCGGCATCGACCATCTGAAAGAATACCACACAGCCGACGGACGCCCCGCGATGATCGTTGGCAAGGGAACCCCCATCGAGCAACTCTGGGGTTAATAAGAGAGTCGAACAGGAGCAGTTGATGGTTCGTTTCATACAAATCACGTTGTTGGCCTTGATGCCGTTATTGATCTGCAATGCGGAGTCCCGCGCCGATCAGACGGCGCAGTTGATAGAAGCCCTCGACGATGCGAACGTTCGCCGCGGCGCTTCGATTGCGCTCACCAAACTGGGAGCGGCCGCCGTTCCGGCGTTACAGAAGTCGCTCACAACCGGCACGCCCGATGCCCGTGTGTGGTCGGCGTTTACACTCGGTGAAATCGGACCGGCGGCCGAACCGGCTGTCGCCGATTTGACGAAAGCGCTTGCCGATTCCGACGATGCACTGCGGGCGGCGGCGGCGCAGGCGCTTGGCAAAATTGAAGCCGCGAATGCCATCGACACGCTGGCAATTGCTCTGGGGGATAAGAGCGACCGGGTCCGTCGGCAGTCTGCTGTTGCGTTGGGACAAATCGGCCAACCGTCAAAGAAGGCGACGACCAAACTGATCGCTGCACTGTCCGATCCTCACGTGCGATCATCCGCCCGCGAATCGCTGATTCAAATGGGACCATCCACGGCCGATCTGCTGGTCGATTCGCTGAACAACGACCGCATTCGATTCGAGGTCTCAGCGATCTTGCAGGCCGTCGATCCAACCAAGGCAATGCAAGCAGGATTGGAAAAGCCGACCGCCGCCGATTTGCCAAGTCTGAAATTGGTGCTGTTCGACGAAACCAGGCAACCCGCAGAACGAACGGCTGCAGCCGGATCGCTGACGGCGTTGGGAAATGAAGGCATCGCCGTGTTGACCGCCGCATTTGAACAACCGCAGATCGCGCGAACGGCTGCCAAAGCATTCACTAAAGCCGGCCCCGATGCCGTACCCGCATTGGTTGCCGTGCTGTCGCACAAACAACCCGCAGTACGCCAGAAGGCAGCCGACGCGCTCGGACACATCGGCCCCGCCGCTGCCGCCGCGACCGGTGATCTCATCAAACTGTTGAAAGACGAAGACCGTGACACACGGTATTCCGCCGTTCGAGCGCTGCATGAGTTCGGCCCCAAAGCAAAGCCGGCCATCCCCACGCTGGCCGAAGTCATCCTCGACTCACGGGAACTCGAAGCGACACGGCAGTGGTCAATCAAGACGCTCCTGGTCACGCTGCCAAAAACGCACGAGGAAGTCGTCAAGGCGCTGGTCGCCGCCTCTCAGGAAGAGGTGAACTACGGAACGCGACAACTCGCCAAACAGCAACTGCTCAAAATCGACGCGGAAGCCGCAAAAGCCGCTGGCATCAAATAACGTTCGAACGACGACGATCTGCACTCACGTTCTCAACCGGGGCGGACACGGCGTCGGCAATCCAGCGGATTTCGACGATTTCGTTTCCAAATAACGTGCGCGGGTTATTCGGACTTGGCCTGATAAACATTGATTATGCTGCTTACCTGCCATGCGACGAAAACGCCTGCAACATTGCGCTGATACACTCTGCCACATGTTCTGTGGGTGGCGACTCGTCAATTCATACCACGCCATCGAATCCCTCGGGTCCGGCAACTTGTTTATCGATGCTCTCACCGAGAAATCGACCTTCAACGGTGTCGAAACCGAACCGCTCGCGATTGCTGGAGAGTTACGTCATTGGCTGATTACCGACCTCAAATCGAACAACATTGCGCTGGATGCGATAGTTGCCGCCGAACTGTCTACTACAATTGATCTCACCAAAACCAACTGGAAAGCCCGCACGACAAGAGACCACTGGTTTGATCACAAGGGTGCTGAAATCGTGTGGCGCAAGATCAATCGGTGCGTCATTGAATGCAATTCCATCGTCCGGACTAGCGAAGCTGAATATCGGTCCTACTTTCAGGATGTCGAGGAATGGCCCGAAGGATTCCCAGCAACATAACAAATCATGTAGGGTGCGTCAGAGCGAAGCGACAGACGCACCAAGGTGACGTACTGTCCGGCGAACCACGGTGCGTCCGCGCCTACCGGCTTGACGCACCCTACGATACTGGTACGGATGTCCCGAGGACTACTACCTGTTCCATAGCGCCGCCTCCGATATCGAGTCTTCCTACGAACGCGATGTCTTTCGGCTGTTGCGGCAAATCGAACGCAAGATCGTTAAAGTCAAATACAAAACGCCTTCAATCCCCTTTGACCCAACGAATCGAATTTCCATGTTGGATCGACGCGACGAATTTGCTCGCGCCATTCCTGACATCATGTATCAACAAATTACCGGGCGAAAGAAACGCGGTGGATAACAAGGCGCTCAACCTGACCCGGTGCTGCCGGGTGGGGTTTTTGGTAGAATCCGTTTCCTCTGCCCGGCGGCACCGGGCAGGTTCACTTGATCGTTCGCTGGCAAGCGAGGCTGGCTCGCGAAACCCTGTTCACACCGGAGCATCGAATGAACAATGAAGAACTGATCCGCAACCTCATCAAAGGCACCATCCAACGCGCAATTACGGAGAGCGTGGTGGCCGTTTTTCTCCTGATCGGGTTTGTCGCCAGTCTTGCGCAAAGCGAGGTTGGATCGCCGAGATACTACGGATGCTTGATCATTCTCGTTGCTATCGGATTCATCGCGGGAGTCGTCTGGTCGTATGCCCTGAGCTACCAACTGCTGCGATCACATTCGGCAAGTGACGTCGGTTTCTGGCGAGAGGCGTTTCATGCACAGGCGAAACTCCTGCGACTTGCGCCGCTCTGGTACTGCGCTCCCCTCTTTGCCGGCGGCATTCTTTTCGCTGCACCAACGACGACCGGCGACGTCGTCCCGTACCTGATCGTTGCCGCGTTCGCGATTGTTTTTGCAGTAATCGCGTGGCTCAATCGAACCGTAGCGATCAAAATCGACGACGCAGCAGCGCAACTGTCATAGCTGCTTGGTGAAACCGAGAGAGCCAGCAAACAAGCCGCTCAACCTGACCCGGTGCTGGGCTTCTGAAGAGCTGTCGGCGGTTTTTTACGTGAAGTCCAAACCTTAAAGGAACATCCCGAAATGAGTTCGATGAAAGAGACGGCCGAACGGTTCTTCGATGTCTGCGATACTGGTAAAGGCTGGGACGCGTGCCAACAGTTCTGCCACGCGGACGCGTCGTTTTCGGCCCAGGCTGGAGCATTGGCCGACGTGAACACGTTGCAGGAATACGCAGACTGGATGAAGGGCCTGCTCACGCCTGTTCCCGACGGGCAATGCGAGGTGCGATCGTTCGCCGTCGATGAGGATCGCAACAACGTAACCGCGTATGCCGTGTTCCGGGGGACCCACACCGGAGAGGGCGGACCCGTGCCTCCGACCGGGAAGCAGATCGAGGCCGATTACGTGTATGTCATGCAGTTCGAAGGTCCCAAGATCAGCCATCTGACAAAGATCTGGAACGACGGCATCAGCCTCCAGCAACTCGGATGGGCGTGACAGCCGCACGGAAGACGAACAGCAAGCAGCCTAACAAAACGCGGAACTTCACCCGGCGCTGCCGGGCGGGGTTTTGGTAGAATTTGTTTCCTCTGCCCTGCAACATCGGGCAGGTTCGCTTGGTCGTTATGCACCACAAACACTTTTCGGACCTGAATCCGTCGTTTCAAGGGGACCTATCATGAATACACCCAACTCCGAACGGGGAATTCCCACATTGTGGATCGGCGTCGCTGCCGTCGTGCTTTGGCTCCTGTCTGCGGTTTCTCCAATCATGCAGATCAACCGATACATCTTACCGTTTCTTCCGTTCGTAGCAGGTCCAATAATTCGCTTCACAGGAGAAGCCGAGTCAAAAAAGTGGAAGATAAAATTCGAGTGGAATTGGAAGGATTGGCTCGGCCTTTGTTTGTTCATTGCAGTCGTTTACGCGGTCTTCAGCGGAACTGATCCGATAGAACTACTTCAAGAGCTCAAAGACATCATCACATAGGACACGATGACCGGATGCCGAATCCGCATTCTGCATTTATTGGCTACGCATGCAGGGACGATAATCACAACTGCGAGTGTGGCAGATGCGGCCCAGGAGTCTAGCGAAATTTGAAAACGTCCGTTAACTCCAGCAACGCTTGACGGTTTCAGCGGTGGGACACCGTAGAAACCTCAAGCAAAGCTGATTCCATGACCAACCGATTCGAGTCCGGAAAAATCGTCATCGCCGGTGGAAGCGGCTTCCTGGGAGTCTCGCTCGCCAATCACCTCGCGGCATGCGGTGCGTCCGTCGTCATCCTGTCACGACGCCCGCCCAAACCGGTCGGACCTTGGAAGCACGTTTGCTGGGATGCCCGCAGTTTGGGAGATTGGCACCGAGAACTCAACGGTGCGATGGGGCTGGTGAATCTGACAGGACGCAGCGTCGATTGCATTAAGACGCCCGACCACCAGGATGAAATTCTACGGTCGCGCGTCGAATCGACGCGCGTGCTGGGCGCGGCCCTCAAAACCATCGATTCCGCCCCGCCCGTCTGGGTGCAAATGAGTACGGCCCACATCTACGGCGACCCGCCGCAAGTCGTCTGCACGGAAAACTCCCCGTTTGGTTACGGCCTCGCTCCGTTTGTCGCACGCGCGTGGGAAGAAGAGTATCGAGCGAGCGTACTCCCCGCACAACGACAGGTCATCCTGCGCACCAGTTTCGTCATCGGTCGCAATCGCGGTGCAGGCAACGGTGCGCTGGGCAGACTACGGATGGCCGCCGAACTGGGATTGGGCGGAAAGATCGGCTCGGGTACCCAGGGGATGAGTTGGATCCACGAGACCGATTTGAATCGACTGTTTGAACGCGCCCTGACCGATCAGGCAATGCAAGGCCCCTACATCGCCTCGGCACCCAACCCCGTCTCGCAGCAGGTTCTCATGCGCGAACTCCGCAAAGCAGTCGGCATGCCCATCGGACTCCCCGCATTTCCCTGGATGGTGCGCCTCGCAACCCACTGGATTCTGCGCACCGACCCGGAACTCGTGCTCTTCGGTCGGTACGTTGTTCCACAGCGGCTGCAAGAAGAACGATTCGAATTTCATTTTCCACAACTCAACGATGCGTTAGAAGATCTGCTGGCAGTGTGCTGAAAAACGGATTCCCCGGCAAGCACCGACGCAATTCGCGCGGCACAGACGGCCTTTGACCCACCCGACTGGTCGACTTCGCAATTCTTTCAAACCGCCCGCTTGATCCCAACGGCCCCGCAAGAGACAATGGCCCACACACCCGGCGCCTGTGGTGTAGTGGCAACACGAAAGCTTCCCAAGCTTTAGATGAGGGTTCGATTCCCTTCAGGCGCTCTTCATTCACAGCCGCCCGCGCGAATGCAAATCGGGCCTTTCAACCGGTCGGGCGGTTCAAACAAGAGTGGAGAAGCCAACGATGCGCATGCGGATGCTCATAGGATGCTTGTGCGGTTCCCTGCTGCTGACGGCAACCGCGTTGGCGCAGAAACCGGTGGGAAAATTCCCACGCGATGCCGCCAGCTGGCTCAACTCGGCACCCATTTCCGAACAAACGCTAAAGGGCAAGGCGGCGTTGCTCTACTTTTATGAGGAAACCTGACCTCGCTGCATGGCCAAATGGCCCGAAATGCTGGCGGTCGCCAGTAAGTTTCAGGGAAAGCCCATTGCGTTCATCGCCGTCAATTCGGGAACGCCGCGAGGATCGGTTGCCAGTTATTTACGTCAGAATCGAGTGACGTGGCCGACGATTGTCGATGCCGATCGCTCGTTCGAAACGCGGTGCGGCGTCCCCACAATCAGCCTGAAAAGCATCTGGCAGATACGGATTGTCAGTCCAGACGGGCAAATGACCTTCGGCAATCCAAACGATCTGCAGGCAACTGCCGAGCGGGCGCTCGTGGGGGCGAAGTGGAATATCGATCCGGCCGAAATCCCCAAGCTGCTTCAACCGTCCTGGGCGGCGGTCGAGTTCGGCAACTATTCGGCGGCCGCCGTCTCCCTCAAACGCTATCTCAAAGCACGGAAACCCGAGGACAACGCTGCCGCCGAAAGACTGCAGGAATACGTCGTGGACAAGCTCGACGAACAAGTAGAACTCGCCGCCACCGCCCTGAAAGACGAACGCAATTGGGATGCCTACAAGGCGTACAACTCGATCCAAATCACGTTTCGAGGATTTGAAGTCCCCGCCGACATTGCACAAAATATTAAGACGCTGCGGAAAGACGACGCGGTAAAACTCGAACTGGCTGCTCTCAAGCGTCTCAAAGCCGCCAGCCGATCGGTTGCCCGAGCCAAAACGCCCACCGCCCGCGAGCGCGGACTGAAATCACTACAGCGGATCATCGACGATCAGCCCGAAACCGAAGCCGCCGCGCAAGCCAAGTCGCTATTAGAAGAAACCAACGGAACCGCCACTCCCTGATCCGGAGATTCTGAACATTGCCCATCGAATTCAACTGCCACGTCTGCGGGAAACTGCTGCGGACTTCCGACGAAAAGGCGGGCCGTACGGCAGCTTGCCCCGGCTGCGGCGAGAAGCTGAACGTCCCCGGCGAAATGGCCAAACCTGAACCAGCGTTCGACGATTATCCAGACAAGGACGATGACGGCGACGAAGGATTCGACGACTACGGCGACGAGGATTTCGAGTCATCCGGTTCCGCACCGCGGCAACGCTCCCGACGGCACAGCAGATCCCGCCGATCCAATTCGCAAAATCCGCTGGCGCTCGTCTCGATGATTTGCGGAATCACCGGGCTGGTGATTATGGTCCCGGGATTTTGTTGCATTCCCTTGTTTCTCCTCAGCATACCGCTGGACCTCGCCGCCATCATCATGGGGAGCATCGCGCTTTATCAGATCGGAAACGATGGACGCGAGGGCAAGTCCATGGCCCTGGCCGGCGTCATTTGCGGGTCGCTGGCCCTGCTCGCATTCGCCGGCCTGCTAATCCTCGGCCTCGCCGCAAACGTCAACCAGCAACCACAATTCAACTTTTAGCGGCAGTTTCCAAACCCTCTCCCTCAGGGAGAGGGACCGCTTCAAAGCCGAAGGCGATTGAAGCAGGGTGAGGGCGGCCGATGCACCAAGCAACGGCCCACAACCC
Source organism: Planctomycetaceae bacterium (assembly GCA_018699955.1). GTDB lineage: Bacteria > Planctomycetota > Planctomycetia > Planctomycetales > Planctomycetaceae > JABISG01. The sequence continues at coordinate 5,235 of JABISG010000113.1, read as the reverse complement.
AATCATCTCGCAGAGGGAAAGGCCGTGTTGAAACCACTTTCTGGAAATGCCGTTCGTCAGTTGAGGCGCAACCCACCTCAGCTGACAGGTTGTGTCCCACGACCGCCACGGCGTCCATCGCGCTGCGGCCAGTAGCGACCAAAGTTGTTGCGAAACCCCTGCAGATCCAACCCGTGACCGGTCACCGTCTCGCGACGAAACGTCAGCCCCACCATCACCCGCTCGCTCATCAAAATCCCAAAGCCATTACGGCGATGCTTCGCCAACAACGACTTGCGAGCAATCACCACAAATTCCCACTGCCGACCGGGAATCGGCACCCCGGTATCCCCATCACAAGAAACCCGGTTTCTCCAAACAGGCCGAGTTTCTGTTCCCCCGACAGTTTCTGAGTTCCATTCCCCGCCGTCATCCAACCGAGCCGCCAACACATAAAACAACCCCGGCCGATGCGGTGTGACGAGTTGCCGCGTCGGGATGAAGAACTGAGCCTGAAACCCCCATTCGGTTTTGAGTGGTTTCGTACTCGAAGTCTTCACCTGAATCCGCGAGTACCCACCCTCCCGATCATCCAACACCAAAAAGTCATCCCCCACATCCACCTCCGGCGAAGCCACATTAAACCCCCGCCCCAAAAACTCCGCCACAGCCGCATGCTGTCCAGCTTTCCCAAGCAAATGATCAAAAGGATAAGGCATAAGCGGCCAAGGGGTTGGAGGAGTCTCACCCTATTGGGCCGTGGTTGCGCTGGATACGTGCTGTGCATGCCCTTCCGGTCTGGAGTTTTTGGCGTGAACTGGTCGTTCGCAATAAGAGACAAAATCCAGCAGCGGCGGCTGGCACTGCACCATGATTAGGGGGAAATTCCGATTGCACTCGGCTAAATACACCATCTAGGTGGAACGGCTGTCGCATCAGACATTCAGCCGCATCGAGAAAACGGACGTGATACCAGCCCAATACTGCGATCTGACGATGTCTTGGACCTAACGTGTCGATAGAATACTCAGAGTGGAAATTCCGTTACCCGCTGCGGTACGTTCGTGCCAGTTAAATCGCAGACACACTCATGGAGGGACCGACGCCATCGCCGTTACGCTGAAACCAGAAGCCCTCAAAGGGCTGCTTCGCTCTTGTGGATATCGACCGAATCTGCTGCGCAGCAACTTCGTACTCGACGGCGAAGACACAGTACCGCTTGTTGGTTTCGCTCAATTCCCCACCGATTCCCGTTCAGCGTGCGTCATCGTGCTTTCCGAAACTGCGGACCCGCGAAAGGCTGTTGAAGCCTGTCGACCGATCGGCGCTCCGCTCATTTTTGTCTGCTATCAGGACAGCCTACAGTGGTGGATGCAGAGAACAGATTCCGCCGAGTGGCTTGAGAGCGTGCCGGCCGCGAAAATCGAGAAGTTTTTCCGTGCGCATCAGGACGAGTTTTCCCCGGAAGCCGTTTACCGCGCTAAGACCCTCGGCCGAGTTCGCAGTGAATACCAAATGGACTTCGTTGATTTAGGTGTGATGCCGCTGTTGGAAGAGGAAGTCGGAACGGCCCTCAGTCGGCTCATTTCACGCAACGTGTCTGGGCTGAAAAAGCGGTTGGGTTGGGGCGACGTGACCAGTAAACAAGGGCAATGGCTTCTGCAGACCGTCTTCTGGCTGGTTTCAGGCAAGATCCTCCGTGACAAGCAAGTTCCAACGTTCGAAGATATCAACCTTGAGAACGTCGAGGACGTGTTCCTTCGCGTCGCGACACACTACGGTACGGAACCCTTCAATGCCGGTTCAAAGCAGAAACTCGATGCCCTTCGCGAGTCGGCTCGGACCATCGATCGCTTCAGCAGCCTGGCTCTGACGACCACCGAATCACTCGCGTACGTTTACGAGAACGCGCTCATCTCAAAAACGACTCGAACTGAACTTGGAACACATAGCACACCGTCGTATCTCGTCGATTACATACTTGGACATCTCGCCGATTGGATTGAAGAGATTCCGGAGAACGACCGGAGCGTGTTCGAGCCGGCTTGCGGCCATGCGGCGTTCCTCGTCTCGGCAATGCGGCTGCTCACGCAACTCTTGCCAGCCGACAAGGCGGTCCCAAGCCGCCGCGGCCCATATCTGCGCAGCCGCTTGCACGGTACCGACATCGATGCCTTTGCACTTGAACTAGCGCGGCTGTCGCTGACGCTCGCCGATATTCCCAACCCCGATGGGTGGGACTTACGCGTAGAGGATATGTTTGTTGGTGACCGCCTGAAGGAACAGACGCAAGGGAATACGATTCTCCTTGCCAATCCGCCGTTTGCCAAATTTGAAGAATGGGAGATTGCGAAATACTCCAAGTTGGATACGGAGATCGTCATCAAAAATAAGGCCGCTGAGATGCTCCGGCTGACGCTTCCGGAACTGCGACCAGGAAGCGTCTTTGGGGTTGTACTTCCTCAATCAATTCTTCACGGTACTTTCGCTGCAGATGTACGTCGATTCCTGATCGAGAAATTTGAATTGCAGGAAGTTTCATTGTTTCCAGACAAAGTATTCCCGTTTTCTGACGCAGAATCTGCTCTCCTCATCGGTCGACGATTGCCCGAACACTCGCGACGCAAGCGACGCGTACGATTTCGGCGCGTTCGCGAACGGCAAATGGATGGTTTTCGCGAGAGCTACAAATCACCGAACGTGCGCGTCGTTGAGCAATCTCGATTCAATGAACGCATCCGATGGGATCTTCGTATTCCTGATCTCGAAGAAGTATGGTTGGCGTTGGCCGCAAACCCAAAAGCAGGTGATTTTGCGACGTTGAGACAGGGGATCATTTATCACGGAATCAAGAAGTTACCGACTGGAGTGCAAACCCGCTCGGAAACACGGTTTTCGGGTGCGACGCGAGGGTTTAATCGACTTCAGCGAAATCTGCAACTCCATGAACTGCCAAAGACATATTGGATGAATCTAGATAGAGCGGCAATCCGCACGAACGTGGCCGGTATGACAACCGGTGTACCCCAGGTACTCATCAACTACTTACCAGTGAGTCGTGGCCCATGGCGTATTAAAGCACTCATTGATCAAGTGGGACGCCCGGTCTCAAGCAATTTCATCACGGCCCGCCCACACAAACGTTCGTTGCCGACTCTTTGGGCGTTGCTGAACTCGCCGATTGCCAATGCGTTTGCTTTCTGCCACCTCGGAAAGCGACACAACATTGTCAGCCGAATGTGCCAGATACCGTTTCCCAAAGGTGACAAATTCTCGGGGATCGAGTCGGCAGCGACAGAGTATCTTGACGCAGCGCATTCCGGAGTTGAACCCGTTGAATTACACGCTCTGATGGCTCGTGTCGATGCCGAAGTCCTGCACAGTTACTCACTGCAGCCGAGTTTAGAGCAGTCGTTACTCGCACTCTTTACGGATTGGAAACGTTGCGGGGTACCGTTTCATCAGAGGCATTTTCTTCCCGAAGAGCTCGATCAAAGTGTTCGCTTCACCGATTTCGTCGATTACGAGACAGATTGGCCAAAGACGAACCGCAAAAGAGGGGAATTGATTGACAAAGACATCGCGGGAACCCTGCCCCCCACTGAACGCGCGGAACTCAATGCGCTTCAGGCGTATGCGGACTATCACTTGCAACAAGTAGCTCCGCGACCAACCCATGTTCTCGACAAACTCGAAGACCTGGTGTTGGCAAAGTCTGCCAAACAGAACAAGGATGTTTGATGCAAGGATTCGAGTATCCAGCAGAACCGCATGTCCGTCGGCATGGGCCGGCAGGCTACGCCGACTACGGCAGCTATCGCGATTGGCTTCGCGACGAGTTCATCTTTCGCTGCGTGTATTGTCTTCACAGAGAACAATGGTACGGACGACCGGGAACATTTGACATCGAACACTTCGTTCCTGTGTCGGTCGATCCGCTTGGCAAATGCGAATACACAAACTTGCTTTACGCCTGCAGAACCTGTAACGCCGCCAAGACAAATGTGCTTGCCGTTCCCGATCCTTGTTCCGTTGCGTTTGGCGATTGCCTCCGGATCGAGAGGGACGGCGAAGTCGCGCCACTGAACGCAGATGGCAAGAAGCTACGAGACGTCCTATGCCTGAACAGTCCATTCAACGTCAGTTATCGATCGCGCTGGATGCGAACCCTTGAAACCCTTCGTGACTGTGACCCGCAGTTATTCGAGGAATTCATGGGTTTTCCCGAGAATCTCCCCGATCTCAGGCGCAAACATGAGCCGGCGAACACCAAGCCCGATGGGGTTGAAGACTGTTACTTTGCGCTTCGAGAACGCGGGGAACTACCAACGACATACTGATGCTTGTTGGGAACTCGCGACCACAAATTCATACAGCAGGCGAGATTGTCGGATTCCAAATTCGCAATCGGACACCGGGAGTACACGGCGGCGCACGAAAAAACCCCACGATCATTTCTGATCGCGGGGTTCTTTTGAAGGATTCCGGCAATAACCTACTTTCGCACCTTGCGGCACTATCATCGGCCCCGAGAGCTTAACGGTCGTGTTCGGAATGGGAACGCGTGTGACCTCACGAGTATAGTCACCGGAAATTGGACGGTCGCAGCGTTAGCTACGGCCCGACCTGCTTTCAACATTTAACTAGCAACTTCCAACCTTGCGGTTGATCGCTGACAGCTAATTGCTGATAGCTATAAAAAATGGTAGAGATCGCGAGTGGATATTGTACAAGTTCTTGAAACTTTGATGACTATTGAGACCGCTGATTGCTGATGTCTGTTTAGATGAGACAGCAATCAAAGTGGCCAAGCATTTGTCCGTTAGTACCGGTCAGCTGAGACGATTGCTCGCCTTACACAGCCGGCCTATCAACCTGGTGGTCTTCCAGGGGACTTCAGAGTCCGAAGACTCAACGAAACCTAATCTTGGGAATGGCTTCGCGCTTAGATGCTTTCAGCGCTTATCCGTACCGTACTTAGCTACCCTGCGATGCCACTAGCGTGACAACAGGAACACCAGAGGTACGTCCCTCTAAATCCTCTCGTACTAAAGAGAAAACCCCTCAAGTTTCGTGCGCCCACAGCAGATAGGGACCAACCTGTCTCACGACGGTTTAAACCCAGCTCGCGTACCACTTTAATCGGCGAACAGCCGAACCCTTGGGAGCTTCTTCACCCCCAGGATGTGATGAGCCGACATCGAGGTGCCAAACCCCGCCGCCGCTATGGACGCTCGGGCGGGATCAGCCTGTTAT
>JABISG010000084.1 GCA_018699955.1 Planctomycetaceae bacterium | reverse complement strand
TGGACTACGAGACCCCCGCCGCATATGCGGCCCGTTCTGTTCAACAGGACTTCGCTACGCTGCGCCCTGTTGAACAGAACGTGTTACCTGAACCCCGATTCTCTCACTGAGGGTGGTACAAAGATCGGGGGTAGGCCAACTCTCGGGGCGGCATTGCGCGTGGGTGATCGACCGTTTGCGAAAGCCAGTGACTCATCACGTTGTCTTAATCGTTAAATGGTCGTCAGCAGGCTTGCAAACCAGAGAACAAGACTCTTCCTGCAGAAGCACCCATCCTGAGACGACATTTACGCAGTTGAGGCAAACCAGCCAACGACAACTTCGCCCAACACACGGCATTCTGCCTCGAAGCCCAACACTTCCCCGATCCCCCCAACCAATCAGACTTCCCCGCGACAGTGTACAGCCCGGGCGAAGTGTATAAGCAAACGACCGTGCATCGGTTTTCGGTTGAGGAGTAGCTGTCAGCTGACGCACCCTACACTTGCTGTATCACGCTTGGAGATTCCAACAAGCAATCGACAGATGATGCAATTTGCGCCCGTGGCGCTGGGCGCGCTTATTCAACTGTCGCTGGCCGACGCCAGTCACTTGCGTAGTGCGGCCAAATCGTTCCTGCTTGCTCCGCCAACTCCTCCAGGAACTTCCTTGAAACGGTTCCTTCATAATGCAGCCAGCGCTCAGGTCGTTCTACGTGAAGAATGAATTTGTTATCGGGGAGCATACTCAAAAAGATTTCCGGATCATCTGTAATCGTCAAATCAAGCCCGATACCGGCGCTGGAGTACATGAACTCGCCTGGATCTGATTTGTCGCTTACGACAAGTAATTCAGAGAGTTTGACGAGTGTGTTCTTGTCTCGAATTGGTACCTCTAAATGGTCAGTAAGAGTTGGAAATTCCACAATGATCTCAGGTGTATTTCGGAGTCGTGACTGAAGATACTTGGTAAATCCCTTTGACTTTCTGTCATACCATTCTTTCTCTTCGTCGGATTTCAGCATCTGCGACGCGACAACAACACATCCCAGCAAGATTATCCCGAGCAGTAAGAGCCAGCGCCATTTGGCCACAAGCCTCTGCCTCAAGAAGTCCGTCATGCGATGGATCATCCGCTCTTTACCGTGTTTCGAGTCACAGGCATTTATTTCGCAACCGAAGTCGCCGTGTACTCATGCACGACTTTGCCATGCACGTCGTGGTGACGGAATGCAACCGAAGGGGTGCCTTTCTTGCGGGCGACCGACACTGTGAGGAAACCACCCTTCACACGTAGCCAGGGCTGAATGGACTTGTCCTGCTGTGGATTTCCTCCGGCGTGTTTGTTGCTGGCGGGGCCGCAGGAGAATTCGCGGAGACCGGTTTTGGGATCGATCGACATGTATTGCCAATGTCGATCGCCGTTGCAGATGTAGAGATTCTTCAGTTGTTTTTCCTTCGTCCAGTTGCGGAAGAAATCGCCGGCGGCCTGAAAGGCGGTGTTGGAGTGGTTGTCGTTCTTGCCTTTGGTGCGGTCGGGGCCGACGATGGGCGTGGGACTGATCAGCACGCGGAAGTCGGCGTCGCTTTCGAGAATGGTTTTCATTAACCAATCGCGTTGTTCTTTGCCCCAGATGAGTTTGTCCGGACTGTCGGGACTGTTATTGGGTTCGCGAAATAATCGTCCTTCCACCATCCACACTTGCAGGCCCTTGCCCCACCGTACCGTTCGGTAAGTCATTTTCCCCATCGGAACCTGTTCGCGGTAGATGTCGAAACCCTGTTTGAAGGTCAGCGGGTTCATCCACTTCGCTTTCATCGACGGCCAACAGTCGTTGCACCAGGCATCGTGGTCGTCCACTTCCCAGAAGCCCGGAACGTAGCGATGCAGTTCGATGTGCCGAGGCAATGAGTACATGCGATGCCAGTGGTAACGTGCCAACGCAACCGTGCGGGCGCGGGGCGATTCGCTGTCGAGGTAAACGGTATCGCCGGTGGGAACGAGAAAGTCCAACCCGAGTTTCTGCATGGCCGGATAAATGTGATAGCCGTCCGGATCGTCGAGATCCCAATACGACTGCCCGGTCACAACGCCGAACGAAACATCCTGCCAACGGTCTTTAGGCATCGCCGTACCGAAGAAACCGGTCGATTTCGCGGAGACCGGCGCGTTGGCGTTGTCCCGTGCTTCGACCTTCATGAAGTACTTCGTTCCCGGTTTCAGTCCTTTGAGATGAAACTGATGCACAAAATCCGTCTTCGGACCGACGGTCAACCAACCGGTTGCCATCGCGTTGGCAAGGTCTTTCGTTGTCGCGAACAACACGCGAAGTTGTCCCGGTGCACCGGTGATTTCTCCCTCGCGGTCGGCGACTTTGATTTTCGACGGAACATACACGGCCATTTTTGGCTCGCGCTTTTGGGGGTCGCGGTAGCCTTTCCAGTTCCGCTCGGATGTCTTCGTAATTCGCGCCCAGACAATGGCCGAGTTCTGTGTCACCTCGCCAACGCGGAACCCCATTCCCAAATGGGCCGCGGCTGCAAGATGACTCGAAAGAATCAATCCGACGAATGTGGCAACGATCAGAATTGGACGCACGTGTTTCTCCTCAATCGTGAAGGTCGCTTGTGGTTTCGCTGTCAATTCGGCGGCGGCAGTATAGCACGAACTTGCCGTGACGTCAGAAAACGGTTCCAATGGATATTGGTGTTTTCCCCACGGGCCACAACCCGTGGGCTTTGCGTTTGCCCGTTGGAGATCACGATGCCCAGACGATCGTTTCCCGCCGTTGCGACCTGCGTTGTCCTGTCACTGACCTTGATTCAGCAGACATCGGGTGGCGAGAAGTCATCTTCGCCGCCGGCCAAGACGCTCAACGGTCTGCCGCTGCTTTTCGCCGAAGGTTTTGAAGCGGGCAAAACGGAGCAGTGGGAACCAACCGATGCGACCGCGTGGAAGATTGTCGATCAGGACGGGGATCGTGTTTACAACCAGTTCAAGAAACGCAGTAAGTTCAATCCGCCGGTTCGCCAACCGTACAACCGCTCGTTGTTGAAGGGAATCAACGTCGGCAGCTTTGTACTCGACGTCAAATTGCAATCGACCCATCCCGATTACGGTCACCGCGACATGTGTTTGTTCTTTGGGTACCAGGACGATTCCCATTTGCACTACGTGCATTTCGGCAAGAAGGCCGACGATCATGCGAACCAGATTTTCATCGTCAACAACTCGCCTCGGAAGAAGATCTCGACGAAATCGACTGACGGAACGAACTGGGACGACGAGTGGCATCATGCGCGAATCGTCCGCGACGCGAAGAGCGGCAAGATCGACGTTTATTTCGACGACATGAAGAATCCGGTGATGACCGCTGTCGATAAGACCTTCACCTGGGGCCGTGTGGGTTTGGGGTCATTCGACGACACCGGCAACTTCGACGACATTCGTTTGTACGGTGATCAGGTTGACCCGCCGAAGAAATAACACCGTGACGTCAGAAACCCGGTTTTTCCAAAAAACCGGGTTTCTTGCGATGTGTGGTCGCGCCGCATGAATCAGCTGTGAATCAATGGTTCGCAGACGCTGCGATGTGTTACACCGCAGCTAATCGTTTTGCAGTTTTTCTCGCCGCACAGGCAGGTTGACCAGCAGGATACCGAGCGCGGCAAAGATTCCAGAGGCCGCCAGCCAGGGGGAAAGAACGTCGCCGCGCAGCATCACAGCTGCGCTGACGCCGAACAGCGGTGTCGCCACACTGAAGACTGAGATGCCGGATGCCGAATGCCGTTTGAGCAAGACGGTCTGCGCGGCAAAGCAGAATCCCGAAACGACGATTCCCTGATAAAGCATCCCCAGAATTGTCGGCCGGCTGATTTCGCTCAGCGAAATTGACAACGGGAATTCAAACAGCAGGCTGCAGAGAAAGAACAGCACTGTGCCGATGATGTCGTGCCACAGCATGAGTTTGCCCGGTTCGACGTGCCGCGTTGCCATCTTGGTGTAGATGATTTTGACGCCAAGAACAAATGCGCTGGCGGCCAGGCAGAGGTCGCCCCACAACGACGGTGTATCACGCTGCGTTGTCTCGGAAGCTGACGCATCGGAGACAACGAAGATGATGAAGCCGGCTGCCGCCGCGAAGACCAGGCCGGCGATTTTGACGGCTGTCAGGCGGCTGAGTTTCGTCACAAAATGATCGATGCCGGCGACCCACAACACAAAGGTGTTAATGAGGACTGTCGCGTGCGATGCGGTCGTCATCCAAATTCCGACTGTGAAGAGAACGATCTGCACGAACAGCAGCAGACCATTGATGACGGCCGGAGTGACTTGTCCTTTGCGGAGCCGGATTCCGCAATTCTCGAACTGGCACCAGACCAGCATGAATAGTGCGGCCAATCCGAACCGCAATCCTGCCGTGAAGACCGGCGGCAACTGATCGACGGTGAATTGAATGGCGGTTGGTGTTCCCCCCCACAACGCGGCCAGAAACAGCGACAGCGCTGCCGCGGCCGGGCCGATCGGTTTTTGAACGTTCGTTTGGTGATCCCTCACAACATGCAGGCCCGGTTGGAACGCGTCTCAGAACCCCGGCGTTTTGAAAAAGTCGGCATTCTTACCATCAATTCAGCATGGACTGTAACCGGCCCACGTCGGGCTTTCAATTTCAACAAACTGCCTCGCACGAATCGAACCACCGACTGGACGGAATCTTGCTGCATGTTATCATGTTGACGACCGCCGCCTGACTCGTATTGGCGACAGTGGCGTTGTCGCTATGCCCAATTTGACCTGCAACGGATCGATTGATGACAACGGACGTCGAAAGCAGTTGGCTCACCTGGTCACAATTGCCGTGGCTTTCCAGTTCCGATCCACGGGCGACGAGCCTGCAGGTGTGCGATCGGCTGCTGAGTTTTGCCGCCGAGACCGATAGCCTGAGCCGATTTCTGCATGAGCAGTTGCCGGAGATTGCGACGGAGTTTTCCGCTCAGTGGGTCTGCGTGATTGAACGAACGCCCGAATGGCAATCGGTGGCGGAATTCGGACGGCAGGCGATGCCGCAACTGCCTTTTCACCTTCTCGAAGAATCACTCGACCGCAGCGCGGCCGGCTGGCATCGGTCGGAAGATCCATCGGGCTGTTCGCTGCTGACGGTTCCGCTGGCTGGGAATGAGGAGTCGGGTCGCCTGTTATTGTTGGCCGGTCGCATGTTGTCGGACGAGTTGCTGGCCCCGACGTTGGCGATTGGACGCACTCTGGCCTATTGCCTGAATGTCGTTTCCCGCTGCGAGCACGACGCGCTGCGAATTGATCGGCTCAAGAGCACCTTGGAAATTACATCGTCGTTTGCGCAGGCGCGAAAATCTGGGCGACTGATGGAAGTGATCGCCGTCGAGGCGACGCGGCTTCTCGATTGCGACCGGTCGAGTATCTTCATCTGGGATGAAGAAGAAAACGAACTGGTTGCCTGCCCGGCTTTGGGAATGGAAGAACTGCGAATCCCCGACAGCGCCGGCGTCGTTGGCGAAGTGATTCAATCCGGTGCAACACTTCGAGTCGATGACGCGTACAAAGATTCTCGGTTCAATCCCGCGGTCGATAAGGAAAGCGGTTATCGCACGCGAAATCTGATTTGCGTCCCCATGCGCGACACCGACGGCAAGATGATTGGCGCGTTTGAGGCGATCAACAAGAACCAAGGCGCATTCAACACCGACGACGAAGCGAGCCTGTCACAGCTTGGTGTGCATGCTGCGACGGCCATGCAGAACACGCGGGAATGGGAAGAGTTGATCCGCAGCCGACAACAACTCACCGAACAGATTGCACAGGGCGTGCGCATTGTTGGTGAAAGTGCGGCGATCGTGGCGTTGCGCGAAACAGTGAAACGACTGGCCGCCACCGATTTGCCCGTGCTGGTGTTGGGCGAAAGTGGCACGGGTAAAGAGGTCGTCGCACAGTCTTTGCATTTCCAGGGGCCTCGTGCCCAGCATCCGTTCGTCGCAGTCAATTGCGCCGCGATCGCTGAAACGCTGCTGGAAAGCGAGCTGTTTGGACACGAAAAAGGCGCCTTTACCGACGCGAACGAATTGCGGCAAGGAAAGTTTGAACTGGCTGACGGCGGGACGTTGTTCCTGGATGAAATTGGCGACATGAGTCCCGGCGGTCAAGCGAAATTGTTACGCGTGCTGGAGCAAAAAGTGGTCACGCGGGTGGGTGGCTCGAAGCCGTTCCCGGTCAACGTGCGTGTGATTGCCGCAACCAATTCCAATTTGACTGAAGCCGTTCGAGAGAAGCGATTCCGGGAAGACCTTTACTACAGATTGAGTGTGGTCACCCAGTTGCTACCTCCACTGCGGGACCGCCCGGAAGACATTCTACAGTTGGCCGAATACTTCCTGCAAAAATTCAGCATCGATGCCAATCGCCCCGGCTTACAACTTTCGGACGATGCACGACGGCGTCTGCAGTGCCACGCGTGGCCGGGCAACGTTCGTGAATTGAAGAACCTGATGGAACGGGTTGCCTTTCTCAGCCCCGCCGACCGGGTTGAAGCTGATGACATTGCGTTCATTCTCAGCCCTGAGGAGCAATCGTCGTTGGAACCGTCTCAGGACGTTGGGTTGACGGAAGCGACTCAAAAGTTCCAACAGGAGTTTATTCAGCGGGCGATCAAGCGAGTGGGGGGCAACATGAGCGAGGCGGCACGATTGTTGGGCCTGCACCGCTCGAATTTGTATCGCAAGATGCGGCAACTCGAAATGGGCGACGACGTTCCCGACGACGAGTGATTTGCGGAGGCAGGAACGGCGTGAAATATCGATTGACGGAAATGGTGCTGGGATACTTCAAGAGTTCAAGAACTCATGAACAAGAAACGGCTCCCGATTTGGCGCGCGGGCCGGTCGCGCCGTTCTCGGGAGCCGCCAAAACGTTGCTCGTGATTCCTTCAATTCGCCTTTATCGGCGATAGCTGAAGCTGAAGCCCCGGGTGCGAATGCCGATTCCGAAGCCACCGTAGCCACGGCTGTATCCACGTCTGCCGTAATTACCGTAACTGCTGCCGTAGCTGTGGCCGTGTCCGTAATGCGAACTACCGTAATTCGATCGACCGTAGTACCGCGGCTGGCTGTAACTGTAGCCGTATGAGCGCGGTGCGTAGCTGTAGCCCGAACTGTATCGCGCACCGCCGTATCCACTGCGGCAGTGTTCCGCCTGAGCGGTTTCGGGGGCGGCCAAACCGGCTGTCGCGGCAACAATTGCACCAAGCATCAATAGGCTCTTCATTGGTCATTCTCCTGTTGGTCGTTTCGGGAAAGAAAAGAGTGTCGGGACATTCCGGCCCGCATTGGCGTCCTGGTTGTTGAGTAACGTGTTCCGAAGTTTCTCGTTCTTGGATTCCGATGCGGCTGATTGCACTCAATGCTTCCAGTAAAAAGCAAAGCGGATGCCAGAGTTGCCAAGAGAAATCGGAAAAACTGTAAGCCGTTTCCAATAAACGACTAAAGTTTTTCGACGTAGCGTCCGGCACTGTCGTCGCGGCGGAATTCGTGTATCGATTCCGCGATTAGTGTCGTCGAATCGACTACGAAAGCCGGCGGCATCGGGCCGGTGCCGAGCGGGCTTCGACGAAAGGTTGGTCGACCAGCGCGCATCCGAGGTGTCAATTCCACCAGCATGCCATCGTCAATCGTCTATGGGCGAAAAGCGGGCGTGCGGCTTGCCATGCACTATTGGGGCAAGATCCCCTTGAATAGCGGAAATTGCTCGCTGCGTTTCGGCGACCGAATCGGCCGTGTTGTGCACGGCGATTTGCAGTTCGGCAACATGCGAGCCGCCAGCGGGCAACGTGACAATCCGTTGCTGTTCCCGCTCGAACGTGCGCGGATTTGGGAAGTCGGTCGATGGTTCCAGGCCGGTCACGAATCCGTCGGCTTCGGCCTGCGTATTCTTCCAGATAGAAAAGCAGGGGAGCTGGGCAACGTTGAACGACAGGCTGACGCCGAGATCGCCGGCGGCATTGTGAAGCATGGCGATGGTGTTGCCGTTCTCGTCTGTGGCTGGTTCAAGAAAGTACACCTGTTCTTCAAATCCGGTTTTCGGCGGGCCGAATGTTTGCCAATCTTCGATGCCATCCGCTGCGCGCTGGTTGCGCGGTGCCAGTTCACGAACCGCCGCGACGAACCGCGCTCCCGCTTCGAGGAACGGGCGTCCGAAATTCGTGTGATAAAGCAATTCCAATTCCGCCGCACCGGCAGAGAGGTTTGTGATTTCATCGGTAATCGTCAACCGGTTCGAGCCGGCTGCGGTCGTCAGTGTGCTTTTCAGTTGCAAATGCGATCCAAACATCGATGCTTCATCAACAATGCCGGTCACTGAGATCACGCCCGGTCCGTCGTCGTCGATCTTTACCTCGACATGATGCGCAGGCGTATTGGCAATGTGGCCATGCAATGTCGTCGGCGTTTCAGAGCTGTTGCCATCAGAGTCAACCCGAACATCGACGCCCGGCGGGCCGTTGAATGCCAGCCCACAGCGACAAAGCAGTTCGTTGAAGCCCGATAGCCAGCCCAATCCATCCCGCGATTCCTGATTGACATACGCCGGATTGACCGGCATTGAAACGGGCGAGTTCCAGCCCAACTGGGTCCCGAGGTAGTCGGCTTTCCAAAGCCCCATGCCCCGCGTCGGCAGCACTTGAATTGAGAACGCACCGTTGTTCACTTCGACGATATCGACACCGTCGGACAGTCCGCCGCGAAGCGTGCGTTTGTTGATCGACCAATCACCCGAACCGGCCAAAGTCGGGCCATCCGCTCCGCAGAGTGACCACGAGTCGAGCCAAACGCCGCTTGCAACATCGGTCAGTACAATCGAAGTATCGGCCATAATTCTCACTGCGGCTTTGGTGGGGGTTCGGAAAGCAAAAGGTGCGTCTCGAAAACATCGCGACGAACGGCTTCGCCAGTGCGGGGCATCCGGCGGAGTAGCGGGTTGGTCAGTTTATCCGGGTTGTGTCGATTCATCCAGCGGTTTCATCTGGAATTTACCACCATACCGACTGCGCGTTATTCAATAACGGCAGCGAAATCGTATACACTGGAGAGGCGCAATTATGTGATGAGCCTTAATCGAAATCTCGTCTCCGAACCGCCAAGCCGTGCTTGAGGCCTTGATGCAAGAAGTGTCCGAAACGCCGCCGCAAAGCGATCTCGATGTAACCGCTGCACCGTTTTCACCCGAATGGTACGCGTTGATGCAGGCTGCGCTGGGCGAGGTGGCCTGCCAGCAGTTGGGCTTCTATGTCATCCCGTCGGACATGTTACTGTCGGTTGTTATCCCCGTGTACAACGAAAAGGACACGATTGAAGAGTTGCTGCAGCGGGTCTGCCAAGTCCCAATTCGCAAGGAGATAATTCTCGTTGACGACTGCAGCAGCGATGGTTCGACGGACATTTTGCGGCAGCTTTCAGAGCGCGACGATGAGGACCCGTTCAATCGTGTGACGGTGCTGTTTCACGAACGCAATCAAGGCAAAGGCGCGGCGCTTAAGACTGGCTTTCTAAAGTGCACGGGTGACATTGTCATCGTGCAGGACGCTGATTTGGAATACGACCCGGCGGAGTTTCCGCGTTTGCTGAAGCCGATCATCGACGGTAAGGCGGACGTGGTTTACGGCAGCCGTTTTCTCGGCGATCAGGCACACCGGGTGCTGTACTTCTGGCATTACGTTGCCAACAGAATGCTGACGACACTCTCGAACAGTTTCACTAATCTCAATCTGACCGACATGGAGACCTGCTACAAGGTGTTCCGCCGCGAAGTGATTGAGGAGATTGCCCCGCGACTGAAGCAGCACCGCTTCGGCATCGAACCGGAACTGACCGCGCGGATTGCGCGTCGCCGTTACCCGGTGTACGAGATTTCGATCAGCTACTCCGGCCGCACCTACGATCAGGGCAAGAAAATCGGCTGGCGGGACGGCATCAAAGCGCTATGGTGTATCGTGCGGTACGGACTGTTCGATTAACTCAGATAGTTTGAAACTGCGTCCCCTTTGCACCGCCACGGCAGAGTGCGGGACGGCCGCGACACCGCCGGCCAATGGAAACCATCGAACCGGTCTGGTAGGTTGTCACTGGACGGCAACCGACAATCGCGCTCTGATCGGGAGTGATCTCATGTCTGCTGGGAAACAATCTAACCGACGCGACTTCATCAAACATTCGGCTCTGGGGGCAGCGACGGCTGGCGTGGCGGCGGGAGCGACAGACGGTGTCGCTGCTTTCGACGACGACGCGAAACGGCGTAAGCGAAAAGGTAACATCCGCATCGGCGCGCGTTTCAACGAGCAGTGGCTGAAGAGCCGCAACGATGACGATCTCAGATACTTCAAACAGCTGGGAGTCGATCGCGTCGATATTGAACTCAAGCTCATCGACGGATACGCCGAGCATGGCATCTTTACCCGAGCCGCGCTGAAAGCGTTTATCAAGCGACTGGACGGGGTCGGGCTGAAAATCGAACGGGCCAATTCGTTGGGGCCGTTCTACTTGAACGCAACTCTCAATCGCAATGAAGGTCAACGTGAAATCGATAAGCTGAAGCAGATTGGCGAGATGCTTGCCGAGGAAGAGATTCCCGTCTTCGGCATTCAGGCCTGTCAGGCGGCGCTGCACGTTTCCGACTCGCGGCGCGGATGGGTCCGCAGCAAAGGACGCGGCGGCTACGGGCATCCGTCGTTCAGTCGGAAGAGGTCAATGGCCGCTTCGCCAAAACCGAAATACAAAGTCACCTCCGATCAGCTGTGGAAAGGGATAATCAACATCTACAAACAGGTGATACCGACCGTCGAGGGCAGCAAGACAGTCATCGCCATGCACGGCAATGACCCACCCCTGCACAACTATTTGGGAAATCCGCAAATTCTCTGCCGCTTTGCCGATTTCGACCGGCTCTTTTCAGAGGTTCCCAGCAAACACAACGGCATAACGTTCTGTGTGGGAACGCGGTACGAATCGGGTGAAGACGTATTCGAGGGGATTCGCCGTTACGGCCGGCAAGGCAGGTTGTTTCACGTTCACTTTCGCAACGTGCGCGGGACGTTGCCCGCCGACGGGGGCTACTCGGAAGTGTTTGTCGATGACGGCGACCTGAAAATGGCGGATGTGTTACGCACACTTGACGAGGTCTGTTACGACGGTGTGATCGACTTCGACCACCCGATGTCTATCACCGGTGATCAACCACTTCCCAAGCAGTACATCGGGTTTGCCGTCGGCTACATGCGGGGGTTACTGCATGGCGGATTGTCGTAGTCCGGAAGAGAACTTCCCGTAGCTGAATTCGCAAGAATTCAGACGAACAACGCCAACCTGAATTCTTGCGAATCCGGCCAACAACTGTCCGACGTACTCTGCAAGGGGCGCGTCGAGTTTGAACTGAAGGATGACAGCCAATGCCAGTCGGCTCCGGGGACTATCAGTACGAAGTGATTGCCGATTGGACACAACTGCCCGCCGGTTGGTCGCTGGGGTGGATTCCGAGTGTTGCCGTCGATAGCCAGGACCGCGTCTACGTTTACAGCCGCAGCGATCACCCGATGATCGTCTTCGATCGCAGTGGCCAGTTCGTCACCACGTGGGGCGAAGATATTTTGAAGGACGCGCACGGCATCTACATTGACGCCGACGACAATGTTTATTGCACCGAGCGAAACACGCATTGTGTGCACAAGTTCGATTCGGAAGGCCGGCTCAAATGGACGCTCGGTTCGCCCGGCATACCGCGGCCGCCCGGCGTTCCGTTCAACATGCCAACCGATATGGCGATTGCGCCGGATGGCTGCTTTTATATCAGCGACGGATACGGCAATTCCAAAGTACACAAGTATTCGCCCGAAGGCGTGTTGCTTTTCAGTTGGGGAGAACCGGGCGATGGGCCTGGGCAATTCGACCTGGTGCATAGCGTCTGGGTTGATCGGGACTACAACGTCTATATTTGTGACCGGGAGAATAACCGGATTCAGATTTTCGATGGCGACGGCAACTTTCAGCGACAGTGGCCGGGCTTTCTGCGGCCCGACAAGCTCTGGTTCGACGCCGACGAGACAATTTACATGGCGGAAGTCGGTCACCGCGTTTCGATTCTCAACCGCGACGGAGAGGTCATTTCGCAGTGGGGTGAAGCGGGAGACCAGCCGCACCAATTCCGCAGCTTTCCACACGGTATCTGGGGCGATAGCCAGGGTGACCTGTACGTCAGCGAAGTCGGATCGGACGGGCAGTTGAAGAAGTACGTCCGCCGGTAATTCGATGCCGGTAATTCACTGCTGACGTGCCAATTGTCGGCCACGATCAAATCAGCTGCGCAATTGGTTGGCTGCGTTCGATGAGCGAGGCGATGTTGCGCGGCAAGCCGGTGTGACTTCGCAAGGCGGGCAGATCGAACAGCACCTGTAGCACGGTGGCGAAAAGATTGTCGAGCGTAACCGGATCTGTGCGCGGCTCTTCGGCCCGTCCACTTGAGGCACCGACGACCTGTCCCATTTGCAGGCCACCGCCGGCGAAGGCAAGCGTACTCAATCGCGGCCAATGATCGCGACCGCCGTTGTCTTTGACCTTCGGTGTGCGGCCGAATTCGCCCGTGACGATGAGTAGAATTCTGTCGGAAAGGCCGCGTCGATCAACGTCTTCGAGAAACGCGCTGACGGCGTGATCAACCGCGCGACCGAGTGTCTCCATGCCGTGGGGCATGTTGAGTTGGGTGTCGCCGCCGTGCATGTCCCAACCGGGATTGTGAATGGTGACGAACCCGCAACCGGCCTCGCATAGCCGCCGCGCGAGCAGCAGTTGTTTGCCCAACGTGGAAGGACGCGACTTGGTGATTCCCGTCATAATGTGACTGGTATCGTACCGCCGGAGAAGCCGCGGGGATTCCTGCGAGAGATCGAACGCGGCCCGCGATTTGCCCATGACCAGATCAACCGCCTGTTGTTGAAATTGGTCGAGTCCTTGCAGAAGGCCGTTGCCCTCGACGCGGCGGTGCAGTTGATCGAGCGATTTGCGCAAAGCGAGACGGTCGTCGAGCCGTCGGTTGGAAATCCGCAGGATCATGTTGCGGTTGAACTCGCCTTCGCCTTGAATTTCGACCGGCCCGTATGCGCCACCCAATCCGCCCGCGCCGGAAGCTGCCAAGAGTCGTAGGCGTTCCTTGTTGAACTGGCGATCGACTTCCTCGGCGGAGAGATAAACGTGCGTCGGCATGCCGGTACGGGGATGGCCGGCGCCGCGCAGGTGCGCAGCGATTGCCCCCATGCCGGCTCGATCGATGGGGTTGCCGCCGCGAACGACCTGTTCGACCGCCTTGGTGTGATTGGCAGTTTCATGGGTAAACGAGCGAACGAATGCCATTTTGTCGGCCAGCGGGGCCAGGCGGGTGAATGTGCCGCCAAGCGATACGCCGGTAAGATTGCTGGCGACGGAACCGGTGACGCTGCGAAATTCGGCGGGCGCGGACATTTTGGGATCGAAGGTTTCGATCTGGCTGGGTCCGCCGGTGAGAAACAATAAGACGACCGATGTCTTTTTGACGGGCTGCCCGGCAGACGCGGCGCGAGCGCGGGCCGCAAGCAAGTCGGCCAGATTGAGTCCGCCCAAGGCAAGCGTGCCAACCTGTAAGAACGACCGGCGATGAACCGTATCGCAGTCCCTTTGTCCGCGGCCGGCCACAATGTCGAGCATGGTCAATCTCGTCTGCGGGGCGCAATTCAATCAGGCGACCCGGTGCCGATCGGTCATTTCTTGGGCTTCGGTTTGTCCGGCGTCGGCTTTGCGGTCAGCCGAGTGATGCGGACCTGGCGGTCGTGGTGGACGGTGGCGAGTTCCAAGCCGTTCGGGTGCAGGTCGGCATCGCGGGCCGTGTTGGGCAATTTGAGCTTGTGAAATTCCTTGTCTGCGCCCGTCTTCCAGAAGATGAGAAATCCGCCGCCGCTACCGCCCGAAGCGGCTGCCAGCGTTCCATCGGCCAGCCAATTGACCTGCCAGAGGATACCTTTCACACCGGCCGCGACCTGCGAACGGACCTTTTTCCCGCTTTCCCATTCGAAGAGCATCACCAACGGTTCGTTGACGGCTCCCAGTGGATTTGTGGCTTTGTGCAAGCCGCAACAGGCAAGGTGTTTGCCGTCGGGGCTGAGGGCAATGCTGCGAACACCGCCGTAATGCACTTTTTGACCGCCGTTGTAAGTGTGCAGATCTTTGGCATCGAATGTTCGGACCAGTTTGCCGGTACTCAGTTCCCACTGATGGACTTTACCCGCCAGATCGCCGGAGAGAAGAAACTCGCCGCCGGGATGGAAAAAGATGCTGTAAACATTGCTGTCGTGTCCGGTCAATTCTTTTTGCAGACTGCCGTCGGCGTTCCACAGCTTGACCAGGTTGTCGTTGCCGCCGGTTGCAATCATCTTGCCATCGGGGCTGACTTCGACTGCGCGAATCCAGCCTTTGTGGGCTTCAATCGTTTTTAACGGAGTCGGCTTTTCGGCAGCGGTTGCCCAGAAGATCATTTTGTCGTCGCAGCCGACGCTGATGGCCGTCTCGCCATCGGCCATGAATGCGATGTCGCGAATCCAACTTTCGTGGGCCGCCCAAACGGTAGGTTTACCTGTCGCCAGATCCCAGCGCTGCAGCGAATAATCTTCACCACTGGTGAAAAGAAACCGGCCCTTGGGATCGTACCGGCACGCAATCAACGGGCTACCGTGTTTCCACGTCGCCTTCACGTGCGCCTGCTTGGCGTCGAGCGGTGTTGCGGCCGGCTTTGCGGCGGCGGCAGTCTTTTCTTGATTCATGGCTATTCCATATCGCGTTATGAAAGCGTCATTTTCTGGTGACGTCGCGTTATGACAATATCTTGGAAATCGGTGCGCGTCTTGGGTCGGCCAACGGAATGGGGCGGCCGCCGATGTCGAACGTGTCGGACGAGTCGAGTCCGACGGCTGAGAGGTAGGTGTGGAACAGATGTCCGTGATCGACTTCGTCCTCAATCACCGCCGTTCCGCCTGCATTGGTTTTGCCGACGACCGCCCCGCGTTGAAGCTTTCCGCCAGCCAGACAAACCGACCACGCAGTTCCCCAGTGATCGCGGCCGTAGTATTTGTTGATATTCGGCGTGCGGCCGAATTCGGACATGACGATAATC
This sequence comes from Planctomycetaceae bacterium, assembly GCA_018699955.1. Taxonomy (GTDB): domain Bacteria; phylum Planctomycetota; class Planctomycetia; order Planctomycetales; family Planctomycetaceae; genus JABISG01. Next base: position 18,519 of record JABISG010000084.1, on the reverse strand, counting down.
AACGTGCTATCGAGCATGCCGCGATCGTGCAGGTCGCTGACGAGTGCCGCATACGAGCGGTCGAACTCGCCGAGTTGTTCAAGATGGAAATTGAAGTTCTCGTTGTGCGTGTCGTAATTGGAATGCGACAATTGCACGAACGTAATTCCGTTTTCCAGCAACCGGCGGGCCATCAGGCAGTGCTTGCCGAAGTCGTGCTTGCCATAGCGTTCGTGATCGGCCGCCGGTTCCTTCGAGACGTCGAAGACGTCACGCTGCTTCATCAATTCCTGGGCTTGTTCGTAACTGTAGGTGTAGGCATCGGTTTGAGCCGTCCGACGTTGTCGATCAAATCGGCTGTTCGCCTTGCGTCGAAATGCATTGCGTGCCTGATCCGCCCCTTCCGTCAAAGAAGTTACCCGCGCGGAGTTGGCAGGTGGCTTTCCATTGATGCCGATGCTGGCATACCGCGGTCCCAAATAGGCCGCATCGTTGCCGCGTCCGCCACCGGGAATGCGAATGTGACCGGGTAACGGATTGGTGGGCGACTCCAGAGCTTTCGCGCAGACGGCGCCCAGATTTGGCAATTGAATGCCGGGCCGCTTGTCGCGGCCGTACTGCATCTGATAGCTGCCTTTGCCGTGGTCGCCGTTCTTGGTGTTGATGCCCCGCACAATAGACAGCTTGTCCATATGCTGTGCCGTCAGCGGCAGCAATTCGGAAATATGCACGCCGGGGACGGAAGTGGGAATCGCGCGGAACGGTCCACCGGTCTTGGTTTTCGGTTTTGGATCCCAACTCTCCAATTGGCTGAGGCCGCCCGACATGTAAATGACGACAACCCGCTTCTGGTCTTTGGAAAGTTGCTTCGCTGCGGCGGGGCTTGCCATCATGCCCAAACCGCCGGCAACGGCTCCGACGCCTCCAGCCAACCCGCCGAGAAACTGACGACGGCCGATTTCATGCTCGCCTGAAAGACACGCGTAATCGCATTTCATCTCGGATTCTCCTGCGGTGGCGGCATCATGCCGCCGTTAATTGGACTGAGGGGTCTATGCAACCTGCGAACGGTTTCCCGTCGGAAGTTTTTAGTGATTGAAACGAAACTCGGTGGAAGTTAACAGCGCCCAGGCCAGTTCCTGAACGGCTTCGTTCTTCTTGTCTTTCTTCGCTGCGAGATAGGCGACGACATCGGCCGTTTCCTCTGCGGTCGGTTGTCGGGTCAGCAGACTGAGATACAGCTCTTCCGCCACCGCTTCTGGGGCTTCGGTCTTTATCAAGCGATCAGTCAGGTTCCCACCGCCGGGACTGAGCCAACCGCGAACCGGACCGCCATTTGCAAAGAACAGGGACTGATCGACGGTCGCGAAAAACTCGTGTTGCGGTTGCCCGGCACCGGCGCCGAACAGTTTGACGAATTGATTCACATTGCCTTGCAGTTTACCGACGGCGGCCGCTTCAATTGCCGCCTCGCGGGCGGCCACCTTCGTTGCATCTTTGAGGTCTGCGTCGGTCATCGGTGTTTTCTTGTTAATCTCAGCAGCCGATGCGGCATGCTGCCGGTCGTATTGTCCTGTTGATCGCAACACACTCCAGGCGATTTGTTCTGGCGTGAGCGCTTCGATGGGTGTGACGGCAAAATGAGTGCTCCATTGATCCGTCAATGAATCCACCGCGGATTCGGCCGTTGCCCGTTCGGCTTCGACCTTGGCGGCTGCCTGTTTGCGCTGCGTTTCCAACGCGGCCGCCTGTTTCTTCATATCGGCAGCGGCAGCGGTTGCGGTTGCGATTGATTGTGTCAGCGTGGCGAGTTTTTCAGCCGCCGCCTTCCGCCCTGCCGTTTGGACGGTGATCGCTTTGCGGTACTCGGCGACATCCTGATTCAGTTTCAGCGACCGTTCCTTCAGCTTGCCGATAGCGAGCTTCAAATCGGCATCGTTCGGCAGCTTCTGCCCGGCCGCTTCGGCTTTCGCAAGCGATTCGGATAGCAATTTTGCGACATCAGGCTTGCCAACGAAGTCCGCATTCGCCTTGGTGAGCGCAGCCACTGCCGCCGCATCAGCCTTTTGCATCGCAGGTAATTCTGCCTGATCCTTCGCCATGTTGGCCGCGATTTTTTTCAAATCAGCCTGCGCGTTAGCAATCTCGGTGGATGCTTTGCCGATGACTGCGTTGGTCGCAGCAAGTTTGGTTTGTGCGTCGCCGTAAGAAGTCAGCAGGCGTGTGTGGCTCTCGCGTTTGTCTGCTGCGTCGAGATATCTTGTCGCGGTTACCAACGCTGCCGCGGCGGCAGCGTGTTGTGCTGTCAGGACGGCGAGTTGTTTCTTGGCTGCATCGACCGTGCCGTTGCTCTTCGCAGCCAGTTGTTGCGCGGCAACCAGTTTCTGCTGTGCTGCGGCGTTTGCCGTCTTCCGTTCGCCAAGTGTCTTTGTCAACGCCGCAACTTCAGCCGTCGTCGATTTTGTCTTCGCAACAAACTTTGCGGCAACGGCGGCGAGTTCTTTGTCGTTGGGAAGAGCCTTCAGCGCCGCTTGAATCTTTTCATTCGCTTCGGTCAACGACTTGGCAACCTGCTGTTTTGGGGTAAGCATCTGCTCAACATCGGCCTGCGCTTTCGCGGCCGCGGTGGCTGCCGTTTGAGTTGCAGTGACTGCCGCGTTTGCCTTAGTGAGTTCAGCGGTGGCGGCCGCAACCGTTTTCTTGTTTTCTTCAACCTTGGGAAGGACTTTGTTTACCGCCTTCTCGGCGGCTACGGCGACGGCCAGTTGCCGTGTTGCAGCGGCTTTAGCAAGGGGAAGTTGCTTTCTCGCAATGGCGACGTGCTCGTCCAGGTTCGCGGGCATTTCGAACGACCGCTGATACGTCTGCGAAAGCGCCAACTCGCGGATGAATGCCTTCACATCGAACTTCATCGCGACGAATTCGTCGGCGAGCGCTTGCATCAATTGGGGGTTGGACGGTGGATTGCCTGCGCTGTGAAGATCGGCAGGATGCACCAGGCCGCGGCCCATCATGTGTGCCCAGAGACGATTCGCGATGTTGCGATTGAACGCCGGGCTGCGGCCGTCGGTGGCCCGTTTGGCCAACTGGGCGCGGCGGCTGTATTTGGGAATCGGCCGGATGTTCTTTTTCTTCGGATCGGCTTTGACCTGATAATCTTCGCCCTTTTTGAACGACGGCTCGTCAATCTCGCTTGCGCCCAGCAATCGGGGCCGTGTAATTCCTTCGAAGCCGGTGAAAACCGATTTGAATTTCACGTCGCCTTCGGCTTTTTCCGCCAATACCGCCGGTTTCTTTTTGTCCGGCTGAAAGACGTATGTGCGGCTGACGAAGGCGTACAAGCCGTAGTAGTCGGCCTGCAAATAGTCGTCGATATTCGGGTGATCGTGGCATTGCGCACATTCGAGATCGACACCGAAGAACATCCGGCCAACTTCGCGCGTCGCCAAATTCGGTTCAACATCGCGATCGAGGAAGAACTTCGCCGGTGCGCGGAGTTTGGGATCGGCACCGTCGGCACCAAGGATTTCGGCAGCCAACTGATTGTACGGCTTGTTCGCTGCAAACGAGGTCTGCAGGTACTGTTTCCATTCGGGCGACTTGACGTGCTTATCGCCCCGCCGTTCCATCAGCATCAGGTCGAATGCGGCGGCAATGTGACGAACATACGCCGGGCTTCCGAGCAGTCGATCAACGAGTTTGGTGCGTTTGTCCGGCGATTGGTCGGCCAGAAACGCGCGCGCCTCGGCCGACGAGGGAATCATGCCGGTCAAATCGAGATAAATCCGCCGCAGAAACTCGGCGTCCCCGGCCACCGGGGCGACCGGTCCGATGTGAGCAGCGGCAGTTGCCCGATCAATACGAACGTGTAACGGCACAGGAGCAGAAGCTGGCTGCTGCGCAGTCGCCGTTTCAGCGACCAGCAAAAAGCATGCGACGAACGCCACCGCGTTCAGTCGTCTTCCAAGCAAGTCATTCCGTTGGCCCAACATGTCGCCCCCACGATTGCGGAGCAGGAAGGATCGAGTTTCGGTTGAAACCCGACGTATACATCAGCACTCTCTGATGAACTACAACTTAGCTGATCAGGGTACGTTGCGTCAATGGAAGAGGTGTGTCGGCAAGTCTCTTGATATCCTGAAGCTGGCGTTCAACAATCAAATTGTGACTCTTCCGACTCATCGATTCCAGCCGAGGTTTGCAACATGAAATTCGTGAGAACTTGCGTACCACCTTGTTTTAAAGCGTTTCAATGGACCTTTTTGTCCATTTTTGCGATGGTCGGCGTGACCGTCATTGTCGGTTCAACCCAGATCGCGTCCGCCCAACAGGCCACTTCATCGAAATTTCGTCCGACACAGAGAACTGCGCTGGCTGATGTCGATGCGCGCAGTAAAGAGATTCTTGCGGTCAATCAATCGATTTGGGAATTTGCCGAAGTCGGCCTGCAGGAGAACAAGTCGGCAGCATTGCTGGTATCAAAGTTGAAGCAGGAAGGCTTTACCGTAAAAACCGGCGTGGCCGATATGCCGACGGCATTTGTTGCAAGCTATGGCAGCGGGAAACCGGTGATCGGTATTCTGGCCGAATACGATGCGCTGCCGGGAATGTCGCAGAAGGTCTCGCCGGTTCGCGAATCGTTTGCCGCCGGAAAACCGGGGCATGCGTGCGGTCACAGCGGGCTGGGTTCGGGCGCATTGGGAGCGGCACTCGCGGTCAAGACAGCCATGCAGAAGCACAAGTTGAAAGGGACAATTCGCCTGTACGGGACACCGGCCGAAGAGACGGTCATCGGCAAGGTTTACATGACGCTCGCTGGAGTCTTTAAGGATCTGGACGTCTGCCTGCATTGGCATCCTTCCACTCGCAACGGGGCCTGGTCGGGCAGTTCCAAAGCGTTGGTGTCGGTGAAATTCACCTTCGACGGCACCGCCGCACATGCCGCCGGCTCCCCCGAAAGCGGCCGCAGCGCGCTCGATGGCGTCGAGTTGATGAACGTCGGCGTGAACTACATGCGCGAACACGTGAAAGAAGACGCACGGTTTCACTACGTCATTACCGATGGCGGCGGCGCGCCGAATGTTGTTCCGCCTCACGCGACCGTCTGGTATTTCATTCGGGCCGACAAACACCAGGATGTGGAAAGTTATTTCAAGTGGATCAACGACATCGCCCGCGGGGCGGCGTTGATGTCGCGCACCAAGTTGAGTGTGAAGATCGACACCGACTGCCACGAACTGGTCGTCAACACGCCGTTGTCGGAACTGATTCACAAGAATCTGGTTGCCGTCGGTGCGCCGACTTTCACCGAAGCAGAGCAAGCTTATGCACGTCGGTTACAGCAGCCGCTCATCGCGCAGTTTGACACGAAATTCCCGCTGGCAATCGATGAGTCGATTCAGCGGCTGACCGATTCGAGTAAGCCGTCGAAAGGATCGACCGACGTGGGCGACATCAGTTGGTTCGTGCCGACGGGTGGTTTGCGCACCAGTTGTCTGGTGGCGAAGAGTCCGGGACACAGTTGGCAGAACGTTTCATGTATCGGCTCGACGATTGGTCAAAAGGGGATATTGTACGGTGCAAAAGTGCTGGCGGTGACGGCACTCGACCTGCTGGAGAATCCCGAAGAACGCGCCGCCGCCCGTGCCGATTGGAAACAGCGCACGAAGGAACGCAAATATACGACGTTGATTCCCAAGGGACAGAAGCCGCCCGTGAAGATTCGATAACGCACGCCGGGCGTTGCCTGGCCGCTAAACGTATGCCATTCCTTGTTGTCAGGTTTTCAGTTGACTCGATTCCGCACACTCATTCTGGTTGCTGCGTTTGCCGTTGGGCTGACGGTGCTTTTCTGGCAACCGTTATGGACGGGTGGCGGGTTAATTGGCGGCGACACCTACACCTACTACCTGCCGCAGAAAACGTTTTACGCCGACCGGCTGCAGGCGGGTGAATTTCCGTTGTGGAACAACCGCGTGGGCCACGGTTACCCCGTGTTGGGCGAGAGCCAGACCGGTGCCTGCTATCCATTTTACCTGCTCGCGTACAGCACGCTCGATGTCAACACGGCTTACAACGCCGTTCATCTGTTGCATTACATGATGGCGTTTCTGTTCACGTGGATGTACGCGCGGCGGCTTGGGTTAGGGACGATGGCTGCTTTACTGGCAGGAGTTGTTTTCACCTACGGCTGGTTCCCTTCGCGCAGCTGTTGGGAATGGGCCATCGTCACCGGTGCCTATTTGCCGCTCGCATTGTGGTGCGTTGAATCGTTTTTGCGGTCGGTTCGGTGGCGGTATTTGATCGCGCTCAGCGTCGCCATCGGTCTTCAGCTTCTCGCCGGTCATTACAACCTGGCATTCATTACACAGTTGGTGCTGGTGGCGTACATCCCGCTGCGATTATGGTTTGCCGACGACCGACTGGCGGAGACCGTAAAGCGACGCAGAGTCAAAGTTGCCGCCGCGTGTGGTGTCAGCCTGCTGTTGGGATTCGCAATTGCCGCCGTTCAACTCTTCCCCACATGGGAACTCAAACAGCAAAGTCAGCGTGCCGTTGTCGGCGGACCGGCCGAACGTGAAACCGAAACCGGATACGACCTTGGCTACGGACATCTGCCGCCGGTGTATTTTATGCAGCTTGCCACGCCGTGGGATTGGTATCCGTTGGCGGCAACCGGTGAACTCGATGGCGTGCTGTCGCGACTGAAGACAGGAGCGATCGAATCCGGAACGAACCAGATTGAAGCGCATCTTTACTTTGGGCTCGTGCCGCTGTCACTCGTGCTGGGGGGAGGCGTGTTCTGGCTGGCGCGACGACGGCGAAGAGAAACCCGGTTTTTTCAAAAAACCGGGCTTCTGGCGACTGGGCCGTCACAAAGGTTGCTGTGGGTGTGGGCAATTTTTGGATTCGCGGCCGTCGTCTACGCAACCGGTTGGCTGCTGCCGGTGACAAGACATCTACCGGGATTCTCTTTCTTCGGAGGCCCGGGGCGCTATGGAATCATTGCAACGCTTTCCGCTGCGGTAATCGCGGCGGCAGTGTTCGATCGATTATTGATGGCAACTCAACGACAGCGATTTGTCACAGCATGCCTCGTCGCGGCGGTCTTTGCCGGTACCATTTATGATCTCCATTGGGCGGGCCAACTGGTCACGAATGCGTATCAGGTCGAACGGCCGCCCATTCTGGCGCGCGAGCGCAGCCAGATCACGCGTACGCTGGCGGAGTCGGATCAGCCGGTCCGACTGGTCGCGCCCGGTGCAAATCTGCCCACGCTAACCGGAGTCGCAGCGACGCCCGTCTATCTCGGCATCGGACCGGCGGCCTATTTCGACGCGGAACTGCGAATGCCCTCGCTGTCCCCCGGTGAAGATGACGGCAAGACGATGCGGGCCGCCGAGGGGCAGATCGATTGGCTGCAGCGGGCCGGCGTCACACACGTTCTCAGTTTCAAGCCGCTCGAACCCGATGACTGGCCGGTCGAGCTGGTCTATTCCGGTCCCGATTCCATGTTGAATTCCGCCTGGGGGCGGTCGCCGTATGAGCCGCTGTATCTCAATCGGCTGAATGGCAGCCGTGGACGTGTCGCGTTTGCCGGGACCGCGCGTGTCGTAGATTTCTCTTCCAATCGTGTGGTGATCGAGGCGAATTCAAGGTCCGGCGGACCGTTGATTCTCACCGATCTGATGTATCCCGGTTGGAATGTCCGCATCGACGGCCAACCGGCCGAAGCAATCACACACGAGCGAATGTACCGCGCCGTCGATTTGCCGCCGGGCAAGCACCAGGTGATTTGGAGTTACCAACCGGCGACTGTTTGCTGGGGTGCGGCGATCAGTCTCGTTGCCCTGCTCCTATTGGCCGCCATCGCCCACATTCGGTATTGGCGTCCCCGAATGCTCGCCATTTTCGATCCGGAACCGGCAACCTGAACCGCGAAAAGACTCTGTATCTCACCGATTTTCGATTGCTATGTGACGGGTGCCACTGGTGTGTCGCCAGTGCAGCACGGTGGCCACTGGCGACACGCCAGTGGCACCCACGCCGACAGAAGCTGATGCGGAATGCCGTTCGCCGCCACTTCTCAATGAGAGGATTCCTCCTCAAGTCGAGCGGCCCCAGTGACGACAGACGAGGGTTGAGCAGGATAATTCAGACTGGCAATCGCCCTAGCGCATGGGCGATAATGAACTGCGAGGGTCGATGGCTGCTTTTCGACCTTCTGTCTGCTGTTCAAAGCGGCCTTTCTCCCCTTGCTGCGGCATTCGGCTGGCTGATAATCCACTGTTCCATCATTTGTGAAGGATGACGGCGTCGTGAAAGTGACGCTCACTGTCGATCAGGGGCCCCACGAAGGCAAATCGTATGCGTTCGAGGAACACGACAATTTTATTGTCGGGCGGGCGACGTACGCGCACTTCCGTCTGCCGAAAAAAGACCAATTCTTCTCCCGCGTTCATTTCATGGTCGAAGTCAATCCGCCGTACTGCCGGTTGATGGACATGGGCAGCCGTAACGGCACCTTCGTGAACGACGAGCGGGTCAAAACCATCGACATCCACGACGGCGACCGCATTAAGGGGGGGAAAACCGTCATCAAAGTCTCCATTGCCGACAGGGAATCAGCCGAACGCAAAGTCACTTTTTCCAAAGCGGCGGGAGTTCCGGCGGCAGAAGCCCCAGCGGCAGTTCAGAATTCTTCCAACCAGGACTCAACGCCGATTCCGCCGGCAGAGAACAAGGACATTCACGCTCGCTACATTGGTCCAAGCGACTCCCATTCGATTCCCACCGACGATGTTTCAGGCGAGACCAACGGTGCCGACGATGCCAACGAAGAGATCGGACCGGAATCGGCACGGTTCCAGACAATCGCCGTCGAGAACGTCCAGGGCGGCATCACACTGACTGAAGAAACGCTTGCGATGCTACCGGAGGACTTCTCCGACCGCATCAATTCCCGAGCGCAACCGGTACCCGGGTATCTCATCATCGACGAACTGGGCAAGGGGGGCATGGGGGTCGTCTACCGCGCCCTCTGTCGCCGCGACGGCAACATCGTTGCGATCAAAACCATTCGCCCAACCATCGCCGTGACCGAGGGAGACATCGACCGTTTTCTTCGCGAGGCATCGATTCTCAAAGATCTGAAGCATCCCAATATTGTCGCATTCCACGAAATGGGTGAAGCCGACGGTGATCTGTTTTTTGTGATGGAATACGTTGCCGGCATCGATGCCGCCCGCCTGGTTGCGGACAACGAAGGCCCGCTGGGCATCGCCACTGCGGTCGGCATCATCTGCCAGTTGCTCACGGCACTCGAACACGCACACGGGCAGGGTTTCGTGCATCGAGACATCAAGCCGCAAAACATGTTGCTGGGACAGGTCGAAGGGCGCGGAGTCGTGAAACTGGCCGACTTCGGACTGGCCCGCACCTATCAAAGCTCGCGGATAAGCGGGCTGACGATGATGGGTGACGTGCGTGGAACGTCGCAGTATATGGCCCCCGAGCAAATTACCAACTACCGCGAGACAAAACCGACGACCGATCAGTATGCAGCCGCAGCCACGCTCTACTTCCTGCTGACGGTCCAGTACATCTTCGACTTCCCCAATACGATCAACGGCAAGTTTCAAATGATCCTGCAGGACGATCCCGTGCCCATTCGTGATCGCCGCAGCGAGATACCCGACGAACTGTCGGCGATTATCCACCGTGCCCTGCTTCGCGACCCCGAGGAACGCTTTGCCGACGTGACCGAGATGCGCGACACGCTATTAGCATTCCTCAATTCGTCGAAGTAACGCGGCGCATCGACCGGAAAGTTGAGCGTCCTGCGTGTGCCGGCTGACGGTAGTCAACGCCCATCAAGTAATAAAGAATTTCGCCGAAGTCGTTCGCCGTCGTGATCCGTCACCGACTCGATTCCCTGCAGTTGCTGAACGTAATCCGTCGGTAACCGATGTTGTTTCGCCCCCTGAACGACAAAACGGTGATACCAACAAAACGGCGACAGTGAAGCATCAACCGTCTCATCACTCGCCACATAAACACTCGCATGCAGAACGTCCGTTTTGCCGATGACGACAACCTGCTCCTCGTGGTACCCGATCTCAAATTCGTCCAACACAGATTTCTCGTCGGACCGCAGCGAAAACACGACGCCCCACACGCAATCGCGAATGCGTCCCGTGTAAACCGCATCCGCCTTTGCCGAACCGTCGTTGCCGCGTTTATGAAACGCCAACCGCCGACGCGTCACATACCCAATCGCCAAAGGCGCAGCACTCGCAACCCGCGCACGAAGCCGTTCCGTACACATGTTGGAGCCGTAGGCGAAGACGTGGATTGGCGAGTTGACCATCGACTAGACTCGTTGACGCACAGACACAAAACTGGCCAGACAGATTACCGCAGCTCCAACTGGAGTGTCTTGGGTGGAATTCAGTAGTTCCTGGTAGAATGGTAACCCGCGACTCGGCACGCCACTTTCAGTGGCTTCGCGTCTTTTGCTCGGTCAACAGTCACCCGGATGGTGATCGTCATCTCATAAACGAAGAAATCGCCGAAGATTTCGTTGGTGAGTTTGGTCCCAACAGGATATTCGACCGTGGCAGGAATCGGTTTGCCGTCGGCAGTCGTGATTGTCACTCGCGCAGCGGCTGGCCGCAGCAAATCAGATTTCACACGGCCAGAGTAAATATGAACGCCTTTTGCGATCGTAAGTGTTATCAGGATCTGGTGCCGCCCCGGTTTCCCGAGTTTCTTTTTCGTTGCCGCTAGATGTACCGGATATTTGCGAACTCTGAGTTCCTCAGCACAAAGTACTCCCGAGGCGCAAACCGAAAGCAGCAACGAAAGGATCAGGTGTCTTGCCATGCCAATCCCGCTCCTTTGAATTGAGTACTCGGGCGGCGGACTGCTTGATTCCACCCGCACACTGACAGCAACATTACGTCAATTATCGGCTCCTCCGGCCGCAATGGCAAGAACACTCTCGCTGTCGGACCCTGCCGTTGGCGACAGCGGAAAGGGCGTCGCTATTCACGGGGGCATCGTCTGAGGTATGCTGGACACAACGGAGTTGACTTATTATTGCTGTCGGTCACCCCTGCCCGGGCTCTGCTTTATCACCGAAAGGCTGGCCAACAGAGTCGTGGTGACATCCACAAGTGAGTGAACCTTCCATGAAGATGCAATCGTCAATCATCGCGATCGCCTGCTCGATGAGCCTCTGGTCGGGCGTTTGTCTCGCAGCAGATGATCAAGTCGATTATCTGAAACAGGTGAAGCCGATCCTGCGCGAACGCTGTTACGCCTGCCACGGAGCGCTCAAGCAGGAGGGCGGACTGCGACTCGATACGGCAGCGTTGGCGATCAAAGGAGGCGATTCCGGCACGTCGATCCAACTGGGCGATGCCGCGGCGAGTCTGTTGCTCGAACGGGTTTCGGCAACCGAAGAGGCCGAACGCATGCCGCCGGAAGGTGAGCCACTCAAGCCGGCCCAAATCGAAGCTCTCCGGCGGTGGATCACTCAGAAAGCCGTTGCCCCCAAGGACGAGCAACCCGAACGGGATCCGCGCGAACACTGGGCATTCAAGACTCCCACGCGACCGCCTCTGCCGAAGGTCGATCAACCGACGTCGGAGCAGGCCCGCTGGCAGCAGAATCCAATCGATGCCTTCATCGCCAATCAACACCGCAAGCAAGGGCTGGTGCCACAGCCGGTCGCGAGCAAGCGTGTCTGGTTGCGGCGCGTGACGCTCGACCTCATCGGATTGCCGCCGACGCAAAAAGAACTCGACACCTTCACCGCCGACGAATCGCCCGAGGCGTACGACAAGATCGTCACGAGGCTGCTCGAAAGTTCGCAGCACGGACAACGCTGGGGCCGGCATTGGATGGATATCTGGCGTTACAGCGATTGGTGGGGACTTGGTGCCGAGGTCCGCAATTCCCAAAAGCACATCTGGCATTGGCGCGACTGGATCATCGAATCGCTGAATGAGGACAAAGGCTACGACCAGATGCTGCGCGAGATGCTGGCAGCAGACGAACTCTATCCCAACGACATGGAGAAACTTCGCGCAACCGGTTTTCTGGCCCGGCAATACTTCATCTTCAATCGGACCGCGTGGCTCGATGAGACGATCGAACATTCCGCCAAAGCGATGCTCGGGCTGACGTTCAATTGTGCGAAGTGTCACGACCACAAATACGACCCACTCACTCAGGTTGAGTACTACAAGTTACGCGCGATCTTCGAGCCGTACCAGATTCGCACCGAGATGGTGGCTGGGCAGACCGACTTTGAAAAAGATGGCATCCCCCGCGTGTTCGATGCACATCTGGACGTGCCGACCTATCTGCACGTCCGGGGCGATGATCGCAACCCGGACAAAAGCGTCACCATGAAACCGGGAGTGCCGGCGTTTCTCTCGTCGGATGCGTTGACACTGGCGATCAAGCCCGTCTCTTTACCGGCCGAAGCAACATACCCCGGCTTGCGCGAATCCATCGTCAAGACGCACCGTGATTTGGCCGTCCAGCAAGTTACGACCGCTCGTTCTGCCGTGGATGCCGCGACGAAGAAGCTCGCGGAATCGCAAACGGCGGCGAAGAAGTTGGCGGCGAAAAATGCCGCCGCGAAACCCACTGCGTCGAAATCCACCGCGGACCAACCGACCGGCAGTTCAACGGAAGCCATCGTCCGCGACGACTTTTCGGCCGCGAAGCCGGAAGTGTGGGAGCAACGTGGGGGTAAGTGGAATTACGCAAACGGCAAGCTCACGCAGTCGCAGACGGGTACGAGCCGTGCCACTTTGCGTTTGAAGCAGCTACCGCCGACCGATTTTGAAGCGCGGCTCAAATACATCCCGACCGGTGGCGAGATGTGGAAGTCGGTCGGCATTTCTTTTGACGTCACCGCTGACGGAAACGAAGTGATGGCGTATGCCAGCTCCGTCGTCGGCGGGCAGAAATCGCAGATATCCTTCAAACAGGGCGGCAACTTCGTCTATCCACCGACAGCCGCGCAGGCTCGCAAAGTCGAACTCAATCAACCGCACGAAATCGTGCTGCGAGTGCGGGGAGCGTTGATCAACATGCGGGTCGATGGCGAACACTCGATCGCCTACCGACTTCCGACCAGTCTGAAACGGAAACAGGGGTTCCTCGAACTGATCGCATTTGATGCGACGGTTGATTTCGTCTCGTTCGAACTGCGGGCATTGCCCAAAACTTTGAAGCTCGTCGATGCGAAAGCGGCTCAAGCGAAGCCGAATGCAAAAGTGGCATCACTGCCGGTCGATCAAGCAAGACTGGCTATGACAGTTGCCGAGCAATCGTTGAAGGCAGCCGAAGCTCAACTTGCCTCGATCGAAGCGCGAGCGGCGGCCGATCGAGTTCGCCACGTCAAGCCAGCGGTGGGCCAGGAATCGGCCACAAAAGAGCGGTTGCTTGCGGCCTCGAAATCCGAACGCGTGGTCGCCGCGTTGCGTGCAGAAGAAAACCTCAGCCGCGCGGAACTTGCCTTGATGCAAGCCGCCGCCGGCAAGAAAGCCGATGCCGAAAAGAAACTTGCGGCTGCAAAAGTCGCGCGTGACAAAACACGCAAGGCGATCGACGTGCCAAGCGAGAAATACACCTCGTTGCCCGGCGCAAAGAAGACTCAAGAGGACTATCAGAATCGCAATGCCGGGAAGCCCTACCCAACGACAAGTACCGGCCGTCGTTCGGCATTTGCGAAATGGGTGACCGATCCGCGTCATCCGCTGCCGGCCCGAGTTGCCGTCAATCACATCTGGATGCGTCATATGGGCACTCCGCTGGTGCCGACGGTGTTCGACTTCGGCCGCAAGGGCACACCGCCGACACATCCGGAGTTGCTCGATTGGCTCGCCATCGAACTCGTCGAGAACAACTGGAGCATGAAACATATTCATCGGCTGATTGTGACGTCACAGGCGTATCGGCTGTCGTCATCGAACGCGGGCGTCAGCGAAGCAACGATGTCTGCCGATCCCGATAACCGATTCTACTGGCGGATGAATCCGGTTCGCATGGAAGCTCAAATCCTGCGCGACAGTCTGCTGTCGTTGGCGGGGGAACTTGATGTTTCGCTGGGAGGGCCGTCCATCGCGGTGAACGACAAGAAGTCTCGCCGTCGAAGTCTCTACTTCGTTCATTCGCATAACGATCATCAGAAGTTTCTGTCGATGTTCGATGATGCCGGCGTACTCGACTGCTACCGTCGGGCCGAGAGTATTGTCCCCCAGCAAGCGCTCGCGTTGGAAAACAGCCCGTTCGCCACCGAGATGGCCGGAAAAATCGCCGGGCGTATCGCAGCCGCTTATCCGGATGCGTCCGATGCCGACTTCATCCGCACGGCCTTCGTGACGATCTTATCCGTTGAGCCGACATCCGATGAACAGGCGACGCTAACCGAGTTGCTGAAACGCATGACGAAACTTGCAAAAGCGAAGAAACGCACGAACCCCACGATCGCCGCCCGAACGAGCGTCGTTCATACCATCCTCAACCACAACGACTTCATCACCATTCGATGAATGCGGAGAAAACAGACATGATGAACGGCACCCCCAGGGTTCTTCCCTCGCGCCGGACATTCCTCGCCGACTGTGGACTCGGTTTCACCGGTCTGGCGCTCAGCGCGATGCTGGCCAATGACGGCGTTCTTAACGCGAACGAGCCTGGCAGTTGGCAGCCGCCCAGCGGAAAGCCGCACTTCGCGCCAAAAGCCAAAAGTGTCATCTGGTTGTTTATGAACGGAGGCGCTTCGCACGTCGAATCGTTCGATCCAAAGCCGGAGATCACCAAATACGCCGGCCAGTCCATCAGCGAGACGCCCTACGCTGCGACGCAGGATCCCGAACGGCTCAAACGCCGCGAAGTGGCGTTCAATGTCACAATTCGGCAGAAGCTTTATCCGTTGCAGGTCGGCTTCCGCAAGTACGGCGAATCGGGCATCGAATTGAGCGACTGGGTTCCACACATGGGAAGCTGCATCGACGACATCGCCGTCGTGCGGTCGATGTGGACCACCGACGATAACCACGGAGCGCAGACGCAATTCCATTCGGGCCGCCACATGCTCGACGGAGAATTTCCGACACTTGGCGCGTGGGTCGATTATGGGCTCGGTTCACTGAATGATAACCTGCCGCAATTTATCTCAATGGGCCGACGCGAGTACTGGAATGCGAAGGACGGCCATTATCTCGGCCCGGCTCACGATGCCGTGCCGATTCGCGTCGATCCAAAAAACCCGCTCGATTATGGCAAGCCGGCCAACGGTCTCTCTCTGGAAGAACAGCACCTCAATTTTGAATTCGGAGCGAAACTGAATCGGCTCAAGGCGGTTGAATACCCGAACGACCCCGCACTGCAAGCCCGTATCAAAGCATATGAACTCGCCTTCCGCATGCAGACCTCGGTCCCCGAAGCACTCGGTTTCAGTTCAGAAACTCAGGCGATTCAAAACATGTACGGTCTCGACGAACCGGCGACTCGCAATTTCGGTTCGCAAATGCTGGCGACGCGTCGGCTCATCGAACGGGGTGTGCGTTTCATTCAGGTGCAACACGGTGCCGGCGGTGCCGGTGCATGGGACGCGCACGGCGGACTGAAGGCCAACCACACACGCAACTTCAAAGCGGTCGATAAACCAGTGGCCGGCCTGTTAAAAGATCTCAAGCAACGCGGACTGCTCGATTCAACCCTCGTCATCTTTGCAACTGAGTTCGGTCGCACGCCAGCGACGCAAGGCAAAGATGGCCGCGACCATCACCCTTACGGGTTCTCGGTCTGGATGGCGGGCGGCGGTATCAAAGGGGGCATCGCTCACGGTGCCACCGACGAAATCGGCTTCCACGCCGAGGAGCACCGCCACTATGTCACCGACATTCACGCCACAATTCTGAAACAACTCGGCCTCGATTCGCGCAAGTTGGAACTCCCCGGCCGCAAACGTCTCGACATCGATCATGGCAAACCGATCGACGAGATCATCGCCTGACTTACGGTGAATGGAAATCGGATCGCAGAAGAAGCAACACGAGCAAAGCATCACGATGACAAACACAATTAGCCGCCGGACATGGATAGCCGGTAGCATTTCCGGCATGGTCGGACTCAGCCTCGGCACAGGCATGGCCGATGACTCCAAGACCGACCTCGATATCATCGATTGCCACACGCACTTTTACGATCCAACGCGGCCCGGGGGAATTCCCTGGCCGGCAAAGGGATCGCCCTTGTATCGAACGGTGTTGCCGAAGCATTTGCGGGCACTGAAGCAGTTCCGCCCTGTGACGGGTACGGTGATTGTCGAGGCAAGCCCGCGAGTTGAAGACAATGCGTGGCTGCTGGATCTGGCGAAGGATGATCAATTCGTCGTCGGTATCATCGGTCACCTCACACCGGGAACCGCGGAATTCGCCGGGCATTTGAAGCGATTTGCGGCCAATCGGTTGTTTCGTGGGATTCGTGTCTCTTCCAGGCTGGTGGATCAGCTGATCGCAAAAGAGTCGTTCGACGATTTGAAACTGATGGCGGAAAAAGATCTGGCGTTGGATGTGAATGGCGGCCCCGAGACTCCCGCGATCGTTGCGAAACTCGCCACTCAGTTGCCCGATCTGCGGATTGTGCAAAACCACATCGGCAATGTTCACATCACGTCCGACGCACCACCACGAAGTTGGCAGCAGGGAATTCGGGCCGCGGCCAAGCATCCCAACGTGTTCTGCAAAATTTCGGCTTTGGTCGAAGGCGCGGCGCGAAACGGCAAGAAAGCACCCAATGACCTGGCTTTCTACAAACCGTATATCGATGTGGTCTGGAATGCGTTTGGCGATGATCGTGTTATCTATGGAAGCAACTGGCCTGCCTCCGACCCGGCCGCCAGCTATTTCAAGCTCCAGCGAATCGTCATGGAATACGTGTTCCAAAAGGGCGAAATGGCAACGGCGAAGTTCTGCTCGTTGAACGCCAAACGAGCTTACAAATGGGTCGAACGCTCCGGCCGTCGTTGATTCCCGCCCGAACTCCCACCAACTCTCTTAATTGCTTCCCCATGCATCCACTCGATTTCGCTGTTGTTGCTCTCTACCTGTTGCTGATGCTCGGTCTGGGGTTCGCATTCGGGCGACATCAAACCCGAAGAGAGTTCTTTGCGGCGAGCGGATCGATGGGGTGGTTGCCCGTCGGCTTGAGCGTTATGGCGACGCTGTTCTCTTCGAACAGTTTCGTCTTCTACCCCTCGGCGGCATTCGGCGACAGTCTGCGGATCGGCCTTTCACTCGTTGCGTTTGCACTGATGACACCGGTGGTGATCTGGGTGTTCATTCCCGTTTACGCGCGGCTCAAAGTGGAAACGGCATACGAATACCTGGAGTTGCGATTTCACGTTTCCGTCCGCACGCTCGCCAGTGGCCTGTTCGTGTTATTGCGAATCGGTTGGATGGCTTCAGCAACCTATGCGGCATCGGTGGTGGTGTCGAGTGTGATGGGGGTCCCACAGACGGCAGTCATCGTCGGGCTGGGAATCGTCTCCATCGGCTACACAATGCTGGGCGGTCTGCGGGCCGTCATGTGGACCGACGTGATACAGTTTTTCGTCTTTGCTATCACCATCCTGGCGACGCTGTGGCTGATCCTCGATCTGACCGGCTCCGGCGTCAGTGACATCATTCATACCTGCTTCGATGGTCGCGAAGGTCTCATCATCGACTTTTCACCGTCGATGACATTGCGCTACGGTAGTTGGGTGATTTTGATCGGCGTGTTCCTCGAAGCCCTGTCGGCCTTTGGCGTCGATCAGGTGGCCGTCCAGCGATATCTCTCAGCGAAATCAGAGCGTTCCTCGCAATGGGGAGCCGCATTGAATCTGGCGGCGATGTGGATCGTGCTGCCGGGCTTGCTGATGATTGGCGTCGGGCTTTATGCCTACTTCACCCAGAACCCGGCAGAACTGGGCGGGGGAACGTTACCCGAGATTCTCGCCGGCGATACCGAAGTGGCCGACCGGGCCATGCCCGATTTCGTTCGCCTTCACTTTCCACCCGGTTTGGCCGGTCTGTTTCTCGCGGCCCTGATGGCGGCGATCATGTCGAGCATCGATTCCGGCGTCCATTCGGTCACCACCGCGCTTGTCGTCGATTTTCGCGACCGACTTCTTCCTCAGCTCCGGCCGAAAGATGAATACGACGAGGTGGCTTGGATTCGGGTGTTGGTTGTCATCATCGGCACTATCGCGATTACACTCGCCTGTTTTGTGGGTCCGCTTGGTAACGTGTTCGACATCGGAAAGAAACTGACTGCAGCATTCGGCGGCCCGTTGTTGGCGATCTTCATTCTGGCTCTCTTTTCCCGACGGACGACCTGGTTGGCAGTGTTGGTTAGCGTCTCGTTGGCCACCGCGCTGACGCTCTACCTGATGTACACAGAGGATTGGTTTTCCGTCTGGTTCTGGCCCATCGGCTTTGGGACCGCGCTGGTGTTCGGCTACTTTGCAAG
>JABISG010000162.1 GCA_018699955.1 Planctomycetaceae bacterium | reverse complement strand
GGGGTGTGAACCCCCTGGTAATGTCCAAGCAATTGCACGCGCCTGAACGACTGAAACCACCGGGGGGTTCACACCCCCCGCTCGCCGTTAAGATTGCAATGGAACGAGGCGCGGTCATGATAGGTGATACGCAATCCGAACGCGACGTCCGTTGACTGATCGAGTAGTGATATGAGCTCCAACGAGAATTGGTGGCAGGAATTTCGATCGCAGATGCCGGTGGTCGATCACTGGGCGTACTTCGATCATGCGGCGGTCGCGCCATTGTCGGCGCAGGCTCGCAATGCGATGGTGGTGTGGGCCAATGCCGTTGCCAAACATGGGCTGGCTAACAGGTCGCGCGAACGCAAGAACGTCGAACGGTTGCGGAGATTAGGCGCGCAGTTGGTGGGATCACATCCGGACGAGATCGCCATCGTGCGGAACACGACCGAGGGGATCAACATTGTCGCTGAAGCGTATCCCTGGCAGGAAGGCGACAACGTCGTCACGCTCGATTCGGAGTTTCCCAGCAACCTGTACCCGTGGATGAATCTGGCGTCGCGCGGAGTGGAAACAAAGCTGGTGCCGACCGACAATGAACGTGTTGATCTCGACCGGGTGGCCGATGCCTGCGACGAGCGGACGCGAATCGTTTCGGCCAGTTGGATTGGTTACGCGACCGGCTGGCGAAATGACGTGGCGGCGCTGGCCGAGATTGCGCATCGCAACGTCGCGCTGTTCTTTCTCGACGCGATTCAGGGACTGGGTGTTTTTCCGCTGGACGTGTACGCAGCGGGCGTTGATTTTCTGGCGGCTGACGGTCACAAATGGATGCTCGGCCCGGAAGGCGCCGGGCTGATGTTCATTCGACGGGAACATATCGACCGGTTGCGTCCGCTGGGAATCGGCTGGAACAGCGTGCAACAGGCGGGCGATTTCGCCAACGTGTCGCTCGACCTGAAACCAACAGCGGCGCGGTTTGAAGGAGGCTCCTACAATTTGTGCGGAATCGCTGCGTTGCATGCGAGTTTGAACGCCCTGCTGGATTGGGGCATCGAGCCGATTTCCACCAGACTGCTGCAGTTGACCGATGAGCTATGCATGCGGCTGGACCAATGTGGGGCGGAAATTGTTGGTTGTCGCGACGACGAGCGGCGGTCGGGAATTGTCGCCTTCGATTTTCCCGAAGCCGATGCCGAGTTGGTACGACGGCACTGCCTGGGTGAAGGGGTTGTTATCAATGTGCGGAATGGCAAGCTGCGGGCCAGCCCGCATGCCTACATGACGACCGCCGACATCGATTGCTTGATCACAGCACTGGATAGTTACCGCTGAACGATCACTTATCACACGAAAGAATCACGACCAATTTTCCGTCCCTTTGGCCACAACAGACGGCAATCTGGCAAAGTTACGTAAAACAAGTGGACGCCTTCACGCAAAAAGGGTACAAAATAGTCAACAAGTGCACCCTCAGCGCGACGGACTTTGGATCACGTCTTCGAGCCGTCTTGTCTTGTCGTGGAAACCCAGTTGGAAGCTGTCCGGCAACCAGGAGTGACCCCATGTGGAAGCAACGGTGGATTGTTGGCCTTGTCGGTGTTGCGGTATTTTGCCTGAGTCTGAAGCCGTTGTCGGCGGAGGAAGTTCCCTCCGGCACCAAACCACAACAGGCCGCCGTGAAGCCCGCTGATCCCCTGCTGGTGGAAGTCGACAAAGCGATTGCCGTCAGCACGCGACGCTTTCTCACTGCCAACATTCACACGCCGTGGCAAATTATGCACGGCGTGCTGGCGTTGCGGCAGAAGTATGAAGTCAAGCAGGACGGCCAGAAGATCAATGCACTGGAATGGATGTCGAAAGGCGTGACGTTCAAAGGCGACCAATGGTTCGAGCGAACGCGCTACGGCGGTCGCGCCCATCCCTACAGTGTCGCCTATGCGTTTGAGGGACACCCCAATCAGTTTTTGGCAATCATGGCGATGGCCGAAGTTCCCGCCGATCACGAGATTGTGACGCGTGGGACGGATACCATCAGGGTCTCCGATCTGGTCAAGCACGCACAGATGGAGATCAACTCGTCGGTCGAGATCACCTGGACCTTATGGGCGCTCAGCCATTATCTCGGTACCGACGCGATGTGGACAAACAAGAACGGCGAAGCGTGGAGCATCGAACGGCTGGTGCAAATGCAGACGCAGGAACCGGTGCGATCGGCGGCGTGTGGCGGCAGCCACGGTTTGTTCGCCCTGACCTACGCCCGCAACGAGTATCTCAAGAAGGGAGCCCCACTGCGTGGGGTTTGGTTTGAAGCGGACCAGAAAATCCAACGCTACATTCGCGAAGCCCGCTCCTATCAGAACAGCGACTGGACCTTTTCCACGAATTACTTTTCCGGTCGTCAGCACAGCAACAGCTTCGAGACGCGGCTGAACACGTCGGGACATACGCTGGAGTTTCTCATGCTGGCCTTGCCCAAAGAACGTCTCCGCGAACAATGGATTCGCAACGGTGTCTTTGCTGTGACGAGAGATTTACTGACCCATCAACGCAGCCCCGCCGAGTGCGGTTCGCTGTATCACGCGCTCGATGCGTTGGTGATTTACCGCGACCGCACGAAACCAAAACCGGCCCCGGAAGTTGCCGCGACGGAGAACACGACGAAGAAGACGGACGATTCGGTCGCATCTCCGGAAAAGTGAGCGTGAGAAACCCGGTTTTTTGAAAAAACCGGGTTTCCGGGATCGCGTGATCAATCAGCGCGTTGCAGAGCGGCACACACCAGCGTCCCAATGCATGTGAATTCCTCGGTTGAATTTCGCTTCCGAAAAGGAGTTTGACAGGCGGGTGCTGGCCGGTATCCTCAGTGAGTTCTTCTGAGAGTATCGCCGGTCAGACGGAGTCCAATGCCATGCGAGCAGTTTTCATACTCCAACATGAATACGAGCAGTGGGGCAAGGACGAGGCCAAACTGATCGGAGTCTACAGGTCAAGGGATGAAGCTGAATCAGCGATTAGCCGCCTACGCGACAAGCCCGGATTCTCCCATTGGCCAGACGGCTTCACAATCGATGAGTGTTCCCTAGGAGAGGACAATTGGACCGAGGGGTTCTCTACACTCGTAGCAATACATGTTGAGTTCACGGCCAATTCTGAAAAGAGATGGGAGTGCGTCCAAGCGGAATGGCTTCCGGGCGATGTCTACCGGATCATTGAATCTGAAAGCGATTCCCATGTCGAGCGCTGGGCATTCAAACCTGGGCAAGTAGTGCGATGTGACGAGCAGACGGTCGAGGGCAATCCCGGTTGCTTGGTCGCGGTTTCTCTCATGGAGAAGGACGTCTAACGGCTCGCTGTCTGCGGTGCGTTGCACCGCAGCTACGAAACTGCATCAACTCTGCCCGCGAAAGACCTGCTTCGCCACCACCATGCGGTCGCTGGTTGAATAACGTACCAGAGCAGCGAGTTCGCCGTCGGGGGTCAGCAAAACGACGGTGTCGCCATCGGCTACCGTTGCAACGCGCGAGGGGGTGGCTGGGGTTGACCGGAGGGAACCCCCAGTCGATCGCGCAATCTGGGGGCTGCGCTCCGAAGACTCCGCTTCGACCCCAGCCACCCCGATGTCTGGTACCGCGACTTCAAAGGTCCCATCCGGCAACTGAAAAGTTCGGCCACAGGTGATGTCTTCCAACTGTGATGGCGTGCAACGGTATTGTGGCAGGTGGGCGATGGCCGTTGTCGGTGACAGCAGTGACTCCGCCAGTGTGTCGGTGGTGACGTCATTCGGATCGACTGCATTATCAATCGAGTAGGGTCCAACGGCGGTACGAACCAACTGACTCATAACCGCTCCGCAGCCGAGCAGTTCACCCAAATCGCGGCCGATCGAGCGGACGTAGGTTCCCGAGCCGCAATGGATGTCGATGACGACATTAGGACTATTGAATTCAACGAGGCTGATGTCGTAGACCTCAACCGGGCGGGGTGCGAGTTCGACGGTTTTGCCGCGACGCGCCAGTTTGTAGGCACGTTTGCCTTCAATATGGACGGCAGAGAAGTCGGGGGGAACCTGTTCGATACGGCCGGTGAATTGCGGCAGCAGCGCAATGATGTCGTTGGCGATGACG
This sequence comes from Planctomycetaceae bacterium, assembly GCA_018699955.1. Taxonomy (GTDB): domain Bacteria; phylum Planctomycetota; class Planctomycetia; order Planctomycetales; family Planctomycetaceae; genus JABISG01. The sequence goes on along the minus strand of JABISG010000162.1, from coordinate 3,001 downwards.
TCGGGCGTTTCTTCGACGAGAGTCACCTCGCCGGTGACGTCATCGGTGTTGCTGCGACGGCCCAACAGGAAAGTCGCCCGATACTGTTTTGATCGGCTCTGAACCTGTTCAATCAGCCGCGTCGCGCGCCCAATACAGACAACCAGCACGCCGGTTGCCAACGGATCGAGCGTCCCGGCATGTCCGACTTTGGCCGGTTTCACAATTCGCTGAATCACATTGACGGCCCGTCGAGACGTCATGCTGGAGGGCTTATTGAGATTCAGAATGCCAAACGGTTTCTGCTGCATGGTCGTCTGCAAGGTTCGTAGTGACCGCATTCACGCGGTTCGAGTGCTGCCTGGCGCTCTGCCCTTGTTCGATTAAAGAAAGGGGCGATGAATCGGGTCGCTACGAGCCTAACCTGGTCCGAAGCCGTAGATATGTTGAATCGGTGTTTTGTGACCCCAACTGATCAGATCTTTCGTGACGCCTAACGCGTCGGCAATTTTGTCGCGTTCGGCGGGGCTGGGTGTCCATCGTCCCAGCATGATGGCCATCACCCGTCCCTCTTCCAAACTGGTTTTTTCAACCAATTGCTCGACGGTCATGTCTTGCTGCTGACAATATTCAGCAACGCTGAGAACTTGCTGATTCATTTCCAACCTCACGGCCGATGTGCTAGAGAATTCTCCGCATGGTAAATTGCACGGCGCGGCAATCTACCAGTGGGTATTCTAGCGGAAATCCGGCCGCTGAGAATGGTGTGGCGACCGATTTCGCCACGGGTGAACAGGCCGACGTTTATCGAAACCACCCAAGCCGCTTGCCAGCAATTCAGCTGACGGGCGTTGCCCGTTCCGGGCCACCGTGGCGGAAGCAGCAATTGCGACCGGCATCTTTCGCGGCATACAGGGCAGAATCGGCTCGCTTGATCAGCGAGATGCTATCATCGTCGCTCTGTGCCTCGCACACCCCAATACTGACCGTCGGGGCATGTTCGCGGCCTTCGTGGCTCAACGGACTCTCGGCGATGGCCGATCGGCATCGTTCAGCCGTCTCCGTCGCAGCATCCAACGGGCAATCGGGAAGCAACACGACAAATTCATCGCCTCCAAGTCGAGCGACGGTGTCCATTCGCCGCGTCACTTCCAGCAGCATTTCGGCCACCCGCTTGAGCACCTTGTCGCCGAGCACATGTCCAAAGCAATCGTTAAACGACTTGAATTTGTCGATGTCGATGATCAGCAAACTTAAGGGAGTTCCCTGACGCTGTTGCTGCGCGAGCCGACGCGAGATTTCTGTTTCCAGGACACGACGATTGGTAAGTCCGGTGAGCGCATCGGTGTGGGCTTCCGCCCGACAGACGGCAATGGTTTGCGACTGTCGCCTGATGTGCCATAACGCCACGCCGCCCATTCCCATCGCCACGGTCACGACCATCAGCAGCGACGACTTCGTATACTCTTCGGGTCCGTAATACGAAATGAAGGTCAGATATCCGATGATGCCCAGTACACAGCCGCCAAAGAGCCGGCCATGTGAAACGACGAATTCATCGACATCGACCCAGCGTCCATCGAACTGCGTCTCCGTACCGCGATAGATCGACCGGTTACCGTACGATGCAACTTTTGCCAATGCGGTCGGACTCAACAACGCCAGTAATCCGACGCATGCGGAGAGGCCAAACAGAATGGCAAATGTGACCTGGAGAAACTCAATCCAGCTCTGCACGGTAAACCCCTCACGGAGAATTGCCCCACGACGGCTTTGCTGCGCAAATGCGTCGATGTGAAGCGAATTGGTGGTGTGATAGCAACCGCGTAACGGCTGCCGCGTATCACAACTGTAGGTCACCAATGCCTTGTATGGTGGGTGAAGTCCCCATAAACGGTCGATTGTCGATGCAAGATGCACGCCTGGAGCGCTGGCATGCCATTCCAACCGGCGCAACCGTCTCAATCGTCCGACATGTAGTGCAGCCGTTTCTGTACATCGATGTTGACGCTCTGGTACCGCGTCGCCAGATTGCCGGGGCTGAACAGGTCGGCACGGATGTGTTCCATATCGTCCGACCCGATGGCGTTCGTGAAAATCGGCATGAGATATTGCACACCCAACTTCGACGGTTGGAATCGCTGGGGGTTGTACAACGCCGGATGCACGATACGCGGGTGGATAACATTCCAACGGTCGCGGAGCTTGCTGGCCGAGAGCGACTCGTAGACGAAACCGCTTTGCTCCGACCACTGCAGGATGGATATCGCGTTGTTCTCGCCGTGAACCAGAAGTTCGACCGCATTGCCGCCGAGTTGGGCCGCGTGAAAGCGGTCGAATTCGATCGGCCGTCCGCCCCGCTGCGTGTGTCCCACTTTTCTAGTAAAGATGGCCGAGTCGGCCGACTCGTGTCTGCGCCGTTGGCGAAAAACGTCATCGCCCAGCGCACCGACAAGAATCTTTTTGAGTTGCTCGGCCGCCCCACTGAAACGGATATTGCCCGCCGGATCGACACTCGACGAAACCGCTCCCAGCCAATGGCCGGTCTCATCCACAACCCCTTCGCCAATCACAATCACCACGTGTTTTTGCAATTCGTACAACTCGCGAACGCGGTGTTCCAGAAACGAGCGATCCAGCGACACCTCGGGGATAAGGATGATATCGGGCTGCCCGTAAGCCGAACCGAGCGCAATGTAACCCGATTGCCGCCCCATGACTTCGACGATTGCGATCCGGCGGTGACTCTCGGCCGTCGTGCGAATGCGTTGAATCGCCTGCGCCACCACATACACCGCCGTCGCGTATCCGGGCGTTGCATAGTTGACGATGTCCGACAGATCGAAGTCTTCGCGGCTGGATTGCTTGCGGTAAACCGGCTTGTCGTCTTCCGGCGTTTCCTCGCGAACGTACTCGTTCGGCTCATCGAGGTAGTTGAGTCCGAGGTCGTTGTCGATTGTTTTCGGCGCAAGGATGCAGGGGAACTGCTCAGAAAGTGGCTGCATGCCGTTCAGCGTCCCAT
>JABISG010000135.1 GCA_018699955.1 Planctomycetaceae bacterium | reverse complement strand
GCCAGTGCAGCGAGTTAGGCACTGGCGACACACCAGTGGCACCCGACCCCGTAATTACGATTTGACAAGAAACTATGGCGATTGCGGAACCGCCGATTCAATTTGTGTTTCGTCTGGAGTGAGCATTGGCTGCAGCAGGGGACCGTTGCCGTAGGAAAATGGATCGGCCAGCAGTAAGTGTTTTCGGCCCGCCGCTTTCGGATCGATGATGGTAAGCGGTCGCGCGGAAAGCGTTTGTCCCACCGTGTCCCAATAGAGTTCGGAACCGGTCAGTGCAGGGTCGGCCCGATAGGCATCGAGCATCCGCACAAACCTGGCGGCTTGCCCTTCGGCCGACTGCACCGTCTTTGTCTTCTCCTGTTTGGCCGATAAAAGAATCTCCGCAGCTTCGCCGGCAAGATAAATGTAGCGACCATTCGGTTCGCCATCGCGAGTGCTGGTCAGCTTCTGCCACAACTCATCGTCGAGTGTCCAGGGAACGGCCAATGCTTCATTTGCCTGCCCGTCAATCGTCGGCTGACCGAGCAACTCAATTCCCGCGCTGCCCGCCGCACTGATGACTTTGGAAACATAAAACGCCTGCCCCAAATTGATGCTGGTTTCTCGTTCCTCAATCGCGTCGGCCACTTCGCGGTAAGCGGGAACAACTTCGCGCGGCGGATGGACGTCGAGCAGATGCAGACCGACAACTTCAATCCCGATGTTATATCTGGCAACTCGACGCGCGATGGCCTCCCGGCAGGCATCTTCAACGGATCCGCGGCCATCGGTTAGAATGGCATCGAGTGGCGTGCGTGCGGCGACTTCGCGAATCGAGCTCTCGGTAATCGCGCGAATCGTCTCGGCCGAGTTTGAGCCGGCAAACAGAAACCGGCGTAGGTCGGAGATGCGAAACTCGACATCAGCAGTCAACTCAACCGCTTCTTCGCCGGCGACCATGACGAACGACTCGACGGGAACCGGCTCAAAACCCGGCTCGTTGTGCTCACTGGTCCATTCGATAGCCCCCGGACGATTCTCGGCCAATGATGCCACTATGGAATCGGTTCGGAATCCGATATGAACAGTACGAATCTGATCGACCCGCTCGCGATAAACCCGTTCCAGCGGAGTTGGCCACCGCCAGTGCAAACCGGCGGTCAACTCGTCCTCGAAACGGCCGAATCGAGTGACGACGGCCCGCTCGTTGTCGGCAATCTGCACGAATCCGGTCGAAAACCAATACAACGCCGCGATAGCAGCCGCCAGCCGCAAGATGAGCGGCCCGTTCCGCAGTCCGGAAAAAACAATTCGCGAAGGGGAGAAGGTTTCGGTTGCCCATTCGGCAGCGCCGGCAAACCATGCCGAACAACGGCCAAGCCAGGTATCATCCCAACGCTCGAACCACAGCAGTCGCATCGCGTTCAGCATGACTGCCAACGATGAGAACTCATGAAAGATTGCCGCCGCCACGGGGTCCAGCCAACCCCAACTCGCCAGCAGCACACCCAACGCATTCATGCCAAATGCGAACAGATAAATGCTTTGGCGAATGTTCAACACCAACTGCCGCGACAGTCGCAACAAGCCGGGCAATGGTCGCAGCGGATCACCCATCAGTACCAGGTCGCCCGCTTCAGCAGCAATGTCGCTACCGACACCACCCAACGCCAGCCCGACGGTGGCCGATGCTAGCGCCGGCGCATCGTTCACGCCGTCACCAATCATTGCGACGCGGTGACCCGCTGCGCTCTCGCGCTCGATCCAACTCGCCTTGTCGGCGGGCAACATCTCCGCTTCAACGGCATCGGAAACGCCCAGCGATTCAGCCACAGCATGAGCGGCCTGTGGCCGGTCACCGGTCAACAATGCAAAGCGACTCACGCCTTCGCCGCGAAGTTCCGTAATAACGTCGGCACTTTCTTGACGCACTGTGTCGCGAACGCCAATGACTCCCCACACATCGCCTTCGACCGCCACCAGCAACGCGGTTTGACCTGCCGCTTCCATTTCGTCCAACCAAACATCGACCTCGGCGGAGATGACGACTTCCTGGTCTTCCAACAGTCGACGATTGCCGACAATGACCGATCGCATTTGCTCGTGCGGCTCGGATTTGTCACCGCCATGCGATTCCTGATATGCCCACGGTCCCAACACGGTTGCTCGAACTTGCGAGACAACGCCGGCCCCTGGATGTGCGACGAAATCTTCGACGCCGGGCAGCACGAGTTTCCGCGCATCGGCTTCACGGACGATCAGCCGCGCCAACAGGTGTTCGCTCCGCCGCTCGGCAATGGCGGCGGTGCGTAACAGTTCGGTTTCATCGAGCGGCGAAATCGCGCGAATTTCGCCCAGCGTCAATGATCCCTCGGTCAATGTGCCGGTTTTGTCAAACGCAATCGTGTCGATGGTTGCTAACCGCTCCAGCGCCGCCGACCCTTTGACAACAACACCGGTTCGTGCCAGCCACGCCATGGCAGCCATCACCGCAGTCGGCGTGGCCAATATGAGTGGACAGGGGCAAGCGACCACCAGCACACCCAATGCCGGCTTGAATCCCGCTGCCCATTCGCCCGTCGAGAGTCGCCAACCGATCAAAGTGAGGACCGCTATTCCCAGCACGGCTGGCAGAAACAGCCGCGCCAAACGATCGGCCGTGCGTTCCAGCGGTGCCTTGCGCTGAGTCGCTTCGGCCACCAGTGTGATAACGCGGGCCAGAGTCGTTTCCTGCCCGACTCTTTCGGCGCGAACTTCCAGCGAACCGAATTGGTTGAGTGTGCCGGTGGAGACGATGTCGTTGCCGGACTTATCCACCGGCAGACTTTCGCCGGTCAATGCACTCTCATCAACGGCCGACGTTCCGGAAGCGACTCGGCCATCCACCGGAATGCGCTCACCGGGGCGAATGATAATTTTGTCACCGACAACGACTTCGCCGACGGGAACATCGGTCTCCTTGCCGTCGCGGACGACGTGGGCAATGGGCGGACAGAGATTGAAGATGCCACGAATTGCTCGCTGCGCCCGATCAATGGTGAAACCCTCGATGCTCTCACCGCAGAGCGCAACGAATACCACCAGCGAGGCGGTTTCGTATTCGCGAAGAATGATGGCCGCCAGCGCGGCAATTGTTAATGCAAGATCCGCCCCGATGCGACCGGCAAAGAGGTTTTCAAGCGTCTGATAGAGTATCCGCGCGCCGCCCAGAACTGCCGAGAGTAACGCCAGCCGGAAACCGAAAATCGAACGGTAAGGCAACCAGGCCGGGTCATCAACCGCTCCGATGACAGAGTCGGCAAGCAGCAACAGGCCGACAATAGCGGTCAGCAGATAAACGGGCGCAGACTGGTAGTGAAAGCTCTGCTCGCGGCCAGTTTTGGCCGTGGGCTGCTCATCGAGGAATTCACGGGCAGATTCGGGGACGTAATGCATGTGGGCCGACACCGGTTGCCCGGCGAATAGAAGGAACGAGCCGTCCGCAAGAAAGCCGCCGGCATTTCGCAGGCCGCGTTCCGCTCAATTCCATCGTAATCGACCAACAAAGCAGACGCCAGAAGTCATTACGCGCCCCGAGAAACCCGGTTTCTGAGTTTCGGATTCACTTCACACCAACAGCGAACAGCCGCTCGTAGGCCCGCAGATAAATTACGCCACCGCTGATGGCCGGCGTGGCGTAAAACTTGCCTGGCAACTGGTTGGTGGAAATGATCTTCCCTTCGTCGTCGGCAGAGACAACCGTGCAGGCACCTTCAACATTCTGAAAGTAGACCTTCCCGTCACCGGCGACGAGCGATGCGTGATACGTTCCCGTCGGCAGCCGTTTGCGCCAGACTTCTTCGCCCGATGCCAAGTTGATGCAACTGGCGACGCCCTTATCACTCACCATAAAGACTCGGCCGCCCAGGCAGACGGGCGTTGATGAATCCGGCGTCGATTGGGCGAGCTTCCAAAGGCGATGCGACTTCGTTACGTCTCCCTTACCACCGGCACGAATTCCCAGCACGTGTCCCAAACCACCGCCACCGGGATTGGCCGCCGTCACGACAACCACACCGGCATCGGCGGCCGGAGAGGCGATGACGCGACCGTATTTGCTTTCGATTGCCAGACCGGCAGACTTCCACAGCAACTTGCCGCTGCGAAGATTGTAAGCGGTGATGTGGTCGGAACCGGAAATCAGCAATTGATGACCGTCTTTCGTCTCAAACACAAACGGCGTTGTATAAGCATCGGGGCCATCATCTTTGGCTGGCAGTGTTCGTTCGGTCTTCCAGACTTCCTTGCCGGTCTGCTTGTTGAAGGCAACAACATACGACGGCCCTTTGGTGAGGCACTCAACGTACAGCAAATCACCCCACAGCCGTGGTGACGACCCCATGCCGAATGTGATGTCGTAATTGCCGTACTCCTTCACCATATCGTGCCGCCATTTGATCTTGCCCGATTTCGCATCGACGCAGACCAACAGGCCGTTGCCGAAGAATGCATAGACTGATTTCTCATCGGCGGCGGGGCAGGGCGTTGCGGCATTGTGACGATGTTCCCAAAGATTTCTCGGCCCTTTCGCTTCCAAAACGCCGCTGCCGACTTTCACCCGGCGAGTAATTCGCCCGGTCTTGCGGTCGGCGGAGAGTACCCACAACCCGTTGTTTTCGTCCTGCGTGGTGAGGTCGATGCGGTTGGCCGTAATCGCCGGTGCCGAGTTGGCACGCCCTGGAAGTTCGACTGACCACAACACTCCCTTGTCGGCCGACCAACGCGTCGGCAGATTCTTCTCGGCCGAAACACCACTACCCGTCATGCCACGAAACTGCGGCCATGTATCGGCAAACGATTGTGACGAAAGACAAGACAACGAGAGAATTGCAACTGCGAAAAAGCGACACAAATTGCGCATTGTGAACTCCGATAAGAGATACTGTTTTAAAGGCATCCGGCATTTAGCCACGGGGCTTGCACCGCGTGGTCTTTTGGGAAACGTAAACGTCACGTCCGGCAAGCGGGGCGGCTAAATAGTCACGCTTCCAGTTCAATCTCGCGGGGCCATTGCTGGTACGCTTCCCAGAAGGTCTTTTTGAGGGCGATTTCGTCATCTTCGGCCGAGGGTTGCACTCTGCCGTTGACGTCGATGGCTCGCGAGATGACGGTGTGTTTGCCCGGCTTGATGTTGCCCAGATCGATCGAGAAGAAGGTCCAGCAGTACTTGGAACGCGGCTCCTTGTCGAGCGTTGCCTTCTGCCATTTGCCGTCATCGACTTTGACTTCGACGCGATCGATCGGCGTACCATCGCCCCAGACGGCACCGTAGGCTTTGAGCGGCACCTGCCCGCCTTTGGTTTCACCACGCGTGACACGGGCCACGATTGATTTGAGGTTCATTTTGAAGACCGACGTTTCGATGAACACGACCCTGCCGTTTCGTTTCTCACCACGAATGGTGACGTAATCACGGCCCATGAACTTCCCCACATAGCGGCGGTCGCGAATTTCAATTTGCCGCAACCACTTAACGTTGGCGATGCCGTAGCGGCCGGGATAAATCAACCGCAGCGGAGCCCCGTTGCGTTTCTCCAGCGGCTTGCCGTTGCGTTCGTAGGCCAGCAACAGATTTGCATCCATCGCATCTTCGACCGACAGACTGCGGCCGAACGGTGTCAGCACTTTTTCCTTGCGAATCGTTTCGACTTTTTCGTCCATCCCGAAGAAGACGACTTCTTTGCCTTCCTTCTTGATGCCGGCTGACTTCAGCAGCGCAGCAAGCGGCGTGCCGGTCCATTTGCTGTTGTAGACGGCCCCAATGAATCCCTTACCCGCACCATTGCCCGAGCATTCGAGGGTCATCAGCCGATCTTCTTTCGGAAGCGACTTAATGTCGTCCATCGAAAACGTCTTTGGCTTCTCGACGAGGCCGTTGATTTGCAACGTATGTTTGGCCTCATCGAATTCGGGATACCCATAGTGGGAAACGCTGAAGACCTGGTCCTGAGGCGTCATCCAACTGTCGAGCGTCTCCCAATCAAGCATGTTCGGCCGCGAGCGGGGCATGTTCAGAAATGGAACGAGTTCGTCGTCGTCCTCTTCACCGGGGAAAACGAATTCCGGCACTGACATCTGCGCCATGGCGATGGCAACGGCGGCCGACCCGGCCTTAAGGAGATCGCGACGATTGAGGGTCTCGGTCATGATCGTTCTTCCTGTGGGATGAGGTAATTGTCTGATTCCTGGTTCGCTAAACCGCAAGCGATGGTTGTGGATGTTTCACGCGCTGACTCTACTTCTTGCGCCGTCGATTATTTCGGTTTTGATTCTACCTTGTTGTCGGGGGAAACTCGAACGTCCAGCCGAATCGTCTTGCCGGCGGTCACCGTCAGTTGCTTGACCACTTTCAATTCTCCGGCGGGATGCGCCATCACGAGTTCGTACCGACCCGGCGGTACATTCTTGAGTTGAAAGCGGCCGTCCACTTTGGTGACCTGATAATGAGGGTGGTCGAACACATAAATCCATGCCTGCATGCTCGCATGAAAGGCACACCGCAACCGCGCCGGTTCGGCCGTTCCACCGGCACGGTCAAACGTCTGAATGCTCTCATTCCCCTTACGCAGATTGACGTCGAATCGGTGAATCTTCGATGGTGAAAAGACATTGTGCAAAGCACCGTCGCTATTGCTGAACTTCACACGATCGCCGGCGCGAATGGCGATGGTTTCCGGTGTGAAGCGGAAATCTTTTTGATCGACCGAGTGAGTCCTTGGCTTAGAAAACCGGTTTTTTGAAAAAACCGGGTTTCTGTCGAGCGGCGACAACGCGACGACAGCTTCGGCCAACGGCCCCTTACTGCGGCCCTTGACGTAATATCGCTGATACCGCCACGAGCGTTTGCGGTCGCGTTCGTAGGTAATGGTGCCCTCGATCAGAGCGCCGGAATCGCGCTGTCGTTCCTTCTGCACAACAAGCAACGCGTCATTCGATTGCGGCAAGGTTGCGGCAGTTGCATGGAACGGCGGGGCAGGGCGGTTGTGCGCCATCGCCCCAACGACGAGACACAATCCGATTGCGGTCGATCGCAGGATGATGGCTCTATTCATGGGCGTCGCTCCCGGCTGGAGTCTGCATGGAAATCGGAAAAGCCGTCTCAACTTCGCGCGGACAACGCCGACCGCTTCTCGGCGATCAATGCCATTAGTGCGCGTTGTGGATCGGCGAACTTTTTCAAGCCTTCCTCCATCAACACAACTTCCATGCCGTCGAAATCGACCTTTTCGTCGATTTCCGACAATACTTCGACAGACGGAAACCGATCGACCATGCGTGTGAACGTTTTTCCGGCCATGATCTGAATCGCCGAGTTCGACTCCGGCGGGTTGGTCTGAATATCGGAACCGGACAATGCCGAGATGTATTTGTCCTGCGGATCGTCGGGATTCTTGGTGCCGGTGCTGGCGAAAATAATCTCCTGACTCAGCTTCAGATTCTTGTCGGCCCAAAACCGCCGGTTATCTCGCCACAATCGCTTGGCGTTGACGATGCCGACTTCACCCTGTGCCGCCTCAGACAATTCCGTCAGATGCTGGGCGGTAAAGACATCGATACGGCTGACAAAAATGCTGTAGACCGATTTGAATCGCTCCAGCGAGTCGAGCCGTTGCGCTCCGCGCCAGACGGCGTCGCGAGCGGCGTGATATTGCCGTTCGGTGAAAATTAATGTGACATTCAGCGTGATGCCGGCTGCCGCCAACTCTTCCAACGCCGCAAGTCCCGCCGGTGTTGCGGGAACTTTGATCATGCGGTTGCTGTGACCGGCCGACCATTCTCTCCCGAGTTCAACGTACCGAGCCGTTCGTTCATCGAGCGACAACGGGCAATCGACCGCTTCCAGCAACGGATCTAACTCAAAGCTGACGAAGCCGTCGTCTCCGGCGGTCGATTCGTTGATGTCCTCAAAGGCGGCCTGCGCCTGCCGCACAAGTTGGTCGGTCACCTGCCAGGCGATGGCGTTGTCATCCAGTCCTTCATCCATCAACCGATGCAATTCGTCGTCAAATCGTCCCGTCTTGATCAACCCGGAAATGATGGCCGGATTCGAGGTCGCTCCGGTGGCACCGTATTCGAGGCTGCTGCGGACGAAATCGGGATCGACGCTATCGAGCCACAACCGGGTACCGGCGGCAACCAGGGATTGTAATGGTGTCGTCATGAAAAACGGTCTCTCGCTCACATCGATTAGAAACGCAGGTTCGCCAAGTCGCTTCGACCACGGTACAATGAGCGAAGTACGCACGTCAACTCACGAGATTTGACCGCACGACTTAGCCCCAACGCGAAAGCAATTCGGTGACCGACAGCAGCGACAACCCGCAGGACGGGTACGAAAACCCACTAATTACCCGGTATGCGTCGGCTGAGATGAGCCGAGTGTGGTCAGCACAGAAGAAGCACTCCATCTGGCGTCGATTGTGGGTGGCATTGGCCGAATCGCAGCACGAACTGGGGCTCGACATTTCATCGGAGCAAGTGGAAGCGCTGCGCGGCGCGATCGACGACATCGATTTTGACGTGGCCGACCGTTACGAACACGAATTACGACACGATGTAATGGCGCACGTACACGCTTATCGGGATCGCTGTCCGCAGGCGGGGGGAATCATTCACCTCGGCGCGACCAGCTGCTACGTCACCGACAACACCGATCTGATTCTGCTCGCCGAAAGTCTGCGGTTGATTCGTGGCCGATTGGTGTCGGTCATCGATCAGCTCGCAAAGTTTGCCCACGAGCAACGCGACCTCGCCTGCTTGGGATTCACACACCTGCAGCCGGCGCAGCCAACAACGGTGGGCAAACGGGCGACACTGTGGTGCTACGATCTCGTGCTTGATTTGGAAGAACTCGAACATCGCATCGAGAGCTTGCGGTTTCGCGGTGTTAAAGGAACCACCGGTACACAGGCCACGTTCCTGCAGTTGTTCGATGGCGACCACGAAAAAGTCGATGCCCTCGATAAACTTGTCGCGAAAAAGATGGGTTTCGCCGACCGTTACGCCGTGACCGGTCAGACGTATTCTCGGAAGATTGACGCACAAGTGTTGGCAACATTGAGCGGCATCGGGCAATCGGCCCACAAGGCGGGATCGGATATTCGGCTGCTGCAAAATCGCAAGGAATTGGAAGAACCGTTCGGCAAGAAGCAGATCGGCTCATCGGCCATGGCGTACAAACGAAACCCGATGCGGTCGGAACGCATGTGTGCGCTGTCTCGTTTTGCGATCAGTCTCACAGCGAATGCCGACCAGACGATGGCAACGCAGTGGATGGAACGCACGCTCGACGACAGCGCCAATCGCCGACTGTCGCTGCCGCAATCATTTTTGGCGATTGATGCCGTGTTGATCCTCTACCGCAACATAGTCGATGGCATGGTGGTCTACCCCAAGGTGATCGAAAAGCACGTCGCCGAAGAACTGCCGTTCATGGCGACGGAAGAAATCCTAATGGCAGGCGTCCAAGCTGGTGGTGACCGCCAGGAATTGCACGAACGCATTCGTGTACACAGTCAGGAAGCGGGCGCGCAAGTCAAACAACATGGGAAGCCGAACGATCTGATCGAGCGATTGCGGGGCGATGCGGCATTCGCCGGTATCGATCTCGACGACGCGTTGGACGTTAGCCGCTACATCGGCCGCGCACCGGAGCAGGTCGATGCCTTCATCGGCGATATCGTGACACCCATTCGCGAACGCTACGCCAACGATTTGGATGAAGCGAGCGGCGGCGAAGTCCGAGTATAAGCCATCGGATCGCTTGCGGTTTGTGCGCCGATGAGAATGGCCGACTTACTCTTTCCCCGAATTCTTCGGCTCGCAGTAGCTCAGTGCGAGTAGCGAGTAGGCGGTTGCCAGGTTGGGATCGCCTTCGTACCAGCGGTCGGCCTTGTTGACCCAACTGCCGTTGTCTTTCTGCAGAGCGGCCAGTTGCTCGGTCAGTTCTTTGCGCCAATCGTGCTTCACGTTTTTCGCGTCTTCCAGTTCGTTGATCGCGAGCGCGTCGAGTGTTTTGGCGAATGTGTGGAAGTAATAATAGAGTCCCTGCGGACCCAAACCGGGGTTGGTCTCGACCGTATAGAACTTACGAATCCAGTTCGAAGCGGCCTTTACGCGTGGGTCGTCCTCTTTCAGGCCGGCGTAGATCATGCTCTTCAGGCCGGCATACGTCATACTGCCGTAGGATCGCAAACCGCCGTTGGCTGTCAGCCCCGCTTGTGATGTCCCGCCGGCTGCCGGCGTGTAATAGAATCCGCCGTCGTTCACCCGCGCTGCAAACTTCGTGTTGTTGTGTTCGGTTTCGAGATTCTGTGCGCGGGAGACGAACTTCAAAGCCTTCTGCAGCGTTGGGTCATCCGGTTTCACGCTCGCCTTCTTCAACGCTTCGATGAGAAACTGCGTGTTCGAGAGATCGGGCCGCTGGTGTTTGCCGTATCCCGCACCGCCGTAAGATGTGTCGGTGCTTTCGAGTCCTTCGCCTTCGTCCCATTGCAGGCCGCGGAGAAACTTGACGGCTTTATCGATTGTCGGCTTGTACTTCTTCGCGTCGGCAGCTTTGAAGGCCATCAGCGAGATGCAGGTCTCGTAGTTGCGGTGATTGCTTTTGCTGTCGTAGATGCCGCCGTCTTTCTGGATGAACCCTTCCAGATGCTTGAGCGCTCTGGCGACCGTGGGATCGTCGGCCGGCAATCTCGATTCCAGCAGCGACGACACCACCAACGCCGTGATGCCGGGGGCGTTCGGCGCCGTCCAACTTCCGTCGTCTCGTTGAGTCGTCCGCAGAAAATCGATTGCCTGTGATCGCGTCTTTGTCAGGAGTTTGGCATCGGGGCCGATTCGCGACGGCTTATCTCCCGCGACAAGGTTGGTCGCCAGAAGTGAACCGCCAACAACAAGCAACAAGGCAAAACGGATCGACATTCCGTGGCAGATGGTCTTGCGCATTGGGTGACCTCTATTCAATTCGTAATTTGACTCTATGTCTTCGCGTGCAAGATTGATCGTAACCGACTCTATTCTACACATCCGGGGTGGCCGACGAAAACTCACTTCGGCCGCAGATATCAAAAACTCCCACTCACAATAGGCTCATTCGCCCCGCCATTTCGCGTTCCCAACGCGCGCCAGATGGACAAGGCAATATTTTCACTGACCGAACGGACCGATCCGTCGACCAGCACCACGTTGACGATACCCGCATGGTGGCTTCGTGATGTGACAATCGCATACGACGGACTGCCGCCGCCGCCGTTCTTGCCCTCCTGCCACGAATTGTAGTCGGCATCGACAACCTCTCCGCCGCTGGTGGTGTAGGCGATGGCTGTATTCGGATTGAGCGTAGTGGTGAAGCCGGTGTGGTGCACGCGACCGTCCGGCCATTCGGTATGTCCGGTGTTCTTGTATTGTGCACCGGAAGCGACGATTGAAACCGCCGCCGCTGCACTGTTGGGAGCAACAGTCGAAGCCGGACCGCCGTTGCGCGTGTAGGATTGCCGCGCTTTTACCTCAGCCGCCAGCAGCGTGTTGCTGCTGCCATCGGTGAAGGCGGCAAACGAAACGCGGCTGTTGGGATAGATGGCACCGTTACCACCGTTGCTCGTCGCCGGATCGAAGACGAACCAGCTGCCGTAATTGAAGCCGTAGTTGGTCGGGTACAACGTCACCTTTCCGCCTCCCGGATCGCGGGCCAGGTCGCTTTGGGGATCGCTGGGACAGGCGTAGGTCGCAATTTTCAACCCATCGATTGCTGGCTGAAAGTCCCACGCGACGCTGAGATCGACGTTGTTATACAAGTTGTCCTGTTCGAGAAACGGCAGAATTCGGCCATGGACTCCCCACGAACCATTGTTGCCGGTGGAGTTGACCGAGAGATCAATCGCGGCACCCGGCGGGAGGAAACCGTTCATTTCGGTGTAATTGTGAATCGCCAGGCCGAGTTGTTTCAGGTTGTTCTTGCACTGACTACGGCGAGCCGCCTCGCGCGCCTGTTGGACAGCGGGAAGCAACAGGGCAATCAGAATCGCGATGATGGCAATCACGACGAGCAACTCGATGAGTGTAAAGGCCGGGCGGGCAGATTGTCGGGCGGTGGAAGTCTGCAACATCGTTTCAGAAAACTTTGGGCTGTGAACAGGGCCGCATCGCGGCAACCATTGGCTCGGCCGCAATACACGAACGGCTGGCTCTCGCTCTCCATTATGCAATTTGCGTTCCGGTTGATGCAAATCGAGCAACGTGGCGGTATTGCCGCGGTTACGCGTATCCGTGGGACGAATTTCTGTCCCTCGGCGGACAAGTTTTGTTCGGCTGTCTGTCTGCGGCGCTACCAGCCCGTAGCGGAAGCAAGGGTAGGATCCTCACGAAGTTGGAGCGAAAACCCTTGCTTGCGCGGCGGGCTGGTAAGACAACAATTCACACAGGTAATGGCAGCCGTCGATTCGATCCTGTAAGCTAATCACATTCGATCACATGGTTCTGGTTGCGGTTCGACATGTCCCAAAGCATCTCAACTTCCAAAGCGTCCGCCGAAGAAATCGGCCTCGACCTGAGAATCGAGACGCCCGAGAACGTCATACTGACCTATCAACTGGCCGGCCCGGCAATTCGCCTCGGCGCGTACATGATCGACTTTGGAATACGCGCGGTTGTCATTGTCATCATTTCCATCTTTTTGCTTTGCACTGGAATGGTGATGCCCGGTGCATCGGGTGGCCTCTACGCCCTTGTGTGGTTTTTCATGGAGTGGGGCTACTTCATTGTTGCCGAAGGATTCTTCCGCGGAAAAACGATTGGAAAGCATGCACTCGGCCTGCGTGTCATCGATGACCGGGGACACCCGCTCACTTTCTGGGGGGCCACGCTAAGAAACCTGTTACGTGCAGTCGATGTCTTGCCTCTCTACGGGCCGGGATTCATCTCGATGGTACTCACGCAGCGGTTGCAGCGAATGGGTGATCTGGTTGCCGGGACGGTCGTCATCTCAGAACGTCGTGTGGTGCTACCGCGCGAGCCGATCATTCTTGAGAAAATTGAACCGCTGCCACGGCAGGAACTGGGCAGCTACGTGCCGGAACGGGGGACGCTGTCGTTGATTGAAGATTTTCTAACGCGGCGGCACATCTTGTCTCACGAACGCGGACATGCGATGGCCGCCCCGTTGGCGAGCGTCCTCGCCAAGCGGTTGCGTTTTCAGGGAGATCCCGATCTGCCCCTGAAATTCCCAATGGCGTTTCTCGCCCGCCTGTACGTCACATTCCTGAAACGGGACGATGAAGAAGACGAAGACCAAATTGACTGGAAACCGAAACGCAAACGACAGAGGAAGTCGGGGCGGCCACGTCAGCGCCAAACGGTGAGTGACTGGTGATCCAACACACCGGTTAGCCGCGACTCGAAAGAGGAGCGCTCCTAACCAGAGTCTATCAACAATGAATAAGCGACAATTCGTCAAACAACGCAAACCGGCGTGGAAGCGATTCGAGAAACTCGTCAATCGCTCCGCGACCTCGAAGCTACGGCCGAAAGAGGCGGCCCAGTTTTCGACGCTGTTGCGTGAATTGTCGAACGATTTGGCGATTGTCCGTTCGCGCGACTGGGGGCAGCATCTGGAGGGTTTTCTGAACCACCTCGTCGGCCGTGGACACAACCGGTTTTATCGCGCACCACCGGGAAACCTGGCCAACGCGATTCGTTTTGCAACGGTCGACTATCCGCGTTTGTTCCGAAAGCACATCTGGTATTTCTATACGGCGGCTGCCCTCTTTTTCGTCCCACTGATCATTTCATGGACGGTGGTTCAACTGAACCCGCAGTTGGCTTCACGAGTGCTGCCTAATGAGGCCCTCGAACAATACGACAAGATGTACGAACACGACGCCGACGAATTCACTTCCGCGAACTTCGGCGACAAAAGCATGTTCATGAGTGGTTTCTATGTTTACAACAACGCCGGCATCGCGCTGCGGGCATTTGCCGTCGGAATCCTGATGGGTGGCATGACCGTATACGTGTTGCTGTCGAACGGAATCTCCATTGGGGCAACTGCCGGGTATATGGTTGCAATGGGACACGGCAGGACATTTTCCAGCTTTGTGATCTCACACGGGTCATTCGAGTTGACGGCGATCGCGATCGCCGGTGGGGCGGGGTTGATGCTGGGCAATGCGATCGTGCACCCCGGTCAACGGACGCGAAAAGAAGCGCTGCGCGTGCAGGGACTGGACGCCGTCAAGATTGCGTTCGGCGCAGCGGTGATGTTATTCATCGCCGCCGGCATTGAGGCATTTTGGTCGCCGGCTCCGATCCCGGCGATCTTCAAATACATTGTCGGTGCCACGTTGTGGGTGGTCGTCTATCTCTATCTGTTTGTTGCGGGGAGGGGAGAATGAACGAACGCCCCGCCACCGTCCCCTTCACACCGCGTTCGACGACCAATTGTCTCGATTTGGCCGTGATGTATTGCGGCCGTCAACTGCCGACATTCCTGACGTTGTGGAGCTGCGCAGCCGTGCCGAGTTGTGCACTGGTTTACGTGTTGACGTATTACTACGAATTTGACTTGCGATTGCCGATGCTGGTCATGTATGCGGCGACTGCGATCTTGGGCGGCTGGTTAACGGCCGCAGTGACCCCCGGCATTTTCCACCAGTTGGCTGTGGCAGGCGACGCTGAGGAGACCGACGATTCGACGCCGTCAATGCTTCCCGGTCAATATCTGACGTTCGCCGCATTCCTGTTGGGCGGAGGGTTGCTGGCATTACTGTTAAGTCCCGTCTCCTCGTTGGCCGGCATTCGCAGTGAATTGAGTCTGCTGACAGGCGTGCTGCTAGGCATTGTCCTCTTCGCGCGGGCCGTGTTGTTTCTGTGGGAGCGCGGCGATCGGAGAATTCGTGTGAGTCGACCAGTGATTGCCGCAATCGGAATGCGGATTGCGGTCGGCTTCGCGCCCATTGTTTGCCTGCTGTTCGCCAATGGCTGGACGATCTTCCTGGCAGTCGTGTTCGCTGTTGTCCCCGGCATTCCGCTGGCGGCCCGTTACGGATTCGTGGCCGAGAGGGCCTGTCTCACACAACTTTCCCGTCGCCTGCATCACCGTGGGACCGACGAGCTGATCAAGTCGGAACTGGGCGACTTGTTCCTGCGGCTCTGCGGAATCGGCATGTTCTTTTGCTTGTTGTGGGTGGTGTTGTTCTTCACCCTCGACGTCTTGTGCAGTCTGCTGTTCCAGACCGATATTCTGCTCGGAAACCTGGGCGAACTCAACATCTTCAGCGAACAGTTCTGGGTGTTCCTGGCAACCGATCCACTACTGTTGACAACATTGACCGGCACCGCACTTTTGGCGTATCCGTTCGTGCGAATTGCGTGGTTTCTGTGTTATATTGATCTGCGTGTTCGCCGCGACTGCTGGGATCTGGAACTCAGTCTTTCGCGGGAAGCAGCCCGTTTGAAGGAAACCGCATGAAGCAGGTTTTGCAACACGCGCCACTGAGGACGACATGCTGCGTCATCGCGGCGCTGGCATTTGCAGTTAACGGGACGGTTGCATCCGCTCAGCAATCTTCCCGCTATGCCGCTTCGCAATCACAAGAGATTCGGCAGTCGGCCGAGAAGGTTCTGTCTTCGCCCGAGTTCAGAGGCTTCAAACGGCTGGAACGCGGCAACAGCCCGTTCGGATCGAACGGCAGTGAGGGTAGCGGCGGCTCCGGGGGAAGTGGAGGTTCAACTGGAGACGGTAACAGCGGGCAAAATGGAACGACGGGAAACAGTCAAGGCGGGCAAACATCAGACGGCACAGCCGGACCCAATGGCGGCAACGGCGGCCCGGGAAACGGAGGTGGAGCATCCGGTGGCAGTCCCCCATCCGGCGGCGGTAGCGCGCCCTCGTCCCCGTCGTCCTCACCTTCGCTGCCAACCTATTCCGCACCAGCCGGTTTGGGAGTGTTGTTACAGATGTTTGCGTGGCTGATGTTGATCATTGTGGCCGGTGTGATCATTTTTCTCATCGTGATGGCAGTCAAGAATTACGACGGCGGTAACAGAACCACCGAACTCACGGGCAATGTGGAGCTGCAGGGTGAAATCGAGCCGGAAAGCCCGCCGGGGGAATTGCCGGTAGACGTGTATTTGGCCGAAGCGAGAAAGCTGGCCGCCGCCGGTCAATACCGCGAAGCGATTGCCCAACTCCTGCTGGGTGCCATGAGCTACGCCGAGCGCGCCGGCCTGATTCGCTATCGGCGCGGCCTCACGCAGCGCGATTATCTGCGAACGCTCCGCGGCGAAACAGCACAATTCGATGCGATGCGAACGATGGTTCGCGTCTACGAACCGCTCGGCTTCGGCCGACGTGTTCCCGCCGAAGAGCATTTTGAAAAGTCCGTCTCCGGATACGAACAGGCGTTTCGCAACGTCCCAAACCAGGAAATAAGGAAGGATGAATGATGAATTTCTGTTTCATCATTTGTCATTCATAATTCAACATTAACAACGCACCGCCATGCAACCGCCCGTACGCCGACAACGAGAATGGATTTGGCTGGTCGCGCTGGTGTTGCTGGTCTCGCTGCACTTCGATTGGTTGCCCGGTTTGAATCGCGGGCCACGGCACGACACTTACAGCACGTATGCCGAAGGCAAGAAAGCGTTCTATCTGGTCTCACGCGATCGTGGATACGACGTCTCGCGCAGCCAGAAACGATTGCCGGTCCTCATCGATTCGCTGGGTACTTCGCAGTACGCAGCCGCAACACTCTGCCTGTTGGGGCCGGCGCGGTATCCAACCGAAGGCGAATGGGGCCGAATAATGGAGTGGGTGAATGGCGGCGGTTCGCTGATGGTTGCAGCCCGCAGCGGTAGAGGCGGCCAAAAACTGGAATTTTCGATCCCCGGTCTGGATGTCGGCGTAAAACCCAACACGAGCGAGTTCGAGACCACCAAAGTCAAAACGCCAACGATGACCGAGGGGCAGTTCATTTGGCAATCGGACGGGATGATCGAAACACCGGACACCAGTGAAATCGAAATACTGGTTGAGACGAACGGTACATTGCAGGCCATCGGCATGCCGCACGGCAGCGGTTACGTTGTCGTCGTTGCTTCCGACTTCATCTTCTCAAACCAATCACTCGCTTGGAGCGATTACAGCAACGCCGAGTTGGCAATCCGTTTACTGGATTCCGCCGATACCGGCGGCGGAATCACCATCGACGAGTCGTTGAACGCATCGGGAACGCCGAAGGTTGTCGGCTTGATGCTCGAGCCGTTCTTGTGGCCGGTGACCGTGCAGTTGCTGATTGCTTTGCTGCTGTTTGCCTGGTGGCGCAGTCGGCAGTTTGGCGCTGTGCTGCCTCGGTCGGTCAAAGCGCGGCACAACATTGTCGATCACACCGACACGCTGGGCATGCTGTATTTCCAGTCGGGTAGCGGAGCGGCTCCATTGAAGTCGTACCTGAAACAACTGGAAAGCGAACTGCGGCTGAGTTCCGCCAAAGGTGCTGAGGAACGGACGCTCGCACCGATTGCTGCTCGCATGGGAAAAAGCGTCGCGGCGATCCGCAAGGTTTTCAGCCGCGCGCGACAGTACGCCGAGTCGGGCCATCTCGATCGGAAGACGGCAGGGCGGATCATCCATCGCCTCTCGCTTATTCGCTATGCAATGAAGCAGCCGGCCAAGGACTCCGCCAAATCGCATGCGACGGATGACGAATAACACACGCGGCAAAACGCGGGGCGTTGCCTCGCCGTCAAACAACTATTTGGCGGCAGTGGGTTCGTCCGTTTCTTCAAGTTGACGCAACAGTTTCAGCTCGACTGTACTCGTCTGACCGCGTCCTTCTACCAGCAATTTGAGCGGACTGGGGAGGGTCGTGACCAATTCATGGAATTCGTTATTCGATGTAAAACGCTCACCACTCACTTCGTAGATACGGTGGTTCGGCTTCAGGCCCGCTCGCGCGGCGGGGGAGTTGGGTGTGACTCGCGTTATGCGAACGACGCCCGGTTCCGCTTCGTCGTCGGCAAACGAAATGCCAATCCGTACCGGGTTTCCCCTCAACGCAACCTTGAGTTCAACCGGCTTGGCTTCTCCATCTCGCTCAACGGTAACTTTGGCCGGGCTTTTGGCAGCAAGCACGACCAGATTGAAGTCGTCGTCCGCGTTGATGTCGTAGTTTCCAAATCGCAGGATTCTGTCGCCGACTTTCAAGCCGTCACGTGCGGCAGCAGAACCCGCCCGGATGTTGACAACTTTGATCACACCGTCGGCAGCAAGTTTCTTGTCCCATTTCAAATCAAGCCGAGGCGGTCGCGGCTGGGCTTTTCGCAGCTGGATCGAACGGGTACCGGAGGTTTCGCCAAGCGCGGCCGATCGAAACGAAGGCAGCGTGGCGGCATCGGCTGCCGTGTACACCGTGCGAAACATAAGCCGTGCAATTTTCTTCATTCCGTCCAGGTTCAGCTTATCAACATCATCGCTGGGTCGGTGATAGTTTTCGTGCTTGCGGGTGTGGAACATCAAGTAGGGAATTCGCCGCGCATAAAACGGGTAATGGTCACTCTCACGTTTTGTGTTCCAGTTGAAATCGAGTTCGAGATTGCTCGTGTGGTTCTGTTCGCAAAGCAATCGACGAAGTCCGACAGCCGTGCGGACGCCGTACATCTCCAGCGAGTTCTTTCTGAGCCGGCCGATCATATCGACGTTGAACATCAGCTTCACTTGTGTGAGTGGAACTGTGGGGTGCGAGACCCAGTGCTCTGAACCGAGCAGCCCTTTTTCTTCGGCGTCCCAAAACGCAAACAGAATCGAACGCCTCGGAGCGGGCTTGAGGTCCGAGAATGCTGCAATCATTTCCAGCAGACCGGCAGTGCCGCTGGCATTGTCGTCGGCTCCGTTATGAATTCTGCCGATGGGTCCATAACTATTCCGAGCGGATCCGAAGCCAACGTGATCGTAGTGCGATGAAACGACGATGAACTCGCGTTTCAGCACGGGATCGCTACCGGGGACAACGGCCAGCACATTTCGAAAATCATTATCGAAGAACTGATAGAACGAGGAATCACCACCAGTCGCGACACCCATTTTCTTTAACGTGTCGATCAAGTAGGCACCGGCGGCTTTGCCGCCACGTGAACCGGCTTCCCGCCCCTCGAATGTGTCGCTGGCAAGCACGTTGACGTGTTGCTTCAGCTCATCGACAGTGATCGACTCCACCGCCGCTTCCACCGCATTGGCGTCGGCCGCGTCCGCCGTCGCTACCGAAACCAAACACGTAAGAATTGTGAGAAACACGACTTGAACGGAACGAGAATGCGACATTGGGGTACCTGCAAATCCTTGTGAATTCCCTACGGACGGCAGCCCTTCCACTCGCCCGGCAGTCTCTCTTGTCTTCGCAATATACCAAGATTACCATGCCAGTGCTTCTAACGGATTTCATATTGCAGTTTATTGTGGCGAGTTTGACTGGTTCTTTCCGGTTTGTCGCCTTAACGGCGTTCGAGTGGACGAGAGAACAAGAGCCATCGACCGCGGCAGTTTTTTGGTTAGTTCAATGCGTTTTGACATGGCCTGTACGGGGGAATTTCCCCAGCCTGAGTAGGTGATTTAGGGAAATAGGTCGTTGACAATTCCGCTGGCGGCTGTTAGCGTGAAAGTTCAGGTAGTCTGTAATTATTATTCCGGCAGTTTTCTGTCGATACCGTTCGTATCAACATCTTTTGGGGTGTTGTGCGACAACAAGGCAACCTGACGACTCATTTCTTTTTCTTGCATAAACCTCTCCGATTCGGAAACAGGGTTGGATACGGGGTCACTTTGGGGTCCTGTACGCACCCTCGCGGCGCAGTTTTAGCTGCCAACAATTGTTGGCAACCAAGTCCGTGGGCATCTTTTCGCTGCGGCAATTGGTTCGTTTAGCTGAGCGCATCGGCTATCTCGGTTCACTCGGGATTGCGCGGTTTTTCCTTTACGGGAGGTCCTTTCTCCATGCTCAAGGCCGAGCTGAAAGTAACCGGTGGAACTCACTCCGGAAAATCAATTCCACTGGCCAAAAAGCGTTTTTTGATTGGTCGCGGCGAAGATTGCCAGTTGCGACCTGCGAGTGAGCAAATTAGTCGGCACCATTGTGTCTTTTCGATTGACGATTTCACTGTGCGACTGCGAGATCTCGGCAGCACGAACAGCACATACGTCAACGATTCGCAACTGCACGGCGAAGTCATTCTCAAGGATGGCGACAAGATTCGAGTCGGAGCATTGAGCTTCGAAATTCGCATCCTTGGTGGACAAGTCAACTACGACTCGGACTCTGAGTTGGATGCCGCCCAATCGACTTTGCCACACGATGTCGCTCCCGAAACAACCGAGATGGCGACCACCGACACGGTCCTCGACCTGTCGGATTCGCCGGTGGAAACCCAGAGTAGCGGTGAAGCGGTCGCGAGCGACACCACCGTCGTTGCTCCTCAAGAGCAGCCTGCCGTCGCTGAGACTGAGCAAGCAACCGCCCAGCCGGCTCCTCCTTCACCGGCGACCGTGGACCAACAAGGACAGCCGTTTCCTCCACAACAGATGCCGCCCGGTGGAATGCCGTATCCTCCCCAACAGGCGGGCTATCCATATCCGCCGCAACCTGGCATGGGGTACCCTCAACAACCATATCCCTATCCCGGCTACATGCCGGCACCCGGACAATTTCCGCAA
Source organism: Planctomycetaceae bacterium (assembly GCA_018699955.1). Lineage (GTDB taxonomy): Bacteria > Planctomycetota > Planctomycetia > Planctomycetales > Planctomycetaceae > JABISG01. The sequence continues at coordinate 51,954 of JABISG010000135.1, read as the reverse complement.
CAACCGATGCAGTATCCGCCCCAGCAGATGCAATATCCGCCAGCCGGACAGTATCCACCAGCCGAGGTTGCTGCCCCCGAATCTGCACCAGCGGCTGAAGCGACCGAAATTCCGGTCAAGTTGCCCGATCCGGAATCGACCGGTGCCACTACGCCCGAGAAGAAACCAGTCGCTCCAACAGAAGAAGGCGGCGGCGCGCCGGAGTCCAATCCCTCGACGATGGCCGCTGAAGCTATCAAGAACATGAAGAACCGGCTTCCCGGCGGATAGAGAAGTGCCTACCACCAGACACTGTTGGACGATGCCTCGCTGAGCGAACGTCTGCAGCGGTGGTATTGTACATTGTCTGTTTCTGGAAACTCCGTCCGGTCAAACAGTTGGCGTGTTCCCCTTCATTGCGGTGAACCGTCGAGAAGTCCCGATGCCGTTTTCGCAGTGCGTCACCTGTCTCGCGAACGACGATCCGCTTCTGTCGTGCGCGATATGCGTTGTCTTGCTCTGGCGTTGTGACAGCCGCTGCCGCATACTGTATTGATACTTGCTATTGGCAGCGCGCAGGTCCGACAGATTTTCTCACGCAGGAATCCACAGCCACACGAGAACGTCTCCTTCGACCGTGCCGAGCCAACGCATTAGCGCATCGAGTCTTGCGTGATTTCTTGAACAATGCAAAAAAGGAGTCCAAGCAGTGGCTGAAGCCATCGAACAACAAAAACAGCGATACCGCGAATTCCTCGACTTGTTGCCGTTGACCTTGGAATTGGCCGGCCTGCCAAGAAGCGAACCTGGCCGCTATTTCACCGAAGAGCAGATCGAGGCACGGGTATTTACGATCCGTCATGCAGCAAAGGCCGCGCGACTGGTTGCCCGTGAGGTCGTCAAACGATGATAACAGCGACAATTGGTGTCGCGTTTTCACATCCCGCTGCTAACTACGGAGGTTGGTGCCACAAGACCGTCAGAATCTTCGGCTGACAGTTGACCGGCTACCGATTCTCAACCTGTTGAAACCCGAACCGCTGATCACGGGTAGTTATGTCAGAGTTGTCTGGAAAACAGGTGATCGATGACGCGAGCCTGATCCGGCGATGTCTTGACGGTGACGAGGGCTGTATGCGCATGCTCGTCGAGCGATTCCAGGGAGTCGTCTTCGGCTTATGCCATCGAATGCTGGGTCACCGGGAAGATGCGGAAGATGTCGCACAGGACGTGTTCTTGCGGGTTTTTCGGAGCTTGCAGAAATGGGATTCTTCGAGACCGTTTAAGCCGTGGCTGCTGACAATCGCCGCAAATCGATGTCGAACGGCGCTGTCAAAGCGAAAACGCTTGCCGAAGCCGACCGAATTACAGATTCATCCGTCGGCCGGTGCTGCCGAACTGGAGTCGTTGGGTTTATCCGAAGAGTTACAATTGGCACTTGGAGAGTTGCGAGACGACTACAAGATGTGTTTCGTCCTTTTTCATCAGCAGGAGTTGAGCTGCGCCGAAGTGGCTAAGATCATGCAATGCCCGGAGGGGACGGTAAAAACCTGGTTGCACCGCGCCCGCCGAAAACTGGCCGATTCTTTGATACGCAGAGGAGTTGTGACGGATGCGGGTTTCGAACTGCACCGAATTTGAACAGCGATTGCGAGAGGCGATCGAATCTCGAGCGTCAGTCGATGAGGCAACGTTCTGCGCTCACGCAGCCGATTGCGACGATTGTCGTCGGCAGTGGGAAGAGTACCTGCTGCTCAGCGTGGCCGTTGCCGAATGGAATTCCGGTCAACCAGAGATTGATCTGGCTGATGCAATCTTGGCGCAACATGCATTTCGTGAAAACGAAGAATACGCCATTCAACCGACATCGCAGGATGTCGAGACTGCGAACATCGCCACGTCCACCCGGTTGGAAAGTCGCCCGACAGTATTCTTACAAACGGCGAAAACGGCTTCCGACCAAATTCATTCATCGCGGCAACGCTACAGTGCGTTGGCCGTTATCGCCTCCGCAGCACTCGTGCTGTGTTCGATCGCCACTCTGTTTGACCCGCCAACTGTTCAAGAACAGTTGGCAGGCAAAATGCCGACGACGAGTCACGCCGTGCCAAATCGGAATATGACCGACGATGAGGCAGCCGGAGCGGACGTGGAGGCATTGGTTCGCGATGCCGGCTCTGCTTACATGGGATTGGCCCGCGATGCGGCGGAGGTCTTCACCGACACAGTTGCCTTCATTCCCGAACAGACGCTGCCGACCGCCGATCCGACAAATGCACTCGGCTCCAACTCGGATGATTCGGAGCAATCGACCCCTTGGGGACAGGAATTGGAGCCGATTCGACGGGACGTCGGACAGGCCATCGATTTTCTGTTTGAAACCATTTCGACCGAAGCGGAGCCGACAACGTAATGCACGAGACAGTGAATCGAATTGGTCGAATGATAATTGCGTTGGCTGGTTGCATCCTGTTGCACACGGCCCCGGTAATTGCTGTCGAAGCAGACGCCGGACTGCTGCGATTGGTTGGCGAAGACGCCGGACTGGTCGTTGAAGTCACCGGTTTGAGCAAAGAATTGCCGAAATTAGAAAAATGTGAGGTCGTCAAGCGACTTCAACAAACGATCCTTTTTCGTCAATGGAAGGCGAGCGACGACTTTGGCAAGCTGGATGCTTCCAGGACAGTGATTGAGAAACTGGTTGGGATTTCACTGAGACAAATGGTCGATGATGTTTTTGGCCAATCTTTTGTGTTGGCAGTTTACCCAACGGGCAAAGACGAAACCCAAGCGGTCCTCATCACGCAGGCTCGCAGTCCAGACACACTAAAATCGGCCGTGGCTCTCTGGAACCGGATCGAGCGCTCGAAATTGAAGCGAGCAACATTTGAGGGATACGAATACGTCCGACGAACACGAACCGGCCCCGCGGGCAAGCCGATGCCGCCACAGTTTTACGTTGTCTTTGACGACGTTTTTGCATTCTCGGACAACGAGGCTGCGATCCAACGCACGATCACTTTTCGTGGGATAGGGGATTCGTTGTCAACCGATGGCGGCACTGACTTAGAAGCAGCAAAGTCCCGCCGTCATTTCCTGCTCTCGCCAGCCCACCAAACGGCCCGCGAAGAATTGTCATCGCAGCGATTCGTGTCGCTGCACCTCAATCCCCGCGCATGGGATGACCGCGTGGACTTTGGTGCAGATAAATCAAAAATTGGTGTGTTCATTGCTGATGCGTGGCAAAGATGTGATTCAATTGCCTTCTCGCTGTCTGTGGACGAGCGAGGGATTCTTGTCGAGGGAGTGGCTCATTACGATGGGCGGCCGAACGAATCTGTTGCGCGAATCCCAGCGGCTAATATTGCTGACTCTGAAAGCTTGCCGGCGTTCTTGAGCCGAGTTCCGCGCCGCGCAATTGCCGCAGTCGCCGGCCGAAACGATTTGGCCGATGTCGCACGGGCTTTGATCGGCTGGATTCCCGATGAGAAGCAGGACGACTGGAGCCGACTGCGTCAACTCGGCCGGGGGCTGCTGGTTGGATTTGGTTTGTTCGATGATGTCCTGCCGGCCCTGGGACACAACTGGGGGGCTTACGTTGTTGCATCTACAAGCGAAACCGTCGATCAATCACCACTGGATTCGGTCATCGGCGTCGAACTGCCGCCCCCCGGACAAGTCGCACGTGGAAAGATCACGCTTCGCGATGGTGTTGACAATGCGCTGGAAACCACGCTGCGTTTGATCGCGCCAGTTGGCGGCGCAGAGACGGACGGCAAGTTTGCCGACGTCGAAACAGAATCGACGCAGTCCGGCACTTTGGTCCGTTCAATCAAGATGGGTCAATCGCTGCAACCTGGCTTCGCGATGACGACTGACCAACTCGCAATCGGAACATCTCCGATTGCGATAAAAGAGTTCATCGGTCTTGATGCCAACAATTCGCTGGCGACAGCCCCGGCATTTCGCAATACGGCAAAGCGTTACTTCCCTACAAATAGCCAACTGTTGTATGTCAATGTGGCGGCGCTTCGAGGCGTCATCGACGAACACGAGTTGCTCTTGTCGGCCCGACTTTCCGGATCGAAAGAGGTCAGCCCCGAGGCGTCTGCGAAGCGAGTCGAGATGCTCAACGATTTGCTGCGGGCATTCGACACCGTGTTTGTCGCCGCCCACGCCGACCGTCGCCGCTTTCGCCTGACTTGGGGAATCACAGCGAATCCAGCCGACGGCAAAGCGAGCCGTTGAACGCGACGGCGAGGACGCGCGGCTATTCAATCGGCTGCGAGGATTGCGTCGAATGCTCCCGCCGTCTTCTCGTCAGCCTGCTTTCAGGTCACAAGCCGAATTAGCGGGACAACCTCTACGACCGGCTGGACTGCGCAATCCGCAATCTTTATCCCACCTGTCACTCTTTCGCAGACGCTAGAGTCTTGCCGTCGGCGATGTCGATGAAACAATAGTTGCCCCACATGCAAGAACACAGGGAGTCGGTGCAATTCAGGACGAGTCGTCCCCCCAAGCAGTCCGACACTTCGGAGCGCAGAAAAGAGGTTCAAACGTCATGGTCAAACAGGCAGAGATGGAAACACAGCTCATCGTGAATCGGCGCATGGACGACCGCCGAAACGTGCAAGAACGCCGCGTCAAAGTGGCGGAGACGGAATTCGAGGGACAGGAACGCCGCAAGACTCCACGTCGAAAAGTCGAACGACGTCGGCAGATTGATCCGACAACATGCGAACGCGACTATTCGGACGACGAGATCGAATTCATGAAGGAAATGGACGACTACAAACGCCGTAGCGGCCGGCAATTTCCCACATGGAGCGAAGTGCTGGAAGTGTTGCGAAGTATGGGCTACCGCCAAGTGGCTGAACCGGCCGAACTCAAGTTCTAAGACGAACCAGGAAGAGGGGGAGTGTCGGAGGCAAGGAGATGGAGAGACGGACCAGTGAAATCGCTGTCGCCATTCTCCCCATCTCGTTGTCTCTCCATCTCGTTGTCTCTCCATCTCCCCCTCTTCTTTTATTCCGGATGGCGGCCGAACGTCATAATAGTAATGTCGTCGTTTTGTGCCCGTCCGTTGGCGTGCGCCCGAACGTCGGCCAACAACGCCCGCCCCAGTTCGTCAGACTTGCTGCTGGAGTCCGCGATAAACTCTCGCATCCGTTCCAGGGTGTAAAGAGTCCCCTCAGGGTTCATCGCCTCATCGACACCGTCGGTAAAGAACACGACCGTGTCTCCTGGCTCGATGACGCGTTTGACGACCTCGTATGGATAGCCTTCCATCACGCCAATTGGCAAGCCAATCGTTTCTTCATCGAACTCTTCAATCGATCCGTCCGGCCGGCGAATCATTGGAGACATGTGGCCGCCATTAGCCAACGTCATTTCGTTGGTTTCCAGATCAATGACCGCCAGGAGATACGTGACAAAACGGCCTTCGACCATGCTGGTACACATGTGGTGATTGATGGCGGTAAATGCTTCCTCGACGTCTTCGACAAAGCTCATCGTGTTTTGCACACAACTGGCAATGCGGGACATGATGAGAGCGCCGGGAACGCCCTTGCCGGCGACGTCTCCGAACGACAGGCAGATTTTCCCGCTGGCAAGCTTCATCGCATCATAATAATCGCCCCCAACGGCCTGGGCCGATTCGTACGATGCGTAGAAGTCCCACCCATCGGCCTCGGGAAGTTTCTCCGGCAATAACGCCCGCTGCACACCGCGCGCGATCTCCATTTCGCTGTCTTGCTTTTGCTTCTCCATATAACTCACCAGCAGGCGAGCACTCTCGAAAGACAACGCCGCCTGTCCGGCAACTGCGAGCAATAGTTCGAGGTCTTCGGGCTTGAACTGCTGCAGCGGATTGAGCGTATCGATATTGATCAGCCCGGTTGGCTCACCTTCGAGATTGAGAAGCGGCACACACATCATCGATCGAATCGACAAATTGGCTATGGACTCGCTTGCTTGAAACTGATCGTCGCTGGTGGCGTCGGCCGATAAAATGCCCTGTTTCTCGCCGAGCACCTTGTTGACGATGGTGCGACTGAGCTTAACGGTTGCGTCTTCATCTTCCCGGCGATGCTTCATTGCCCGGGGGATCATCTTCCCGGTCTCGTCATCTTTCAGCATGATGCAACCACGGTCGGCGTGCGGGAAGATGCCGAACAGAGTATCCAGAATCCGCGGGAGCAGTGCTTCAACTTCGACGGTGCCGGCCAGACTGCGGCTGATTTCCAAAACAGCTTTCAGCTTGGCTTCGGGACGCACTTCAAGGACACCGTAGCCACCTGCGCCGGCCGCTTCCCCCATAATTGTGGGTGGACCGTCCTCTTCGTCGGCGGCGATTTCGACGGTGGCCATCGCCTCGGGTTTTTCCTGCGGAACCGGAGCAGCCTGCTGAGAGCCCCCCTCAGCCTCAACCTCAAACCGCAGCAGCAGCGGACCGAGTTTGACGCGGTCATTGTGATTGATGGGAAGGCGAGTTTCGATTTGTTTTCCATTGAGGAATGTGCCGTTCCCACTGCCCAAGTCCTCGATAAAAAAGGAGCCATCCTCTCTGACCAGCCGCGCATGTTTACGCGAGAGCATGTTCGATTGCAACTGAATGTCGCAATCGGGATGACGCCCGAGCAACATCACGTCTTTGGTCACGGGAAACGGAATGACCTCTCCACCCTGCAATAAAACAAACCGCGGCATTATGGCGTCCTGAAAGGTCCAGAGGCAGCAAGGAAACCGAGAGCAAAAAACGCACCGAATATAAACAGACGTCCCTCGATTCTATGGGGGGTGTTCCACTCGTGCAACTGCTTGTGTCACCCAACTTCGATTGAAGTGTCACACGATTGCGGTTTTCCGAACTCGCATCTCCGGTAATCTCTCCATCGGTGGCACATCCCATCCGATGAAGAAAACTGCGTCAGCAGTTGAAAATCGTCTCAACGTTGCCGCGCAATACCTGCCGGCCAAGGGATACTGCTTCTTCCTCCGACCAGCCACGGCCGATGACGAAATCGCGTCCCAGTACGCCGGCAAGCACCTGGCGGTACATGCGAAACTTGGGCAGCGCGAATTCGAGCTTGTACATATCGCTGTAATAACCAATTTGCTTGGTGCGGGGAACGGCTTCAAGACGGCTGCGACAATCCAATTCGATGTAAGCGGGAATGTTGGAATACCACCAGTGGCCGTTCGTTACGACGTTGGGAAAAATCCAACTGTAGCTGACCAATTCTTGATTGCTCGTCTGTGCAAGGACCGAGACGGGAAAGGTGACCTGCGGGAAGGCATTAAATAATGCTCGATACTGCAAAAGCGAAGTCCTGCTGTCGAACAGATCCTGCCCCTGATGCACGCCGTCTTCGTACACACGACGATTAACGCCAATCATCAGATCGAACGGCAATCGATGCTCGGCACACATTTCTGCCAACGTCCAGAATACGAATCGGGAAACGACTTGAGATTCGTCCTCTGTTAAAACCGAACGACCGCCCAACATCGACTGCAATATTGGCTCAACCGTTGACTGATCAACGGGACCGGGATGAAAATCCGGCGGCAGCGAAATCGCGCAGGCTCGCGCCCCTCGACTTTTAAAATGATCGAACAATTGGCCAATCGCCCGAACGACAGACCCACAATCGACCGGCTCGATGCCAGACGCCTTTGCCAGCCGCTCTTGCGTTTCGGGCTTTGCCAGATGGAACACGAGATCGTCGGTCCGTAGGCAGGGGATGTAGCGATCGGTGTTGAAGCCTTCGAGCGGATCGTCAAAGTCGTTGGTGAGGAAAACCCGTTCCAGCCCGCTTTGCTTCAAAACGCGGTCTTCCCAGTCCGGCTCAGCCATGCGGCTGGCCGCCGTATCATACAGCGATTCCCAGTTGTCCGGCGTGATGCGGTCATCGGTAAAGTCGAAGAACTCGCGGCACATCTCGATCAGCCAGCTGACCTGCACCGTATTATCCAGCGCGGCCAGCATGGGAACGAGGCGACTAACCTTTTCTTTCGGATCGAGTCCTGGCTCTTCAATTCGCTCTCGCGGCAGTCCAGCTGCGTGGGCCAATTCGGTGTAGTAATGGTAACCCATAATGTCGGCCAGCGTTTCCGATGCCGCCGAATGCGGGTTGATGTGAGAATGAGGATCGATCAACACGATCTTCTCGAGCTCGTCAAAAATCCGCTGCCCCAACTGCTTCGACATTGTGAATCTCGCTTTTGCTTCGTCTGGTACTGGCCGAAAGAAAACAGCCGCCACACTCAGCAGTGTGGCGGCTGTTGGATTTAGAATCAAGCGGCTCCGCGCGGTTGCGTGCCGTGATGGACTGGACTATTTGCCCGCAGTTGCGATGGCGGTATTGGAAACAACCGGTTGAGGCGGCTCGAACGCGGCGATAACCTGGCCGTTCTTGCCATTCCAAACGCGAAGCACACCATCTTCACCACCACCAAGCACGATGCCTTCATCGCGCGAGCAGGCCGCTGCATACATGAAGTCGCCAGCCCCGGTGAAACTGCGCCGGTTCGAACCGTTTGCTGCGGTGAATAGCCGGACGGTCTTATCTCCACTGCAACTGATGAAGTTGTCGGTTGCGGCGATGTATTGCACGCAGACAACCTGTTTCTTGTACGTCGAAATCGTGCGGCGTTGCTCGCCGGTTTCAGTGTTCCAGACCTTAATGACGTTATCGGCACCAGCACTGATGATCGTGCTTTCATCGCCTTTGATGCTCACATCGAGCACGTGATGCGTATGCCCTTCGTACGATCGAATATGCTTTCCGGTAGCGACATCGAACGTTTTCACAAACTTGTCAGCGGCACCGGAAACCAGTGTGCGACCGTCGCGGGAGAATTCTACGCCCATCACGGTATCGCTGTGTGCATCTTCAATTGTGCGCACCAATTGTTGCTTCTCGACATCCCAGATCATCAACTCACCGCTGCGTGACGGATCGCCGCCACCTGTTGCCAGCAGTTTACCATCGCTACTGAAATCGAGTGTCAGGATGCGATTGACGAACGGCGAGGCTGCCAGATCGAGAGAATTCTCTTTATTTGCCCCAAGCTGACCAACCAGCTTCCACTGGGGGGCAGCCGACCAGGCTGAGGCCGTCTTGTCGTTTGCTCCGGTCACAATCGTTCCGGTGGCACTAAATGCAATCGCTGTCACCGGTCCCTGGTGGGCAATATAAGCGTCCAACGGAAGGCCGGTTGTCGCGTCCCAGGAACGCAATGCCGCATTATCACCACTGGTGACGACCTGCGTTCCATCGAGTGAAAACGCAACCGTGCGAAGTGGCTTCGCCGCGACCTTCTCGGCTGCTTGTGCGTTGGTCACATCCGCGTCGGCCAGCTTCTGCGAGGCTGTCTCGGCATCTTTGGTTTTGGTCCGTTCGGCGATTTGTGCCTTAGCCGTTACAACAGCTTTTTGCGACAGGTTTAAGCTGCGAAGAGCCTGTGCCGCCGCGTCCTTTACCTTTTTCAATGCCACCTGTGTGGCAGCAAAGGCTTTCTCGGCATCCTGAGTGGGTTTGACACTTGCCTTGCTCTTTGCATCGGCAGCTTTTGCCGCAGCGTCGTTCGTTTTGGCAAGGGCATCGGCCTTTGTCTTAGCGTCAGTAGAGGCTTTCGCTGTCGCCTCGGCGTCGGTCGCTGCTTTCTTAGCCGCGGCGAAGCCATCGACGGCGGTCTTCGCTACCGCTTGAGCGTCGGTCAACGCTTTAGCGGCTGCCGCTTTGGCATTTGCGTCGTCGCCCTTGTCGGCGGCAGCCTTCTGCTCGGTCGCTTTCTTGACGGCTGCTTCCGCACCAGCAGCAGTTTTCGCAGCGACTGTAGCGGCTGCCTGTGATGCCTTCAGCGTCGCAGCATCGGCCGCAGCCTTCTTTGTTGCGGCGTCGCGTTCTGCTGCCGACTTTGTGGCGGCGTCTTGGGCAACCTTGAGTTCTTTAGCGGCCGTCCCTTGTGCAGTCTTCGCTGCCTTCAGCTTGGCATCCGCATCCTTGTTCTTCTTATCGGGATCGGCGATGGCCTTGTCGGCAGCGGTCTTGGTATCGGTCGCTTTCTTGGTAGCTGCCTCACGATCCTTGAGATTCTTATCGGCCGCTTTGAAAGCAGCATCGGCTAGAGCAACACGCTGTTTGGCAACGGCCTGTTCCTCAACCCGCTCGGTGACCTGTCGCTGCAATTTGACGTCACTCTTGAGTTCCGCCAATTGCTTTCCGTTGCTCGTTTCCCAGAGTTTTCCAATTCCGTTATCGCTAACCGAAGCGAGACGTAGCCCATCGCCACGGGCTGCGACGGCCAAAACCGGGCCGCCGTGATTCATCGAACGAATCTGTTTTGCACCGGCCAAATCCCATGTGCGAACGGTGCCATCGGTGCTGCCGGAAACGACTTGCGTACCGGGAGTGAAGACCAGATCAACCGATGTGACCGGCTTCGTATGCCCTTTCAGCTCAGACACCGGTACAACGGCGGGCTTGGCTGGGTCCTTCTTTTCACCCTCTGCCAGCTTTGTCTCAACGATTGGAAAGGCCCAGACGCGGAGCGTGTTGTCTGCTTCGGCGGTGACAAACTGACTGCCGTCACGGTTGGTCGCAACGTCGTTAATTGCTGCCGGCGTCTGCAACTGTGCGATCGCCGAGCCATCGCTTGCTTTCCAGATTCGAACTGTCTTATCTGCGGAGACTGTAATTAGTCGCGACTGCTCGGCGGCTTTCTTGTCGAAGGCAGCACTGGCAGTGGTGGCGGCAGTTGCTGCATCACTGGCGGCCTTCAACGCGGCTTCCGCAGCGGTCTGCGCGGCTGCCAACTGTGTCTGCTTTGCTTTCGTCGCTGCCTCATCCAGTTTTGGATCAGGATGGGCGGCAAAGTCGGCCACGGCCTGTTTCGCTGTCGCAAGTTTTTTGTTTGCAGCGGCAACATTTGCGGCAGTGGTTGTCACCTGACGGCTGACTTCGGCCTGCTCTTCTGCGCGGGGCCAGAACTCGAGTCCGGTGATGCGGTCGGTGTGGCCGCTGAGCGTTGCTCCCGGCTTACCATCGACGAGGTTCCAGAGGCGAACGGTCTTATCGGCCACGGCGATCGCAGCAAGCTTGCCATCAGCACTGATGGCAACGGCCGTGACATCCTGCCCGAGGGGCAGGGCGAACCGTTTTGGTTCGGTCACGCGTTTCCACAATTTCACGACGCGAAAGCCACCGGATGCCAACAAATTGCCATCGGGACTGAACGCCAGGGAGTTGACGAAGTCACGATGAGCGGCGCCACCGGGATACATCAGCCCGCCATCGTACTCGACAGTGGCGAGTGCGGGATCGACCAGCCGCGCCACTTCTTTTTTGCTCGAAAGGTCGTAGACGCTGATTTGGTTCGTACGACCGGCGGCGGCAAATCGCCCCCACGGAGATAACGCCACACTGTAAATCGACTTGAGAGTCGATGGAAGCGGCCGCCACTGCACCGACTCGCGCGACGCTCCCATTCCCTTGGTCGCACCTTCCAGAATCCACTGACGAATCAAACCAAGTTGTTTCGGTGTCAACGTTTCAGCGTCAACCTTATTCGGCATCGGCGGCATAATGGGCTTCGCTGCATGCGCGGCATACAGGAACAGGCGGCTCTTTTCAGGCTGCTTTGGCACCACCGACGGCCCCCGTTTGCCGCCTTTCATCACGCTCTCAACATCTTCCAGCGACAATTTGCCTTCGTCGATGGCAATGTTGTGGCACGCGATACAACTGCTCTCGAAAATGGGCAGGATGTCGCGATCAAAATCGACCGGCCGGCCCAGATTAACGGCAGCCGCTTCGATTACGCCCGCTTTTTTGGCCGGCTTTTCATCCGCCGAATGTGCCGTGACGCCGTAGACGACCAACCCACAAACGACAAACAGGCTCGCGATCAGTTTTCGCATCAGAGAAACCCCTGTATTACATACCATTCAGTTTATTGCGACCGCGATTTCTTCGTGGCCGAAACATATTCGAGTCGTGTCTGTTTACTTTGCAACCTTAACGACCACCGGCACATCGACGGCCGCTTTTCCGGCGAAGTCCATTGTGCCGCGCACCACGAGGTTGGCCAATTGACCTTCGGTGGCATCGCCGGCCGCCTGAATTGAAAGTACGCCATCATTCTTGTCTGCCGGAATCGTAACGGGCTGGGCAGTCACCCCTGTGACACCTGGCACTGCCGGAAGCGTTAAGGTGATCGGACCAACAAAACCGTTGATGCGTTTGATGGTCACCTTGACGTCGATCTTCTGCCCTTTCTTGAGAGCCCCACCGCCGGGCGCGACAGCTGTCAGCGTGGCCGGACCCGGTTTCACATCGATGACAATTGGCGTCGATGTGAAGAAGCAATTGATGTTCTTTGGTTTGGCTGCATTTGTTGCAGCCGTCGCGGCTGTGTCGGCTGCCTTTTTCGCCGCCGTGGCAGCCGTCGATGCGGCAACCGTTGTCTTGACCACAGCTTCAGCTGTGACATTTGCTGCTGCAGATGTCTTTGCGACTGCATCGGCGGCGGCCGCCACTTTCTTGGCTGCAGCTAAGTCCTCATCTGCCTTCTTTGCTGCAGCTTGTGCATCGGTCAATGCCTTGGCGGTAGCCGCCTTGGCATTGTCATCAGTTCCTTTATCTGCGGCAGCTTTGGCATCGGTTGCTGCTTTGACGGCTGCCGTGGCAACCGTTGCCTTCTTCGTTGCGGCAGTCACCGTGTCGGTCGCTTTCTTGAAGGCCAAAGCATCGGCGGCGGCCTTCTTTTTCGCAGCATCACGTGATTGAGTTGCCTTCTTGGCGGCTTCCTGTGCTGTCTTCAAAACCTCGGCTGCCTTGACCTGTGCGGCTTTCGCTGCAACCTCGCGTTCGGGATTCCGTTTGTATGGCACCTGCCCCTGTCCCTTGAGATAGAGGGTGTAGGTGCCAACGACCGCGTTGGCATTCAGGAAAACACGCAGCAAGACTTCGTTTTTGCCCTTTGCGATTGGTTTGTTGGCAATCACGATGTTGGTTTTTGCGGGCAGGCCTTGGAAAGTGAGGGCGACGGCGTTATCAAACCCGTTGCGTTTGGCAAGTTTGACGGGTACCAGAATCTGGCGGCTCTGATTCGCCTCGACGCGGAAGACGTCGGTGGTGACTTGGTAAGGGGCTTTTTCTTTGAGAACCGAAAGTCCCAACGATTGCGCAACCCGCGCGATTCCTGGAACATTCGCTGCACCGCTCCAGGCAATTGTTCCAACCCGGGCCGAACGAGCCACCTCGCGGCTGGCAGCCTTGTTGTCGGCTTCGGCCTTTGTGAGACCGGCCTGAGCGTCAGCCACTTTCTTGTCGCCGGCCTGCTTGGCAGCGGTCGCTGTTTTGGCGGCCAGGTCGGCAGCCTTCTGCACCGCGTCGGCGGCTTTCGCCTTGTTGCCGGTGTCCTTGACCACTGCTTCGGCCTTGACTGTAACTGCTGCTGATGCCTTCGCGACGGCATCGGCAGCAGTGGCGGTCTTCTTGGCAGCTACCAGTTCTTCATTCGCCTTCTTGGCCGCTGCCTGGGCATCGGTCAAGGCTTTGGCGGCAGCCGTCTTGGCGTTCTGGTCAGTTCCCTTGTCAGCAGCCGTCTTGGCGGCGGTCGCCGTCTTGACGGTGGCGGCGGCATCGGTCGTCTTCTTGGTAGCGGCGGTGACCGCAGCTTGTGCCGTCTTGAACGCCAGGGCATCGGCGTCTGACTTCGTCTTTGCGGCATCCCGATCTTGCGTCGCCTTCTTTGCGGCCTCGTTGGCCTTGGCGAGTGGATCTTTGGCCTTGTTCTGTGTGTCGATGGTCTTGGCGAGGGCCGTCTGCAGTTTCGGCAACGCAGCGGCGGCGGCCTTCACTGCAGCACTGGCGGTTACGACACCCCGTGCCTTTTGTGGGTCTTCGATGCGTGCCTTGGCGATGACCTTCACGAGTCCGGCCCACTCGGGTGCATCGTCTGTCGCAGTGAAGATCAATACTGACTTGGTCTGCTTAGGGCCAATGCTGGTCCCTTTACAGACAACACCCTTGGGCAATCCTTCGACGGTCACGTCGATTGTGCCGTTGAAGCCATCTTGCCGGAACGCAAGCAGATCAATTTTGACGTTGTCGCCTTTGCGAACGGCAACCGACCAGGACTGGGCGATCGATGTCGCCGCCGCCGTCGGCGGCGTGGGGACGGCGACCACGCGAAAATCGGGATTCTCGCGACGAATCGAAAGGCGATACACAAGGTTCGGATATCCCCGCACCTCAAAGTAACGGTCCCGCAACATCACGCGATAGGTGCTGTCGGCCGGGACCTGAAAGCGGTAAACGGGGTCGTCGGTGATCGTATCAAACACGTTGGGGGAAAGGTTCTTGGTGTTATCATCCTGAATGGTGATGCGTTTGACGGATTCCACGCCCTTGTCGTTCTTGGTGACTTGTTCGAGTGTGAAGTACGGGTCGGCCGATCCGCCGCTTCGCTGCCCGAAGACTTCGATGTAGTAGACCTCTCCGGTCTTGGCTGTGAAGTCGAAGTAGTCGGTATCGCCGCGTGCCTGAAATTGTCCGCCGATTTCGGCAGGAACGGTCACTTGCTGCGCCTGTGCCACTTCATCATTCGGCTCTTTTTCGACCAGTACCGGTGCAGTGGCCAAGTAAATTTGCACCGGATTGGAACTGCCCGATGGTGACTTGTGGACGTAGGAAATCGCATCAATTGCGGCTTCGGCCGACGGCAACAGAACCGACGTCTGCAGTGTCGATTCGTCTTTCGGCAGCGCGATGGAAACGTTGAGTTTCTGCAACGGTTTTCCGTTGAGCTTTACGCCGGCATCCTGACCGCCGGGAAGATTTCGTCCGAACAGCGTATAGGTTGATGTGGAACCGGGCGTCCCCGATGGAGGCAAGACGTAATCGATGTGCGGTCCGGTTCCGGCGATGAGGCGATATCCGTAATCGGCTCCACCACGATACAGAAAATCGTGAACTTTGACGAAGAATTGTCCGTCGGCGGGGAGTGTTACATCGAGAAGCGGATCGTTGCGCGAGTCGCCGCGGGTATAGCTGAGACGGCGGCCGTTGGCATCGTAAAGTCCCAAGGTGGCGGAGAGCCGCGAGTCGAGTTGAATCGCCCGGCAGCTCACAAGAATTCGCTGCCCCTTTTTGCCCTCGATACGGTAGAAGTCGATATCGGTCGCGCCGCCGATGACGCTGTTTACGACGACGTTCTGCTTGATTTCCTGCGCCTGCTCGCGGGTGTTATTGCCTTCGGCTTCAGCAATCTCGTCGCGATCACCGACCTCAAAGGATCGCGGATTGCTCAGGCCGAACAGGCCGGCCGTCCGCGCTTCGTAGGTTCCCGGAGGAACATTGGCTGCAACGGTGACAGCGAATGTGTTTGCGACAGGAACTTGCTTGCCGCCGGAGTCTTGTGTCTTGGGTACGGCCTTGATGCCTGGATGATTGAACAACAACGAATTCAGTTCGTCGAGGTCGGCGCCGTTAGTCACTTTGACATCGAGCGTTACGCCAGCCTTACTTCCCATCGGAGCGATGGAGTACAGCCGCGTCTGCGGGAGTTGGGCGGAAACGGAACTGGCGCCGACCAGACAGAAGGCCAAGGCGAAGGACAACAGTCCTGCCAAGGAGTTCCGGAGACATTGCCCCACACAGATATTAAGTCGATTCTTACGCATTACTCCCCCTCCAGAAAAGCGATCCGTCTTCGCTTGACCCCGATGTCAACAAGTGGTGGAACAGCCAATCTATCGCCGTTAGAAATCGGAAGACGGGCCAACACAAATCTGAGCTGTTTGGCATCGCCCTCGATAAGGTCGCTTCAAAATCTCAGAGTCGGAATTCCACAACGACGACCGACTCAGTCAACGCGCCGTCAAACCGCTGAGCATGTACTATGCACACAACAGTAGACTGCATTTTTCATCGTACCAACGGGCATGACCCGATGATAAGCGGAAATCGCCGAACGAAAAAAGAAACATGGATAATTTGCACGGGGCGTGCAATACCCTCTCGTTGCCGCCATGGCGAAAAGAGGGCCGACCGCAGCCGAAATCTCCGTTCGGCTGCGATCAGGACACCTTGTATGGCAGGAGGAAGTCCGGCCCGGTCATTGACGGTTGCCGATCAATGATTGAACAGGAATTCCTTGGTGTTGATCAACGCCCACACAATATCCTCGTAGGCGGTCTTCGGTGAGGCCTTATGCTTTTCAATATGAGCCAGCGCGATTTTCAATTCTTCGGCAACAGGCTCGCGTGAGTAGACCCAGCGGTACAACTCCCGCACTTTCAGTTCGGGTGTACGTTCTTTGTCGTTCGTCAACAAAGCGGCACGTCCGGAACCCGATGCGATCTTCGTTTGCACTTCATTACTATTTAGTAGATGCAGGCTCTGTGCCAAGTTGGCTTCCTGCGACCGTTCACATTCACATGCGGTGTCACCTTGCGGCTGCCCGAACACCTTGAGGAAATACGGTCCCACACTCGGATCTGGCAACTGTGTTGCACGTGTGCCAGCGGGAAGTCCACTGTAACCCTGAGTGGTGTTAGTGACCTGGTGGAACGCGTCGTAGAGCACTTCAGCGGTCAGCCGTTTGGGATAGTACCGCGAGAAGTTCTGCTTATCCTTGAGGTTGTGTTCGTTCGGCAACGAGGTGAGTTGATACACATTCGACCGGCAGATGGTGCGAACCAACTGCTTGAGATCAAACCCGCTGTCGATGAAGGACTTTGCCAACCCGTCAAGCAATTCGGGGTTCGACGGCGGGTTGGTTTCCCGCATGTCGTCTTCCGGCTCGACAATGCCGCGACTGAAGAAGTGTTTCCAGTAGCGATTGACCAACGCTTTGGCGAAGAACGGATTGTCTTTCGCACTCATCCAGTCGGCCAGATAAGTTCGTGGGTCACGGTCGGCAGCGATTTCGTACGGTGCACTACCCAAGCCGGCCGGCTTGAGATTCGCACCCGAACGCGGATTGCGTGCGGTTGCTGTCCCTTCATTGTGGAAGATTCTGCGTTCGGTCGAGCGACCGGCATTTCGCTGCAGATTCTTACGACCGACTCGGCTGAAGAACGCCGAGAAGCTGTAGTAATCGTTCTGGCTCCACTTCTCGAAGGGATGGTGGTGACAGCGGGCACATTGAATCCGCAAACCCAGGAATAACTGGGCTGTGTCTTCGACTTGCTCGTTGACCTGATCGACTTCTCTGTACCAGATGACCGCGGGGTTAAACGATTTGTCGCCGGATGCGGTCAGAATGTTTCGCACCATTTCGTCGTACGGTTTGTTGTCATACAGACTGGCCCAAATCCACTGATAGAAGGCGTAGGTTCCTTCGAGATCGTTGGCCTGCCGCTTCTTGTTGCGAAGAACCAGATTCCACTTGTTCGCAAAGTAATCGGCGTACTGCGGGCTGTCGAGCAGCCTGTCGATGAGTTTGTCGCGTTTCTGTGGGTCTTTGTCGGCGAGAAACGCAGCCGCTTCACTTTGGCTGGGCAGAGTCCCCGAAATGTCCACATGCACGCGTCGCATGAAGGTGGCGTCGTCGGCGCGGGGTGAAGGGGGAATGCCGAGCATTTTGAGCTTATTGAAGACCGTCTCGTCGATCACATTGACCGGAGCCGGCAGGTTGGCCACCGCCGCACCGAGCGGGATGGTCGCACGAAATGTCGAAACTTGTCCCTGATAGCGGGCCATAATGGCGACTTCGCCGCTCAAATCGAGCGTTTTGACGACGCCGGTGACGGTGGTTTCCGCCATTTCGGTGTCATTCGCTTCGAAGAGCGCCATGCGGGTCACATCTTCGGTCGTGCCGTCGGAGTAGGTCGCAACGACAGTGATCTGCTGATCGGAACCACGATCCAAAATCCGGCCCTTGGGCAGGCACTCGATGCCGGCCACGGTTGGGTCAGTTGGGCTTCCCTTGGGCATCCCCTGCTCGATCCAACGGTACATCATGCGATGTTCGTAACTTCCCACCTCCATTCGCTTACCACCGCCGTGCGGGGAGCGACCGAGCGACTTCATAATCAGCAAGCTCGAATCGGGGGCCGGCGGGAAGAGGCGGCGTCCGCGTGCTTCCTTGACCAGAAATTCGTAGTCGTCATCGGGATAAAAGCCAAGCAGCGACAGCTTGAAGCCGTTTTGGCCGCTGGCCTTGCCGTGACAGCCACCGCTGTTGCAGCCCAATTTTGTGAAGATCGGGGCGATCTGATTCTTGAAGTTAATGGGAACCTGATTCGCAACACCTTCGACATGAATCGCCAATTCAGCGGTCTTCCCGTCCGTTCCAGTCGCAACCAGTTTTGTGTCACCATCCTTAAGCGGAGTCACCAGACCCGTCGCATCGATGGCGACAATTCCCTCGGGCGCTGTGGTGTATTTCACCTTTTGCGTGAAATCGTGCTGTTGCCCACTGGAGTAGACACCAGTGACGTATACCTGCTGTCGGGCATCGCGACCACGAATGGTGATCCCCTGCTTGTCGTTCAGCTTGGGATCGATCTGCAGGGAATTCAGCGTCCCCGGATCACCCAGCCCGGATTTCCCGTCGGCCGGTGCGGCACTCGCATCAAGCGAAGTCGCGAAGAACAAGAGGGTTGCGACCGTGGTACTCAAGATCGCTGATGTGAAACGGATCATTCCTTCTCTCCCGTTTGATCGGTAGGACGCTGCGGTTCGAGGACGCGTAATTGCGGCCCGGATTGGATCGACTGGTGGGTTGTCTATGTTGTCGATCCCGGAGTGTCTAACTTCTTGAACAAAATCTTTTGCAGCGAAAAGCAACATCCTGTTGTCATCGCTTGCATCCAAACACCAAGTCTCATCCTGACATCAAGCATAATTGGCCTCAAGAGCTACCACAAGGGCCGAGGCCACTCACCACAACATATCAACATTTGTTGGATTGTCAAGAATCCGGACGGCCGCATCCAGAAAAACAGCCACCTCGGTTCCCGATCGTGATGCGCGGGGCAGCCCCTCGTCGCCCGTTTCGATTG
Source organism: Planctomycetaceae bacterium (assembly GCA_018699955.1). Classification (GTDB taxonomy): domain Bacteria; phylum Planctomycetota; class Planctomycetia; order Planctomycetales; family Planctomycetaceae; genus JABISG01. The sequence goes on along the minus strand of JABISG010000135.1, from coordinate 32,948 downwards.
TCGCTACAATAGGCTGCGTTGATCTGAAGTTGCATTGTCCCCGCGGCCATCCTTCGCCGATGCCGTCCTATTGAAACGGTCGTGTGTCGCGGACGCTCCAGTTTTTGAAAGGTGACGCCGAATCTCGATGAGTGTTTCACAAGAACAATTCGGTCGATCTGCCAACGTGGTCGATGATGCATTGGCGACGCTGCGGCGCGGCGGGATGTTGATTGTCGTCGATGCCAAAGAGCGGGAGGACGAAGGCGATTTCATTTGCGCCGCCGAATCGATCACGCCTGAAATCGTTGACTTCATGCTGACACACGGGCGCGGAAAGTTATGTGTCCCGTTGATTCAGGAAGCAGCCGATCGACTGGAATTGCGCCCCATTGTTGAAGGCACGCGAAACACGGCGCTGCACCGAACACATTTCCTGACGCCTGTCGATCACGTTGATGGCGGGACAGGCGTTAGCGCGGCGAACCGGGCATTAACAATTCGCGCACTGAGCGATGCTCAATCGACAGCTGACGATTTTGTTCGCCCGGGACATGTCGATACGCTACTGGCAAAAGAGGGCGGAGTGCTGCGACGGGCGGGGCATACCGAGGCGACGACCGACCTGATGCGGCTCGCTGGACTGAAACCGGTGGGAGCGCTGATCGAAATCTGCAGCCCCACTGGACATGGAATGGCCGGCTCTGCCGAACTGCGGGAACTCTCTGAACGGTTCGATATCCCAATTCTCGGCATCGACGAGTTGATCCGATACCGCCGCGTGCGCGAGCAGCTCGTGCATCGTTTGGCCGAAGTGAAGTTGCCGACGAAGGACTACGGAACGCCGACGGTGATCGGTTATCGCGTCGAGCACGAACAACAGGAACCGTTGGCGATTGTCTGGGGCGATTTGCAGTCGGCAGAGGCACCGCTGATCCGGATGCACTCGTCCTGCTTCACCGGCGACCTGCTCGATTCGCTACGGTGTGACTGCGGCGACCAATTGCACATGGCGATGGAACAGATTCATCGCGAAGGAACCGGCGCGGTGGTTTACCTCCCACAGGAAGGGCGCGGCATCGGCCTGATGGCAAAATTGAAAGCCTACGAACTGCAGAGTGAAGGGTACGACACAGTCGAGGCCAACGAAAAACTGGGGTTTTCGGCCGACATGCGGGATTACATGGTGGGCATGCAAATTTTGAAAGACCTCGGCCTGACGGAACTCCGGCTGCTGACAAACAACAAGAAGAAGACCGACGCCCCGATGCTAACCGGGATGGATCTCCGCATTGTCGAGCAGATTCCCATCATCGCTCCGCCGAACGAAAACCGCCGCCGGTATTTGGCGACTAAGCGGGATAAGCTTGGGCATTTGCTGCCGGATGATGAATAAGGATCCCACGGGGCGCTGCCCGTGGGCTTTGGGCGTCGTTGTCCGCCCAATGAGAATTCAGACCAATTGTTGGATTGGTTGATTGCCGGTGATGGTTCGTTCGACGTCGGTGGGAATGCCGGGCAGAATGCGAACTTCCCCGAGGTTGAACAGCGTGTGCATGACTGTTGCCAACACGTTGCCGCTGCTAATGGGGGTTGTTGCCGGCGCGCTGCCGGTCCGATCAGACCGACCGATGACCTGTCCCATTTTCAGCCCGCCGCCACTGAATGCCAACGTGCATTGATTGCCCCAGTGATCGCGGCCGCCGTTTTTGTTGATTCGCGGAGTGCGTCCGAATTCGCCGAGGATCACCAGTAGAATCTTGTCGCTCAGCCCACGCTGTTCGAGATCTTCGATAAACGCCGAGACGGATTTATCAACCGCCGGCGTTAACGAACTTAGTCCGTCGGCCATCGTGTATTCTTTTCCGCCGCCGTGCATGTCCCAGCCCCCCTGGGTGACGGTGACAAATCCGCAGCCCGCTTCACACAGCCGCCGCGCCAATAGCATTTGCTTTCCAAGTGCGACGGCTGAAAATTGCGTTGCGTAGCTGTTGCGTTTCTTGACTGCGTCGGTTGGTTCAAATCCGCCGGTATCGTAACTGGCAACGGTTTTGGGATGCTCCTGTGAGAGATCAAACGCATCGGCGACGCCGCGAATTAACACGTCGAACGCCTGTTGTTGAAACCGGTTGGACGATTCGACGACGCTGTCAGCGTCGAATCGATGTCGCAACTGGTCCAGTTCATGCAGCAACGTTCGCCGGTCATCGAGCCGTTTACCTTTAAGAACCAGCCGCATGTTGTCGATGATCTCACCGCCGGCCGAGGGATCGAACGGCTTGTAAACCGACGACAGCGTTCCCGTTTGCGAAACGCGACCAACGTTATGGTACAGCGACTTGTACTGAGAGCCGACGACGCTGGGCGTGACCAGCGCGTTTTCCGGCATTCCGGTTACCGAGTCGGTCAAACCGGCAACGCGTGCATACAGCGCGCCCATCATCGCGCCGGTTGGGTTGCCACCAGCCATCACGTGCATGGCTGCCGGACCGTGGCTCGATATTCCATGCCGATACGATCGCACCACGGCCATCTTTTCTGCCAGCGCAGCGAGTTTCGGAAACGTGCCGCCGAAAGTCACACCGGTAATGGCCGTCTGAACTTCACCGGTGATGCTGCGAATTTCCTGCGGCGCAGTCATTTTAGGGTCGAACGTCTCAAACTGCGTCGGCCCGCCCTGCAGGTTCAAGACAACAACCGATTTGTCTTTAACTACTCCGTCACCCGTTGCCGCTCCCGCCTTCGCAGCAAATATTGACGCCAGCGACAGTCCGCCGATAGTGGAAGTGCCAATCCGCAACATTTCGCGGCGAGTTGTTCCACGGGTACGGGAGCTATCGAAGATCGTAAGCATGCGGAGGCCCTAAAAAGAAGTACCCTTCACCATTACCGATTATTTTGTCCACGATCCGGAACCGGCGTCAACAGGTTATCACAATCCCGCCCCAATTGGGAACAGAGTTGCCCGATGCGTTAAGACTTGTTCGTTTCTCACAACAAAGTAGAAACTCTGCGCATTCTGCCAGAAGTTGACACCAACAACGAATTTGCGACATACTACCCTCACATCGGACGACTTTGATGTTCGATATCAGGAAGAGGTTGAATTTGTTCTCGCCCCTGCAGGATTTCCGAATGACACGCCCGAACTCCCGTTGCCCCGGACCAATTTCGCGTCGCAGCTTTCTGCAGACTGGTACATTGGGATTGGGTGGGTTGGCCTTGAGCGATTTGCTCCGACTGCGCGCCGATGCCGCGACGGGCGGAGGCAGCGGATCCGACACGTCGGTGATTTTCGTCTGGCTTCCCGGCGGTCCGCCGCACATGGAAACGTACGACATGAAGCCGGATGCGCCGTCGGACTACCGGGGCGTGTTCAATCCGATTTCGACGAACGTTGCCGGAATGGACATCTGCGAGTTGATGCCAAGGCATGCCCGCATCGCCGACAAGTTCAACATCGTCCGCTCGATCGCCCACAAATTCGCCGACCACGGCGGTGGCCACAAGCGGTTCCTCACCGGTCGCAAACCGAAAACGCCCACCGGCTTTGTGAACGACGCGCCGGCTGTCGGGTCGATTGTGGCGAAGATGCGCGAACAGCGTAACATCGGCGTGCCGAACTACGTGTCGATCACGCACGCCGGACGTGCCGCCGTCGATACCTATAGTTTCGGAGCCGCGTACATCGGCCCGTCGTATGTGCCGTTCAATGTGCCGGGAGATCCCAGCGAGGAGAAATTTCTGGTCCGCAACCTGGGATTGTCGGCCGCAATGGAAAACCGGCTGGACGACCGTGAAACGCTGTTGACCGGATTTGATCGCCTGCGGCGGAACGTTGATTCGAGCGGCCTGATGGATGCAATGGACCAGTTCAATCAGCAAGCCGTTGAGCTTTTGACCAGCGACAAAGCGCGCAACGCTTTCGATCTGTCCCGCGAAGATTCGAAACTCCGCGACCGCTACGGGCGGCACGCGTGGGGACAACGGGCATTGATGGCCCGGCGTCTTGTCGAAGCGGGCAGCAGTTTTGTGACACTGGTGATGGAGAACCCTTACGTCTCGGGAATCTCGCATCCGAAGAACGGCGTTTACAACTGGGACTCGCACGCCGTCAATTGCCACATGAATGAAGACCTGAAAAACCGCATGCCGGTTTACGATCAGGCAGTCACCGCGCTGGTCGAAGACCTGCACAACCGCGGATTGACGGAAAAAGTGTTGTTGATCGTCACCGGTGAATTCGGTCGCACGCCGCGAGTCAATACGCAGGTGGGTTCCCAAACCGGCGTGATGCAACCGGGGCGAGACCATTGGCCGAATGCGATGTCGCTGTTGACATGTGGCGGTGGAATGCAAACCGGTCAAGTGGTCGGCGAAACAAATTCCAAGGGCGAACATCCCCAGGAACGCGCACTGACCCCCAATGACTTATGGGCGACAATGTATCGTCATCTCGGAATCGATTGGGAAACCGCATTCCCAGATCACAGCGGCCGCCCGATGCCAATTCTGCCGTTCGGTACACCGATCGCGGAATTGACGTAACCGTTGCGAGGACGCATGGCGAGCGGCCGGTGTCAACCGGCCGGTACCTCGAAGAACCCGAGGTTTTACACCCTCGGCTCGCCTGAGTGACGCTTGAACTCGTGAACCAGTTCGACGAAGCGCTCGCCGCGTTTGGCGAAGTTGGGAAACCAGTCGTAACTGGCGCAGCCGGGTGAGAGCAGCACGACATCGCCGCAAGATGAATGCTCAACCGCCCACGCGAATGCCTCATCGAATGACCGCAGGCAATTCATGGCCGGTTGAGTTGCGTTTGCGGCGAGCAACTCGCGCAGCGGTTCGGCCGTCTGCCCCATCAAGGCGACGGCTTTGGCGCCGATCGCAATTGTTTCGGCCAGCGGCGCGAGGTCGACTTGTTTGTCGTATCCACCAGCGAGCAGCACGACGGGTTCGTCGAATGCGCTAAGTGCGGCGGTAACCGATTCGGGCGTGGTTGCGAGAGAATCGTTATAGAATTTACGGCCCTGCACTTCGGCCACAAATTGTAATCGGTGTGGCAGTGCTTGATATCGCTCCAAGCCGGTTTGTACGTCGGCAATTGAGACTCCCACCGCCAGCGCAGCGGCCGCGGCCGCCGTTGCGTTTTGCAGGTTGTGTTCGCCCGGCAGGGTAAGCCATTCGCGTAAGGGGAATTCGCTGACGTTTTCACTTCTGCGATGCGTTGTATCGCAGCTATTGTCGCCCACAGCTGCGATGCAGCGCATCGCAGACGGTGATTCCGCATCACACCCACCAAAATACCACCGCTGCCCGCATGTCGGCCATTGCCTCACATCCGCGTCTTCGCCATTCAAAATCGCCACCTGCTCGCTCGACTGCCAGCGCAGAATGCTCTGTTTCGCTTGCCGATAAGCGTCCAACGTCTTGTGCCGGTCGAGATGGTTCGGGCTGAAGTTGGTGACAACGGCGACATCGGGAGCCGCTTTCAGCCGGTCCAGTTCTTCGAGTTGAAAGCTGCTCAATTCCAGCACGCACCAGTCATCCGGCTGAATGTTGTCAATTTCCGGCAGCAGACTCTTGCCAATGTTCCCGCCCAGCCACGCGCGCAGACCGGCCGCATTGAGGATGGAATGGATCATTGCAGTCGTCGTCGATTTGCCATTGCTACCGGTGACCGCAACGACCTTGCCACGGTTGAATTGCCAGAACAAATTCATCTCACAGGAAAGCGGCACACCGGCCCGACGGGCAATGTCGAGGAATCGATTCTCCGGCGGCACCGCCGGGTTCACAACAACGAGGTCGGCGTCGCGAAAGTCGTCTTCTACGTGTTCGCCGAGACGAAACCGATCAATGTTCAATCCATCGAGTTGCGAGAGCACATCGACCAGTTCCGCTTCCGTCGCCAGGTCGGTCACAGTGACACGCGCCCCGCGTTCGGCCAGAAACCGCACTGCGCCGAGACCACCGCCGAAACGCCCAAGTCCCATTACGGTGACGCGTCGGTTGTGGAAATCGGTTGTCATTGAATCGCCACACATACGTGGGGAATATCAGTTTGCGAAAAATCTGAGAAGGGCAAACGTTGGCTGGCAGGCATCGCTGAATTGCAACTGCGAACTGTCACCGGTAGGCTGGTCTGGGTGAAGTGGCGGTCGCGTTGGTTGGCCTGTTGCTCACCATTATTATCCGCAAAGTAATACAGAGAGAACCGCATGCTATTCGCCGCCGCCAATTGGCTGGGACTTGGAGTTGCCGACTGGGCCATCCTCGCAATTTATTTCGTGGTCATTCTTGTGATCGGACTGTGGTCGATCACGAAGGTGAAGACAACGGCCGACTTTTTCATGGGCGGTCGCCGTTTCGGCAAAATCTTCATGATGTTCTTCGCATTTGGATCGGGTACAAGTAGCGAACAAGCGATTACGGTCGTTGCCGGAACCTGGCGAATGGGTCTGGTGGGCATCTGGTGGCAGTTCCTGTGGCTGTGGGCGACGCCGTTCTACTGGATCGTTGCACCGATCATGCGCCGTATGCGGGCGTTGACGACCGCCGACTTCTTCGAAAGCCGCTACAACAGCAGCACCGCGACACTGTACTCGTTTTACGGCATTGTGATGGCCATCGTGTTCATTGCCGGGGGACTGTACGGCAGCGGAAAGATGGTCAACGCACTCACCGGCGGCGAGCTGGACCGGGTGGCCGTCGAAATGGATATCCAGGTTCCGAAGCTGGAGTTTGGTGAGAAGGGCGGCGGCATCGTCTCTTCCACGCGACAACTGCAAGGATACGAATTCGCGATTCTGGCGATGACGGTGCTGTTCGTCACTTACGGCATGGCGGGCGGATTGGGGGCGGCGATTATTACCGACCTGATTCAGGGAATTCTGACAATTACGTTTTCGTTCCTGCTGTTGCCGTTTGTGTTCAAGATGATCGGCGGATTTGGAGAACTGCACGGACAGGCCGGCATGAAAGAAGGTATGCTGAGTCTGGTGGCCGATGCCGACGTGGCCGCCTCGCTGGGTAAAGAGCCGATCACCGTGTTCTACGTCTTCATGCTGTCGTTTACGGCATTGGCCGGTATCGTTGTGCAGCCGCACATAATGGGTGTTTGCGGGGCGGGAAAGACGGAGTTTGAAGGCCGGTTTGGTTTCACGGTTGGCAACTTCCTGAAACGCTTCTGTACGGTCGCCTGGACGTTCACCGGGCTGGCTTGCATTGTTTGGTACATGGGCAGCGGCAGTCCGCTGAAGCACGCCGACAAACCGCTGTCCGCCGCTTCGGGCGCTGCGTTCGATGAACTTTCGGATGCAGACCAGCAGAAAGCAGCCGACGCTTTCGCAGCGTTGCCTGAAAAAGAACGCGAAAAAATTGAGTCCGACCGTAATGTGTACCAGAATATCGTTGCCAGAAACGACGGTGAGTCTTTCGCGAAGTTGGGCGAAGGAGAACAGACGAGCATTGACGCATCCGACAAAGATTTTTCTGACAAGTTGTTCGGCCGTGCCGCGTACGACATTCTGCCGACGATCGCGCCAGGGCTGATCGGTCTGTTGTTGGCGTCATTATTGGCAGCGGTGATGAGTACCAGCGACGCGCAGATGGTGATCTCCAGCGGTCTGTTCACGGAGAATATCTATCGGCGGTTTCTCGCGAAAAACAAGTCCCAGAAGCATTACTTGTGGGTCGGCCGAATCGCTGGACTGGTCATTGTTCTGCTGGCGCTCATTTTGCAGAGTACGTTTACCGACGTGATCGATGCGCTGAAAGTCATTCTGACCACGCCGGCGTTCATCGGCATCAGTCTGTGGTTTGGCATCAGTTGGCGGAGGTGGAATTCGTACGCGGTGTGGGTTTCGACGGCAGCAGGCATCTTTGCCTGGTACGCCGTCACGCACTGGCAGGCGGACATCTACGGCTGGGGAATCTTCGGCGACGGCATGTTCACTTTCGATGCCGACGGGAAGGTCAAAAGCATGGCCGACGTCTGGCAGCGCGTCTCTTATATGGCGGTTGGTATCGGCTCGGGATTGCTCGTCAGTGTGATCATGCCGCAGCAATCAAAGGAGAAGCTGGACAACTTTTACCGGCTGATGCACACGCCAGTGACACCGGGCGAACACATTGAAACCCCCTGTACGCTGCCCGACAACCCCGCACCGCAGCAGGAAAAACTGTTCAACGTTGAGTCGTTGGAGATTCCCAAACCGACCTGGCTCGACATGGGCGGCTTTGCGGCGGCGTGGGTTGGCGTCGGATTGATTATCTGGTTGACGACGTATCTGGCGAAGGCGTTGTAGGACGCGATCGTCGCGAAAATCCCATTCGGCGCGACCACTGGTCGCGGCTTTACATTTCACAATCCGAAATCCGAAATCCACTCATGTCGCACAATGTTAAGTCCGTTGAAACGTTTTGGGTGGACCTCCCTTTGCGGCCGGTGCCGGCTCGAAATATGGTTCGCGAGATTCCGCACTGGACGATCTTCGAGATCTGCCGGGTGACGCTCGACTCGGGCGTTGTCGGTTTCGGCGAGACAATGGTTTATTACACGTGGGGAGCGGAATCCGTCACCGATGCGGCCCGCAATCAGGTCGTCGGCAAACATCCGGCCGAAAACATGTGGGACGATGAACTGGGAGCGGGCCTGCAGATTGCGTTGTTAGATGCAGCAGCAAAAGCAGCCGATGCGCCGCTGCACCAATTGCTGGGAAAACAAGTTCGCGAGCGGTGTCACATTTCGTGGTGGGACATCGATCTGCCGGCCGACGATTGGATCAGTGAATGCCAGTTGGCCATCGAAAACGGTTACACCTGCTTCAAAACCAAGGGACGCCCGTGGTGGGATCTCATCGAGCAAACACGCCAGTTGTGCGCGACACTGCCCGAGCATTTTGAAGTCGACATGGACTTCAACGGCTTCGGCATCGACACGGCACACTGCACGCGGTTGCTGAAGGAGATGGAACAGTTTCACAACGTCGTGATGTTCGAAAGCCCGATTCCACATCACGACGTGGCCGGCTACAAGCACCTCAGGCAGCACACCCACGTGCCGATTTCGATGCACACGCCCAACCATTTGGGCGAACCGTCGCTGGAGACGGCCATTCGCGAAGAAATGGTGGACGGGTTTGTGGTGACCGGCGGGGCATCGAAGATTCAACGCGATGCACACGTCTGCCAACGCTTCAACAAATCGCTGTTCCTGCAGATTGTGGGAACGAAAATCGCCGCCGCCTTTGCGCTGCAGTTGGGTGCCGTGCTGGAGAGCGCACGTTGGCCGTCGGTTAACTGCCATCAGTTGTTTGAGCGCGATTGTATCAGCACCGATTTACCCGTCGCCAACGGCCTGGCGACCGTTCCGGAGGGACCGGGTTTGGGAATTGAGTTGGACGAGGAAGCAATCGAACTGTTCCGCTGCGACCCAAAACCGAAACCGTATCCGCATCCCGATTTACTCGTCGCGCTGCGGTGGCCGTCGGGAACGACGACTTACTATGCCCACTGTGCGCAATACTGGGACGACTGGCACGCCGGTCGGTTGCCGTTCTTCCCGCGCGGCGTGAACCTGGAACACATTCCCAACGACGGGTCACAGGATTGGCGCGAGTTACGATCGCGTGCGCTGGAAAGCGCGGTGCATTCCAACGAATCGCCGTTTTGAGTGGGGATCTCACGCAGGAAGAATCCCCACGGGACCCAGCCCGTGGGCTTCGCCCAACGGTGGTCAGTCGCCCGGTAATCCATCGGGAAGTCCCGCTGCAATCCATCTTTCATAGTCAGCGGGGAAATAGACGCTCTGGCCACGAACCAATAGTTGTGTTGCCTGCATCGACCATCTGCGAAAACCTGCCGCACCTTCGGCCGTGTGGTACTTTTCGACCAGAGCGTCGGTGACATAGGTTTCGCTGCCAAACTGCTCATATTCCTCTGGGGGAATGGATGTTTCAGGTACCGACATCGTTTTCGCCTTGGATGGGCACGAGTCCCCCGTTTCCAGTCGCGTTTTTCTGGATGCCTGTCCCGTAGGCAACGTGGGGTGATCGCAATTCCGTTATGGTATAAACACCGGGCGGAAATGAATCAACCGTTCATTGACTGCGAACAGCAATGGTGCGGGATGGAATTACCGAGTGATGACCGAAGGTTGCAAGTCCGCGGCCAGCGGCAGCCCGCCGTCTGGGTGGCGGTTTGTGTAGCGGCCGGCATTCTTGCCGATCGTTTCGGAACGGTCCCGTGGACAATTTGGATATCGGTGGCCGCCGCCGCGGTGGTCGGTTGGCTGGCCTGTCTCTTGTGGAAGCGACCACGCATGGCTGCAGTGCTGCTGTTGCTGTCGGCCGCAACGGTAGCCGGCGCAAGGCACCACCAATATTGGTCGGTGACCGGCACGAACGATCTTGCTCAATACGCGACTGTCGAATCACAATTGGTGCGGTTGTCGGGAGTCGTCAGCGAGCAGCCGTTGATTCGTCACGCCGGAACCCAGGACTGGCAGACGGCGACACCGCTGGTCGATCAGTCACGGTGCATAGTCGTTGCAACTTCTCTCGAAACGAATGCCGGAGAAGTTCCGGTTTCAGGTCGCGTGCGGTTGACGGTGAAAGGCCACCTGCTGCATGTGGCTGTCGGCGATAAAGTCGCCATCTCTGGTTGGCTGTCGTTACCAATGCCGGCGGGCAATCCGGGCCAATTCGATTTTCGCGATAGCCTGCGTCGCCAGCAATGTCGGTGCCTGCTGTTTGCCAACCACCCCGATGCAGTGCGCAAGCTCCGCGACGGAGGCCGCAACCGCCCCGCTCGTCTTCTTGCGGAGTTTCGCGAGCAAGGCGAGCGGTTGTGCGTCGCTCATCTCGATGCAGAGAACATTCCGTTGGCAACCGCACTCCTGCTGGGTGATCGGTCACGGATGACCGGCAGCATTCGAACCTCATTCGCAGAAAGCGGAACCGCGCACCTGCTGGCAATTTCCGGCCTTCATGTCGGCATTCTTGCTGCTCTGCTGTGGTTGTGCTGCCGGTTGTGCCATGCGTCACCTCGCACAACAGCCCTCGTGATTGTCGCGAGCGTGTTGTTTTACGCCGTCATTTCGGGCGGGCGGCCGCCGGTCGCGCGTGCCACCGTGTTCGTGCTGATCACCGTCGGGGGATTCCTGCTCAAACGCCCTGCGGTGGCAATGAACACGCTGGCGTTGGCGGCCATTGCGATTCTCGCCTGGAACCCGAGCGACCTGTTCGACGTCGGGACGCAACTGTCGTTTCTCGCTGTGACCGGAATGATTCTCGCACGAGAATGGCGTATCGCCCAACCACCGACAGCAGAGCAACCTGCCGCCGAGTTGTTCCCCGCGAATAGCACGGCAATGGAGAAGTTGAACGGACGAATTCGATCCGTCGGAGGCTGGTTGTTGCGCGGTTACGCAATGATGCTCGGCATCTGGTTTTTGACGCTTCCGTTGACAGGCTCGCAATTTCACCTCATCTCGCCGGTTGGCTTCCTCATCAACGTGCTGTTGATACCGTTTGTCTGCATTCTGTTGTGGAGTGGTTTCGCGTTCTTGATTGTTGGATCAGTGGTCCCGTACGCCGCGATTCCATTGGGATCGGCGTTTGATGTCCAGTTGAGCGGCCTTCGAGGAATTGTGGATTTTGCCGCCGACATTCACCTCGGGCATCTTTACGGCCCTGGTCCCGCTGCGTGGTGGATGGCGGTGTATTATCTGCTCGTGACGGCCATGGTATTCATCGCATTGAAGCGCATGCCCGCTCGAAGAACAATTGGAGCGCTGATGGTGTGGACGGTCGCAGGACTCGCGATCGGGCTGGTTCCGCAGCATCGCGACGGATTGCGATGCACGGTACTCGACGTGGGACATGGCTGTTCGGTGTTATTGGAAATGCCAAACGGCAAGACGCTGCTGTACGATGCCGGCGCTCTCACCGATGCCAAGCGGGCAGAGTGGACCGTCGAAAACGCAATGTGGTCGCGCGGTATTTCGCGGCTCGATGCCGTTGTCGCCTCGCATGCCGACGTCGATCATTTCAACGGCATGCACGGCTTGCTCGCCACGGTTCCGGTCGGCACGGTGATGCTTTCACAGACGTTTCTCGACTTCGACCAACGGGCAGTTCGCGAGTTGTGCGGTGTGATCGAGCAGGAGCGAATTCCCGTGCGGCTGCTGCAGGAAGGCGACCGTCTGTTGATCGATGAAACCGTTACCGTTTCGGTTCTTCACCCGCCGGGCAATCGGCGTTTCGACAACGACAACGAAAACAGTCTCGTCCTCATGATCGAGTACGCGGGGCGGCGCATCTTATTGACGGGCGATCTGGAGAAAGACGGCAACGGCGGCTGCTGGAGGGAGCGGGGCAACCGGTCGATGTTCTGATGTCGCCGCACCACGGCAGCCGAGCGGCAAACCCGCCGGAACTGGCCGCCTGGGCAAAGCCGAAATGGGTGGTCGTTCCTGCCCGCGAAAGTCGCCTGTTGCCCTACCTAAAGGAAACTTATGGCCCGCAGGCAAAAGTCTTATCGACCGGCGAATACGGTGCCGTCACCTTCGACATTCACGCTGACGGAACGCTGCAGGCAACAGCGGTAAGGAAGCCATTGGCACCCCAAGCCGTCAATCAAGAATTGACTCGTACACACCCGCAGGCACATGCGACACAAACTAGAATTCCCCCACAATTTCCTCGCCGTCCCGAGTGAACAGGGCTTTCAGAGTTTGCGGATTGATTTGTTCGCTGACAAACCGGACTGAACCGTCCGCCAGCAGAAAATGCATGCCGCCGGTATGGCTGCTGTGAAATCCGGCGGGGTCACTCAGGTCGGGATATTTTGAGATGTCGATGTCTTCCGGCTTGGTCCACGGGATGGCACTTCCATCGACCTCGCCAACGACCAACGTGTTCGAGAGTCCGTCTTTGCAGTCAGCTACCTTGGTGACTTCGGCACCGGTGAAGATACAATCGGCACCAAAGACGCCAGCGTAGTTTGTGGTGTTACCGGGCGTACCAGACGGACAGGCGAAAATGGCAGGCATGTTATTGAGGACGGCTTGATTGGCCGGACTATCCCACGGCTGCGAGAGATCGTACTGATCGTACAGTTTCTGATGATCCAGATACGGCAGCAGCAGCACCCGCCAACTGTGCATGGGGGTGCCATTTTCGTCGGCGACAAAGGCTGGCGGAAAGCTACGGAATTCGTCGTGATAGTTATGCAGCGCCAGCCCGATTTGCTTCAGGTTGTTCTTGCATTGAGATCGCCGGGCCGCCTCGCGGGCTTGGCCGATTCCACATCCCACTATCGTTCCAAAGAGCAAAACAATCGCAAGCCGTCTCATATCCATACTCCCTCTCGAATGCGGACACTTGTCAATCACTGTCAACAACTCCCCGGCATTAGAGCCGTTCGGCAGGTCCTGCTCAAGCGTTCGTATCGAAATTCCACCTCAAAGCCCTCGGGCTGCGCCCCGAGGGATGGGGGGAGAATGTTTGCAACTACCCACGCGCATAAGGCCCCGATGCGGCACCGACCATGTCTTCGAACCCCTCGGCAACGCATTCCCTGACGATCTCCGCAGCCTGCAGAACTTCTTCCCGGTTGATGTCGAGGTGGGTGCAGGCACGCAATCGTTGCGGCCCCATCGCCCCCACCTTTAATCCGCGTTCCAATATCCTCCCGCCCAACTGAGCGGCGTTGCCCAGTTCCGGATCGACCTCAAAAAACACCAGATTGCTTTCGACGTCGGCCGGATCAATTTGGATACCGTCAGCGCCCGCGATCGCTTCGGCAAACGCGCGGGCGTTTTCGTGGTCTTCGACAAGGCGTTGGATGTTATGCTCGAGTGCGTAAACGGCTGCCGCCGCAACAATACCCGCTTGACGCAACGCGCCACCAAACAACTTTCGCGCCCGGCGGGCAATTACAATGTCCTCCTCGGAGCCAACTAGAACGGACCCCATCGGGCATCCCAGCCCTTTGGAAAAACAAATCGAAACGGTATCGACATGCTTGAGGGCGGCTGCCGGCGTGTAACCGCGAGCGACGGTCGCATTGAAGAACCTCGCACCGTCCATGTGCACCTTCAAACCGTGCTCGTGAGCCCAACTGCCGATGCGTTCGAGTTGTTCGAGCGGGTAAGCACGCCCGCCGCCGGCATTGGTGGTGTTTTCGATGCAAAGCAGCCGTGTTGGGCAGAGATGTTGGTTGTCGGCACGAATCATTCCTTCCAAATCAGCCAGGTCGAGCATACCGCCATTTCCCCGGACCGTGCGCGCGGTGACTCCGCTGAGCGCGGCCGGGCCTCCCGCCTCGAAGTTGGCAATGTGTCCGTTGTCGTCGATCAACAATTCATCGCCCGCCCGGCAATGCACGCGAACGCCCATTTGATTCGACTGCGTTCCCGAACAGGCAAACACGGCCGCCTCTTTCTCGAACAGTTCAGCAATCATCGCTTCCAACCGATTGACGGTCGGATCTTCGGCCGACATATCATCGCCCACCTCGGCATTGGCAATCGCCTCGCGCATGCCGGGACTGGGCCTGGTGACGGTGTCGCTGCGCATGTCATATTTAATTTCGGGCATTCTCGGCTTCATCCTCAACGGCGAATAGTGTTTCCTCGATCAGATCGCGAGCCGTTGACTCTGCAAGCGACTCCGACAATTTGGCTCGAATTACTGTACCGCCGACCCATCCCGCATTCAATGAATCCCATGATGTGAATTCCAGTGCACCGACTTGCGCTGCAGTCTGACGGCTGGTGTTCGCTACGCGAACGTGATAGATTAACGGACGATTGAAACGTTTTTCACCCGAGTATTCGTGAGCGAAACTGTGTCTGGACCCGATTTTAGCAAGAGTGATTTGATCCCCGTCATTGCCCAGGATGCCGCCAATGGCGACGTACTGATGCTGGCCTACATGAACGAAGAAGCATACGGCGAAACGCTGAAAACCGGCCGCGTGTGCTACTACAGCCGCAGCCGGCAGAAGTTGTGGCGGAAGGGCGAAGAGAGCGGCAATGTGCAGCATCTCAAGGAGATATTTTACGATTGCGACGCCGACACACTGCTGGCAAAGGTCGAACAAGTTGGCGGCGCGGCGTGTCACGAAGGATATCGAAGTTGCTTCTTCACCAAAATCGACCCGGCCACGGGCAATGTCGAGGTCATCGGCGAACGCGTGTTTGATCCGGCCACGGTTTACAAAAAGAGCTAACGGTGGGACTGTCGAAGCGATTGCCACGTATCCGGTCGGGCATCGGGCAGACGCGGTTATCGACACCCGAACTTGTCGATCAGATCAAAGGCGACATGCTGGCGGGGAATTTCCGGTACGGGAGTAACGAAGGCCGAATATTCAGCTGGAGGGATACGCGGGGAACATATTACATTTGCGAAGGCCATCACAGAGTGCTGGCTGCGTTGGAAATACACTGGGAAACCGGCAATCGATCCTACCTTGACCGAGTGTTGGAATGCGGTTTGTGGGAAGAAACGCCACCGCCGAAAAATTTCCGACTACCAACTCGTAGCTTCTGGTCACGACTGTTGTACATTCTCGGGTGGTAACGATAATGGACCAATTGAGCGGAACTGCCGCGTTGGCGTGCAGTGGATTTCGAGTGGGTCAGTTGGTTGTTCCGCCGTTCCAGGTTGGTCGCGGTGAAATTGTGAAGATCGTTTGTCGATCCAGAGATTCGAACGAGATGCACATTGCAGCAGAGAGAATCTGCAACGATGGCCGAGCATCGTCAGTGGAATTGCCGATGCCGCCATCCTGGTTACGAGAAGTCATTCACCGGCAAACGGCTGCGGAGTGGCTCATCGCACACTGCGAGATGACACGGCAGGACGCCGCCGATAAATTGAAACGCGTGCAAGTGAACCCGGACGCCCCATTGTGTCAACTTGCGGGGAATCCGCGCTGGATGATCGGATTCATCGCAGCGATGAACTCACAGCCGACAGCACTAGTTTTTACGACGTCTGGTTGCGACCCGTTGGGGGTACAAGCAGCGTTAACCGTCGCCGCCGAGCAACTGGGTGAAACGGGCGGCGTGTATCTCACCTGTTTTCCGGACGTCGGTATCACAGAGCCGGCCTACTCGGCAGTGATCGAAATACCCGCCGGCCACGCCGAGAAAATTGCATAGCATCGGGGGCGTGCCAATTCAGCAACGTACTCCGCCATTCGGTTCTTTAATCCTTGCCACGAAACCTAAATCATTCCATGTCAGAAAAAGTTCTAAAACTGGGAATTCCCGCCGGTAGCCTGCAGGATGCGACGGGGGAATTATTCCGCCGCGCCGGGTACAAAATCAAGTTTTCGTCGCGGTCGTATTACCCGTCGATCGACGACGAGGAAATCGAATGCCTGTTGATCCGCGCTCAGGAAATGGCGCGGTATGTCGATCAGGGAATTCTCGACGCCGGCATCACCGGTTACGATTGGGTGCTGGAAACAGAAGCCGACGTTGTCGAGATTTGCGAGTTGATGTTCTCCAAGGTCAGCCGTCGCCCCGTGCGGTGGGTACTGTGTGTGCCGAACGATTCGCCGGTGCAGACGGTGAAAGACCTGGAAGGAAAACGCATCGCCACCGAAACGGTCGGGCTGACAACGCGCTATCTGGAAAAGCATGGAGTGACGGCAAAAGTTGAGTTTTCCTGGGGCGCAACAGAGGTCAAGCCGCCGCGTTTGGTCGATGCGATTGTTGAGGTCACCGAAACGGGCAACTCGTTACGGGCGAATAACCTGCGAATTGTCGATGAGGTTCTGCAAAGCACAACTCGTTTCATTGCCAACAAAGAGGCATACGCCGACCCCTGGAAAAAACAGAAACTCGACAACATTGCTCTGATGCTGCAATCGTGCCTGGCTGCGGAAGGCAAAGTTGGGTTAATGATGAACGTCCGCCGCGACGATTTGCAGGGAATCCTCGACGAACTGCCGGCGTTACAGACGCCGACGGTCTCATCACTTTCCGATGCCGACTGGGTTTCGGTGACAACGATTGTCGATGAATCGGTCGTCCGGTCGGCGATTCCACGGCTGAAAGAGGCCGGCGCGCGGGGCATCGTCGAATACGCCATCAGCAAGATTATCGATTGACCGGGGAAGACTGCGGGTTTGAAAGTGCCAGCCATTGTTGTCTACAAGATCGGTGGCAGCCTGCTTGATCTGCCCGACTTGCCGCGGCGTTTGCAACGTGTTGTCCCACCCGACGTTTGTCCGTTGTTTGTGGTTGGCGGAGGGCAAACTGCCGATTTGGTGCGGGAATGGGATCGGCTCCACCAATTGGGCGACGAACGCGCCCACTGGTTGGCCTTGCGGGCAATGCAGTTGAACGAAGCGTTGTTGGCGGAATTACTTCCGGACGCCTCGGTGGTGGCAACCCGTGAGGCCGCAATCTCCGTGTGGGGCAGGGGAGGGTGGCCGATTGTTTCGGCTTGCGACTTTGCTGCGGCCGAGGAGCCGCTGGCGGACTCACCATTGCCACATTGCTGGGAGGCGACGAGCGATTCGGTTGCCGCCTGGATTGCCGCGCGTTGGCCGGCGGAACGCTTGATGTTGTTGAAGTCGGGTTCGTTGCCGGAGGATGTTGGCGTGAACCGCGATGGCGCGACCGCTGGTCGCGGCTTTACAAATGTGGATTCCGAATGGGTTGCGGCGGGGTTGGTGGATTCCTGCTTTCCCGCAGTCGCGCGCGAATTGGCGGTGGTGGAGTGGATCAACCTGCGGGATGAACGGCCGGCTTCGCAGCGGATGTGCTTTCCGCCCCATCCATTGCAGCGCGAAAATTCTTAACGGCCGACGCGGTAACGGTGCTATTGCGACCGTCTTCGCAGGCAGCGGTGCGAATCGCCAACACATCGGCTCCGATTCCCGCCAGCAGATTGGCGTGCTCACGCTGCAAACCTCCCGCAAGCGCGGCCAACATTCCGGCTGCCTGAATCGTTGCGACCAGACGAGATAACTCCGGCAGCGTCAGCCAATCGAGTAGACTGTGACCATCTTTTTGATACGTGTCGAACAGCACGCCGACACAGTCCGTTTCGCCAGCGGCATCGATGACTTCCTGCAATGGCGGCGATTCAGCCGACTGCCAATCGACATAGGCAACGGCGATCCAGCGTGCAGCAGTCTGCGAGCGATACTCGACACGACCGCGTGCCGTCATCCAATCTCTCTTCCAATCATTGGATGATGCCAACCCGGCAAGACCGAGCTTGGTGTACGTCAGACTGTCGCAGATCGCCGTGGAGTGTTCACCGGCAAGCCATTCACGGGATTCGCCGAGCGCTGCGCTTACCGGCGGAGATTCTTTTGTGTCCTTTGAAACGGTGCGCGCGATGTCGGCAATCGTCTCAGCATCAGCCATTCCGAGTGACCCACGCGCCGGCTCTTTGACATCGATAATGTCGGTACCACCGGCGATAGCGGCGTGGGCTTCGGAGACATTGCGAACGCTGACGAGTAGTTTGGTCACGTGGCTTCTTCGAGAATTTCAGTCCGATTGATGTCACTTGCGTTTTCGCGGGTTACGATAGCTTTCGCCCCCTCGAAACCGCAAGCGGCGGCGGACCATCATGTCGACAGATTCGGGAATCGTTTGAATTCCTTTGACGCGACTATTCCGATTCCGCCCTGGTTTGGTGACGCAGCGATTTTCCGGCGAGCGCACCGGTTGGTTGTCCGTTGAAAACTGCCGGGTGACCGTTGACGAAAACGTGATTGACCCCTGCCGAATATTGATGCGGCTGCTGAAAGGTTGCCCGATCGACGAACGATTTCGGATCGAAAACAACAACATCGGCCACCATCCCCGCACGAAGGTAGCCACGATCGGTCAGCCCGAGAATTTCAGCCGGCAGTCCCGAAGAACTACGGACCGCCTGCTCCAGCGGTAAGACTTTCTCCCGAATGGAATAGTGTCCCATCTTGCGGGCAAAGGTGCCGTAACTGCGCGGGTGGGGCTTATCGGCACCAGGAAGATACGCCCGGCCATCCGAAGCCGTCGCGACCCACGACCGCTGCATAATGTGGCGAACATCGGCCTCATCCATACTGAAATTGACGATGCCCGCGCCGCCGTTTCGAGAAATGCGAATCGCCAAATCCAGCGGATCGATTTTCTCGATCTTCGCGATTTCCGACAGCCGTTTGCCGGCCCACTCCGGATGCTTTGCGTAGCGGGCGATCTGTATCGATTCGCCCCCGTTTCGTTTTTCAAGACTGCGGCTCATCGACTGTCGAATCCTCGCTCCAAGTTCTTCGTCATCGAAACGGGCAATCAACTCTTTGCGTCCGCCGGCCCGCGCCCAGGTGGGAATGAGCGTGGCATCGAGTGACGTGCTGGAAGCGATGTAAGGGTATTGATCGGCGGTGACTTTCTCCCCCTGTTTTTGGGCTTTTTCGATCATGTCGGCCGCCCGCCGCACCAGCCCCCACGACTCGCGGCCGGATGACTTGAAATGAGAGATGTGAACCGGCATGTCTGCTGCGCGGCCGATCTTCATCGCCTCGTTGACTGCCGCCAACAGTTCGACGTTTTCGTTACGAATGTGGCTGACGTAAATGCCGCCGCCCGCCGCAACAACCTTGGCGATCTCGCTGATTTCATCGGTGTCGGCGTAGGAACTGGGAACGTAGATCAAGCCGGTTGACATCCCCCAAGCGCCGTCTTGCATGGCTTTCTCGGCCAGTCGCATCATCCGCTGCAGTTCGTCTTTCGTCGGAGGCCGCTGGGCGGTTCCCAATACAGCATCGCGCAGTCTCCCCTGTGGCAACAGATGCGCCACGTTGGTTCCCGCACCGACTGCGTCAATTTTCTTATAGAAGTCTGCGACATCAATCGGCCCGGAACCACAGTTGCCGGTGACGATGGTTGTGCATCCCTGCAGCAGGTAGTTGACAACCGCCCGGGTCCGGCGATCAACTACCTGACGATCACTGTGGTTGTGCAGGTCGATAAACCCTGGCGCCACCACCAAACCGTTGCAGGCGATCGTTCGTCCGACCCGACCGGCGGTAAACTTTCCAACAGCGACAATTTTCTCGCCGCGAATGGCGACATCGCCAATCGTTCCCGGACTTCCCGCACCGTCGTGAATTGTCGCCCCCGCAAGCAGGATGTCCGCATCGACTGGCTTATCAGCAGCGCGAGCGGTTGTCACTTGGAGCAGGAGACAACTGATACAAAGGGCGTTTGCAAAGCGGTTCATGAGTCAGCCTCGGCAAGCCAAACGGTGAATCTACGGAAAGACAAAAGGTGCAACTGTCCTCAATCCTGCCAAAACTGCGTGCGATGTCAATCGCCGCGGCACTTTATCGATCTTCGTCCGATTGACGGAAGTGGGGCCTTGCGCCTACAATATTGCTGTCGAACGGCTCGATATTGACGGCAATGGGTTCGGAATGACCGTTTTTATGCGGTTTGTAGCTCCGACGGACCCGATAATCAGGGTGGCTGCCCCCGTTTGAAGCCGTTATTCTCTCTCTTTTGGGTTTTCCCGCCGGCTGATACACTCCCGCCTCCGTTGTTCCAACTTCCCATTCTGCAACCAGTAAAGAACGGCACTTTCGGTGCCGGATGAACGCCCCCCATGCGACGCGACGACATCCGCAACATCGCCATTATTGCCCACGTCGATCATGGCAAGACGACCCTCGTTGACAGCCTGCTTCGACAAAGCGGGCAGTTTCGTGACGCTCAACTCGTCGGCGAGTGCATTCTCGATTCGAACGATTTGGAGCGAGAACGCGGTATCACCATTCTGGCCAAGAACATCGCGTTGACCTATCAGGGAGTGAAGATCAACATCATCGACACGCCCGGTCACGCCGACTTTGGCGGCGAAGTCGAACGTGTTTTGAGCATGGCCGACGGTGCAATCATCCTCGTCGATGCGTTTGAGGGGCCGCGACCGCAGACCCGGTTCGTCATCGCTAAAGCCCTCGAATGCGGACTGAAACCACTGGTTGTCGTCAACAAGATCGATCGACCGGACAGCCGTCCCGCCGATGTTCTCTCCGAAACATTCGACCTGTTCGTCGAAATGGGCGCCGATGACGAGACACTCGATTTTCCGTACATTTTCGCCAGTGGTCGCGACGGATACACGTCCGAAGATCCCGAGGCGCGAACGGGAACAATGGAACCGCTGCTCGATCTAGTGCTGAAACACGTCCCCGGTCCGGAAGTCGATGCCACTGAGTCGCTGCAGATGATGGTCACTTCCGTTGAGTGGTCGGAATATGTTGGCCGAATCGCGACCGGCCGGCTTTCTGGCGGAACCGTCACCCCGGGCCAAAAGGTCGTTCTCGTTCGCCAGGACGGAACGCACGAAAACGCTGAAGTTGCAGCCGTCGAGATGTTCGACAAACTGGGCCGCACCGAAGTCGAGAAGGCAACTGCGGGAGACATTGTCGCGTTGGTTGGACTGCCCTCACCGGAAATTGGCGACACCGTCACCTGCCCAGCCGAACCGCGTGTATTGGAGCGGATTTCGGTCGATGAACCGACGCTGTCGATGCTGTTCACCATCAACTCTTCGCCGTTGGCGGGCCGCGACGGCAAATTTGTGACGAGCCGGCATCTGCGAGCACGGCTGTATCGCGAACTCGAATCGAATGTTGCCCTGCGAGTCGAGGAATCTGGCGAAAACGACGCGTTTACCGTTTCCGGTCGCGGAATCCTGCACCTTTCCATTCTGATCGAAACCATGCGCCGCGAAGGCTACGAGTTGTCGATCGGCAAGCCAGAGGTGATTCGCAAGCGGGTTGACGGCAAATGGCACGAGCCGTTCGAGACACTGGTGATCGATGTTCCCTCGGCCGATTTGGGGCCGGTAATGGAAATTGTGGGCAACCGGCGCGGGCAGGCATTGGAAATGACGGCGGGCGAAACCGGCCTGACACACGTGGTCTTCACCATCCCCGCGCGCGGGTTAATCGGCATTCGCACCCGGCTGCTGAACGCGACGCGCGGCGAGGCGATTATTCACCACCGCTTCGACAGCTACAAACCCACCGAAGGGGAAGTCCCGCAGCGGAAGAACGGCGTCCTCGTTTCGCAGGACAACGGCACTGCGGTCGCCTATGCCTTGTGGAAACTGCAAGAGCGGTCCGACCCGTTTGTCGCACCCGGCGACGCAGTTTACGAAGGAATGATCATCGCCGAGAACTCCCGCGATTCCGACATGGTGGTCAATCCGATTCGCGAAAAGAAACTGACCAACGTTCGCTCGTCCGGAGCCGACGACGCCATTGTGCTGCGTCCGCCCCGCGACATGTCGCTGGAATCGGCACTCGAATACATCGAGAGCGACGAATACGTGGAAGTGACACCAAACATCATCCGCTTGCGGAAGATTCATCTCACCGAAAACGACCGCAAGCGAAGCTCGCGAAAGAAGTAGCGTTTCAACTGTTGACGCGCAGACGGTGTCCGTCGCGCCCCAAAGCCCTCGGGCTGCGGCCCGTGGGATCAAACGGCATTAAGTAATCACCCCCGTCTACCGGCCGGCTTTCGGCTTGTAGACATCCAGCCGCACGCGAAAGCTCTTCTTCGTCATGCGGTGTTGAATTGAGCCATCGGGCAGGCGTTTCGCATTCGCAGCGCTACCTCCACCGACGTCCCTCTCTACTCCGATTTTGATACCCACCAAGGAATGCGCCTTCGTTTCTGAAATTTCTGGCGTGAGGCGCCCATGCTCATCGAATACCAGGTCATCTAACTCCAGCGATTCGGCACATTTGACGTCGATTGCGAATTGATGTTTCTTCGTTACGGTCACCAGCCCGCTGACCGAGAAGCTCGATTTGCCGTTTCGCAATGATCGCTTAAAGGGCAAGCCGATGGTGATTGGAACGGTCAACTCTGTCAGAATCTCGTCGGCCGACTCCTCATCGGCCGCTACGATCAAGTCGTCATAACCAACAATCCGGAGTCGCAGGGTGTATTGAGGGATCCAGCGAATCGTTCGCACTTGGGACGGTCGTCGGACGGCACCCCGTGCTTGATCAACCGGTGCAGAACTCAGAGTTCCCAGGACCATAATGATGGCAACCAGTCGCGTACACATGAAAAAGCACTCCAAAGACTGTTAAAAGTGTGCCAAGAGAGCCTGTCTATCACGTCAATCGAAGCGTGACAACAGGGATTAAAATCGCATCCACGAAATCTTCGCCCGGTTGGATTGGTTCGTGTTGGCCCATAGGCTATCATGGGGCAAACAACAGTTGAGAAAGGCGTCAGCAGGGCACACGGACGGCGTTTTGCAGCGGGAAATGGCCTGCATTGGGGCGGTTGGGACGACTGTGGCGTCGGCCGTCGGTAGCATCTGACCTCTTTCCTCTTCACGACAAAGGCTTGCGAATGGCCGACTTGTTTCATGAGTGCGGCGTTGCGGCTGTTTATCATCTACCGGGCGAGGAAATCAGCCCGTTGATCGCACCTTTATCGGTGGGCGAAACGGCGCGGATGGTTCCGGGCATGCTGCTCGATATCCAGAACCGTGGACAGCTTGCAGCTGGAATGAGCAGTTTCAGCCCCCGCCGTAAGTCGCTGGTGCGAACGCATCGCGATGTCGGCACGGTGACCGAAGTCTTCCACCTGAATCACCGGCGACGGTTCGAAAAAGTGATGCGGCGCTGCTCTGGCACAGCGGCAATCGGACACGTTCGCTATGCCACCTGTGGAGCCGACGAGCGCAGCTACGCACAGCCGTTCGAGCGGCATCACATCGAAAAGACCAAGTGGTTCAGTTTCGCTTTTAACGGGCAGTTGGCGAACTACGCGCAGCTGCGCGACGAGATTCTTTCGCAGGACGACTTTCATCTCGCCCGCGAGACCGACACCGAAATCATCATGCACCTGCTGTGCCGGGAAATCGCAAAGAATCCGCGTATCGATTTGCTTGAAGTGCTTTCGAATTTGAGCGAACGGCTCGATGGTGCATACAACATAGTCTTCCTGAACGCGTTGGGTGACATGTGTGTTGCCCGCGATCCGTTGGGAATTCGGCCATTGTGCTACGCCAAAGAGGGGCCGCTGTTTGCCGCCGCCAGCGAGAGCGTCGCCTTGACGCACATGGGTTTTCAGGCGTCGAGCATCAAGAGTCTGCAGCCCGGCCAGGCGGTCATCATCGAAAACGGTGAATTTGCGGTGAAGCAATTCGTCGAGCCGAAACAGCGCCGCGCCCACTGCTTTTTCGAGTGGATCTATTTCGCCAATGTCGCCAGCACACTGGATGACCGCAGCGTTTATCTCTCGCGGAAGCGGCTCGGCGAAGAACTGGCGAACCGCGAGACGCTCACGGTCGATCGCGACACGATTGTCGTCCCGGTTCCGGACACGGCCAAAGCCGCCGCCGATGCGATGGCCTACAATCTCAACGTTCCCTCGCTGGAAGGCCTGATTCGCAACCGCTATGTCGGCCGTACGTTTATCGAGGGAACAAACCGCGCCGAAAAGGTTCGCAAGAAGTACACGCCGTTGCCCGAAGTTCTCGAAGGGAAACGCGTGCTGTTGGTGGAAGACACGATCGTCCGATCGACCACCATGCAGGCATTGGTGAGTCAGATCAAGACAATTGGCCGCGCTCGTGAAGTTCACGTGCGGGTGGCCTGCCCGCCGATCATTGCCCCCTGTTTTTACGGCATCGACATGTCAACCGTCGATGAATTGTTCGCGCCCAACTTCATTGAAGGATCGAACCTGACGTCGGCGGCCGAGCAGAAGATGGCCGATACGATCGGTGCGGACAGCTTACGATACCTCCCTATCGATTCGATTGCCCGCTGCGTCGATATGGATCGCAACTCGTTGTGCCAGGCGTGCATCGACGGCGTTTACCCAACACCGGCCGGCAAACGCTTGTACGAAATCGATCTCGGCAACACCGGCAGCGAGTCGGCCGGCGCCGGCCGCACGCTCGAAGCACCGATGTCGGTAACGCAAAGCTAGTCGTCCAGGTAATTGACCGCGTACTTTTGCCCCGTTCCTTTTGCCGCTTGCCTTCACATGATTCGTCGGCACGAGACAGAAATCCGCGTTCGCTACAGCGAAACCGACGCGATGGGCTACCTGCATCACGCGAACTACTTCAACTATTTTGAAGTGGGACGAGTGGAGATGCTAAGGGCGCAAGGCGGCGACTACCGCCTGATGGAAGAGCGGGGGCTGTTCCTGGTGGTTGTAGATTTCCGCTGCAATTACCGCGCACCGGCCCATTACGACGATCTGTTAATTCTGACCACGATTCTCGCGAAGGTCACGCCGGCCCGGTTGGAACACGACTACGAAGTCCGCCGCGATGGCGAACTGTTGGCGACCGCGCACAGCCTGCTTGCCTGCGTCAACGCCGAAGGCCGCGTACAACGCATTCCCGATGTCATACCTGGAGTGATCGAAGAATGAACCAATTCATCAACCGTCGTTCGTTTCTGTTGTCGGCTTCGTCAGCGTCAGCGCTGCCACTAATTTCGACAGATGTAACCGCTGCCATTCGTCGCCAATTTAAGTTCGCCACTTATCCATTTCGGTTGGGGATCGCGTCGGGTGATCCCTCGGCCGACGGCTTTGTCATCTGGACTCGACTCGCACCGAAACCGTTGGAAGGTGGCGGCATGCCCGCCGAACTCATCGAAGTGTCGTGGGAAGTTGCCAACGACGAGAAGATGACGCAGATTATCCGCAAAGGAACAACCGTTGCCTCTCCGCAGTTGGCGCATTCCGTCCACGTCGAATTGGAGGGTCTCGACCCCGACCGCTGGTACTGGTATCGATTCAAAGCCGGAACGGAAATCAGCCAGGTCGGCAGAGCGCGAACGATGCCGACGGCTGAGGCCGAGCCGAAACAACTGCGGTTCGCGTTTGCGTCCTGTCAACATTACGAGTCCGGTTACTACGCCGCGTATCGGCACATTTTGTCGCAAAACCTCGACATGATCATCCACTTGGGAGATTACATTTACGAAGGTGGAGGGGCGAAGAATAAACTGCGCCGCCACGTCGGTCCGGAACTGATGTCGCTGGATCAATACCGCAACCGCTATGCACAATACAAAACCGACGAAGACCTGCAGGCGGCACACGCGGCCTATCCGTGGTTCGTCACCTGGGACGATCACGAGTTCGACAACAACTACGCGAACGCCATCTCCGAACAACCCAATGTCGCCGTGACAGATTTTCTGAGGCGGCGAGCCAATGCGTATCAGGCGTACTACGAACACATGCCGTTGCGTCGCCGTTCATTTCCGCACGGCCCCGACATGCGTCTGTACCAGCGGGCATCATTCGGACGCTTGGCCGACTTTTTCGTTCTCGATACGCGGCAGTACCGCACCGATCAACCCAACGGCGACGGATTGAAACCGCTCGTCGGAGATGTCTTCAATCCGAACGCAACAATTCTCGGACTGAAGCAGCGAAAGTGGTTGCAGGCCGGGCTGCTCAAGTCGGAGTCCATCTGGAATGTGATTCCACAACAGGTGTTGATGGCGCGCGTCGATCGGATTCCGGGCGACAAAGAGATCTTCGTGATGGATAAGTGGTCCGGCTACGATTTCGAACGGCAGGGTCTGATGCAGTTTCTGCACGAACGCCGCGTGCCGAACCCCATTGTGCTCACCGGCGACGTTCACTCGAACTTTGTCTGTGATCTGAAACTCGACTACGACAAGCCTGACTCGCCAACCGTCGGCGCGGAGTTTGTCGGCACGTCGATCAGTTCCGGCGGCAAGGGTTCTTTGAAACTCAGCTACACCGACGGCATGCTGGCCGAGAATCCGTTCCTGAAATTCCACAATGCCGAACGTGGATACGTCACCTGCACGGTGACACCGAAGGAATGGCGCAGCGATTACGAAGTTGTCGCCGACGTCACCAAACGCAATTCGGCAGTCAAAACCCGGGCATCGTTCGTGGTAGAAGCGGGACGACCCGGTGTCGTGCAGGCCTGAGGCAGATGTCGCGCGGCCACCGAACGTCGCTTGTGGTTTCGCGACGACCGGGGTCTCGTAATGTTCGCTAAACCGCAAGCGAATCTCGGAAACCCCTCCACGGTTTGATCTGTTCCTTCCCCCGGCTTGATTCCACTCGGCCGATACCGCCTAATAAAGGCACATTCGATCATCCGCGTCGTTGAAATTCTTGGCACACAGTGACCATTCCAGGAGATATGTGATGAGTGACGTCCGCAGTCGTCGTGAATTCCTGCAAGCGGCAGTCGCCGCCGGTACCACCATTCCCGCCGGTTTGTCGTTGTTGGCACCAGCACGCGTGCGCGCGGAGAAACGCAGCGCGAACGAAAAACTGAATCTGGGCATCATCGGCGTGGCAGCGCGCGGCGGTGCCAATCTGAACGGCGTGTCGGGCGAGAACATTGTCGTGCTGTGCGACATTGATTCCAAACGGTTGGGGCAGGCGGCCGAGAGATTTCCCAAAGCGAAAACGTATGCCGACTATCGGCGGGTGTTCGATCACAAAAACCTCGACGGCGTCGTCGTCAGCACGCCCGATCACATGCACGCAATTCCCGTCGTGCAGGCGCTGCGGCAAGGCTTGGCCGTCTATTGCGAAAAACCGCTGGCGCACTCGGTACACGAGATCCGCACCATCCGCGAAGAGACGGCCAAAGCAAAGGTCGTCACGCAAATGGGTACCCAAATTCACGCCGGCAACAACTACCGCCGCGTCGTCGAAACAATTCAAGCCGGCACCATCGGGCCGGTCAAGCGGGTTCACGTCTGGTTGGGAAGCGGTGTTCGCACCGGTCAACGCGTGAAACAGGGAACGCCGCCGGCACACGTCGATTACGATCTTTGGCTTGGCCCGGCACCGTATCGGCCGTTTCACACATCGCACTTCCACTTCAACTGGCGCTACTGGTGGGACTTCGGCGGCGGACAATTGGCCGACTTCTGGTGCCACTATGTTGATTTGGTGTTCTGGGCGCTCAAACTGAAAGCTCCGACAACCGTCGCCGCGCAGGGCGAAAAGGGACACGACGGCGACAACGAATGCCCCAACCAAATGCGGATCGATTACATCTTCCCCGCGATGGGCAAACAGCCGCCCGTGCATCTGACGTGGTATCAAGGTGGCTGGAAACCGAAGGGGGCCGAAGTTTACGGCAAGGGATCGGCCGTGCTGTTTGAAGGTGACGACGGTCGCCTGCTGGCCGACTACGGATCGAAGAAGTTGTTCATGGAGGGGGGCCAGCAACCCGATCCGATCGAACAAACGATCCCCAATTCCATCGGCCATCACAAGGAATGGATCGAAGCAGTAAAGGGCAACGGCAAAACGACCTGCCACTTCGAATACGGCGGAGCACTTGCCGAAGCCGGCCTGTTGGGCAACGTCTCCTACCGCGCCGGCAAGAAGAAACTCGAATGGGACGCCGAGAAACTGAAGGCCACAAACTGCCCGGAGGCGGACCAGTACATTCGCCGCGAGTATCGCAAGGGGTGGGTGTTGTAAATTGCTGTTCGGCCTGAGCACAACGAGACGTAATGATCAATATCAAATGGTCTGATTAAGGGGCAAGAACGCACCGGTGTTTCCAGAAACGATTCAACTGTTTCACGACTATCGAATCGAAGAGGTTCTTGCCGCGCCTCAGGCTGAATACGGACACCACTTCGGCGGGCCGATCCTTCACGAAGGTCTCTCTGAAAATGAGTGCGGTTTTCCGGTACATTTGATTTGCAACCTTAACTCTCGTGACCCACTTGTCGAACTTGCACTTCCGAATGCACAGTGGCTCCCTCTGTACTATTGCTTCTCCTACGAAAACCAGTCGATGAGCATGGGTTACCGTGTTTTATCTGACCAACGCATTGAAGCATTCTTCAACAATGACGAGCGGATTGACCTCGGCAATGATCGATTCCCCGGTGATGACTTCCCAGCCGCGTTTCCAGTAACGCCGTTGCAGACTCAGAGCGTCACGTTTGATCCAACAAAGGTTCAAGACGTTTCGTCGTATGTGAATGCATTTGGGATCGCCAACCTATCGCTCACTGACCAACAGTCATTTCTGAAGGATTGCAAACAAAGCTGGGATAAATATGCCCCAGAGCCGTGGACAGGGCCACTCGAAGAACTCCTCGACCACCAGACTGGTCCCGCTTGCCAAGGTCCACCGAACAGCGAATGCGCCAATCCAAACTGCGCCAATCATACGAAGAAACGCGAGTTGGAGTTATTTGCCGTCGTTCCCGCAACGCCCGTTCCGAAAATCTCTCTGTGGGGCGAATGGGGCGACGATACACAAATACTATTCGAAATCTGTCCCCTGTGTTTCACCATAGTTGTAACGAATCAGTGCACGTAGAAAATCTGGCCCCCTCGCCGCTGAGAAGTAGGGCACACCGATCTATTCGAACGCTAATCTTCGCTAATTCTCACTAATTGAAAGTGACGGACCGACAAATTGATTAGCGTCGATTAGTGTTTCCTAATTCGACTGGGTGAGCTGGCCGTCGGAGAACCGCTTCTTCTCGACTGACCGACGTGAAGCCATGCCAAGCAAGTACAGCTTCACCAATTATTCCGCCGAGTGGCCGATCGAATTTGAACGCGAGGCGGAACGGCTGCGGTTGTTGATTGGCGATGAGTTGGTGGCGGTTCATCATATTGGCAGTACGTCGGTGCCGGGGTTGGCGGCGAAACCGGTTATCGATCTGATTCCCATCGCCCGTGACATTGTCACAATCGACGACTGCACGCCGCGGCTTGTGGATGCGGGGTACAAGGCGTGGGGTGAATATGGAATCGTCGGCCGCCGGTTTTTCACCAAGGATGCCGGCGAGAACCGCACGCACAATCTGCATGTGTTCGCGGACGGAAATCCGGAGATCGAACGGCATCTGGCGCTGTGTGCTTATTTGCGACACAATGGTTCCGCATGCCGTGAATACGCCGCATTGAAGCGCGAGGTCTACGCCCGGCATCCGGCAGACATCGCCGCGTACAACGACGGCAAGGATGCGTGGATCAAGCGGACCGAACCGCTGGCCATCGAATGGTTTCGCCGTGCGTCTTCGTCGCAACCGTGAGGACAACTGGAAAACCGATAGTTCGCAACACTAATCTCCACTAATTCTCGCTTATCACTGACGAGAGTCCGATAAAGTGATTGGAGACGAGTGTTTCCAGGTCACCCCACCCGCGGCTCGGCGGCCTCACCCTCCCACAAATTGCGAATGCGTTCTTTCTCGATTCCCGTATGTGGAGTGATTGAGCAAATATGTGCGGTATTGCGGGGGCGATTGGGCAGATTGACGACGGCGTGAGGGCTGCCGTCCGCAAAGCGACTGCCGTACAAACGCATCGCGGCCCCGATGGTGATGGTTTTTGGTCGAGCCGCGCCGATGCCGGACCGGGTGCAGCGTTCGGACATCGCCGTTTGGCGATCATTGATCTAAGCGATCGCGGCGCACAACCGATGCTCGATCCAGTCACGGGGTGCGCGATCACCTACAATGGTGAAGTGTATAACTTCCGCGAGTTGCGCCGAGAGTTGGAAAACGCGGGGAAGCAATTCAAAACGCAAACCGACACCGAAGTCGTTTTGCAAGCATTCGTTCAATGGGGTGATGCCTGTGTCGAGCGACTGCTGGGAATGTTTGCGTTTACGATTTGGGATCCACGCAATGATTCGGCCTTTCTCGCGCGAGACCGGCTGGGCATCAAGCCGTTGTATCTGACGCGAGAACGCGGGTCGGGTGGAAACGGCACGAGGTATTTTGCATCCGAGTTGCGCGCGTTACTGGAAGCAGGAGTCGCCGAACGGAAAATCGACCCCGTCGGTTTGGCGAGTTATCTGTGGAACGGTTTCGTGGTAGGGCCGCACACGATTGCCCGAGAAGTTGAACTGGTGCCAGCCGGCTCAACGTTGCGGATTCACGCCGATGGAAAGACGCAAAGCCGAAAGCGGTATTGGAGAGTCCCTGACCCACAACCGGTGACGAATGAGGCCGCTGCCGTCGAAGAACTCGGAGGCCGCCTACGAACGGCCGTCAAACAGCGGCTGGTGAGTGATGTGCCGCTAGGTGTCTTCCTCTCGGGGGGAACCGATTCGAGCGCCGTCGTCGCGATGGCAATGGCCGAGACCGATGACCGGCTATCGACCTTCAATGTGGCCTTCGATGAAGAGGAATACGATGAATCCCGTTATGCTGCGGCGGTCGCGAAAGCGTTGGGGACCGATCATCACGAGATCCGCCTGACCGGCGAGATATTCCGCTCTCAATTGGACGAAGCCTTGGCTGGTTTGGATCAGCCGACTTTCGACGGGTTGAACACGTACTCGGTCAGCCGCGCGGTTCGCGAGGCTGGTATCACTGTTGCGTTGGCGGGAAGTGGCGGCGATGAACTGTTCGGCGGATACAGCAGCTTCGCCGACTTGCCCCGCGCACGCCGCTGGTCGAAGGCACTGTCATTGTTTCCCGAAGCACTGCGGCGAGCAGCCGCATCAGTCGTCTCGCGGGTCAAGACCGGTTCACCGGGAGCGATTCCGCCGCAAATGCGATGGGGAAAACTTGGCGATGCACTCTCCACCAACGGCGATCTTCTGGCACTTTATCAGTGCTCGTACTCGCTGTTCACCGAGGACTTTCACGCGCAGTTGGCTGAGTCGTCGCCGACGGCAGATGTGTGGCGGGGGCTGCCCCTGGAACTCGTTTCAGAGTTGCGCGAAGACACCGCTCGCCTGTCGGAACTCGAAAGTCTCTCCACATTTGAGCTGTCGTTGTTCCTGAGAGAACGTTTATTGCGAGACACCGACGCGGCCAGTATGGCGGTCTCGTTGGAGGTGCGAGTCCCCTTGATCGACCACACGGTGATCGAGGCATTGAGCCGCGTCTCGGTTGAGCGACGTTTTCTGCCCGTCTTCAAGAAAGGTCTGCTGCGGGAACTCGCACTCTCTGAGTTGGACCCGACGATGTTCGAGCGCGAGAAGTACGGTTTCGAATTACCGCTGGGAGTGTGGTGCCGCCAGGAATTGCGCGAGAATATGGAGCAGACGTTACAAGATACCGAACTTTGTCGATGTGTTGGATTGCGCCCGTCGAGTGTTGCGAGTTTGTGGCAGGCATTTCAGCTCCACGCGCCGGGAATCGACTGGTATCGCATTTGGGCCATCTACATTCTGCTTTGGTGGTGTCGACGATACGACTTTTCGCTTTGAGGTGTCGGCAGCCGGATTGACTTTTGAGTACAATAATTGCAGAGACTCCCGGACGTTTCTACAAACATTGCGGCTTCGGTCACAGTCGACCTCAAAGGACTCCAAGCACATGTCATTCCATCGTTTCCTAAACTGCGCAACGATCGCCCTGATCGTGGGCCTGTTGACAACAACTGCTCAGGCCGACAAAAGGCTCAAGGGCATCGCCTGCCGTTCGGTGCATTTGGGATATCCCGCTGCCGAGGGAACCGCGTTCTACAACGAGATCATCATCAGAAAGTCCGCCGTTGGCACCTACTTCATGGTCTGCGGCTGGGACAAGGGATACTTCGGCCTGCAGGAATTGGGCAACGGCAAAAAGCTGTTGCTGTTTTCCGTCTGGGATTCCAACCAGAACAACCCAAACGGCGTGAAGAAGGATTTACGGACGAAGTTACTCCATAAGGATAAAGAGGTTCGTGTAGGGCGTTTCGGCGGTGAAGGAACGGGCGGGCAGTCGTTCTTCGACTACGACTGGAAAATCGGCGAGACCTACCGCTTAATGGTCACCAGCCGAATCAACAAGAACCGCAGTGAATACTCTGGCTGGTTCTACGTTCCGGAAAAGAAAGCGTGGAAACATCTTGTCACGTTTTCCACCGTCACCGGCGGCCGCAACTTGCGTGGCTACTATTCGTTTGTCGAAGACTTCAAACGGAACAGAATCTCGGCCACCCAAGCGCGACAAGCCGACTTCGGTGGCGG
>JABISG010000132.1 GCA_018699955.1 Planctomycetaceae bacterium | reverse complement strand
GCCAGTGTCACCCGAGTCTTGACCCGCTACTTCTTCCGTGGGGCGGAAACACCGACCCAGTTGATAACGGCTTCCAATTTCATTCGGTGCTTTGAAGTGCCGATAGCTGTCGTAGATCTCGCGATTCCGTTCGATGTTCGAACGGTCGTCGGCGAATATCTCGCGGAACGTCATAAAAAAGATGTCGTCACCCACGCCGCGGCGCTCTGCGATTTCCAGAACATAACGACGGATGAGATAATACATCCGGCTGGAAAGATCCCGCATCTCCTCTCTCAACCAGACGAATCGCCGTAGGCGGTCGAGCTTGCGACTGAACGCCCTGCGTTTCCGCCACGACAGTTGCGACAGCGCGGCAGTTCGCGCCGCTTCGTATGCCGGGCGAGGATCGTCGCCCCCGGATGCCGGAAGCGAGGCCAGCATGGATTCGACGAAAGCGCGGTCTTCATCCCACCGAGGGAACAACACATCCAACCCAAGTCGACAGTGATGGCGATACGTTGAAACGACCCCGGCCAGTCGTTCGTCGCTCCGGTCGGACATTTCCTGCACATCGCGAACCGGTGCCATGTGCCGCAACGGCGGCAAGGCAGCGACGAGCGCTCCGTAGTCGGCATCGGGAAACGAACTCATGAAATCGAGTTTCGCCAGCGACGCCGCAAAGATGGTGCGAAAGTAATTATTCTCAAGGTGAAAGTAATCGCGCTCGATGAGGTTGCGAAACGTCGTTTCGTCGTCGTCGGGAGATTCATATTTTCGTTCTAGCGAGTCAAATCCACCCGCCAGCAACTGTTCCGCAACGGCCTGTTGACGGCGAAAGAACTTGCGCATGCCCAACAACGTGGGAATTGCCCGCACAATGCGACCGAGAGTAACGGGCGTCCGGCGGCCGTCTCCTTCGTAGTTGATTTGCACGCTCAGGTCTTCGTCGAACTCCCGTTCTACATAACCGGGAAGACTCGCGAGGCACTCTTTGACGGCACCCAGATTCCAATACGGTCGGCCGAAGAACATCCGCCCTGCTGGAAAGTCCTTCACGAACAGATTCAATTCCCGCAGAGAATCCTTCAGCGCACGGTCCCAGACGAAATTGTAGAGCGACCACATCAACGGCGTGCAAACACTGCTGGAAACTCCGCCGTCGCGAAAATCGGCGTTGGTCCATTCACCAACGCTAGCCGAGAATCCAATGCGCGTAATCGGCCGCGATTGCAGAATGTAAAGCGTCCCCCCTTGCACGGCGAATTCGATGTCCTGCGGTGCGCCGAAGTGCCGTTGAATTTCAAACGCCGTGCTTTCGATCTGCGTCTGATACTGTTGTAACACGGGATGCGACGGCGGCAACGGTTGTTCGTGACCGGCTAGCAATTCGTCCGCGAGGCCGGCACAGGCTTCAATAACAACTTGCTCTGCCCCCGTCACCGGATCGACCGTGAATGCCACGCCCGCAAGTTCCGGCTCAATCATCCGCTGGATGATGACATCCATCCGAATCGATGATGGATCGATCCCGTGCCTTCGGCAATACTCACAAACCGACGGTTCTGCCAGCGACTCCTGACAGAGACGCACTGCCTCTTCGATCTCTTCTAGCGTCCTCAAATTGAGGAAACTGCGAAACTGCCCGGCGAATGAGACGTCGTCACCGTCTTCTGCCGAAGCCGACGATCGAACAGCCAGCGGCAAACCGAGCTGTTCGACGGCAGCACAAATATCCTGTGGCGAGACGACAAAACCCGGCACGCGGAATCCGGCAGATTCCAACTCCCACAGTCGTGACGCTTTGCCGCCGACATCGGATGCCGATTGCAGCGCACTCGTTGTCGAAGGTGTTTCAGTCAACGCTGACATGATACGTTTCCCGCAGGCCGACATGGATATCGTTGTTTGCGTGTGCGAAACCGTGGCGGGCAGCGATCTCCAACATCTTTAATGCCTGCCCGGGACTTGATCGGCCGACGCGTGCTTGTGCTGGAATTCCGTCAAGACCAAGCAGGAGACCTTCTGCCATGCAGCCATACGCATAACCCGGCGGCAGAGGCAAACCGGGAATGCCCAAATCCTCGCCCATGGGTAGCCGAGCAACGGCCCCCGGAACGACCGTCACATCGGGTAGTATCTCAGTGGTGTGTGACTGCACTGTGGGAGGAACCGAAACATCGCAAACGATCGCTCGCGGATGAAGTTGTTCCGGGCCTAACGGCGCTTCGATGCTATTGGTCGCACAGACGACGACATCCGCACTGCTGATGTCGGACAAATCCGTCGCCGGCTCACTACCGGGAATTCGTTTTGCCAACCGCTCAATCCGCCGTTGTGATCCGGCTCTGCCGCTGCCGACGAGGATGCTCCGTCGGAAGGCTGGGGCCAACATCGTGGCCGAAGTGCGGCCGACATCACCAGCTGCACCGACAACGGCCAGCGTCAACTCGCGCGAATCGAGTCCGCGCTCGTCCAATGCGCTGCGGATCGACTGCTCAACGAGTGCTGCTGTGTAGTTGTTTCCGCTACTGACATGCAAACCACGATTTCGCAGACTTCGGCCGCTTCGTGTCACGGTCGAAGTGAATTGCCCAAGCGAAACGACATCGCAATTAAGCGTCGCGGCTGTATCAACGGCGTCCTGAATCAGTCGCCGCGGCGCGCAGTTCCCCTCTCCCCGTGCTCCCCGCAACAACCAGGCTGATGTGACCGGCAGCACGATCGGATAGAGTCGCACTGTCTCGCCGGCGCTGGAACGAACATCAACGGCATCCATCACGACCGGTTCGGCCAGCGGGGCAAATCGTTCGAGAAATGCGTCCCGTTCAGGAAGTGTCAGTTCGCCACACTCCGGCTCCAGATGGACCAGATCGTTCGCGTCAATCATGTGGAACACCCACGCCACACGTCGGAATGGCGAGGTTACCTTAGCTTGCTGCGACCGCTCCCGCCGCCGAAACTTCTGAGGGTGAAAAGCAACAACAGATGCATTCTTCGTTGGGAGTCGAAGGACTTCTCCAGCGGCGCCTTTCGACCGCGAAAGAAAACGCGTCAGGCCGGCCACGTCATTTTCTTGCAACCTTTCGCAAACATCCGCCAGCGCATCGACAAAGCCGTCGAGTTGTTCACATGAAATCAATGCCGACGGCTGCACTCGCAAAGTGAAAGAGTCGCTGAGCGTGGGAGCGATGCGAATCTGTCGTTCGCGTAACAGATAGCCGGAAACCAATGGGCCAAGCAGATCGCGTTCAGCCAGAAAATTCAGCAGAAAGCCGGACCTTTCCGATGGTCGTCGCAGTTCAATGCCAATCAGGAGTCCCGCGCCGCGCACATCGGCAATTGCCCCAGGATATTGCCGCGCAAGTGCGCGGAGTCGCCGCAAGAGGTATTCCCCCTTTGAACGGCAAGCCTGAATCGTCGAGGAATTGAGCAGTTCCAGCGTCTTCATCGCCAACGCGCACGAAAACTCATCATCGGCAAAAGTGCTGCTGTGGAGCAAATCGAAAGCGTTTTGATACCGTTCGCGTTTGACGAGCAAGGCCGACACCTTCGCCAACCCGCCGCCCAACGCTTTCGAGAGGATGATGTAGTCGGGTGTGACGCCAAATGCATGGCTGGCAAGAAACTCGCCAATGCGACCTAATCCGGTCTGACATTCGTCGGCGATTAAAGGAACGCCGCGATCACCACACAGTCCGGCGGCTTCTTGAATGAATTCGGAAGACAACGGCCGCACGCCCGCTTCCCCCTGAATTGGCTCGAACAGGAATCCCGCCAAGTCATCGGTCTGCGCGAATGCCGCGCGCAACTGCTCGGCGTCGTTCGGTTGCACGCGGATGACATCCAGGCCGCCGACCTCGAACGGTTCCCGAAACTGCCGGTTTGCGGTCAGCCTGAGTGCTCCGCTCGTCTTGCCGTGGAATCCGCCTTCCAGCACGATGATTGTGCGGCCACCGGTTTCGAGCAATGAGTGTTTCAATGCCGCCTCGACCGCCTCGGCACCGGAGTTGCCAAAAACGGCGCAATAGTCACCGCCGGCGCGGACCGAGAGCATCTCCGCCAATCTTTCGGCACCGCTGCGAATCGATCCCTGCGTATGATTCGGCCGACCGGATGCGAAAAACCGTGCCGCTTCGGCGATCAGTTTCGGATTGTTGTGTCCCAGCAGCAGCGTGCCGTATCCACCAACCAAATCGAGGACTTCAACCTCACGGGAGTCCCCATCGCGGTAATACAGGAAATCTCCTGCCGCCCCCTCGTAATCAATATCCAGCCCAATCGTTCGCAGCAGGTTTCGCAAACCGGGCTTGTGATATTCAGCGACACCATCTCGGTCGCTGTGTGTCCGACGATCGCGTTCCATGATGATCCTTCATTCGAACAAATCCGCAACACCAGCATGCCGATGTCGCCATCCATTGAGGCGCGGACCGTGATATTTTATCACGCCGACATGTTTGCTTTTCCTGAAAAAGGGTTGAATGATCGTCACTCACTGGGCGTGCCGTTCGCGGAGCAGCTGCGCACCGGCCGCGAGGCTTGTCAGTTTGACATAAGCCTCGTCCAGTGGAATCCCGTGGTCTTTGCCGGGAGAGAATCCACAGTCGGGGTTCAAAGTCAGCCGCTCGGGGGCGACATGCTCGAGCGCCTTTTCCACACGCTCGACGATGTCACTCGGCTCATCGATTTCCGGAAAGCGGACATCGACACAGCCCAGTCCGATCTGAAAATGCTCGGGCAACTCATTCAGGACAGCCACATCGCCCGCCACAGGAATGCTGAATTCCATCATCAATTGGCCGACGTTCAGTTTCTTGAGATGCTCCAGAATCGATTCGTAACCGCCGGCCGCTCCCCATCCACGTCGTCCCCAGTTCCGCCGGCAGAGATGGACGGATAATGCGACATCATCGACTCCCTCGACAATCTGATTGATCCAGTTGACGGCCTTGCTCATTTCGGCCTCGGGATCGGCAAACGTCGCCCGCACCTCCGGATCGACCAACACACACAAATGCGGTTCATCGAGCTGGATCACATCGACACCGACTTCACGAATCGCCAGTAACTCGGCGCGCAGCACGGGGACCAACGCTTCACAAAATGCATCGCGCGTGGGGTAGGCGTCTCGAGAATATTCGGACACCCACATTCGCTGACCGATAAGATACGGCGACGGAAGACACACCTTCACGCCGCGGTTGGTGTGCTCGCGCAGAAATCGGGCCTCTGCAGCGGCAACACCCGGCCGCTTCGGCGTCAACTTGCGCGTCACCACTTGGTGATAACCAAACAGATCGCGTTCGATCCATTCGAATCCATTCAGGATGTCGCCGATCACATCGACGTAGGTCTCCCGCCGCCATTCGCCGTCGGAAATGATGTCGATGCCGGCCTGTTCCTGCAGTCCGATGATACAGCGAACGGCATCATCGGTGCGGCGTTTCCAGGCGGCGTCATCATCACCTGCAGCCTGAGCGCGGGTCGCCAGAAGATCCTTAACATATTGCGGTCGCGGCATACTGCCGATCACAGTCGTCGGAAACAACGGAAGCGAAGACGGCATAATTCATGTCCTGCGAAATTGTGCGAGCAAAGTCACATCCAAACTTCACGATTGTCGATGATCGTATCCTTTTCAGTCCATGAATGCGCCCTTGCAGAACAGAATCAGGCCGTCACCCCAAAGCATTGTTCTGCAGGCGACAACCGTAGTCGCAGTAAAGTACAATGAATGGCACCAATTGCCGTTGGACGACGCGAATTGATCTGTTCTCGCAGCAAGGAACACAAACCGAATGACGACACGTGTTTTCAGAGCGTTTGTTGTTACGTCACTGTGTGTGTTCAGCGGCGGTATTGCCTCTGCTGCCGACGCCAAGGACAAGAAGTTTTCGCCAGCGCAAATCGAATTCTTCGAGAAACACGTTCGACCGGTGCTGATCGAGCGTTGCTTTGAATGTCATAGTTCCGATGCGGATGAAGTCGAGGCGGGATTGCTGCTCGACAGCCGGCAAGCACTTCTGAAAGGCGGTGAAACCGGACCGGCGATTGTCCCCGGCGATCCCGAAAAGAGTTTGTTCATTCAATCGGTTCGTTACCTCTCCTTCGAAATGCCGCCGAAGGGCAAACTGCGGCCCAATGAAATTGCGTCGCTCGTCAAGTGGGTGAAGATGGGCGCACCGTGGCCTAAAGATGGCGCGGCGCCAGTCAATGTTGCGACGGCTGGAGAGAAACCGCTTGACTGGAAAACACTTCGCCAGCAGCACTGGGCATTCCGTCCGGTCGCACACCCTGCCCCGCCGCAATCCAAGAACACGACATGGTCCAAAAGCGACATCGATCGATTTATTCTCGCTCGCTTGGAAGCATCCGGCCTATCGCCGGCGCCTCAAGTGGACCGCCGCGTCCTCATTCGCCGCGCCTATTTCGACCTGATTGGGTTGCCACCCACGCCGGAAGAAGTCGATGCCTTCGTCAACGATTCACAACCAGATTCCTACGCGCGGCTGGTCGATCGCTTGCTCGCTTCCCCACATTATGGCGAACGGTGGGGACGACATTGGCTGGATGTGGCCCGCTACAGTGACGGGTTCGGCGGATTTCTTGACGGTCAGGGACAACCCCACGCCTGGCGATATCGCGATTGGGTGATCGATGCGTTAAACCGCGATTTGCCTTACGACGAATTTGTTCGCATGCAACTCGCCGGTGACCTCATCGACAAACAACATGGCGCCGTTGCGACCGGCTTCTTTGCGCTCGGGCCGACATACAGATCCGACGGCGGTGATCCAGTCGCAACAGCCCAGGCAAAGTCGGAGACTTTGGACGACCGCGTCGACACGCTCACGCGCGGAATTCTTGCGCTCACAGTCTCGTGTGCTCGATGTCACGAACACAAATTCGATCCGATTCCGCAACTCGATTACTATTCGCTGGCCGGTGTCTTCAACAACACAAATGCCATCATCAAACCGATTGCCCCGCAACCTGTCATTGATCGATACAACAAAGCACAGCAGGAGATTCGGGAGCGCGACGCAAGCTTCGGCAAGCGCGAACGGGAGTTGAAGAAAGACGGACGCAAGCCGACACCTGCCGAGCAGGAAGAATTGAATCGGCTGCGTGCAGAATTGGATCAACTCAAGAAGAATGCACCGTCCGCACTCGACTCCGTCCATGCACTTGTAGAACGCGGCAGTGCGGACATGAAGCTGGCACTGCGCGGCAATCTCCTGCGGTTGGGACCCGTTGCCCCGAGGCGTTTCTTGCGCATCTTAACCAGCGAGAATCCACCAAGATTCACCAAAGGCAGCGGTCGCATCGAGTTGGCTGGCGCAATCACCAGCCCAAATAATCCGTTGACCGCTCGCGTGTTCGTCAACCGCGTCTGGTTGCATCATTTCGGCCAAGCATTGGTTCGCACACCCAGCAATTTCGGCACGCTGGGCGAAACACCAACGCACCCGCTGTTGCTCGACTGGCTCGCCTCAAGCTTCATCCAGCAAGGTTGGTCGACCAAACAGTTGCATCGAGAAATCATGCTATCGGCCACCTATCAAATGAGCAGTCGTTACGATGAACGAAGCTTTCAGGCAGACGGTGACAACCGGTTGATCTGGCGGGTGAATCCACGCCGGCTCGATGTCGAAGCCTGGCGTGACACGCTGTTGTCGGCCACCGGCGAACTCGATCGCAAAGCGGGTGGTCCGCCAGCGAACAATATCGACGTCCCCCGCCGCACCGTTTACATGCAGATCAGCCGCAACGGCGATCAGGTTCAGCCGGACGGATTCATGCGACTGTTCGACTTCCCCCAAATGCGGGCCACCGTCGCCCAACGCACGCCCGGTGCCGTCCCCC
Source organism: Planctomycetaceae bacterium (assembly GCA_018699955.1). GTDB lineage: Bacteria > Planctomycetota > Planctomycetia > Planctomycetales > Planctomycetaceae > JABISG01. Next base: position 4,640 of record JABISG010000132.1, on the reverse strand, counting down.
AGCAATTTCTCTTCATGATGAATAACGGCTACATGTTACGGCGGGCCGAGTCGTTTGCCGCGCGATTGCAGAAAGAACGGCAAACCACCGAACAGCAAATCGACCGTGCCTATCGCCTGTTGTTTGGTCGATTGCCCACGGCCGAAGAAAAGAAAATCGGACTGACCTACTTGAAGATCGAAAACGCCAACGACCAATCCGCCAGCCAGAAACGGCTGCGGCAATACGCGCAAGTGCTGCTTAGCTCAAACGAATTGATGCACGTCGAATAACCCCAAGGATGTCGCAATGAACGAACAAAGTTTGCCCGGCGTCTCTCGTCGCCAGATGCTCACGCGAATGGGTGCAGGCTTCGGTACGCTCGGAATGGCTGGCATGCTGGCCGAAACGGCAACGGCAGCAGTCTCCCCTCTTGCCCCAAGAATACCGCACTTCGCCCCGAAGGCGAAACGGGTCATTCAACTGTTCATGCCCGGCGGACCTTCGCAGGTCGATACGTTCGATCACAAACCCGATCTCGAAAAGTACGCTGGCCAGCGTCCCCAAAGCGTCAATCGCAAATCGCTCCGCAACACGAAAAACGGCCTGATGAAGTCACCGTTCGGCTTCAAGCAATACGGCCAATGCGGCAAGTGGGTCAGCGACATCTTTCCGCATGTTGGTGAGATGGTCGATGACATCTGCTTCATTCATTCCATGCACACAAACATCCCCGAGCATGCCGGGGCGATCATGATGGCCAACCTCGGTCATCTCCAACCCAACCGGCCCAGCATGGGATCGTGGCTGGTGTACGGGCTGGGCACAGAGAACCAGGACCTGCCCGGATTCGTCGCCATGTCTCCCCGCGCACAACCGCGTGGGAAAGCGGCCAACTGGGGCAACAGCTTTTTGCCCGGTGCGTACAACGGCGTGTATGTCAACGTCGGAGAAATGCACCCCGAGCGAGCGCTGCGAGACCTCAAAAACCCACTGCTGCGACGCGGCGAACTGCGCGAGCAAGCCGATCTGCTGGCGAAGCTGAATAAGGTCCATCTGAAACGACAGGTTAAAGATCAGAATCTGGAAGCCAGCATCCAGGCGATGGAGATGGCCTTCCGCATGCAGTTCGCGGTGCCGGAAGTTTTCGACGTTTCCAAGGAAACCAAACCAACGCTCGAAATGTACGGCGACAGCGATTACGCCAAGGGCTGTTTGCTCGCGCGGCGGCTGGTGGAACGCGGCGTGCGGATGGTGCAGGTCTCGCATTCCATCGACGGCTACGACATCGCCTGGGACACCGGTCACAACGACATCGTCGGCGGCCACGCCCGGCTCGCCAAAGCGTGCGATCAAGGCATCGCCGCGCTGCTCAAAGATTTGAAGCAGCGCGGCATGCTCGATGAAACGCTGGTAATTTGGGGCGGCGAATTCGGCCGCGCACCGACCTCGGAAGGTCAAAAGGGTCGCGACCACGATCACTACGGCTACACCGTCTGGATGGCCGGCGGCGGCGTCAAAGCGGGATACTCGCACGGAGCCACCTGCAACTTCGGACTGACCGCCGTCGAAGACCGTGTCCACGTCCACGACCTGCACGCCACAATCCTGCACCTGATGGGCCTCAACCACGAAAAGTTAACCTACCGTTACAGCGGCCGAGACTACCGCCTGACCGACGTACATGGCGAGGTTGTCAAAGAGGTCATCGCCTAAGACTTCGGTCGCGGATCGCTGCAGGTTGAATTTCCGCAAAAACAGACGAAGATTATTTGAACTTCGCGCGGAAGTACTCGATGTTCACCGCATCAATCACCTTGAAGCCAAGCAAGTATGCCTTTTCCTGATCGGTTTTATTCATTGCGGAAATATCGTCCATGTCCTGCTCCAGGGCGTTGCGGACTCCTTGATCCAGGCCTCCGTCAACAAGCACACCGTCTTTCAACCGTTTCGTGGCTTGTTTGAACAAAACATCTTTCAATATCGCCTCGACGGTCGCCGTGCTGTCCATGGTCGCATCCACAGCCGCGTCGTCGCCCACAACATCCTCGCCGATCAAGAACTCTTTGCGATGTTTGCTGTCGAAAATGGCGTTCAGGAAATCGTCGCCCATGACGTTGAGAATAGAATATCCGAGCTTATAAGCTCTTTCCTGATCATCTTCGAGCTTCTTGTTGGCCGACATCGCTTCAACCTCGTCGGAGATCGTTTCCCGCTCCGCCGCGGTCATGTTTTGCAGGCTACTAAAAATCATGTTCACCACGTGTGGTTTCGCTTTGCTGAAGTCGATGCCGGCCATCACCTCTCGCACCATTGCCATTCGCCCGATGGCCCGTTGTCGGTCGATCTGGCGGTCGAGCACGAACAAGAATTGATCAATGACCAAACTCGGACCAATCGCGACGTCCTGGCCGTTCATGCGAACGGTGACGAGCCGAGAGCGAAGTATCAGCGATCCACCAAAAGAGGCGGCAAGCGAGTAGTACAGAAGAGTCGAAACGGGAATTTCCTTGTCGGACTCTGTGCCAGATTTCGGATTGCCAGCAGATATCGCCTCGCCCGGTATCGGTGCTCGTACGGGATCTTCATCGGGGTCCGGGATCGCGCCTTGGACGGCGGAGCCAGGTGGAATGGGTTCAGGCTCAGAACCTGAATCTGTCGCGGCACTCGTTGGCGTCGTTTTGGGCGCCCCGCCCTGTCCGATATCCGCGTCGGTCAAACAAAGGACCAGAAATGCGCAGACTCCGATGAGTCCGTTGAACAGGAAGTAGCTCCAACTGTATCCCGAGCCGAACACGACACGGAAGGGGTCATCCCGGTATCGCGAGAGCAGCTCGAAAATACCGACAATCGCCGCGAGAAATGCACTTAAGACGATAAAACCAGCGAACATGACATAGACCTCAGTTGCGCGACTCGTCGCGCAAGTAGGACCAGAGATAGCCGACTAGGGAAGGCCCACTTCATCCTTGCCCGTCTTAGTCAAACGAACGAGCTGACGCCCGCGACGCCCCGCAGTGAGTCGTAGCATAGACTTGGCTCTAAGCAACCTGATCGCCTTGCCCACATCTTCGCTCGACAACGGCGCACGCGCTCGCAACTCGAACAGGGTGATGGCCCCCCTGGAATCACACAGAATCTTCAACACGGCCCGCTCTGTGTCCGAGAGTTCTTGAGCCAATTCCCTGGCGTCGTCCGAAACGTCGTAGTTGTTCCAGAGGGCATCTTCCCGCCGACGTTTTCTGCTGTTCGGATCCATACCTTCAATTGTCGCGTATATTCGTGTCGTTGCAATGTAAAAAAATGGATTGTTCCTTCGAGAGACGGTTTTCTGTCAGGAAGCGATCGGGACTCATTTGTCAGATTTCTGCGGATGGACTCCAAAGCGAGACGCTGACCGCCGCGACAGCCGAGTCGACTGCCTGACCGACGTGCATGGTGAGGTTGTCAAAGAGGTCATCGCGTGATCCTTCGGCGGCACTTCGCGGCGGCAGACAAACAGTTCCCCCCGACAAGCCGGTCCTGTTTGAAATTGTTTGAAAATGCAGACACGAAAAACGTGAACGGTGTGGAAGAGGCCGAGTTTGATAAGAAAACACTCCGCTTCTCCGCACTGAGAAACCACATCTCCTTCGCGCCCAATTCTCCTCATCGTGATCGACATCATGGACGCTTCCGCTCGGTTTCTTTAGTAGGTTGCTCCTCACCAATAACACGGCTGGTTGCGCTGGATCGAGGGGGCGGTGACGCCAAGTTCTGGGAACTTCGCTACGGTGCCGATCGACCTGCCGTCGTTAAGGGTCTCCAAGCCGTTTTATTGGATTTCCCCCCGTTTCTTCCGCTTCTTGCGCCGCGGCTGGTTTGCCGGGGATTGCTTCTTGGAACCCTTACCTGCGGTCTTCTTGGCAGCCGTTTTCTTGGCAGCCGTTTTCTTGGCAGTCGGTTTCTTGGCAGTCGGTTTCTTGGCAGTCGGTTTCTTGGCAGTCGGTTTCTTGGCAGTCGGTTTCTTGGCAGTCGGTTTCTTGGCAGTCGGTTTCTTGCGTTTTGGCTTCACGGTGGTCGCAGGGGTTGCGGACCGTTTATCGAGAAGCGCTAATGCGGCGGCGACCTTCTTTTCATCGAGAACGGCCTCTGCAAATGCGCAGTACAACGTGTGATCCTCAGCCGAATCGTGTTCTTGCGCGTATGCAAGTACATTCGTGAAATCCCAAGGACAGCGGGCGAATCCGTCAGACAGGATGTTGCGTAGTTCTTCGAGCGCATTCGTGTCATCCTTTTTCGTGACGCGGGCAAGTATCGCCTCGTGTAACGCGATTTCTGCCGTACCTTGGTGTTTCTGCCTGTTGAATAACCCCTTTGCTTTCTCCAGCATCGCCGCAGTCTCATCAAGTCGCCCTTGCGAGAGCAGATACGCAGCGAAATTGCAGGTCTGGTTGGCGTCCTTGGGATCGAGTGCGAGGGCTTTGCGGTAGAGCCGTTCCGCCTCGTCATGATCGCCCCGCACGTCCGTCATAAAGCCCGCAAAATTGCCGGTGTGGAGGGCCTGCGTGGGATCGAGTGCGAGGGCTTTGCGGTAGAGCCGTTCCGCCTCGTCATGATCGCCCCGCACGTCCGTCATAAAGCCCGCAAAATTGCCGGTGTGGAGGGCCTGCGTGGGATCG
>JABISG010000127.1 GCA_018699955.1 Planctomycetaceae bacterium | reverse complement strand
CGAAGTATTTCTAGAATTGGACGAGCTGGAACAGGCTCGAAGCATGGCAGAATTGGCGTTACAACGGCTTCCCCACTACAAAATGGCGGCTGCTTTACTGGAGACGATCAACGAACTAATCAATGATGTCTCTACGGATGACTAAGAATCCGTTCGGTGACATTCCTCAAGGAATCTTGTCCTGCCATGACAAAAACCTACGACTGCATCGTTCTCGGCGTTGGTGGATTCGGCAGCGCGGCGTTGGCGCATCTGGCGCGGCGGGGTGTTCGGGCGTTGGGAATTGAACGGTTTGATCTCGATCACGAACAAGGCAGTTCGCACGGCGAAACACGGATCATCCGCAAAGCCTATTTCGAGCATCCCGATTACGTGCCGTTGTTGTTTCGCGCCTACGATTTGTGGCAGGAGTTGGAGCAGGAAAGTGAAAAGGAACTGTTGAATTTGTGCGGGCTGATGATTGCCGGCCCGCCGGACGGGGAAGCGGTTCCCGGTGCGAAACTGGCGGCCCAGCGGTATGGCATCGACATCGAGGAACCGACGTTGGCGGAAGCCCGGGCGCGGTTCCCCGGCTTTCGATTCGACGATGCTCATGCCGTGCTGGTGGAACCGGACGCCGGTTTTCTGCACGTGGAAGCATCTCGTCAGGCGCATGTTGAAACCGCACTGGCTCACGGCGCGACGATCCAGGCCAACGAAGCCGTTCTCGAATGGCAACCAACTGCCAACGGCGTGCAGTTGCGAACCAACCGTGGCAAGTACGACGCGGCATCGCTGATTGTGACCGCCGGCGCATGGGCGGGCCGGTTGTTGGCCGATCTGTCAATTCCGCTCGAAGTCGTGCGGAAACCGATCCTGTGGCACGGCGTCTCCGGCAATGAGTACGACGTCACCAACGGTGCGCCGGGGTTCTACTTTGAGACAACAGCCCACGCGTTTTACGGCTTCCCTTCGCTCGATGGTAAGACAATCAAAGCCTGCGAACATACCGGCGGCGCGGTTGTCGATGATCCATCGCAACTCGACCGGGAGATTCATCCAAGCGACATCGAACCGGTCGCGAACTTTATTCGCCAGTCGATGCCCGGCGTTCAGCCCGCGCCGGCGCGGCATTCCATGTGCATGTATACGCACACGCCCGATCATCATTTCATTGTTGATCGCCACCCCCAATGGCCACAGGTTGTGATCGGTGCCGGTTTTTCCGGACACGGTTTCAAGTTCACCAGCGTGCTGGGTGAAGCGCTGGCCGATTTGGCGGTCGATGGTAAAACGGAATTGCCGATTGGGTTTCTCTCGCTGGGGCGCGAGGCGCTGGTGAAGTAGAAAACCCCGGTTTTTTTGAAAAAAACCGGGGTTTCTGGCGTTGCTCAATTCTCCGCGAATCACCGGCCGGTTTACACCGGCCGCTCGCCGGCGATGAGCGCGGCGGCACCTTGTTTCAGCAGCGACTCGGCAACCTCTTTGCCCAGCGCGCTTGCTTCCGCCGAATCGCGTTCGCCCTTGGCCGTCAACCGCTGTTCTCCATCGGCGCTGAGGACGACTGCTTCGAGCGATAAGCGACCGGAATCGAGTGACGTTGCCACGCCCACCGGTGCGTGACAGCCGGCCCGCAGACAGGCCAGCAGTTGGCGTTCGGCGGTGACGGCGGCGCGGGTTGCCTCGTCGTTCATGGGGGCCAGCGCCGCTTGCGTTTCTGCGTCGTCGGCTCGGCATTCAATGCCGAGCGCACCTTGCCCGACGGCAGGGAACATCAGCGGTGGACGCAGCGTTACGGAGATACGAGATTCCAAGCCGAGTCGCCTCAATCCGGCTTCCGCCAGCACGAGGGCGTCAAATTCGCCCTCGTCGAGTTTCCGGATACGGGTCTCAACGTTTCCACGAACTTCCTGCGTTTTCAGATCGCCACGGTGATGCAGCAGTTGTGCCACGCGGCGCGGACTGCCGGTACCAATCCGCGCGCCTTCGGCAAGTGCGTCGATACCGGCCGAGGCATCAACGCCCGTCGGCAGCAGCAAAGCGTCATACATTGGAGCGCGTATCGGTACTGCTCCCAATGTCAGTTCAGCATGCGATTCGGTCGGCAAGTCTTTGAGGCTATGGACGGCGACATCGGCACGGCCGTCGAGCAGGGCGTTTTGGATTTCGCGCGTGAAGACGCCAATCCCGCCAAACTCACTCAGCGAGGTTGCCCGGTCGCGGTCGCCAACGGTCGAAATCTGCACAACTTCGACATCACAGCCCGGATTGTTGCGACGGAGTTCTTCGGCCGTGTAGTTGGCCTGCCACAACGCAAGCTGGCTGGCTCGCGTGGCGATGCGGATGGCGGTCTGACTGTTTTCCTGCGACTGCACCGATGACTCCCTTATTGGTTCAGCCCGGTTCCGGAAGATTTCACGTTGTCGATTCCGTCTGATCTGAACTCGAATCCGGCGATGGATCTTCGCCGGTGTTGTCCGCGTTGTCTTCGTCCTCGGCTCCGGTGATCGCTCCCTTGGCGGCTCCCGCGGTCAATTCTCTCGTCAGTCGTTTGGCCAATTCCTGCTGCAACAATTCGGGCGTGACCTGTTGATGGGGCGGCACGAGGACACCGCACGAAACGCAGAATTGAAATGCCTGATCGATCGTGACGTTCAAATCAATAAGTTCTCGGCGGGGAACGCTCATCGTGTAGCCGGTGACCGGCATGGGAGAGGTTGGGATGAGAACCGTAACCAAAGGCTCGCCGGCGGCCGCTGTCAATTCCATCATGCTGTCGCCCGTCACAAAGCCTAGCGACCAGATTCCGCGGCGAGGATATTCGATGGCCACCACACGGTTGTATTCGATTTGCCGTTCCGAAAAGAGAAAGTCGGTGACCTGTTTGACAGCGGAATAAATGGTGCTGATGACCGGCAGCCGCGCCAGAACCGCCGACTCGAACTGGTTAACGAACCAGGCACCAATCCGCACGGTGACCAGGCGGCCGATGAAATACAACAGGACGATTGCGACGGCAACGGCTCCAGCACTCAGCAGAAACTGACTGCCGAAGTACTTGATCGTCACAAACTCCATGTAGACGGCGACGGAATTGCTGGGAATCTCGGAAATCGCGACCTTCTGGGCGACGACCTGGTAATCGCGATACGGTACCGCCTGTTCGCCGAAAGGCACGAAGACTTGCGGATTCTCAGCGGGGTCGTCGATTTGCCGCGTGAGCCACTCGACGGGAATCTCCGCCGAAATTGTCCCGTCAGCGGTGCGGTGATCACCGGGCGTGTCCCAATCCTTCTCCAACTGCAGCTTCAATTCCGGCGTAATTCTGTAGTTCTTTTCGCAGTATTCAAGCGCGGGAAGTTGATCCCAAAAGATCAATTCTTCCGACGGCTGAGAATCATCAATCCCTTGGGCGATAACGTATCGGACACCGTAGCTGATGGGAGAAATGATGTAGGAGTTGACGATACCGCCGATCCAGAACAGGATCGCAACCGTCAGAATAGCAGGCAGGGCAATTGCTAATCCGCGCAGAAAGAACCGCGTCGGCGAAGCCGCCTTTGGTGGATCGGAATCGGGATTGGTAGGAGAGCCTGTGGACATTCAAGAAAAAGGGCAAAAGTGAAAAACAATAAGTAAATAGTGAAAAACCAATTCGTGCAGACGACTACGCCCTTTTGACATTCATCGGCCGATGCCTCGCGCGGGGACTGCCACAATTACACGGTCTGCGCCGCTTTTTCGCAACGCGCGTGAAACCTCGTTCGCCGTCGTTCCCGTTGTCAGAATATCATCGACCAGTAGGACCGTCGCCCCTTTAATCGCGTCCGGTTGACGCACACGAAAAGCACGGCGGAGGTTGCTGCGTCGCCGATAGGATGGCAACTTCGACTGGGGCAGGGTTCGGCGAACCTTGGTAAGTATATGTCTGCCGAATTCAACTTGCAACCGGCGCGCCAACGCCTCGGCTAGTGTCTCGGCGGCGTTTGGCCGTACCCCAATCCGCTGCGTCCAATGCTTGGGAACGGCAACGACGAGCTCGATTTGCTCTGACTTCAAAGCTTCTTGCTGCCGTTCCCACAGCAAGCCGGCCACCGCCGCTGCCAACGGTTGCCCACTTGCTCTCTTTGCTTGCAAGCAGGCCGACTTCATCGCGTCTTCATACACCCCCAGGCTATAAACACGGTCGAAATTGAAACGGTCGCGACGGCAGTGGATACAGCCGCCGGTTGTGTTCAGATGCGGACCGACGGGTGCGCCGCAGCGATGACACACATGCTCGGTCTGCGGTGCAATTCGATCCCGGCAGATAAGACACAATTCGGAATCGAACCTTGTTCGACGGCTTGCCTGTTGCGTCTCGCGTCCGCAGAAGGGGCATGCCGGGGGATAGACGAAATCGACCGCCGCATGCGTTAGCGTGCGCAATCCGTCGAAAACACACGCTGCGAAGGTTGGCCGAAATGCAGCCACTGAGTCTCCCCACAGTTCTGAAGTGGATCGAAAAACTCTAGTATTCCCTTCTGAACAGAGTACGGCAATCCCCGGCGTATCTCTACAATGGCGTTGAAATGGCAACGCGATGCCGTACTTAATGCAGTCCGTTTTGGTTGTCGAGGAAGTACTCGAACCGCATGAATGCGGTCACTACGAACCTGTGTGGCAGGATTTTTTTCGTTGATTCATTGATGCCCGAAAATGTAATTATCGTCGGCGGGGGATTGAGCGGATTGGCCGCTGCGTGCGCGCTGGCTGAGCGAGGGGTGCGTGTCACACTGTTGGAATCGCGGCCACGGTTGGGAGGACGCGCCGGCTCCTTCACCGACCGCACAACGGGGACGCAAATCGACAATTGCCAGCACGTGACGATGGGGTGTTGCACAAACTTTCAGAAATTCTGCGACACTGTCGGTGTGTCGGAATTGTTTCGCCGTGAGACGCAGTTAAACTTCGTCGGACCGGATGGTTCGATTGACACTCTCGCTTCCAGCTGGCTGCCGGCACCGCTTCATCTGTTTGGCGGCTTCCGCCGGCTGCGGTATCTGTCGCGCGCCGACCGGCGCTGTCTGTCGCGCGGACTGCGGTCGTTGGCGCGGACGAGGCCCGCTAATGATGATCGGCAGACGTTTGCCGACTGGCTGCGCGAGCATCGGCAGACGCCGACGGCAATCGAACGATTCTGGAAGGTCGTGCTGGTGAGCGCATTGAGCGAGACGCTCGACCGGATTGACGTGGCCAGCGCCCGCAAGGTTTTCGTCGATGCGTTCCTGGCGAATCGGCGTGGATGGGAAGTGCAGATTCCGACGGTTCCGTTGGATGAATTGTATGGCAGCCGGCTGACCGATTGGCTGACAAACCGGCACGCAACGATTCGCCTGAAATGTGGCGTCGAGCAACTTCTTGTCGAAGACGACCGCGTGAAGGCGGTTGAACTTCGCGGCGATGAGCGATTGGACGCGGACGAATTCATTCTGGCCGTTCCGCATCAGCGCGTTGCAGCGCTGCTGCCCGAATCGCTACGAACTATTCCTGAAGTGGCGGGTCTGGATTGCCTGGAATCGGCTCCCATTGCCAGCGTGCATCTGTGGTTCGACCGACCGCTGACCGACCTGCCGCACGCGGCGTTTCTCGAACGGCTGAGCCAATGGATGTTCAATCGCACGGAATTGCAAAGCGACGATGTCTCCACTCCTCCACATTACTATTACCAGATCGTCATCAGTGCCAGTCGGTCGATTGCCGGGATGACGCAGGAGCAAGTCATTGAAACGGTTGTTGCTGAGTTGGCCGAGGTGTGGCCAGCCGTCGGCGAGGCCCAATTGGTGCATTCGCGACTGGTGACCGAACAAAAAGCGGTGTTCTCGGTGCTTCCCGGTGCGGATGCTTGGCGGCCGGCGCAGCAATCCTTCATTGCGAACCTGCAATTTGCCGGGGACTGGACCCGCACCGGTTGGCCGGCGACGATGGAAGGGGCAGTCCGCAGCGGCTATCTGGCTGCAGAAAACGTGCTGGCCCGATTGGGCAGGCCGGAGAAACTGCTGGCACCCGATTTGCCAACGGCTCCCCTGTCCAAAATTCTGCTCGGTCTATAGACTGCCACCGGTGAGAAGATTGTCGAGTCACAGAATTCTTGAATCAGGCCCGGTGACGGCACGCCTATGCGACACGTATTTTCAATTGTGCTGTTGCTGGTGTCGTTGATGCTGGTGGGGACAGTCGGATTTCGAGTGGTCGACCCCTCAGCCGGTTGGATCGACTGCCTGTACATGTCCGTCATCACGCTGGCGACGGTCGGTTATCGTGAGTCAATCCAGGTTGAAGGCAACCCGACAGCTAAGCTGTTTATCATCGTTTATATAGTTTGCGGACTGAGCGTTTTCACGTACAGCGCGTATCATCTTGGCCAGTTGATCGTCAGCGTGGAGATGCGGGCCATTCTCGAAAGGCGGCGTATGCAAAATTCGATCAGCAAGCTGCAGAACCATTACATCGTCTGCGGACTGGGGCGGATGGGCACCATCATCTGTGAAACACTCCAAGAGCGCGGCAAGCCGTTCATTGTGATTGACTTCGACGAGGAGCGGCTGGCTGAGGTCTGCACTGAGCGAAATTGGTTGCACCTGGAAGGGGATGCCACCGACGACAGAATTCTGGAGAATGCCGGAATCGCCCGTGCGCGGTCACTCGCGTCGGTTTTGCCGACCGATGCCGACAACGTTTACGTCGTCCTTTCGGCCCGTATGTTGTCACCGGAACTACAGATTATTGTCCGGGCCGGCGACGAAAAAGCCGTGACCAAACTGCAACGGGCCGGCGCGACGCGCGTGATCAGTCCGTTTTCAACCGGTGCGCAGAAAATGGCCCGATTCATGGTCACGCCGAGCATTGAGGACTTTCTGGAAATCGCCGACAGTCGCGGCAACGAACTGGAGTTGGCCGACGTATCCATTGAGGCCGACAGTCCGTTCATCGGCAAACAACTGCAGCAGACCGACCTGCGGGAGAAAGGTGTGATGGTCATCGGGATTCGCCGAGCCGATGGCGAACGCCTGATGCCGCCCCCCGGTTCGGCGGTGATTGAAGAAGGCGATTCACTTTTCGCCTTCGGCAGCACCGAAGCGGTCAATCGCCTGATCGGCCTGATCGATCATCACGAATGAAAAAGAGCTGAGAGACAAGAGCGGCTTTCGGCCTCGGGGACTCGACTCTTGACCGCATGCGTGATCCCGCTATTTTTTTCGGACGTCGAGGCAGAGAATTTCGCTGCCGTCGCGAAGGTATAACAACCCGTTTGCGAGCGCCGGGGCCTGTCGTGTTGGCCCGATGACTTTGGCGCGGGCGAGTTCGCGGAAGGATTTGGGTGATGCGGCGACGATGACGATTTCGCCGTCAATGGTGCTGATGAAGAGTTTGCCGTCGGCTGCAATCAGATTCCCTTTTCCAAACCGCGCCTGCTGCCATGCCCGCGTTCCGTCGGAAGCGTCGATGCAGGTGAGGTGCGTGATTGGTCCGGCACCGCCCACGTTGTCCATTCCATACAGGTGACCGTCGAGCAGAACGGACGTTTGCCATTCGTTACGAAGCACGCTGCGGCGACCGGTGGAATCCCAAACGGTTTTCAGCGCGAACTTTTTACCGTCGGGTTTCAGTTCCAACAGGGTGCTGCCGTGGTTCTCGCCGGCCGACAGAAAGACGCGATTCTTCCAGGCCAGCGGCGTGGCGATGTTGCATTCGTAGTCGGTGCTGTAGGGAAATCTCCACAGCGATGCGCCAGACTTGGGATCCAGCCCCAACGCCGACTGTCCGGTGAAGGCAACAATTTGCTTGCGACCGGCGATTGTGAGCAACGCGGCCGACGAATATCCAGCGGAGTCTCGCCCGGTCTTCCAGGCCACTTTTCCTGTGGTTTTGTTGTAGGCAACCACCGTGGCACCGGGAGCACCGGCCGTTACCACAACCAGATCGCCGACAATCAGCGGCGAGGAAGCCATACCGTAATCGGCGATCCTGCCCTCCATGTCTTTGACAACGTTGTGACTCCAGACGAGGGAGCCGTCCGAGAGTTTGAGGGCTGCCAAGATTCCATCGCCGGTGAACGCGAACAACAATTCGCCGTCAATCGTCGGAGTCGCGCGGGGACCGGCACCCATCGAGTTTCGATACGCCGGGGCAATGGCCGTATTCCAGACCGGCTTGCCGGTCTTCGCGTCGAGCAGAATCACCTGCTGTTGCCCCTTGCGTTCCACCATTGTTGCCAGTTTGCCGTTGCTGATGACCAGCCCCGACATTCCACCGCCGCCCTTCACACGCCATACTTCGGGCGGTCCGCCAGCCGGGAACTTGTCGAGAAGCTTGGTCTCGGTGGAAATCCCATTCCGATTCGGCCCAAGAAACTGCGGCCAATCGGCGGCACTGACAGAGCGACCGCCAAGAGAGGATAACGCCAGAACAACGGCAACAATCGATGGCAAGTAGAATGCGCGTTTCACGGCGGAACCTCGCTATGGGTTTCACGAGCGGTTGAGTTCACAAACAAGCGGAGCCAGAAACGCATTCGCCATTCCAAGAACGAAGGCGCCCATGTCCCCGCAGCGTGACTCGATGATCGAGGCGATCAAGGCCGCTGTCAAGGGGCGAGACTTGCGAGGTGTTGATTCGCGCTGTTGCCATCCCGGCGGGCGACAGTCTCCGTCGCTGCCGTCGGTCGCGGCGCGAGATGACTGTCTTCGAGATTCCGCGATTTCAAGTCGGCGTCGAACCCGTCGCCTGGATGCCAGAGCGGGACACCGCTGGCATAACGCACCGTCAGCATGGCAACTTTCGCAGCCGAACCAACATGGGCCATCACCGGTCTTTCGGGATCGATTCCAAACCAGCCGATCCCAGAGCAGGCATCGCAGTCGTCGTACTCCACGGCCGAGGTTAGAACTCGGCCGGCGCCGTTGCACTCTCCACAACGTGCGCCCAACTGCAGTTGGTCGCCTTCCTGACTCCACACGATCAGATCTTCGGATTGTTTACTCATTGAGATCACACATCACTGGTGAATGGGGAGGGGATTCGGCGATCAGCCGCAGAAACCCGGTTTTTTCAAAAAGCCGGGTTTCTCGAAGCGTCATGTTTCCAAGCGAGGAATTATTCGAGCGCGAGTGCGGCAGGTCAAGGGTCCTCGGCGGTGTGTTGAACCGGGAGAACGTGTACGATGTCGTCCGCTTCAAGCGAGAAATCCCCCATTGAACCAAGCACTAACACTCAAATTTCGTAGCTGGGCATCGACATGAAACTCGAACGTTTCGCAAAGCGCCGCCGAAAACTGATACGGAGTCTGAAACAGCTGGGTGTCGATGCGCTGTTGGTGACCGACTTCACCAACGTCACCTACCTGACCGGTTTCAGTGGCGACGACAGCTTTCTTCTCATCGGCCCGCAGCAAACGGTACTGATCAGCGACAGCCGTTACACGATTCAGATCGGCGAGGAATGCCCCGACATCGACGCCCATTTCCGCAGCAATCGCGTGCCGATCATGGAAGCGACGGGCAAGCTGCTTCGGAAGGCCAAACCGTCGAAGCTGGCGGTGGAGAGCGATTCGCTGACTGTTGCCGAATTTGAAGAGTTGTCCAAACAAACCAAATCGCTGGAAATTGTTCCGCTATCGGGGCTGGTGGAAACACTGCGTGAGATCAAGGACTCGACCGAAATTGCGTCGATCCGGGAAGCAGTGCGGATGGCGGAACAGGGGTTCGCAGTCATCCGAGCGTCACTAGTGGGGCGGATGAGCGAACTCGAAGCGGCCCACGAATTGGAACACAGCATGCGAAAATTCGGCGCGACTCGCGCGGGATTCGATCCCATTGTCGCCGTTGGTGCCAGAGCGGCATTGCCGCATGCACATCCGTCGAAAGTCACGATGGAAACCGACGATTTTGTGCTGTTTGACTGGGGTGCAGAGACGGCCGACGGCTACAGGAGTGACTTGACTCGGGTTTTGGTGACGGGTAAAATTTCGACCAAACTAGAGAAGATATATAGAGTTGTGTTGAAAGCACAGCTCCGAGGAATAAAAGCAATTCGGCCTGGCGCAAAGGGGTGTGACGTCGATAAAGCGGCCCGAAGTGTCATTGAGAAAGCAGGTTACGGCAAACGGTTCGGTCATGGCTTAGGTCATGGCATCGGGTTGAAGATCCACGAAGGTGGGCGGTTTTCGCCGACATCGGAAACGGTCTTGAAGCCGGGAATGGTGATGACCGTCGAGCCGGGAATTTACATTCCCGGTTGGGGCGGCGTGCGAATCGAGGATGACATTCTCGTCACTCACGATGGCCACGAAGTACTCACCTCGGTTCCCAAGGAGTTCGAGCAGGCCGTGATTCGATGAGTTTCTGCCGTCAATTGGACACACGTCGAGCGCTGTTTTGTGGTAACCTCGACGGTCGTGCAACACCCGGAGACAACCGCCGGCTTGTTTTGCATGTCTGAGAACTAGAAAATGTCCGAAAACCCGGTTGCGGTGGTTCTCGATACTTCCAAGCAAGTGTCTGGGTGACCCGTCAGAGGGTTTTCGGACTACGAACAGAGTCCTCAACCGAAGATTACGAAAATAACAATACAGTCGTTGACTGATGGGAAACCCGGCCTTCGGCCGCGATAGACGGGAAAGGTAGTTTCTGGATGTCTGAAGAAACTTCCGGCGATCGTGAATCGTTCGACCTCGAACGGTTGCGAGAGCTGATGGAGATGATGGAAAAGCACGACGTGACGCGGGTCAGTCTGCGCCACGGAAGCGAAAAATGGAACGTTTGCCGCGGTCCGCAAGATGTCGTGCAGATGGTGCCTGCAGCGCATGTTCCTGCGGCCAGCCCCGCACCATCGGCTGCCCCTGCTGCACAACCGAATGCAGAACCGGCAGCGGTCGAGTCGGGACTGTTTATCAAAAGCCCGACCGTCGGCACGTTTTATACGGCACCCAACCCCGACGATCCGCCATTCGTCACCGTCGGCAAGAAAGTCCAGGCCGACACGGTTGTCTGCATCGTCGAGGCGATGAAGGTATTCAACCAGATTGCTGCCGAGGTCGATGGAACGATCGTCGAGATTCTCGTAAACAACGGTGATCCGGTGGAGTTTGGACAGTCGCTGTTTCGGGTCCAGCCGGGATAACGCCGCACGACAAAGAAAAGGAAAAAGTAGAAAAGACGTTTTCTCTTTTTCCCTTTGCCCTTTTCCTTTAGAGACGATCCGTCAGCATGTTTCAGCGTATTCTGGTAGCCAATCGTGGGGAAATCGCCCTGCGAATCATTCGAGCCTGTCGCGAGATGGGAATCGAGACGGTTGCGGTCTTCAGCGAAGCCGACCGAGGTGCACACTATCTCGAATTGGCTGACGAGGCGTACTGCATCGGTCCTGCGCAGGCGGGCGATAGTTATCTGATGATCAATCGGATCATCAGTGCGGCAGAAATTGGCAACGTCCAGGCAATTCATCCCGGGTACGGGTTCCTCGCCGAAAACGCACACTTTGCTGAAGTCTGCCAGAGTTGCAACATTGCATTCATCGGCCCTCCGCACGAAGCGATGTCTCTGTTGGGAGACAAAGTGAACGCGCGAGAGGTGGCCACTGCGGCTAAGGTACACGTTGTCCCCGGAAGTGACGGGCTGGTAGACGACGAAACTGAAGCGATGGCCGTTGCCAACCGAATCGGTTATCCGGTATTGATCAAAGCAACCGCCGGAGGCGGGGGCAAGGGGATGCGGGTCGCCCGCAACGACATCTCACTAAAGGCCGGGCTCAAGGCAGCGTCGGCCGAAGCAGAGAAGTCGTTCAAGAACGCGGGCGTCTACATCGAGAAATTCATCGAACGACCACGCCACGTCGAGGTGCAAATTCTCGCCGACAATCACGGCAAAGTCGTTCACCTGTGGGAGCGCGACTGCAGCACACAACGACGGCACCAGAAGCTGATAGAAGAAAGCCCGGCATCCAATCTTCCGCTCTCCGTGCGGCAGGATATCTGCAAGGCGGCCGTGCGGCTGACCAAAGCCGCCGGGTACTCCAACGCCGGAACGGTTGAGTTCCTCGTCGATCAGGACAATCAGTTTTACTTCATCGAAGTCAACGCCCGCATCCAGGTCGAACATCCCGTTTCAGAGTTGGTGACGGGTATCGATCTGATTCAAGAACAAATTCGGTTGGCGGCGGGCGAAGAACTGGGCATGACGCAGCGGGCCGTTCGCTGCGACGGCGTCGCGATTGAAGTTCGTATCAACGCTGAAGACCCCGACAATGATTTCCGGGGAAGTCCCGGAACAATCACCAAGCTTCGCGTTCCCGGTGGTCCAGGTATCCGGTTCGATTCGCACGTACACGAGGGTTACACCATCGGCCCGTATTACGATTCGCTAATCGGCAAGCTGATCGTTCATCGCAATACGCGACCCGAAGCGCTGGCCTGTTTGCGGCGTGCATTAGATGAATTTGTCATCGAGGGGATCAAGACGACAATCCCGCTGGCGAAAGAGATCATTAACCATTCCGCCTTCATCGAAGGTCAGATTGATACGACCTTCGTCGAACGTACATGGTGAAGGCCGTTTACTCTTAACCTTAATCTTATTCCTAATCGTAATCTGAATTAACGACGCCGGATGATTTCGGCTTGCTGTTTTCGATTAGGATTAAGATTATGAGCAAGAGGTCAGTGCGGTCGGTTCCACGTTTTTCTAAACACACATCGAGTACATGAGTCAATGAAAGTTGGAGTCCTTACCGGTGGCGGCGATTGCCCTGGACTGAATGCTGTGATCCGTGCCGTTGTCCGCGTCGTTCACAATGCCGGCGGCCAAACGCTGGGGTTGCTGGAAGGTTGGCGCGGCGCGATCGAAGGTAACTACACAGCGCTACATCCCGAAAACACCGACGACATTATTGCCCGCGGTGGAACAATTTTGGGATCGTCGCGGACGAATCCGTACAAACAACCGGATGACGTGGATAAGCTGATTGCAAGCTTCTATCGTCTCGGTTTTGATGCCATCGTGGCGATCGGTGGCGACGACACGCTGGGAGTCGCCAACAAGCTGCACAGCGAACACAACCTGCCGATGATCGGCTGCCCGAAGACGATCGACAACGATTTGAGTTCAACCGACGTCACCTTCGGTTTCGACACGTCGATCAACATTGTGATGGATGCCGTCGACCGATTGCGGACGACCGCCGAGTCGCATCGTCGTGTGATGGTGATCGAGACAATGGGCCGGCACGCCGGTTGGATTGCCTGTTATTCCGGTGTCGCGACGGCTGCCGATTACATTCTCGTCCCGGAAGTCGAAGTCGATTTCGATCGAATGTGCGATATTCTGGTTGAGCGACGTAAGAACGGGAAGCAGTATGGCATTGTCATCGTCAGTGAAGGCGCAAAGTTACCCGACGCCGCCGACTTTGTGACGCAGGCAGCGGAGATTGACGACTTTGGACACGTGCGGCTGGGTGGTCTCGGACAGATGGTCGCCGACATCATCGAAAAGCGAACCGAAATCGAAACCCGCTGCGTGACGCTGGGCCACCTGCAACGCGGCGGCGCACCAAGCGCCTACGACCGCGTACTGGGAACCCGTCTGGGACTGCATGCCGGGCGGCTGGCGATCAACAAGGACTTCGGAAAAATGGTCGCCCTGTTGGGAACCAAAATCGTCTCGGTGCCGTTGGCCGAAGCCGTTGGAACGCTGCGAACTCTCGATGAAGAATTCCTCGACGAGGCGGCGGAGTTCTTCAAATAGGCGGCCGACACATGGCTGGGCCGTTAAGTCATCGCAACTGAAAATGCGGGAGAGGTGGCTGGGGTCGAGTTTTCGAGCCCCCAGCGAGTGCTCGTTCTGGGGGCTACGCTCCGAAGACTCCGCTTCGACCCCAGCCACCCAACGCTGCAATCATTCCTCGTAAATCGGCAAGTGCCGGTACGGCAATTCGAGGATCAGAATGCTCATCGCCGTGATGTAAAGCCGGCCGGCCTGGTCACCGTATTCGTGCGGCGACCCTTTCGGTTCGGTGGGATGCCAGCTGCCGCGCACGTCGTTCGTTCCCTTGTTTGACCCCTTGCGAATTTGCCTGGGAACGATGGCTTCCTGCGCCGCCTGATACCAGTTCTTCCAATCCTCACCGCCGACATTGTGCAGGACGTGGCCGACGTAATACCACTCGTATACGTTGCGGCGACCTTCCTTCCATTCCGGTCGGAATTTCGATTGCGTAATAAACCCAATCCCCTGCCTGAGCGGCGGATGATCATCGGGCCAGCCAAGAAACTGTCGGCAGAGCAATCCCATCGCTGTCCGCGCTGCCGTGGAACCGCCGGGAGGATCGTTCGGTTCGTACTTGTAGCGGCTACCGTTTTGTTCCTGAACGGTGTCGAGAAAACTGGCGCTGAGTTCAAAAGCCTCGGTGGGAACATCCAATCCTGCGACGCGAGCGGTGTGCAAAGCCATCAACGCCCAGCCGGTCACCGAGAGATCGCCGATGGTCTTGTCGTCCTGCGGAACGTACTTCCAGCCACCGAAGATCGGTTGCTGAGAGTCGATCAGGAATGCGACTCCCGCGGCTGCCGGCTTGCGCAGGTTCTCGTCGCCGGTCATGGCGAACGCTTCACAGAGTGCGATCGTCGCCTGTGAATGGGCATAGAATGCCGTTTGCCGTCCAAGTTCGACGTGGTCGTGAAAGTTGCCGTCGGTTTTTTGCACGCCGATGAGCCATTTGAGGCCACTTCCCACCGTGTCCTGATGTTCGCCAAAGGTATGCGTATGGCCGGTTCCCAGAAAGGCCATCAGCGCCAACGCGGTTGCTCCGGTGTCAGTGCGCAGTGTGGAGTACCCCGCGTTGGGATAGCCCTCGTGCAGGCTCCAGTTGCCGGCGGCGCGTTGTCGCCGTTTGAGCCACATCAGCCCTGTGTTTACGGCCCGTTCAGTGTCCTTGCCTCCGCCGTACGTCTCCAACATTTTCGAACGTTCGCTGCGACCGCGGCCGTTGAGAATGTTTTTTACATCGACCGGTTTGACCGCTCCGCCACGAGTCGGCGTGCTGGGGTCATCTGTTTTTGTGGTGGTGTTTTCACCGTTGTTGTTGGGAACTGTTTTGATTGGGGTAATATTGACCGGTATGTCCAGCGGTTTGCCGTCCTGTTCACCGGAAGTTGCCGCCGCGGCCGAGATCCAGCCGAACTCCATCGTCGGATCCTGATTGCCCAGGTTTTGGCTGCCGACAACGATGAGTGCCATCACGCCCAGAATTGCAACATGCACCAGAATGCTGACACCCAACCCGGGGAGTCCGGTGCGGGCCTCGCCTTTCAGCACGTCGGCCAATGTTTCGTCGTGGCCGGGTCCGACCTGGATCGCGACGATTGGCTTGCTCTTGCGACGTCGAGTTTTTCTGGGACGTCCGCCGGATGAGCTCTTGCGCGCAGGCGACGCCGGCTTCGGCTTTCGTTGCGGTTTTTTCTGGACGGATTCTCGCCGCTCGGCGTCAGACATCTTACGCTTTCGGGTGGCCCAGAACGAAACTTCGCAACTACGTCACGGTTTGTGGCCCGATCATCGGGTTGGGTGCCACTGGCGTGTCGCCAGTGCTTGCCTCACTCCACTGGCGACACGCCAGCGGCACCCGTCATATTGAGGATTCACAACATTGCATTTCGGAAGGCACGAAACGACTTCCCGCGACGGAGTTCTACAAACTCAGCCTTGAGTCTACGCGAAGCGGGCGGTGATATGAAGTATCGGCCCGAGCGATTCGGCGAAAATCCCACGCCGACCATTTCACACGGCGCGGATGATGGCGGCAGCACTTTGTCCCATCGCCGTGCGATTGACGCTGATGGCGGTCGGTTCCAGCTGCCGATGCGGCTCGTGATGAATCACTTTCAATCGGCAACGGGGATCGGGCGTTTCGTAGTTGAGAGTGGGCGGGATCATCCCGTGTCGCAGAGCCAACACGCTGCCGGCCAATTCGACGGCTCCCGATCCGGCATCGAAATGCCCGAAGAAACTCTTCAACGCGGTGACGGGAATTTTCCTGCCCGCATCGCCAAACGCCCGGTGATACGCTCGTGATTCCACTAAATCGTCGCGCTGGGTACTCTTGCCGTGCGCGTTGATGTGTCCCAATTCCTTTGGCTCGATGTCTGACTTGCGAAGCGCGGTCTGAATGGCGCGAACCAAACCCGTCCCGCCGGCACCGTTGGAGTAACCCTTGCCGTCGCAGCCTGCACCAACGCCCAAAACCTCGGCGTAGATGTCGGCTCCGCGGGTGATCGCGTGGTCGTAGTCTTCCACCAGGAACGATGCGGCCCCCTCGCCGACAATCGTCCCGTCCCGCTCGAAATCGAATGGCCGGCAGGCCCGGTCAGGATTGTCGTCCCGTCGCGATAAGGCCTCGAACAGGTTCAGCCGTGCAATATCAACCGGGTGAATGCTCGAACTGCAGGCACCAACCACCATGCAATCGGCCGCCCCGCGCTCGATGACGCCGATGGCCTCAGATAATGCCAGCAGGGCTGAGGATTCGCGGCTGGTGATGGTATTGTTCGGTCCCCGTGCGTCGTGCTCGATTGAAATGTGGCAGGCCACCATGTTGGGCAGTTGCCGTAGCATCCACAGCGGGCAGATGTTGCCCATGCTGTCGTTGCCAAAGCGATCGTACTCAAACTTGTCGTCACTCGCCGAACATTGCTCAGCGGCCTCGGCCAACTCTTGAGGGGTGGTCAACATGCGTCCGGCGCCGAACCCAACACCCAGCCGCTCGGGGTCAATATCCCCCTTTTTCAGCTTGGCATCTCGAACAGCCAGACTTGCCGATGCGACGCCCAGTTGCGCGTCGCGCGACATCACCTTGAGTTGCTTCTTGTTCTCGAAGAACTTGGCCGGGTCGAAGTCGGTGATTTCGGCAGCCAATTTCGATGGAAGCCCACCGTGCGGAATCGACTGCAGATAGTCGATGCCGGTTTCGCCGGCCATCAGCGATGACCAAAACGAATCGTTGCCGATACCAATGGGCGAAACGACGCCCACACCGGTGATGACAACGCGTCGATTTGTATACCCAGCCGACATGAACGGGCCTGTTATCTATGCAAAAGCAGGTGACTGACGTCGCAAGACGTCTCGGTCCCCCTAATCAATTTCCCAGCTGCGCTGTGTTCTATTCACTGTTTCTGTTTATCGGTCAATCCGCCCTGTTTTGGTCAGACTTGACTCAAGAACCTGTGAATTCAGCAAAACTGTGTCCGCCGTGTTCAACCAGTTCCGAATGCGCGCCCGGTGATACAACGACCGCCGATTTCCGGTAGAGCCACAAAACGCCGAAACGAATGAACACTCATCGAACAAGCTGCACTAGCAGAATCTTAATTAACGCAAGTCGAACAGAATTCGCTCCGTCACACGGGAATCGAAAAACGATCCCCATTTAGCAGCGTTCCGTAGAACGCCCAAAACAACATCGACAGAGTCTCAGTGGAGGTGTGTCGTATTACCCAGCGAGAATACGTCCTTGGGGGAGTGTACGAGGTAGGATCCGGTCCTCACTCTGAACAGCGATCACCGTCACCACTCGTCCCAAGCGGCAAGGTTTTCGCAGTCCTGTTATTTTACGCAGCCTGACCACTTGCAATTACACTCAAAAGCCTCTGTTGTGTCAAGTGCTGACTGCGGCGGGAACCGGGCAGAATTGGGGAATTCCAGTGGGGAAAACACCGACCTGTCAAACAAACAGGAATGATTCGTCAGATTACTGATTGAGAGAGCTGCTCGGCAGCAGCCATACATCAAGTCGCAGCGGGCTGCCGTGTTTCGCGCGGCCGTGGGTTCAGCCAAACCCAGGGAAGCGGTAGGACTGCGAGTACGGCAAAGAGCGCGAAACGGAAGGTGTTAAACATTCGCAATTTGCGATGCGGTTGAGATGCAAGCGGGCTTGTGTCCCAATCACCGGGCGGACCACCGTCATCGACGATGAGCAGTTGCTCGGCGAATTCTGCATTCAAGCCTGCGGGGGCGGAACCCACTCTGCCATCGGCGAGAGCAACGTGCCGTACCGGCTGATACTCAAAGAAAAATTCCTTTCGTTGGTGACTTCCGATCGCGCCTGGGTCGGCTGACCCGAGCAGTCGAACGGCAGTGGAAAGATCAATGTCGCGCGGCTCGGTCCACGGAATCGAGTGCGAATCGGTCTCGACAATCATCACCGATTTATTTGTCCCATCGATAATCTCATTGAGGGTGCGGCCGCGCAGCCCCGCCCAACAGGTTCGAGGACCGACAACGGCAACAAAGCTGGTGGCATGTTCGGTGTTTTGCGTCGAATTATGAGTGGAGCATACATATGTGTGGGGCATCTTCACCAGCAGTTTTCGGTTCACTTCGCTGTCCCACGGTTCATCGAAGCGGTATGCGTTGTGCAGTTTCGCTTCATCCAGATACGGAAGAATCAGCACACGCCAACTGTGCATCGGGTGTCCGTTATCATCGGTGACAACGGCGGGAGGAAAGGAACCAAAATCCTCGTGGTAATTGTGCATCGCGAGCATGATCTGTTTCAGGTTGTTTTTGCACCTTGGACGACCGTCAGACACACGCGTCTGGTGCGCGGAAGGCGAAAATACGGAATACAGGCAGAAGTGCAGAAAGGCGAGTACGCAAACAATACACAGACCGAGCGGTCTCGAACGGCTGTAGAAGACGACTGCCCACGCCGTTAGCAGAATGGGGCTGATAATGATGGCGATAGGGTTGAACAACAGAATCGCCGAACTCGGCAAGGCCACGGCATACAGGATATGCACGCAAGGCACACTGAGGCTGCAGTGACATTCGGGCGGGACGGTTTCTGTTGTCGGAACTTCGGACATGGCGCTGTCGGTGTTCTTCAACCGTAATGTATCGGTTCAGGTGAACAAGACGTTACCGGCAACTATCACAGGTGCGAAGCAGGGTTGCAAGGTGTTTTGGCTGAGGATTTGGGCATGCGTCCGGGCGCGTGTTGATTCGGTCGATGGGTTACAAGCCGTACATCCGGAATGATCGACCGCGACTGCGGAGAAAATTTGAGAATCGTTCGTCCTGCCGGCTTTCCTTGTCCTACGTTTTCCAGTGAGGAGATTCTTTCCCTACCCAAAATAGAGCCAAATCCGAGGCCGAGATATGAGCCGTCCCCAACACCAACGCAAACAGGTCTACGTCAGCCGCGCTATTCAGGGGCGGATTGTCTCGAAACTCGCAATGTACTGGGCCACCTACCATCTGGCCTTGTGGCATGGGATGTTTCTGTTTCACTATTTTCTGTACCGCAGCCAACTGATGGCCGATCCACAGATGGCGACGATTCCCTTTGGGACTCAGTATTCTCAGTTCATGTCACAGAACTATTCGATGCTGATGTGTGCGGCGGCCGTTTTCCCGCTGATCTTCTGGGACATGATGAAGGTGACGCACCGTGTCGCCGGCCCGTTGGTTCGATTCGCGCATACGCTGAGCGAATTGAAACAGGGCAAGAAAGTTCGGCCGGTGACGCTCCGTGAAGGCGACATGCTGACCGAATTCCGGGACGACTTCAACGAGTACCTGGAAGCGGCCGGTCTGCTGCTGGACGACGATACAGCCGCAGAGCAACGCGACGCGGACGTGCTGACCGAGCTGCGCGACCTGAGCGAAGATGTTGCCGAGACGAACATTTCATCCGAGGAAAGCGAAGACCTGCAGCCGGCCGGCGCCGGCTCGTAGTGACAGTTTCACAGCGAGCGCCGGAGTGATTGGTTAGCCGCGACTCGAAGAGGAGCGCTCTTCTTCGAGTCGCGGCTAACTTTATTCTTTGCGTTTCCGCCCCAATACGTTGACGCCGCTGCCAATGAGCAGGCTGCGCTCGTAGACCCAGCGATAGAATCGCCCGGTCTTTTCCGGTGGCAGGACGACCAGATCTTCGTATCCCGCCTCATCGAACCAACCACTGAGTTCCACGACGGTGTGGTGGTACTGATACTGGGGAGCGTACCAGTCGAAGGTGTCGCAGATGCGGTTTTCGCGGTTCGGATGATTGCTGAAATTGACGACCTTGTTGAGCGTCTTGCCAATCACCGGCAGACTGCCGAGCCAACCCCCGAAGCGGCAATAACGTTCCAGCCGTTCGGGCGGCATCCGCGTGGTGCGATGACGCAGCAGGTTATTGACCATCTCCTGCCACCACTGATTGCGGCGGTACAACCAGACCGAAAACCGACCGCCCGGCTTGACCAATCTGGCGACGGCATCGAACACGGCACGCGTGTCGGCATCGTGATGCATCACGCCGATGGAAAATACAAAGTCGAACGAGGCCGGTTCGAGCGGCAAGTGCTTCAAGTCGGCCTGCACGAATTCGACATTCGGCAGGTGCGCACACAAACGGGAAGCCTTATTGACCGCACCGGTGTGATCGGCACCAACAACGTTCGCGCCGGCTTCACCCGCCACCTTGCAATAGCGGCCGCCGCCACAGCCGGCATCGAGTACCCGCAAACCAGCGAGTTCATCCAACCGCAATCCGGTTTTCGCCTGAAAGGTGGCTCGGTCTTCGTCGTCGTGCGCGACTTCGTACTTGTTCCACTGCAGGCCAAAACTGGCCAGATGCTGCTCCTCGACAAACCGGGGAATCCCATCGTTAAGCGGGAACGTGCGATCACACGACCGACACCGCAACTCGGCGCTATCGGCCGCGGCCGTCAATGATGCATCGCAGTGGGGGCACTGAAGTTGTGTCAGAAACTCGTTGTCCAATGTGAGCTCGATTTCCTTCAGGTTAGCCGCGACGCGATAGCGGAGCGCTCCGCTATCGCGTCGCGGCTAACCATGGATCGCATGGATATATCAAGAAATACTTATGTCTGTTGCCGTTGCAATGCCGATTATCTATTATAGATGACGTTAAGCCAACGTTGGCCGCCCGTTTCGCTGGGTGTTTGCAGCGGCCGACACGGGTGATCTGGAATGACGGCAGCAGCCGAAACTGACGAGGGATTTCATCATGTTCGACATTTCCTGGGGCCGTTCTTTCCGAAATTGTGCCGGCGTCTCACGACGCGATGCGTTAAAAGTTGGCGCGTTGGCTGCGGGTGGACTGACAACGGCCGACCTGTTGCGGGCGGAGAGTGCAGCCGCAGAGGCAGGACGGGAAATCAAACGGAAGTCGGTCATCTGTTTCTGGCTCGATGGCGGACCGACGAATCACGAAACGTGGGACCCCAAACCCGAAGCACCGACCGAATACCGTGGCCCGTTCGGTGCCATTCCCACCAGCGTACCGGGAATTGAGTTGTGCGAACTCTTCCCGCGCACAGCACAGGTTATGGACAAGCTGAGCGTGATCCGCTCATTGTATCACAATAACGGCGACCACTTCGCGGCGGCCCACTGGATGTGGACCGGATTTCACGGCAGTTCGGCGGCGCGACTGGAAGCGATGTATCCCAGCATCGGTTCGATCATTTCGCGAACCCGTGGGGCGAATCAGCCCGGAATGCCGGCGTTTGTCGCAGTGCCACAGGCGATGACCATCGGCCGTCGCCCCGGTTACCAGGGCAGCGCGTTTATGGGTGTGGCATACAATCCATTCGACGTGGGAGCCGACCCCAACTCTCGCAACTTCCGCGTACAGAACGTCAACCTTCCCAATGGCGTCACGGTCGATCGCACGATGGATCGCCAGTCGTTGATTTCCGGCTTGGACCGATTCCGCCGCGATACGGACGCCGGCGGATTGATGGACGGCATGGACACATTCAACCAGCGTGCCTTCGACATGATTACCGGAGAACGCGCCCGCAAGGCGTTCGACATCAATCGCGAAGATCCACGCACACGCGACAAGTACGGCCGCACAAGCACAGGGCAGGGTGCGCTGTTGGCGCGGCGGTTGGTGGAATCAGGCGTTTCGTTCGTCACGGTCCACTCGGGCGGTTGGGACAACCACAGTGGAATTGAAGCGGCGATGAAACGGCACTCGTCGTACCTCGACCCGGCCATCAGCAGCCTGGTTTCGGATCTCGACCAGCGCGGCATGATGGACGATGTGATTGTGATGGTGATGGGCGAGTTCGGCCGCACACCGCGTGTGAACGGTGGAGCGGGCCGCGATCACTGGGGCAATTCGATGTCGATGCTGATCGGTGGCGGCGGACTCAAGAGCGGTGTCATTGTCGGCGAAAGCGACGACAAGGGAACGAGACCGATCAAGCGAGCGGTCAGGCCGGCACACGTGCTGCACACGGTTTATCGGCAACTGGGCATCGATCCCGGCATCGCCCACATCAACCACGCCGGCCGACCCATTCCCATCCTGAACGACGGCGAGCCGATTAACGAGTTGCTGTAGCGGGTGACGCTGTTGTGGTGGCGGGGCGTTCGATTCTGCCGAATACTTCGGCGACGGCCGCTTCGAGAGTGGGAACGGCTGAGATTCTCAATTCCGGTTCGCGCCAGGCCTCCGATGGCAGATCGGCCAGATTTCCCGGTGCGACGATCAGTCGCGAAAACGTCCCCAGCGACCGCAGCGACTCCCACTTGCTTCCGACGCCCGTCACCGCGACAACGTTTCCGCGATCAACGGCACCGGTGACCGCGGTGCGCGGGTCAACCTGCCGGCCCGTCAATGCGGCTACGGTTGCCAGGGAAACCGCCAGACCGAGCGATGCCCCTTCGTACTGAATCTCCTGTTTGCCCACCCACCATTCGACAGCATAGTTCCCCAACTGCGCATCGACGAATCCCAATTCCCGCACTCTGGCGAACGCCGAATGCACGGCTTGCACAGCCGAATTGCGCATGGCGTCGTCGCAGTCGATTTGAGAGTGAATACAATGCGGCTGCCCCGACTGAAGTCGCACCCAAACCGGCAACACGTGTCCTTGCCGATTCTCCACGTCGAGAAACAGGCTATGGCAAGCCCGCAGCGTTGCCGGTGCTTTGGGGGCGACACGCTCGATGGTGGCGCTGCTGGCCGACAACACTCTCGGACGGGTGGCCATGACATTTACTGCTTGAGCACGGTTGGCACCAATCGGCGGCGGCGGGTCATCCTGTGCTTCCGCGTGGTCGTCCTGCCACAATAATTGAAACACGCCCATTCGCCCGATGCCCTTGAGTCGGACGTTTGCCAGCGGGACGGTGTGAAATCCCGAACAGTGTTCGAGTTCGGTTTGAGCGTCGGCTGAAATGAGAATCTGATCGGTCTTTTTGCTGTTGGCTGCTTCAACACGTGCGGCCACGTTGACGGCGCGGCCGGCGACTTCAAAATGATCACCGCTGCGATAAACCACCAGCTTGCCCGTGTGAATGCCAATGCGAATGTGAATCTCCAGGTCGTCAACATCCACATCGTCCGAGGTGTTGTATTCATTCAGCCGTTGTTGCATGGCGGTCGCACATCGCGCGGCATCGGCCGTCTCTTCAAACACGGCCATCAGCGCATCGCCAACAATCTCAACCAACCGCCCACGGTGGGCTTCAATTAACGGCAGCAGAAGTCTGTTGTGCCGCTTCCGTTTTTGCAGAGCGGCCCGCGCTCCAAACTTCTCGGCGAACCGGCTCGAACCGGCCATGTCGGTAAACATCACCGCCAACGATTGCATCGCGCAATCGGGGCCTTGCTGCTCCGATGCCGGCAGCGTTGTGAATTCGTGTGAGTTGGTATTCCCGGTTGGAAACATGGCATCGATGCTCGTCTAACTGTTGAAATGGAGAGTCAGCACACAGACCGGCATAGCCGCTGGAAGTGCGCAATCTGATTTGTGTTGAAGAATTGAAACGCAAGTGAAATGATGCGGATCGTGTATCGATCGCCGAGTGTGTCACATTGTCACGGGCCGAGTTCGGTGATCGTGCCGATGCCATTACCCGCCGTGAATAATCGCCAATGATCGACTGCATTAACCCATAGAGAGTTAAACGCGGGGACGCGCCCGAGATCAACGGGAAAACCCTGAGGATTCCGGTTTTCTCGACCATCATTTGCAGCAACGCGTGCGGCGCTGCGTTACTTCAGTTGGTCGAAATACCGCAGGAACCCCGTCTCCAGCCTGCTGAGATCGTTCCCGACTGCCGTTTTGAAATCGGCGACGCGCTCGGCGGCCGTGTAGGGCTGCAACGGATCGCGGGCGGCAATCTGCTTTAAAAAACCGGCGTACTGCCGCGACCGCGTTTCCATCAGGTAGAAGCTCAAAGCCCACGATTGACTGTAGAAGTCGAGAGCGCTGAGACCGGGTACCGTGTCGTCGGCAATGAATGACTCCAGGGACTTCGACTTCCGACGTTTGGCTACATAATTCTGAAAGCCGATGAACCGTCCGCGGTTAATTCTCGACTTGGCACTCCCAACACCGACGGTATTGCGATGGCGAACTCCGTCGGCCTCGAAGACCGTCGCCAGCCCCTCGACCACCCAGCGGGGCGTTGGACCAATGCGAGTATGCAGGCCGGTATTGAACGCCACCTGATGCGTTGCCTCGTGAATGATGGTGTCTTCCAGCCCGGCTTGAATCGAGCCGAATGCATTGAAACCTGCCGGCAATGTCAGAGCCGTTATGGGCGACTGCCAATCCGTGTGATCCTTCGAGGCGGCTACCGTTCCCGGCTCGAACAATGCCACACGATTCGAGACGGGATGATAATAACCCAGCAATTGCCCACGAATCGGCACGCCGTCAACCTTCTGGTAGGCATGAAAACTCTTACGATCGCGTAGAACGATGGCCACCATTGGAAACTCGGGCTTCGACAACTGAAACCCACGTGCGCCAAAGTTGACGCGAAACGTTCGGTAAATGTCGTCGAATAGTTCGACGTATCGCTTTGCCCGACCGCGCGGCGCGCAAACGAGATATCGACCGGAGCCGACCACTTCGTATTCCTTACCAAATTCGCGCTGCAGGCGGTCGCGCATTTCGGCGGCCGGGTAGGGGCGAAACTTCGGTTCGACGCGCCGGAAACTCTTGACGTCATTCAGCCGCAAGCGAATCATCCGACCATCGCGCCCGAGCAACCAGCAGTCGTTCTCTCCGAGCGCTTCAACTTTCCCCTGATGCGTCTCGCCCTCGACAAGGAACTCCAGCAGTTTGTCGCTTCCGGCCGACGCATCGACCGGAGCGAAACAGATCCCCGTAACAGCGACGATTTTCAGAATCCACTTCATTGGAGTTCACCTTGATTACTGCAAGCCACCGCCCGGCTGCCGAACTCGACCGACAACCATCAACTGTCACGTTAATCGCTACTAAAAATATAGGTCGCGCAACCGCTGGGTGGCGGCTTCAGCAGCCCTCTTTCCGGGCAATTGGGCAGACTGGTGGTGTTCACAGGGGCCGACGTCGCCTACACTGAAAATGACTGTGTTTTCGGGAGTGAACCGGATGAAATTGTGGCGAATGAGTCTGCTGATAGCGGTTGTAGCGATACTGCCGACGGTATCGGATTGTGCCGCCGCGCCTCGGCCCGCAAACGATGCTGCGTTGAAGACTCAGGTCGCGCGTCTGCTTACGGCGCTCGACGCGCCCACCCGGAAAGAACGCGTGGCCGCCGAACGCGATTTGACGTCGCTCGGCCCCGATGTGCTGCCGCTGCTGCCACCGCCCGAACTGTTACGGCGCGTCGGCGTCCGTGAAGCGGTCCGCCGTGTGCGGGTTTCATTGGAGCGAACAAAGGCGATCGAGTCGATGCGGCCATCGCACATCACGCTCAAGGGGGATTTTACGCTGGCGAAGATTCTCACCGATTTCGGCGCACAGAGTGGCAACCAAATTGACTTCAGCGCATTGCCGAAAGAGATTCAGTCGCAACAGCACACGATTGACTACGACAAACGCGCCTTCTGGCCGGCGTTGGACCAACTGATCGCGCGGGCCGGACTTGAGTACGGCGACGATGCCGATGCAGGACGTCTGCTCTTGAAGACGTCGCAAAAGGGTAAGGCCCCCGACGCATCCGTCACTTACTCCGGCCCGTTTCGCATTACCGTCACCGGTGCGCGTCTGCGACCGTTTCCCAATCGTGGGCCGTTTCGCATCGTCCGCGTCAATTATCGAGTGCGTGCCGAGCCACGTTTGCGACCGTTGTTTGTGAAATACCGCGGCCGTGACTTCGCTGCGAAATCGTCTGCCGGACTCATGCTCTCGCCGTTTAGTCCCGATGCCCAACCAGAGATTCCGCTGGGCGAAGGCGGCCGCCATCTCAACTTGCAGAGCGACTTTCGGGTGCCGTCAGACAACATTCCCACGACGTTGAGCTTTCGTGGCAAGCTGACGCTGACGGCGGCAGCCGGAGCCGAACGAATTGAATTCACGCGACTGAAAAAGGCCGATGGAACAGCCCGACGACGCGGCGGAGTCACCGTAAAACTGCAGAAAGTCGAATTCGGAAAAGCGACTCCCGATGGTCGCACGGCACGGTTCCGTGTGGTCGTATCGTACGACATCGGCGGACCCGCATTCGAGTCGCATCGCACCTGGGTCTTTCACAACCGCGTTTACCTGCAAGCGAGCGATGGCCGGCGCATCGAACGCGACGGCGTGTTTCATACGAACCTGCAAACCGACGGGGCAGTCGTCGTCGAATACGGATTCCGCAACCTCAAAGCCGACGCGGGCGAATACCGTTTCGTTTACGTCGCGCCGACTCTGTTGGTCAAGCTACCGATTGAATTCGATTTTGCTAAGATTCCCCTTTCGTTCTCTGACAAAATAGCCCCCGCCGAACAGTTAAGGAGATCGCCGTGAACGCGCGACAGGCTTTGAAGGAATCGATGGACACTCCGACCATGATTGCCAAGGCGTACCTGGGAGACCTCGACGAGGCCGATCTGCTGGTTCGCCCCGTCGAAGGAGCCAATCACATCGCCTGGCAGTTGGGCCACCTCATTAGTTCCGAACACAGTTTGATTGAAATGGTCTGTCCCGGAACAATGCCGGCGCTGCCCGACGGTTTCGCCGACAAATACACCAAAGAAACCGCCACATCGGATGATCCGGGTGCATTCCACACGAAAGCAGAATATTTTGCGGCGATGGACGAGCAGCGTGCCGGCACGCTTGCCGCCTTGGAAAGTCTGAGCGACGACGACCTCGACGGTCCGGTACCCGAAGCGATCAAACAAATCGCAGCCAACGTCGGCGGCGTGTTCAGCATGCAGCCGACACACTGGACAATGCACTCCGGCCAATGGGCAGTCGTTCGGCGGAAATTGGGCCGTCCGCCGTTGTTCTAGGTTTCCTTCCGCCAAGAAGACCGCTTGCGATTTCGCAGCGTCCAGTTCGCTGAACCGCAAGCGATGTTCGAAATTTCCAACAAAGATTGACCGAGTGAACGCAGACGAAATTGCCCAACTTCTTGCGCAACTGCAGCGCGGCGAGGTTGATGTCCAAGCCGCCGTCAAGGAGTTGTTGCGCGTCGATCCGTCGCGCACTGCGAGCACGGCCGATGCGCAGGTCGATGTTGACCGCCACCGTCGTTGCGGATTTCCCGAAGTTGTTTACTGCGAAGGAAAAACCACGGCGGCGATCATTGACATTTTCCAAGCGTTGACCAGCCACGGGCAATCCTGTTTTGGGACGCGGGTTTCGGCGGCGCAGGCGGAAGGCATTCTCCAGCAATTTCCCGATGTGCAATACAATGCCATCGCGCGCACCGTTCGTCTCGACCGTCATGCAGACGAACAACTTGCAGGGAAGGTTGCCGTCATCACCGCCGGCACCAGCGACCGGCCGGTTGCCGAGGAAGCATTGGAAACGCTTCGCTGGATGAAGTGCGGCAGCGAATTGATTTCCGACGTCGGCGTCGCCGGGCCGCATCGGTTGGCCGAACAGCGCGACCGTTTTTCCGATGCTGATGCCGTGGTGGTTGTC
This sequence comes from Planctomycetaceae bacterium, assembly GCA_018699955.1. Lineage (GTDB taxonomy): Bacteria > Planctomycetota > Planctomycetia > Planctomycetales > Planctomycetaceae > JABISG01. The sequence goes on along the minus strand of JABISG010000127.1, from coordinate 16,136 downwards.
GCGGGAATGGAAGGGGCGCTGCCATCGGTGGTCGGCGGATACGTCGAGTCTCCGGTCATCGCCGTCCCCACCAGTGTGGGTTACGGCGCAAGTTTCGGCGGCGTGGCAGCCCTGTTGGGAATGCTCAACAGCTGCGCGTCGAACGTGACCGTGGTGAACATCGACAGCGGATTCAAAGGCGGGTACGTCGCCGGCCTCATCGCCCGCCGCATGGCTGGGGGTTCGTAGTCACCGCATTCATGCGGTTCGAGCCATCTTATAGCGCGCGATCAGCCGGCTGGCTCATATTCATGCCGTTCCGCCGGGTCGTCAGACAGATACTGCACGAATTCCCAATCGTTGCCTTCCGGATCGAAGAAGTAAACGCGAATCCGATGCGCGTGCGTGACCAGCGGACACGACTCTTCGTAACCGGCTGCAATCATTCGCTCCCTTAGCGCGTCGGCATCGTCCACCTCGAATCCCAAATGGTTCAAACCCGGGCGGCCCGAATAGGGATTGCCCAACGGTTTCTCATCGGCATTGGCCGGATTGAGCGCAAGGTACGCCTCATCAATGCCAACATGCACCCACCGCTTACCATCCGCATCAACCGTATCCTGACGAATACGAAATTCGGGAAACGCCGTCCGCAGGAATTTGATGATGGCGTCGATGTCGTGCACGCAAAGGTTGGCATGTTCGAGGCGAATGGTCATTGGGTACTTTCTCCGCGCGTGAGACGAGTCGATCTGGCCAGAGGAAACCGCTTCTGTCATCGACTACGACTGACGTTGGCGTTTGGCTATGCGCAGATTGACCCAGAAAATAATTGGCGACCCGACGATTGATGGCAGAAGCCAAACGACAATCATAGGAATTCGTAGGCCCGTGAATTGTGAGACCGTGTGCCAGTTGTTCACAAGAAACGCGGTAACCATCGCGATATATGATCCCAACTGCCCAATCACGTGCCATTCCAGCCAGCCATGCCAACGTTTTTTTACGGCGACATATCCAAGAAATGCGAAAGCATACGAGCCGACAGAAATGGGAACAAACCAGTAGAGTCGTCGCCAGTCAAACAGGACGACAACGACTGCAAGCAGACAGGCGACAAGCACCAGCCAATGATAGACCTCGCCAACACGTGTATGCGAACCACGCCGCTTGCGGACACTCATCGCGACCGGTCCCAGAGTTAGTGCCGCAAATCCAGCCGCCACATGAACCCACAAAACGACTTGTAGCGTGTTCATCCTTCGCCTCGTCAGGAACCTGTTCTATGCCCAGCCGACGACCCTTGCACCACCTTCAGGTTGATGTTGCCCCAGAATCGGCTGTACTTTCCAACGACGGCAACGTGTCCCCCCTCTTCCGCAAACAGGGTGAGTACCTTGGACCGGCGAACCAACATGCCATGCAAAATCGTCTGCACGGTTCGCTCGCCTGCTTCAACCTGGAAAGTCGTGGCGTCGCCGAATTGCAAGGTGGCCTCTCTTTGGCCGTCGATAAGTACGTCGATCCCTTCAACGCCCGCCAGTATCTTGATGTCGGCCAATGAGAATTCAATTTCAGAGGACATACCGATCTCCTTGAAACAGTTTCAATCAGTCGGGATCACTCGCTCCATATCTTACGTTTCCATCACGGTCGTTGCGTAGATCAGCCTGATCCACATTACTCGAAATATTCTCGACACAACACCACCAGCCGCCTATTATTTCGGAACTGAGGTGTGACATCAGTGGCCGTCGAGGGAGGGAATTCGCGCATGAAGGCATTGGCATTGTGTTTATTGGCATTCTGTCTGGTTGCCGGTTGTTCGCGTTCGGAGCCGGTCTCGGAGATCTCCGTCGATGGAAGCCAACCGGTGGTGCCGGTCGAAGGTTCCAACTTCGGCCCCGACGATTGGCCCTTTTGGCGGGGGCCGGCGCGAAACGGCCTCGCCCAAATCGACAATGTGCCGACAAGCTGGGATGAAAACAACAACATCGTCTGGAAGGTCGATGTGCCGGGCCGTGGACACGCATCGCCCACCGTATTGGGCGACCGCATTTTCCTGGCGACCGCCGATGAAGACGCCGGCACGCAATCGGTCATTTGCTTCGACCGAAACGACGGCCATCAATTGTGGCAATCGACCGTCCACAACGGCGGATTACCTGGTTCTTTGGGTCATCAGAAAAGCACCCACGCATCGTCTACGGTCGCGACCGACGGTGAGCGCGTTTTTGCTTCGTTTCTCAACGGCGATGCGATCTGGGTGACCGCGCTCGATCTGGAAGGAGCGCAGTTGTGGCAGACGAAGGTTGGGCCGTTCGATTCCAGCTACGGTTACGCCGCCTCGCCCGCGATTTTCAAATCGTTTGTCATCGTTGCGGCCGATCACAACGGCGGCGGATTCGTCGCCGCCCTGCATCGCAAGACCGGCAAATTGCAATGGCGGAAACCACGGCCGGCCGAGCAATCGTACGCTTCGCCGCTGGTGGCACATGTCGCCGGCAAGGACCAGGTATTGCTGTGCGGCGCGTATCTGGTGGCATCGTATGATCCCAACACCGGGGCCGAATTGTGGTCACAGGAGGGAACGACAAAGTCGTGCGCGGGAACGATGGTCTATTCTGACGATCTGGTCTACGCCACCGGCGGATACCCCGACGCCAGCGTGGCCTGTTATCGAGCCGACGGCTCCGGCGAACTCGTCTGGAAGAACAACAAGAAACTCTACGTGCCGTCGTTGTTGCTCCACGACGGTCACCTCTACGCGGCCAACGATGGCGGCATCGCTTTCTGCTGGAACGCCAAGACCGGCAAAAACGCCTGGACGGGCCGACTGAGTGGCAACTTCAGCGCTTCCCCGGTTCTAGCCGGCGGAAACATCTATGTCCCCAACGAAAGCGGCACCACCTTCGTATTCAAAGCCACCCCCAAAACACTCAACATCATCGCCCGCAACAAACTCGGCGACGAAACCATGGCATCACCCGTAATCTGCGGCGACCGCATTTTCTTGCGTGTCGCATCGCGGCAAAGGGGGACGCGGCAGGAGATGTTGTACGCCATCGGCAACCCAGAGTAGGATTCCACTGGTTCCCACTTGCACGAAGCTCTGCTTCGACCAACGAAACGCAAGCCACGCTGCATCGTGGGAAACGGTGCTTCCGGCCCTTGTGCGTTGTTAAGAACAGGCGTTTCCAGGCCAGAACTTGGAAACGGGTAAACAAATGAGGGCTGTTAGGCCGTCAGTGATTATGGAAATCGGTCTTCACTGCCAAAACTGCAGTTTTCCCGGTGACGATTGCCCGGTTCCTGTTAGAATGATGGGGACTGAACGTCTGCAATGTGTGGTGGTTTCCAATCGCCAAGGCCCTTGATGTGAGACGCTGGAATGTTCCCACGACTTGTCGCTGTCGCCAGTTTGGTTTTGTCTGCGTTTCTGTTTCAGCCGGTGACCGCGCAAGACGCCGACGATTGGCGGGCGACTTCCAGCCGGGTGGATGAGTTGCTGGCGGCGAAGTGGAAAGTGGCGGTCGTCGAACCGGGGAAGCCGGCGACCGACGCCCAGTTTCTCCGCCGGGCCTATCTCGATCTCACCGGCGTCATTCCCAGTCCCGGCGAAGTGCGTGCCTTCCTGGCCGACGACAAGCCGAACAAGCGCGCCCGGTTGATCGAGAAATTGCTCGACAAACCCAACCACGCCACACATCTGGCCAATGCCTGGCGCGACGTGATGCTGCCCCGCACGAACAATAATAACCAACTGCAATTCGGGCGGACGGCCGTTTTCGACCGTTGGTTGCGCGGGCATTTTGTGGACAACACACCGTACGACAAAATCGTCCGCGAGTTGTTGACCACCGGCGGACAGGTCAACCAGACCGGGCCGGTGCTGTACTACACCACGTTGGAATTGAAGCCCGAGAAGTTGGCCGCCAGCACATCGGAGATTTTTCTCGGCGTGCAGATTCAATGTGCTCAGTGTCACGATCATCCGTTCGACAAGTGGAAGCAAAAAGACTTCTGGGGATACGCCGCGTTCTTCGCCCGGTTGCAACAACCCGCTGCACAACAACGGGCAGCATTTCGGGTGGTCGAAGGAACCGCCGGCGAAGTCAAACTTCCCGACAGCGACGAAGTCGTGCCTCCCAAGTTTCTCGACGCAAAAGAAATTGCCGCCGACAGTGGCATCGCCCGCCGCGTGCAACTGGCCGACTGGATCACCTCGCCCGAGAACCCTTACTTCGCCCGGGCGACGGTCAACCGCGCGTGGTCGATGTTATTTGGTTACGGCCTCGTCGATCCGGTCGATGATTTCGGCGATCACAATCCGCCGAGTCACCCCAAACTTTTGGACGAACTGGCAGCCGACTTTGCTGAACACGACTTCAATCTCCGCCGGCTGTTTCGCGTGCTGGCCAACACACGGGCCTACAGTTTGACGAGCGAAGTCATCGCCGGCGAGTCGGTCGATCCTCGACTGTTCAGCCGCATGTCGATCAAGAGTCTTTCGCCCGAGCAGGTTTACGATTGTCTGTCGGAAGCGGTTCGCTTACGCGAGGCGGTGGGCAACACCGGCGCAACCAGCGCGTTCGGCCGTCAACTCGATCAACGCAAGCAGGCATTCCTGGCTAAGTTTGAAGCGCCGGCACAACGCCGCACCGAATTCCAATCGGGCATTCCCCAAGCGCTCACCATGATGAACGGCCAGTTTCTTGTCACCGCAACCGATGTGAGCCGCAGCGATATTCTGGCCGCGTTAATCGACGCGTCTTTCTTCACAAATGAGGAGCGGGTTGAAGTCTTGTTTCTCTCGGCATTGGCACGGTTTCCCGAGAAAGCCGAACGGGAGAAGTTCGTTGCTTACGTAAAAACCGGCGGCCCGACAAAAGATTCCAAGCAGGCCCTCAGCGATGTGCTGTGGGCGCTGCTGAACAGCTCAGAATTCATGCTGAATCATTAGCTGCGATGCATTGCATCGCAGCTAAGTGACTTCATTCTTGCGAGTTAAGATATTTGAGGAATCGTTCAATGAATCGATCGCAATCGAAAAACCGCATTCCACTCACCCGCCGTGACATGCTACGCAACGCGGCGTTGGCCGCCGGTGTCAGCAGTTGGATGCCCGCGTTTGCGAATGCATTCGCCGATGATCCCAAGCGACAACGGCACTGTATTCTGTTGTGGATGACTGGCGGACCTTCGCAGATCGATACCTTCGACCTGAAGCCGGAACACGCGAATGGTGGCGAGTTCAAGCCGATCGACACCAACGCGCCGGGACTGCAAATCAGCGAGCATTTGCCAAAGTTGGCCAAGCATGGCGACCAGCTCGCCGTCATTCGCAGCATGAGTACCAAAGAAGGCGATCACGGGCGCGGCACGTACCTCATGCGAACGGGACACCAGCCGGGCGGGTTAATCCAATACCCAACACTCGGTTCGCTGCTCTCGAAAGAGCTTGCTCCCCCTCAAGCGGAAATGCCCGATTACATCAGCATTTCGCCCTATCGCGTTTTCAACCGTTCGGCATTTCAGCCGGGATTCCTCGGCCCGCGTCATGCCGCATTGACCGTCGGGGCGGCCGACAGCTTTCAACCGCAGCAGCAACAAGATGCCGATAGCTACGCCGAGTTGGGAGTCGATGACCTCTTCGCCCCCGACAGTGTGACCGAAGAACAGGTGAGCGCCCGGTTGAGTTTGTTGACGTCGCTGCAGGACGGATTCGTTTCCCGCCACAGTACGGCTTCTGCCATTTCGCACCGAACAGTTTACGAACGGGCCGTCCGCATGATGAAGAGCGAAGCAGCACAGGCGTTCGATCTGGAGAAGGAAGAGGACGCCGTTCGCGATGCTTACGGACGTGGTCGCTTTGGACAGGGCTGCCTGATGGCACGACGGCTGGTGGAAAGCGGTGTCCCCTTCGTCGAAGTCTCACTCGGCGGACTCGGCGGTGGCGCACTCGGCTGGGATACACACCAGAACAATTTCGCTCGCGTCAAAGAACTCTCGGCCGAACTCGATGCCGGCTGGAGCACGTTGATGTCGGAGTTGAAGGAACGTGGTCTGCTGGAAACGACGACGATTGTCTGGATGGGCGAGTTCGGACGCACGCCACAAATTCGCCGTCCCGGTGCCGCTGCCGGACGCGACCATTATCCCGCCGCTTGGACCACGGTGTTGGCCGGCGGAGGAATCAAGGGCGGTCAAGCCTTCGGCAAAACAAGTGCCGACGGCGCATCGGTCGCCGAAGGAAAGGTCGATGTCCCCGACATGTTGGCCACGCTCTGCAAAGCGCTCGGCATCGATCCGGGCCAACAAAACATCTCAGAATTGGGCCGCCCAATCAGCATCGCCGAAGGCAAGGTGATCGAAGACATCGTTGCCTGATTTCTTGTGGAACCGGCTCCCGCCCCGATTGATCGCACACTCTGATAGCCATTTGACGAAGGACTTGGCCATGTTTCGCTTGATCGGGCTTTGTTGCTTATCGGTCTGCATGTTGTCCGGCCAACCCATTGCGGCGGCCGACAACGCGCCGGTCACGTTGATCGGTGGCATTTTTTCCAAGCCGAAAGTGGAGGTGGGCGATAACGTCGTCGTGGTCGCGACTGACGGGAGAGTCACTACCGGCTTGCTGGTCAAGGATGGCAAAGAGTCGATCACGCTGAAACTCAAAGACGGTGGAACGAAAGAGATTCCACGTAAGAAGATTGAAGAAATCAGCAAGGCAAAGACGTCTTTTGTTCGCAAGGACGACGATCCGAACGATCCACGAGAACGATTCCTGGTGCTGACGCCCGGTGGACCGGTTGTGGTGGAAGCGAGGATCATGCTCGACGGCAAGCCGTTCCGCCTGGAACGCGAAAAGTTGGTTGCCGAACTCCTCAGGTCGGCCGACACAGACGGCGACGGTAAACCGACCTGGCAGGAAGGCGTTGCCAATCCAAGGTTCGGCTCAGGGCGATTCTCTTATCACGTGGGCGACAAGAAGCAGCTTGCAGCGATCATTAAACGTCACGACCTCAACCGAAACGGGACAATGGAAGTCGATGAAGCACGCCATCTCCTCGTCGGATTTGGTGGTGGAATCGACTTCAACGTCAGCTATGAAAGGACAACATTTCCACTGCCGAACGTGCAGGAAATCCTGGACGGCGACGGCGACGACGTCATTTCCCAGGATGAGTTGTCTTCCGCTGCCGAGAAGCTCAAAAGTCGCGACGCCAATGACAATGATTTGATCGAACTGACCGAAGTGGATGGTGGCCGCGACCAGTTCCGAACTCCCAATGTACAACCGAACCTTCGCCGCGCCGCGAGGGGGATAGCGGCTGGCCTACTCGGACCGACCACTAACCTCGTGCGCATCCACTGGATTCTACAATTGAGGTACGGCGGGGACGACAAACTGATTCAGCCGGAGGACTTTCGCTGGTTGCCGAAGTTGGTCACCCAACTCGATTTGGACGGGAGCGGCACGCTTGACGCGGGCGAGTTGATCGGCCTGCATCTGGTCAAGCCGCATCTCATTGTCGAAGTCAATCTCGGTGATGATAAGAAACGGCCAAACGGAATTCGGCTGGTCTCGATTTCAGACTCTCTAATAAACCAGGACCGCGTGAGCGACGAATTCAACGAACGGGTCATCATCGAACGCCCCGGCATGAATCTGAATCTGACTCTGGCCGCGCCAAAGCCAGCCGCCCGAAGAACGGCAAACGACATACGTTACGCACAGGAAATGCTCACCCGTTGCGACACCAATAAGAATGGGTCCATTGAAGAAGAGGAAATCAAGAAAGCCGCCGGTCAAAACGAACAGCATCTTGTTGGGTGGTTTTACCTCTGGGACGCCAATGAAGATGGCAGGGTGTACCCGAAAGAGATCGTGGCGTTCTTCGTGAGAGGACGCGCGTTGCCGCTAAGTGGAGTGGTGGCGCATTCGTCGATTCGTGGGCCGTCGTTTTTCAAGGCGCTCGATGAAACCGGCGACAATCGTATCAGCCTGCGTGAAATGAAACTCGCAGCAAAGCGACTGGCGGCGTTCGACAAGAACGGCGATGGAAAGCTGGACACCAATGAGATGCCGGTCGAAATTGCAGTGACATTTGGCCGTGGTTCACAATTCTACAAACGCGGCCAGCAAAAGGGCCGCGGCATTCGTCGCCTAGGAACTGCAACAGCGGCCCCCAAGGGGCCGGACTGGTTCGTGCGGATGGACAAGAACGGCGACGGCGATTTGACATTGCGAGAGTTTCTCGGCGGCAAAGAGAAGTTTAAGCAACTCGATGCGAACTCCGACGGGTTTATCGAACGTAAGGAAGCCGAAGCGGTGGAGAGCAAGTCGCGTCGTTAGCTGCGATCTAACAGATCGCAGCCTGCGGTGCGTTGCACCGCAGCTATTGTGATGTCGACACCGATTTCAATTCTGATCGAGACCCGTCAACAGTTTCTCGACCGCATCGGCGCGGAAGGCGATCTCCAGAACGCTGCGGCGGATTTCTTCCGGATCGACCGTGCTACGCGGAAACGTGTCGATCATTACGAAACACTCTTCGCCGTCAATTTTGCGTAACGCCAATGCGCCGTGCGAGACTTCCGAATTCAGCCGCAACGCCTCTTCGTAATACTCCGGCTGAGCCGGGCAACATTTGCTGTAAATCAGAATCAAACGTTCCACGGCAGCGTGATCACTCGGCTCGATGAATAACGACTGCGAACGACCATCGGGAAGCGTCATCCGCAATCGATACCGTTTCTCGCTGCGTGTCCATTCGACTCCGGTTGTGCCATCAAATGCCTCGCTCAACAGCGACTCAATGTCCCTCACCTGTCCGGCGACCGCGTGCAGGAGTTGTGCGGCTTCAATCGCATCCTGTGGGCGATTTTCGGGGGTCTTGGCCATCAGCAGGCTCAGACATTCGGCCATCTCCAGCGAAATGTCGGGGCAGAGATCACGCGCATTCGGAGCCGGGTTTTCGCTGACGGCCTTCATTAACGTCTGCAACGTTCCGCCGGCATAGGGGAATTGTCCGGTCAGCAGTAGAAAGTAGGTGACCCCCAACGCGTAAACATCGCTGGCCGGCGTTGCTTGTTCACCGCGAAACAATTCCGGTGCCATGAAGTTCGGGGTCCCCACCAGATACTGGCCGTCGTCGTCGTCATCGGCATGAATGCGTTTAGCGAGACCGAAGTCGGCAATCTTGGGGATGCCGTGATGCGTCATCAGCACGTTGTCGGGTTTCAGATCGCGATGAACGATTCTAGCGCGGTGGGCCGCAGCCAGACCTTCGGCAATCCGCGCGGACAATGCGGTGGCCCGAACCGGCGTTAATCGGCCCTCGTCCTGAATCAACTGTTGCAGCGAGCGGCCGGCCACGAATTCCATCTCGAGAAAATGGAATCCGTCCGCTTCTCCAATGGCATGGGTGGTCACAATGTTGGGATGCACCAACGCGGCGGCGGCTTTTGCTTCGTACATGAATCGCGACGTGTAATCGACGTCGCGAGCCGCCGCGCGGGGCGAGAGAATCTTCAGCGCGCACTTGCGTTCGAGAACCGTATGCTCGGCCAGATAAACCCGTCCCATTCCTCCGCGTCCAATTTGCGAAACGCAGCGGTAGACGTGTAGGTCGCGGCCGACGAGATCATCGCCGACGTCGTTTGTGGTTGGAGTTTCGAGTGTGGGGAATGCGTCGGTCCCTTCGGCCACTTTGTAGAGCAGGGTTTCGGCGAGCATCATGTTCCCATCCGATGCGACCTCTGCACCGCAACGCGGGCAAGCGGCCGGGACAAACAGAACGCGGAATCGCTCGTTGCAGCCCGCGCAATAAATTGTCGCAGTCGGATCAGGTTCGGCAGATGGTGTTGGTTCCACGGCCATGTCACCACATTTCGCGGTATGCATTGTTTCGCCGAATGGCGCTATGGTTAGGAAAGGGCGGCCAGGAATAGGCCAACGCAGAAACGGCTGCCGCCTGAATGTCAGCCAATTTGACGACTTCTCCATGTACGGATACATTTGAACGTATTGTCGTCCTGTTTTCGACCGTTGCGACTGAAAGGCTATTCGCCGTCCGCAGTGGTTTCTTAGATTTGTGGCCGAGTTTCTTACGGAAACGGGTCACCCGATGGAGTGCGTGCCTTGGACAATCCCGAGCCCGCGGCGGAATGGCCTGACGACAATGGTGCGACTGACTCAACGGAACTGACCGAAAACGGACAAACAGGCGATGCGGCCGTTCTGCTTACAGACGACGATTTCCTGCCCGATCCGCCCCGAAAACCACCCGGACCGGGGATTCCCGAATCTCTCGTTGTTTGGATACCGGGCTTTGTCGTACTGAACGCCGTTGGCACGCTGTTTGGCATTTTGCTGGCAGTAGGCAGCTACGCGGCGGCAGGCGGCGACCCGATCGAAATGTTGCGCGAACTTCAAGACCCTGCGAAGCAGAAACAGTTCTTAAAAGTGTTGATGAAGGACTCTGCCGTCACTGTAATTTGTGGAATTCAGTCGGTCACCCTGCTGGGCGTCCTTTTGGCTTCACTCTTGCGGCTTGGTAAGAATCGCCGGCGGTATCTTCCGCTCAAGAGCATTCCGATACCACACGGAATCGTCATCGGACTATTGATCGTTTCGTTGATACCGTTCATCAACTCGCTGTTCATCTATGCGACGGAGTATTGGGAACTGTTCCTGACGTTCTTTCCGACGCTGAAAAATATCAGCAAGACCACTTCGATGGATCAGATTGCCGACATCGTGCCTCAAACATCGTTCCCGCTGCTGCTGACGTTGGTCGCCTTTGTTCCGGCCGTTGCGGAGGAGTTGGTGTTTCGCGGCGTGATTGGTCGCGGTCTGGTGGCCCGCTGGGGATTGCCTGTCGGAGTGTTGATGACGTCCGTGTTATTCGCTGCCGTACACGTTCATCCGGTTCATGCATTCGCATTGATCCCGCTTGCAATCTGCATCCATCTGTCGTACTTATCAACCCGATCGTTCTGGGCGCCGATGGCGATCCACTTCACCAACAACGCGGTCGCGGCGGCCGTGATGTATTCGATGCGAGATCAACTCGAAGAAATGAAGCAAGCCGCCACGCCCGAACCTTCGCTGCCGATTTTCCTGGCGGCTGGATGTTGCGTCGTCTCACTCGCGACACTGTTGTGGCAGATGCGCGTTCAGTTTGTTCTGCCCAATGGCACGCTTTGGGATCCCGGTTACGCAGGAGCCGACATTCCACCGGCCGAACTGGCCGCCGAGAAAGTCTACGATTGGCCCGATTTGTGGGTGTTGGTGGCAACCGGCGTGAGCGGATTGTTGTTACTAGCCGCCATCATTTATGTCGGGGCATCCGCCTTGGCTGATTCCGTTTGAGAGCAGGTGAACGCCGTCGGCTGTTACATCCGGAGACCGGCGGCGCCAACTCTCTACCCACGCATCCGCTGACGCGTTAGAATTGGGGTGCGAATGCTGGACGTCACCTACTGGGACTAACACTGATAGCCCCGTTGCTCAAGAACACGATTAAACGCCACCATGAACGAACTCCCGATTATCGAAGCGGGTCAACCAGCCAGCGTTCTGGAAACATCGGCTCAACCGTCGCGCGGAAGTTATGCCTTCGTCACCTTGGGCTGTCCCAAAAATCTGGTTGACAGTGAGAACATGTTGGGGGTGTTGGCGCTGGATGGTTATTCGTTGGTGTCCGATCCCGACGGTGCCGATTTTGTGATCGTCAACACCTGCGGATTCATCGAGAGCGCGCGGCAGGAGTCGAAGTCGGTTATCAACGAGATGCTCGAATTGAAACGGCAGGGGCGCACCAAGGGTGTGATTGTGGCCGGCTGTTTGCCCGAACGATTGGGCGGCAGTTTGTTGGAAGAAATGCCGGAAATCGATCACGTTGTCGGCGTGTTCGGCCGTGACGAAATCAACCGCGTGGCCGACCATTTAATTGGTGGAGCACGGGAGCAGCGGGAATTGTTCCGCCCGGCACCGATTACAGCCCTCGATGACCGCGCCCGCTTGCGGATCACGCCGCAGCACTATGCCTATTTGAAAATCTCCGAAGGCTGCGACCGCACCTGCACGTTTTGCGCGATCCCCAAGATGCGCGGCAAACACGTCACCAAGCCCATTGAACAGGTCATCATCGAGGCGCGTGAACTGGCGGCCGACGGTGTGCGAGAATTGAACATCGTCGCGCAGGACACCACGTTCTACGGCATGGACCTTTACGGCGAAGTGCGGTTGGTCTCGCTGCTGAAGGAACTGGAACAGGTCGATGGCATCGACTGGATCCGCCTGATGTATTTGTATCCGGTGAATTTCACCGACGATTTGATCGGGACGATTGCCGATTCGGGGAAGATCATTCCCTATCTCGACATGCCGTTACAGCACATTAACGATGCCGTGTTACGGCGAATGCAGCGTCGAGTCAACCGCGCGCGAACGGTCGAGTTGGTCGAGAAGTTGCGGTCGCGGATTGACAATCTGGTACTGCGGACAACGTTCGTTGTCGGTTTCCCCGGCGAGACGGACGAGCAGTTTTCGGAGCTCGTCGATTTTGTGAACGAGACGCAGTTCGAGCGAATGGGCGTCTTTCCCTATTCGCTGGAGCCTGACACGCCGGCGGTGAAACTCGACGGGCATTTGCCCGAGGATGTGAAAGAAGCCCGTCGCGATGAGTTGATGGCTATCCAACAGCCAATTGCCTACGCCCACGGCGATTCGCTGCTGGGCTGCGAGTTGGACGTTTTGATTGACGGCCAGGTGGACGACCAATTCTGGGTGGGGCGAACGTATGCCGACGCGCCCGAGATTGACGGCAACGTCTACGTTTCCGGCGAGGGCATCGAGGTGGGCGACTTTATTCCGGTTGAGATGATTGAACGGCGAGACTACGATCTCGTTGGCGTTTACGATCCCGAAAACGATGACGGCGACTGAACGATGCCTGTCACCGAACAACAGACAGACTCGCAATCCACGCCGGCCGGCAGTGAAGCCGGTTCCGCGCCGCCGCAGCTGCGCGATGCGATCAACGCACCGAACCTGATCACCTTCAGTCGGCTGATTCTGGCGCTGGTGCTGTTCGTTCTCATCTACCTCGACGGCTTCTGGCTGACTGCTGCCATCCTGTTCGTCGTTGCAGCATCCACCGATTTCCTCGATGGCTACGTCGCCCGCCGCTACGGCCTGGTCACGGTCATCGGCCGGATTATGGATCCCTTTGCCGACAAGATCATTGTCTGCGGCGCGTTCATTTTCCTGCTCGACAAGAAGGTTAACGTGGAACAGGGAGTGCTCGGGTCTGGCGTGAATGCGTGGATGGTGCTGATAATCATTGGCCGCGAGATGTTCATTTCCAGCCTGCGCGGGTTTCTGGAAAAACAGGGCATGGATTTCTCGGCCGACTGGACCGGCAAGATCAAGATGGGGCTGCAATGTATTGCAGTGACCGCCAGCCTGCTGTCGCTCGCTCCCGAGTTTCATGCGGTCGAGAACTTCATCCTCTTCCGCAACGTGATTCTGTGGGCAACGGTTGGCTTCACTGCCTATAGCGGCGTCGCATATGTGGTCCGTGCATTGAGCATGCTCAGCAGCCGCGGTTGAATTTGCGCGACCTCTCCGCGGCGAACTAATACGCACCGCGGCGGCTGAGAACACTCAGCGGGGTGCGAATCAACAGCAACAGATCGCTCCACAGGCATTGGCTTCGCACATAGGTCACGTCGAGATCGACTTGCTGCTCAAAGTCGAGTTCGGCACGACCGCTCACCTGCCATAAGCACGTCAAACCGGGATTGACCGAAAGCCGTTCAAACTGCTCATGTTTGTACTGCACCACTTCGCTGCGAATCGGCGGTCGCGGGCCGACCAGCGACATGTCGCCTCGTAGCACGTTGAACAATTGCGGCATTTCATCGATGCTGAACGATCGCAAGAAGCGGCCGAACGGAGTAATTCGTGGATCGGTGCGGTTCTTGAACACCGGCCCCGAACGTTCGTTCTTCACCAGATGCCGTTGCGATTCGGCGTTCAGCGACATCGTGCGGAACTTATACATCATGAAGGGGCGGCCGCAAAAGCCAATGCGTTCCTGGCGGAAGAGAGGGCAGCCGCGAGTTGTCACCATAAGTACCAGGAATGAAACAATCATGATCGGCGCGAACAACAGCATCGCCACAAGCGTCCCGAGAACATCGAACGTCCGCCGCGTTACAAGGTAAAGCCTCGAGCGATTTCCGCCGGCAAAAACCAACGGTAATTCGTGGAGCTGTTCCGGGCGACGCGATCTCAGAACCGTCCTTGGTGTTGTGACGCTCGAATTGACATTCGTGTCACGATTGAGCGGCAGAGTCTCAAGATCGATTCCCAATTCCAGTCGGGTCGTGTGTGTCGCGTTGATGCTCATGTCGTTCCTTTCGATGACAGCCGGCGACTTTGGTGAAAGGGGGTCGCTGTGGCTGTATCAAAGAAACGCAAAGCCGATACCAAGCGGATATTGGCTTGGTTGCGGATGCGGCCGAAGAGACGTAACTCGTTTCAATTAAAGTGGTTGAGAAATCATCACGCCACGAAGCGTGGCATTGCGATCGACAGCAGCATCAATCGGCGTGTTGTATTCGATCAACGTGTTGATGCAAGAACACAACATGCAGCGGCGAGCGACCAACATTGAGAATCGTTTGATCGTCGGGAAACCTTGACGACGATTTGGTGTGCCACTGGCGTGTCGCCGGTGTCCACCGCGATGCACTGGCGACACGCCAGTGGCACCCATCTTTTCACCCCCAGTGGCACCCATTTTCGCATGCGTCAACCCGGGATCGCCCGGAGACCGACTACACCGGCAAGACGGGGAGCGGGTGGTTGACGTCGTCGGCGTGTGGCTCGGCGGCCCGTTGGGCGAGCGACTCTTGCTGCACGCGAAATGCTTGCGGTCGCAATCCGGCAGTCATGCCGGCCAGCAGGAACAGCAGCGAGTGGTCGATGGGCGAGTAGCTCAACTCGTGCCCCATCCACTGAAACAGAATCACCGACAGCATCGCTAAGAAAAGCACAGCGATGCCGCGAATCCAGTCGGGAGTTCCCGTGTGCCTCACCATCTTCCAGGCATCAACAGCCCAGACACCGATCATCCCGATAAACAAACTGAACCCAATGAAACCCGTCTCGGTCAGCAGGCTGAGGTAGTGGTTGTGATGCACGAGCGTGCGGATGCGCTCCAACGGGATCGCGGTTGAGCGATCGGACAGGTAAGGCAGTTTCTCCTGCGCAAATCGTCCCAACCCGCAGCCGAGAATCGGCCGGTCGAGAAACATTTGCCAGGAAACATAGGCGAAACTGACGCGAAGACTGGCCGAGTCGCGTGTTTCGTTGGCCGAGTACTCCCGCTGAAACCCGAGAAACGCATCGCTTTTGAATGTGACGAGCAACACGGCTGCGCCAATCATTCCACCAAGTACCAACGGACGCCAACTGCGATGCAGTGTGAGTGCCGCGACAACAAACACCGCCAACGCGGCCCCCATCCAAACGCTGCGGGTGTAGCTGAAGAAGATGCCCGCGGCAAACAACGGCAGGACCAGACAGATGGCAACTTGTCCGAGGCGATTCAAACGGTCGCGCCAGAACCAGGCACTGAATAAGCCGGCACACACGAACGTCCCGAAACTGACCGACTGCAACATCGGACCGCGTGCCCGGCCAAAATGCAGACCCAGTTTGGGATCGGCAATGTGACGCGGGAACACCAACGACCATTGCCCGGCCACTTCGAGCAGCCCGGTCAACGAGAGGTACAAACCCAACCCCGCCAACGCCGCCAACACGCCGTAGACCCGGCGTTCCGTCAACTTCGATTGTCGGGCGATCCAATAGATGACTGCCGGCATCAGATAGCCGGCGAGGAAACGCCAGTGAGGAGGAACCTCGCCCTTCAATCCGGCCGCTTGTTCTCCGGTGAACAGGCTGACCACCAGCACACCGAGAAAACCGGCCAGTGGCCTTCCCCCCTTTAATTGATCCACAGCGAGTGAGAGAATCTTGACCGGGCTGAACACCCGGAAAGGATTCTTTGAGATGAAACAGAACCGACACACGGTGGACCAGATCATTGCCAAGTTGCGTCGTGCTGACGTGG
>JABISG010000101.1 GCA_018699955.1 Planctomycetaceae bacterium | reverse complement strand
TTTCAGCGCATATCAGCAGTACTCGCGAACGCTGAAGTCCTGAGACTTGCCATGCGTTTCACATGATACACAATCCGACCCATTACTGACGCAACCTGCCGCATCTGCGGACGCTTCCCTTAGCGCAATCGCAACATCAGAGATCGCCATGAAGAATCGCATCAAGTCCCCTAAGCTCGTCATCGTACTGTTGTTGGCGGCAAACACCGACTTGCTCGCACAGAGCGACGACTCCAAGTCATCCATTCCAGTTGAAGTGCAGACGCTCAGGCGTCAAGGCTACGGAGCCGCGAGCAAAGGTGGTGATGGTGGCCAGGTTGCCTGGGTGACCAACCTGAAAGACTCCGGTCCGGGTTCGTTGCGTGCTGCACTGAGGATCCAGGAGCCGCGTATCGTCAAATTCAAAGTCGGCGGAGTGATCGAACTGGAGAAGCCCCTTACTGTCGAGTTTGGGCGAGTCACGATCGATGGTCTTTCAGCGTCGGCGCAGGGCGGTATCACGGTGCAGGGCGGGTTTCACATTCGCGGTTGCGAAGATGTCATCGTGCGGCACATCCGCAGTCGCGGCGGATACGACACGTTGCTGATCCTGCACAGCCGGCGCGTGCTGATCGACCACGTCTCTACGGCCTGGGCGCTGGATGAAAACACCGACGTGTGGGACAGCCGCGACGTCACGCTGGCGTGGTGCATCGTCGCCGAAGGGGCTGTCGAAGGGCATCACGAAGGAATTCACTCCATGGGCAGCCTGCAAGCCGGCGGCACCGCCCGTGTGACGACTCACCACTGCCTCTTCACCGGCAACATTGATCGCAATCCCATCATCACCGGCCCGCAGGAAGAACCGAAGTATCCGCTGGACGACTATCGTTACGACGTCATCAACAATGTGATTTACAACTATTGGAACGCATCGAAGTTTGCGGGCTACGGGCGGGTCAACTTTGTCGGCAATTACTTCCGACCGGGCCCGGATTCCAGCCTCGGCAAGTGGGAGGTCAACATTCTTCCCAAGCACAAACGCTGGAACGATGTAAGCATGGAGCCGCACGTATTCTGTTCGGGCAATCTGGGGCCACACCGCCAGTCCGATGATCTGGACGAACTGTCCATGGTGATGATCTATGGCAAAGAGAACCGAAAGTCGAAGACTGGGATCTACGGGGCCGAAGCCGAGCAGTTCATCGCCCGCAAACCGTTCAGCGGCCCAGAGGGCGCGATGCTCAAACCGCAACCGGCCGAGCAGGCATACCGACAGGTACTGGATCAGGTCGGAGCGTGGCCGCGGGATGCAGTTGATCAGCGGCTGATTCGCGAAGTGCGGGAGAAGCAGGGCAAGATCGGCCGCGTCGGCTTCCGCTGGCGTCAAATGTACGAAGAGTTTCAGAAACGGCAGAAGGCAAAGCAGCAGCGTTGATGTTCGTACAGAGAAAGGAGTGAGCTTGCGGACCGCATGCCACCGAGCCCGGCCTCTAATCAAACAAATCCAATACAATCCGCGTGATCGCGACATCCTCTTTATTAACGGAGTACGCAACAAAGAGCGAGTTCTTCCAGACCAGGGAACTTGGATACTGCCAGCCGTCACGTTTCCCCTTGCCATTGAATCGCTGCGTCGTTGGTTCTGCACGGATGATCCACGCACGATCAAACAGCACCCCATCGTCGCTCAACGCGATCGTCAACAAACTGCGATTCATGCGGCCGGGGCCAGGATTGTTAATCACGTAGATCCTGCCGTCCGACAATCGACCCGTGCTGAAACGCGCCATCGAATCGGGAAAGTTCGTCTGTTGTGGAACACTCCATGTTTTGCCATTATCGCGACTGACACTCACGTACAGAAAGCCACTCTGGTTTCGGAACGGGCAGACAATCGTTCCATCCTTCCGGACAAAGGGACACGGTTCCGTGTAACCGAAAACCTTGAGACCATTGGGTTCCGCACCGGTCGGGTCAATCGCGGCCTGTTCCCAACCGTCGATTCCGTTGGCCGAGTCGCTATACAGCAGCCGCATTCTTGCCTGATGCGATTTCCAGATGTCTCCCGCATGTTCGCCGCCGAGAAACAATCGGCCATTCGAGAGCAGTCGCGGAGCTTCAATGTAGAAACCGGCCGCAACCTTTGTCGGCTGACTCCAGTTCACGCCGTCTCGCGAAGTGATTGCCCACACGGCGTTCTTCTTGTTGTGCAGATTGTGAGTCGGGTATTCGTGTGTCAGCGTGTAGTAGGCGACCAGCCTGTCATCATGCACGTGGAACCCGGCGGCGACGCAACTGCCGTAAACGCCCTCTGGCGGTTTAGCAAGAACCTCGGGCGACGACCATATATTGCCGTCGGCGCTCGACGAATACAGAACACGCTGATCCGGCCGATCCTCATGCACGCGTCCATTCGACCACGAGCAATAAAGCCGATCCTTAAACATGATCAATCCCGGATGATGAGAAAACCGGAATCCGCTCTGTTCGGTCGCGTGATAAATCTCTTTGTGTTCGCCAGCAATCGCCGTTAGCCCCAACGATTTCGAGTTCGAGAGATCGAACAAGCCCTCAGCCGCGTGAAAAGGCGGTGCGGCGCTGGCGAACACTGGTAACAAAAGGACGAGTATGCTGGTGCTTATTTTCATCAATGCCTCACCAGAAACAATTGGCGTGTGCCGTCGTCTGCCAGACCTGGTACGAGGATCGTGTCGCTGGTGCGATTCCAGCGAGGTGCGGGGTCAATCCGTACCGTTCCGCCGCCGGCTTTTGTTGGGATGGGCGGCGATTCAAACGAGTGGCCGTCCGCAAAGCGATAGAACGTGTAGAAACAATTGTCGCCACGTTTGTGACTTCCCACATACCACTTAGCGTCCGGCGACAGGGCGTTGTCGTCAAGCGTGTCCGGAAAGACGCCTCGGTCGCCAATCGTCCCGGACCATTTGCCCGCAGAGACGTCCCAGAGATTGTATGCACCGGCGTGCTCTGGTTTTGACGATCCGAGGATCAGCTCGTTGTTCGCACTCCATTCTGGATGACCAGCGTAGGGAACTTTGCGCAGGCCCGTGCCGTCGCGGCGGATGACGCATGCCTGATCCGGTCGCTTGTTCTGCTTGCCGCGCACGAGGAAGAAGATCCACTGACCGTCGCGCGACCACATCGTGTGATGCACGTAGATCGGGTATTTGTCAGGATCGCCCAACCGGGCGCGATTCTTTTCGGTATCCAGAATCAAGTCCGAGAGCTGTGCGTAAGCAACCAACAGTTGCCGTTTGCCCGTTTTGATATCAATGCGAAACAACCCGTCTGAATCCGAATTCGCGGGACTCCCATCCGCCGTGTGATCGAAAGCGCCGGGATACGAAATCACTTCGCGCGAGCGTGTGATCTTTCCGTAGTTGATCCCAGCAAACTCATCGCGAACCGGCGAGAC
>JABISG010000133.1 GCA_018699955.1 Planctomycetaceae bacterium | reverse complement strand
TTTGGAATTCACGTTGTTGTTAATGGATGAAGATGAATTCGTTGGAGTTCAATAACGCCCAGTACAGGTCCTGGTACGCTTCGATCTTGTCCGCCTGACGAGCGCGAATCATTTTGGTGGCGGCACCGATTTCTTTCCGCGTTGGTGCGCGGCTGAGTGCGGAAAAATACAGTCGGCGAATCTTCTTGGAATCCGGCCCGTTTTCTTCCAGCACGCGGCGGAGAAAACTCCCCTTCTCGATGCTGACCGCGTCTTGAATCAAGTCGCCGTTCATCATCATCAGGGCTTGGGGAATCGTGCCGTTGAACGTTGTCGATTCGTCATTTTCATCGGTGTTGAAAGCGACGACGAATTGCCGCATCCACTGCTGCCGTTTTTGTTCGGCCTGATCCCAATTCAGCCGTCCCGATTTGTGCGCCTCGGTGGCGACAATCAGCGAGTCGAACAATTGCTCGGCCTGCATCTGCTTGACGTACAGATGACTGAACAACGGCACTTCGCCGGCCGACGGGTTGTCGATTTCATTCTTCTTACCGTAGCGGCTGGTGAGATTGTACGCTTCGCTGTTGGCGATCCAGCGGATGAGTTGCTTGACGTCGTAGCCGCTTTTGACGAATTCACCGGCAAGGCGATCGAGCAATTCGGGGTGACTGGCCGGGTTGTGCGGTCCCATGTCATCGACCGGCTTAGTGAAACCGTAGCCGAAGAAATGCCCCCACATGCGGTTAACCATCGCCTTGGCGATCCAGGGTTGATCGCCGGCGGTCATCAGCTTGGCCAATTCCGAGCGACGGTCAACTTCCGCGCCGGGATCGACTTTCTTGGTGAAGTATTTCGGGTAAGCCACCCGCATCACGCCGCTGCGTTCTTCGTAGTACACCGGGCCGGAGAAATCCTGGCGGACGAGCGTCAGGTAATCATCAACCATGCGGCCGCGCTGCTTATCATACTTGCGTGTTACGTCCTTTCGCATCTGTCGAAAGAAACTGTTGAAGCTCCAGAACTGGTCCTGCTTCCAATCGTTGAAGGGGTGGTTGTGACACTGGGTGCATTGCACCTGAATACCCATAAACAACCGTGTCGTCTTGGCGGTGGCCTGCACGGCCTCGTCGGGCATTTGTAATTGTGCGAGCAAATAGTTGACGGCACCGTTTCGTTCAAAGTGGCCGTCGCCGCTGACCAGATCGAAGACCACTTCGTTCCACGGTCGGTTCTTCGCAAACGATTCGCGGAAGAACTTTTCCAAACCCTTGCGGCTGTAGAAGACGCGGATGCCACGCCGTGCATTGCCACGTCCGACAGCCAGATTCGACCAAATCGTCGTCCAGTTTCGCACGTACGACGGATCATCGAGCAGTTGATCGATCAACTTGGTGCGTTTGGCAGAGTCTTTGTCGGCGAGAAACTTTTCAACAACATCGACCGGCGGGACATGACCAACCACGTCGAGATACAAACGCCGAATCCATTCTTCATCGGTGGCGACACCCGATGGCTGAATCTCGTTGTCAGTCCAGCCCTGGCGAATCTGTTCGTCAACGTAACCAATCAACACGTCGGACGAGCCGGTTGTGAAAGCCTTGCTTTTCCTGGTCGATGTCTTGGTGTCGGCCGCCTGCCCCGAATCACTACCGACGGGAGCGACAACGAGAGCGGCTGCGCAGACCCCCAAGCAGAAGCTGCCAACGATCGAACGCAGGGAAACTGAAATTGTCATCGTCATTCGCCTTTAATCTTTGGCTGCATACAACCGACCGCCCGCAGATGTCGAACCGCCGGAAAACAGCGATCAACATACCCACTCAAAGCTTACACTATTTTCTCAATCCATTGAATGGTATCACAGGCGCGCCTGAACATCAATTGTGATGACACAACCTGTTCCAGTTGATCGACATACGCGGATGAACTGAAATAGCGAGTTGCCGAAATTGAATGCATTTTTGCAGTATTTCATCCATCACGACGGAGAAGCGGCGCCGCAAGCTTGCCAAATGCAGGAAGCCGTTGGAGAATACGCACGGAAGAATTCAGGGGAAATCCACACCCCCCCCGCGGATGACTTCGCACCATGCACCCGTAGCTCAATTGGATAGAGCGCTGGCCTCCGAAGCCAGAGGTTACAGGTTCGATTCCTGTCGGGTGTACTTGACCTGGCAAGGACTTACGTCAAGTCCTCTCGAAGTCGCAACCAATTTGGCACGGTATTTCATCGCATTTCCAAACGAAGTAGACCTCAGTCAGCGGACACTGACTGAGGCCCGGTGCAGGACAAATCGATTCCGCCCTGGCTACGCGTGAAGGGTGGATTCCTCACCGTGTCGGTCGCCCGCTAAGAAAGCACACCAACCGTCGCCTTCCGCCACCACGACGTGCATGGCAAGGTCGTGCATGAATACACGGCTACCTCGCCTGCGGAATAAGTACCTGTGACTCGAAACACGGGAGAGAGCGGATGACCCATCGCATAGCGGGCGTCTTCAGTCAGAGGCTTGTGGCCAAATGGCACTGGCTCCTACTGCTCGGGATAATTCTGCTGGGGAGTGTGGTTGTCACGTCGCTGATGAGGGAATCCGACGAAGAGAAAGAATGGTATGAGAGAAGTTCGAAGGGATTTACCAAGTATCTTCAGTCACGACTCCGAAATACACCTGAGATCATTGTGGAATATTCAATTGATACTGACCGATTAGGAAGAGAGGAACGCAGAGTACCAATTCGAGACAAGAACACACTCGTCAAACTCTCTGAATTGCTTGTCGTCAGCGACAAATCAGATCCAGGCGTGTTTGTGTACGCAAGCGGCGGTATCGGGCTTTTTATGACGATTACAGATGATCCGAAAATCTTTTTGCATATGCTCCTCGGTAACACAATCATTCTTAACGTAGAAAGACCTCAGGGCTGGCTGCAATATAAAGGAACCGTTTCAACGGAGTTCCTGGAGGAGTTGGCGGAGCAAGCTGGAACGGTTTGGCCGCACTTCCCAAGTGAGTGGCGTGAGCGTCGCGAGAAATAAACCACCGGTTCGCATTCTACGGCTCTGAACTGAATACGGCTTCAATATCGCGTGACCCATGCAACACACGGACGATATCGATGGCATCGCCGACGGTTTGGTAGAAGACGAGATAGTTACGGAATCCGCGCACGGGACAGACGCGAGTCGTTGGAATTCGAGAATCGGCGAATTCCCAAATGATTCCCATATCGGGAATTTCGCACAAGATGTCGGCAGTCCGTTGGATCGCATCGAGAAACCGGAAAGCGGCATCGCTGTTGTCACTGCAGATGTAAAGAAACGACGCGTCGATATCGGCCTCTGCCAACCTGCGGAACCGCAGTTGAAGGCTCACGTGGCGTCTTCCTTGCCAATCTGTTTCGCCAGCGCTGCCCGCTTGGCTTCCCACCAGTCAGCATCGACGGGAAATGACTCGCCGGATTCCATACCATCCAGAATCAGGCGTGAGACACGATCCGTTCGCCCAGCATCGGAATTCTTGACACTTTCGACGTACTGTCGATCCGCAGCGAAATCTTCCGGCGAAACAAAACCGAGAACGTTCCCCACGCTATCGCAGACACGCACCGGCCCACGTGAAGCAGCGAGGAGTTTCGCTTGTTGGTCGTTCAGAATGAGTTCCGTCATCGATAAGTCCTGTTTAAGACCAGTTCTCTATCAAACCAGTCTACGCCGAAATGGACTTACCCGCTATGGGAATTCTGCGATTGCAACCGTCAGTCTGTTTCCAGTTGAAAGTTGACGGCTGATCGCTGACGACTACTCCTCAACCGAAAAACGATGCACGGTTGTTTGTTTGTAGACTTCACCCGGTCCATAAACTGTCGTCGGGAAGTCCGGTTGGTTGGGGGAATCGGGGAAGTGTTGGGCTTCGAGGCAGAAGGCCGTGTGCTGGGCGAAGTTGCCGTTGGCTGGTTCGCCGTCGAGAAAGTTGCCGGTGTAGAGTTGGATGCCAGGTTCGGTGGTGAGGATTTCCATCACGCGTCCCGAATTCGGTTCGCGAACCCTGGCGGCAAGCCGCAGTGATTCGTCCCAGCCGTCGATCACGTAACAGTGATCGTAACCGCCGTTTTCGTCGTCGCCTTTGACTTCGCTGAAGCGTGAGGCGATGGCCATTGGTTTTGTGAAATCCATCGGCGTGTCGGCGACGGCGTTCATGTCGCCGGTGGGAATCAGCGTCTCATCGACCGGCAGGTAATTGTCACACGGCAACGTCAACACGTGGTCGAGAATCTGCTGTGTTCCCTCGCCGTCGGTCACGCCGGCCAGATTCCAGTAGCAGTGATTGGTGAGGTTGATCGGCGTGGCCTTGTCGGAAGTGGCCGTGTATTCGATCCGCAATTCGTTGTTGTTGTTGAGCGTGTAAAGTACGGTTGATTTCAACTCACCCGGATAGCCTTCTTCGCCATCAGCGCTGACATACGTCAATTCGATGGCAACAGAATCATCATTTTCTGTATCGGCAACGCGGGCGACCCAGACAACATCGTTAAATCCGACAACTCCGCCGTGCAGGTGGTTCGGCTTGTTGTTGATGGCCAACGTGTACTGGTTATCGCCGATGGAAAACTTGCCGGCGGCAATTCGATTGGCATAGCGACCGACGATGGCACCGAAATACGGGTCTTTGTTCTCCGCGTCGGCATAGCCGTCGAGGCTGTCGAAACCAAGCGTGACGTTGGCGACGTTTCCCTCTTTGTCCGGAACTTCTACCGAAGTGACGATCGCGCCGTAGGTCATAATCGACACGACCATGCCCTTTTCGTTGGAAAGCAGAAATCGTTCGACGGCTTCTCCGGCGGGGGTCTCGCCGAACGGTTCCTGCTGAACGGCTAATTCTGGCGAGGTGTCGGTGTCGTCGCTGTTGCCATTCTCGCCGTTCGTCATTCCGTTATCTCCATTTTCAGAGCTGTCGGTGCCGGGCGGGTCGGAAATATCACAACCCAAGCCGCAGAGTGCCACAACAATAAGTAAGGCCGACAGTGAAAACACAGGTGGACGTTGCATTGGAATAATTCCCGTGGAATAAACGGCAACTTCGGGAGCCGACAAACACAGTCTGACAGCATGGAGGCCTACGGCGATATCTTCAGCAAGTCGCGTCGCCGGGTCAAGTGGACTCGCAGAAAACAAACCGGCCGGGATTCAGAATATTGTGCGGGTCGAGCGCCTTTTTTAACTGCTGCATCAATGGCCAGCCGGGTTCGGGCTCTCCCATTATCGGCAGGTCCTTCGCCCAGTCGGCATCGCAGTTGAGTACCACTAGATTTCCTCGTCCGTTGCACGCCAACTCTCGCAGCGGTTTGAGCAACTCGACCACTTGCTCGACTGACGATGCCATGTCGGGCAGATGACCGATAACCAGCCCGTCGCCCGCGTGTGACTGCACGGCAATGTTCTGCGATGTTGCCTGCTCGATGAACTGCAACGTCTTCGAGGGCAACAGTCCCGCTTGAAACGTCAACGGTGCATCCGATGCGGTTGGAAACTCGGTTAACGCCTGCAGCAATCGCGTCGCCGGTTCGTCCTCGGTCACTACAATTTCACCTGGCTGTTTCCGATGCAATTCGTCCTTCAACTTTTCCACTTGCCACGCCGTTTCGCGTGCCGTTCCTTCCAGGCCGATGACGAGCACCGGGCCATCACATGGTAGATCCTGCCGCGCTTCGGCTGAAACGTGCTTAGCAGCAGACGTGTTGAGGACATCCAGCACCACCGGTCGGGCCGATGATTCCTGCAGATCATTCAGGGCAGAATCGATCTCTGCGAAAGTGTTAAACGGTGTCCACAACAGCACGGTCGATTCGGGCAACGGTTTCAGTTTGAGCGTCAGTTGGGTGATGATCGCCAGCGATCCCAACGACCCTACCATCAGCTTGCATAAGTCGTACCCGGCCACATTTTTCACGACGCGACCGCCAGAATGAAACATGCGACCGGCGGCATCGATGGCCGTCAATCCGATGACGTAATCGCGCATCGTTCCCAAGCCGTATCGACGTGGTCCGGAGGCATTGGTTGCCACGACACCTCCCAGCGTCGCACGATTTGATTGCGCGACATCAATGGGCAATTGCTGTCCTTGTTCGCGCAACAGGGCGGCCAACTCATCCATGCGAATGCCCGCTTCGACGGTAATCGTCATGTCGCGAACCGGGTAATCGACGGTCTGTGTCAACTTCGCCAACGAGACCAGCGATCCCGGTCGGGTTGCCGCTCGGCCGAAATTCAACGACGTTCTTCCCCCCACCGGATATATCGCGAGGCGCTCGCCCGAATTGTTCTCTTGAACAAACCGTTGCAACTCTCCCTGCGAGGCGGGTGCGAATTCGTTGGACGTTTGGTGCATCTGAAGGATTTGCCTGGTTGTGCAATTTCGGTGATAAATCAGAAATCTTGAAGGACGTCGTGCTTCACTGATTTTTGACGTCTGTTCTCTGACCTCTGCTTATGACGCGGCTTGTTTGCCGGGGTGATCGCGTTCGATGTGTTCCATTCCGCACGCGCCGGCCGTCGGCAACATTTTTGCGGGACTGCAGCGGCTGTCCGGATTGAACACAAGCCGAATGTCGGCCATCACGTCCAGGTCCTCCGCTGTAAACATTTTGTCCATGAAGCCAATCTTCTCTACGCCGATGCCATGCTCACCGGTCACGCTGCCTCCTAATTCCAGGCACTTGCTTAGAATGGCGTCGCTGGCTTTCATCACGCGGTCGATCTGCTCCTGATCGCGTTCGTCGAACAGCAAAATGGGGTGAATGTTTCCGTCGCCCGCGTGAAACACGTTGACGATTCGGATGCCGTGTTCCTGTCCCGTTGCGGTGATGAACTCCAGAATTTCCGGCAATCGAGTGCGCGGGACGACGCCGTCCTGCGTGCAATAACTCGGGCTGAGACGCCCCACGGCACCGAACGCCTGTTTGCGACACTTCCACAGCAGCTGGCGTTCGGCTTCGGATGTGGCGCGGCGAACTTCGCGGGCGCCATGCTCGTTGCAAATTTTGACCATCCGTTCGGCTTCTTCATCGACGGCCACTTCCAGACCGTCCACTTCCATCAAGAGCACGGCTCCGGCATCGAGTGGAAACCCGAACTTGTAGGCTTCTTCAATGGCCCCGACAATCCCCTGGTCCATCAATTCCAGTGCTGCCGGAATGATGCCGGCCCCAATGATTCCGCTGATCGCCTGCGTTGCGTCGGCTACCGTTTCAAAGACGCCAAGCAGTGTGCGATACGCCGCCGGATCGCGTGTCAGCCGTACGATGACCTTCGTGCAGATGCCAAATGTTCCCTCGCTGCCGACGAAGAGTCCCGTCAGATCGTAACCGCCGACAGCGCCAGCCGGCCCACCTAATTCCACCACCGAACCGTCGGGCAAAACGGCTTCGATACCCAGCACATGGTTGACGGTGACACCGTATTTCAAGGTGTGCGGCCCACCGGAATTGGTCGCCACGTTGCCGCCGATTGTGCAGGCCCCCTGGCTCGACGGATCGGGCGCATAATGATAACTGGTGTCTTTGAGTCTCTGTGTCAAATGGACGTTGACCAACCCCGGTTCGACGACGGCGTAACGGTCGCGGAGGTTGATCTCCAGAATCTGCCGCATGCGAGTCAGCGTGATCATCACACCGCCGCCCACCGGCAAGCACCCGCCGGACAAACTCGTCCCCGCGCCGCGGGGAACGAATGGCACGTCGAATTTGTTACACAGACGCACGATGGCGACCACCTGCTCGGTCGTCGTGGGAAAGACGACGACATCGGGCGACTTCTTCTCGACGATGTAGCCGTCGCATTCGTAAACCAGTAACTCATCGGCGTTATGGAGCAGTCCCTCGTCGCCAACAATTTCGCGGAAGCCGTCGAGCAATTCCGCTGCGATGGAATTGCCGGGTGATTCGGTTTGTGTCGTCATGTGTAAGAAGTCGTTCTTGCAGTCACTTCAGAGTTGGACGGCCGCTCGAATCCGGGGCTTCCCTTCGGTCCAGCCCCGGCCACCCGAAAAAACTTGTGAAACGGCCTTAGTAATTGAATCCGTTCTTGCGAATGTGGACCATTGGTTTTTCTGATTCGAGTTTGTCGCCGGAACCGGCGGCTGTGATTTGAACCTGGTAAATCACATGGTCGCCCGCTTTCATTTTTGCCGTGACTTCGCCGGCCAGATAGCCGAGGGCATCATCGAGAACTGTCGCACCGTTGGCCGCTTTGCTTGTCGAAAGTCCCTCGAACGCGGGCTGATCCGGTTCGAAACCACGGCCGAAGTGTTTCAGAAACACCGACTGTGATTCGCCGACCAGATTTAATGCAATCTGCGGCGATTGTTGCAGCCAGTTGTTGATGTACCGCTTGGAATTGACCGCAACCGTGATGGCCGGCGGATCGAACGACGCCTGTTGCACCCAACTGGCGAGCATGCCGGTTTCCTGGCCGTCGCCGCTACTCGCAGTGAGAATGAACACGCCACTCGGCGTGCGTCCCAGCACGGGGCCAATGGCATCGGCGTTGGGAACTGTTTCGGATGGGGAATGGTCAGACATCGAATACCTTTTTAATTCAAAGCCGAATTTCGTTCGACTACGACGCTCGAGCATCGGATTGGATTGACTAACTTCCTTCTGTGGACTTTAACGTGCGTCCCAACTTCTGCTCCACACTTTTGACTTTCGACGTCAACCGGCCGGTTGCACCTTTTCGCGAGTCGATTTTGATGCTGCAAGTGACGCGGTCGCAGTCGGCGCTCATCGCTTCGTGACAACGGCGGACAACGTCGAAGACTTCGTCCCACTCTCCTTCGATGACGGTTCCCATGGCGTGCAGCCGATAATCGAGGCCGCTTGCCTCGATGATATCGAGCGATCGCGCCACGTATTGGCTAACGCTCTCGCCCTCGCCTAACGGCGTCATACTGAATTCGAGTAGAACTGCCATCGCCCGCACCGTTTCCTGCAAACTTCATTGTTGCACACTGAAAAGCCCACGGGCTACCGCCCGTGGAATCGAACTACAGACCGTATTCTAGGTGCACACGTCGATCTTGCAACGATGCCGCACGGAACCGTGTCAAACAACAACAGACGGATTGGGTGCCACTGGCGCCCATCGAGTGAGGGATCGACATGATGCAAGCCGCCGATCAACGGCCGCTCGCGGTTCGCGGTTGTGGCGGGCCGGTTGGCACTCGCAGATGCAACAGTGTCTTCTGCAATATGCGACTTGCCGCCGGAGCCGCCACCGTTCCACCGTAATGCGAAGTCCCAACGGTTGGTTCATCCACCAGCACCAGCACCAACGCGCGGGGATTTTCAGCCGGAGCACCGCAAACAAATGAGCAAACGTGCCGGTTCGTGGAATACTTTCCGGTGGCCGGGTCGTGCTTCTGTGCAGTTCCACTCTTGCCAAAGACCGTGAAATCGGGCAGCTGTGCTTTTTTGCCCGTTCCCCGCTGAACAACGCCTCTCATTGGGCCGGAAACAACCCAGGCCGCCGCCTCCGCTCCTACCGTCTTCGCCACCACCTGCGATGTGGCCATGGGTGATGGACGCCGATTGAATTCTTCCATCGCTTCCATGTCACCAAGAACCAGGCGCGGGCTGAGGAGTTTGCCACCGTTGGCCAATGCGGCATGCGCCGCAATGAGTTGTAAAGGCGTGACGGCGAGTTCCTGCCCCATTGGAATCGATCCGGTCGAATAGCGGTCCCACTTCGACAGCCTGCGGACGAGACCGGACAGTTCGCCGGGCAATTCGGTCCCCGTTCGGCGACCAAATCCGAATGTGACCGCCGCCTCGTACAACGACCGATTGGTCATTCGCTCACCGATCTTAGCCATCCCGATGTTGCTCGATTTGACAATGATGTCGGTGACACTGAGCTGCCCATACGGGTGGTGGTCGTGCAGAATCCGCCGCCCCATGCGGTACGCTCCCCGTTCGCAATTGAATGATTCGTCTCGCGAGATGATTTCACGATCGACGGCCCACGCGACGACGAACGGTTTGAAGGTCGATCCCGGTTCGTACATTGATGCGATTGCCGTGTTCTTCCAGGCTGCGGGGAGGACATCGACCGGATTGTTCGGATCGAATGCCGGTCGCGACGCCATTGCCAACACATCGCAAGTTGCTGGATCGACGACGATCGCGCACGCCGAACTCGGCCGCCATTCCTGCATCACGCGATCAAGTTCTCGCTCGGTATACAGTTGGATGATCGCATCGAGCGATAGCACGACTGTCCGTCCATGCTGCGCAGGCCGATCCGTTTCTGTTTCCACGTCGATCACACGGCCGCGGGCGTCACGAATCAAGACGCGTTCTCCGTTGCGTCCACGCAGCACACCGTCAAGCTTCTGCTCCACGCCGCCGCTGCCGTCACCATCGATACCGCGCAGCCCCAGTATATGAGCAGCCAAAGTTCCCTGCGGATACCGGCGGAGAAATTCACTGCGGAATCCCCAAGTCTCAACCGGCAGTTTCAGCGTTCGTATGTCGGCTGTCTGCTGATCGGTCAATCGCCGTTTGATCCACAAGAACTGCTT
>JABISG010000129.1 GCA_018699955.1 Planctomycetaceae bacterium | reverse complement strand
GAAACCTCTTTGCGAACATTCTGTGTTTCCTTTTCTGAATTGAGTCATCAACGAATTGCTCACTTTGATACCGAAACCAAATTGGAAACGCGAGGTACTCCTCATCGCTGGTCGCCAGAGAAATCGGCGACGTCGCGCCCCAGATGTACCAGTGCGGGGCAACGTAGCCCTAGTGCGCCGTCGGCCGCTCTCGTCATTGTTGTTCGCCGCTTTTCGGCTTGGCAGACACGTCGCGTCTTACCGTTGCAATCGCTGGCCTGCCAATCTTCAGTTCAACATTTTGGGGAACTCTCAACTCGAAAATGTCCACATTGCCACCCGCGAATAGAACAATTGACGCTTGACGTTCCGTTTTCGTCGCGCTCGTTGTAACGATCCAGTCAAAGTTGAACGCAGGCATTGGTTCGGAATTGACTTCATCCTTTGTTTTTCGGTTCAGCGATTTTGTCAGGTAGGCTTCGCCGGTGCCTTTGTAAATAAAAACCTTGATGTTGGGCTCAATTCGCCCGCCACGTGTCACAATCGCAGGTGGCGCGGGATATTCAGATGCGGTTTTCGCGAGAATCACATTGAAGGCATCGACATCGCCTGAGTAGTAGTTCGTAACATCTGACGCCAGAGTCGAAAAATACCGCTTCGAATGTACGATCCGAGCGTCCTCGGCATAGGCGAGGTTTGGCGTCACGGCCATCAACAACGCAAACACAGGGAAACTGAGACTTCGAAGCATCATGGATCTCCAGGGGCTGGACAGATAACGAAACCTGCTTGCGAACATTCTGCGATCCCCTTTTTGTATTGGGTCATTGACAAATGACTCAAAACCATGTCTCAGCCCGTTTGCAAATGCGAACTACTCTTTTTCGCTGGTTGCCGCATCCTTCGCCGACGTCTCGCCCCAGATGTACCAGTGCGGGGCGACGTAAACCCAGTGACCCTTGGGCAAGTTTTCGTGACCGGCCCACGCATTGCCGGCCCAATAACCAAAGTCGGCGAAAGCGCCGTAGGTTTCTGCGTCGGTCTGCACTTCGATCTTCTTCAACAGCTCGCTGTACTTGCCTTTCACTGCGGCCAACTCGCGGGCCTTGTCTTCCGGCAGGCTTTCGCGTGGGGGAATCGGCTTGCCGAGTGCTCGTGCTTGCATGGCACGGGCGGTGTAGACGAGATCGAGGAATTCCCGCCGTCGGCCGCTCTCATCATCGCCCCGGCTTCCCAATGCGAGTTCGCGTACAAGATCGAAGTCGGCCTCGCCGCGGTACTGTGAATTCCGCAGCAGCAATCCAAAACCGGCACATGAGACGGCCCACTCGAAATCAACCGACGGCATCTCGGTTCGCGGCTTGTTGTCGGTCAGTGTGAAATCAATCTTCACGCTCTCTTCTGCATCGGGTTGCTTGTACCGCAGTTTGAGCGTCAACAATTCCTTCGCCACCTTGTCGCCATCCACCGGTTTGACCGGCTTCTGGTACTTCAATTTGTCAACCGAATTCGGGGCCGGCAGCTTGTCGAAGGGAACGATCTCGTACAGCGCTGTAACCGTATGCCCCGCACCGATTTCGCCGGCGTCTTTGGTGTCGTCATTGAAGTCGGGAGCCGCCAACATGCGGTTCTCATAACCGATCAACCGATAGCCACCCACCTGCTGCGGGTTGAACTCGACCTGAATCTTGACGTCTTTGGCAATCGTGTACAGCGTGCCGGCCATTTCCTCGACGAAGACTTTCTGGGCTTCTTTTTCGTCGTCGATGTAGCCGTATTGGCCGTTGCCTTTGTCGGCGATTTGCTCCAGCTTGCCGTCCTTCAGGTTGCCCATGCCGAAGCCGAACACGCTGAGGAAGACTTTGCTTTTGGCCTTGTCCTGAATCAGCGTGATCAGGTCTTTGTTCTCGCTGGTGCCGACGTTGAAATCGCCGTCGGTGCAGAGGATCACGCGGTTCGCTCCATCATCGATGAAGTGTCCGACCGCCTGCTCATAAGCCAGCTTGATGCCCGCTTCGCCGTTGGTCGATCCACCGGCCCTCAGTGCATGGATGGAATCGATGATGCGGGTCTTGTCCTGTCCCGAGGTGGATTCCAATTGCAAACCGGCCTTGCCGGCGTAGGTGACGATGGCAATGCGGTCGTCTTCGGTCATTTCGCCGACGAGCATTTCCATTGCCGTCTTCACCAACGGCAACTTGTTGGCGTCACGCATCGAGCCGGAGACGTCCAGGAGGAACACCAGGTTGCTCGGCGGGCGTTGCGACTTGTCGATTTCTTTGCCCTTCAGCCCGACGCGAACCAGCCGATGATCGCTGTTCCACGGACAGGGACCCGCTTCAAGATTGACCGAAAACGGTCGGCCATCGACCGGCTCGGGGTATTCGTAGTGGAAGTAGTTGACCATCTCCTCAATCCGCACAGCATTGGCCGGCGGCCACTGGTTCTGCTTCAAGAATCGCCGCACGTTGGAATATGACGCGGTATCGACGTCGATGGAAAACGTCGAGAGCGGATCGTTAACGGGCGTGAGGAATTCGTTCTCGATGATTGGAATGTATTGCTCATTCGCAACTTTCAACTCTTCGAGGGACTCGCCTTTGGCTTCCCCGCCAATGGGTTGACCCGCGACGGCACCGCCGATGGCGCGCCGTGCAAATCGCGCCCTCCACAGTGCGGTGATCTGTTGTGGATCGGTGGGGTTGCCCTTCGCTTGCCCGCGTCCTGGTTGGATATAAAAACTGAAGACGCGGGTCGGGTCAATGGGCTTTGTCTTTCCGTTGGGATTGAAAAAACCATCAGGATTCTTGCCGCGACCAAGAGTCGAAAATCGCGTGACAGGTCCGGTCGTCGGCTGGTTGATGCCAATGGCTCGTTCGAAGGTCGTTTGTGGCGTGGAACTCAGCCGCACAGACTTTTCATGCCCGACTACTTTGGAAAGATCCTTAAGCTGGTCCCGGATTCGCTTTCTTTCCTGCGAAAGTTGCTCAACCGACATCTCCACGGACTTTCCGGGCTGCGCGGTCGGCTGCGGACTTGCG